>NZ_JBIVLO010000009.1:0-60493 GCF_044751305.1 Streptomyces sp. NPDC088725
CGCGGACTTCACCCACGTGAAGACCTGGTCCGGTGTCGTCTACGTCGCGTTCGTCGTGGACACCTTCTCCCGCCGGATCGTCGGCTGGGCCGCGGACACCGTGAAGGAGACGGTCTTCGTGCTGGACGCCCTGGAGATGGCGATCTGGCAGCGCGACCGCGACCAACACCCTGTTCAACCAGGAGAGTTGATCTATCACTCGGACGCCGGGTCGCAGTACACGAGTTTCCGGCTCGCCGAACACCTGGACGCGGCCGGCATCGCAGCCTCCATCGGCAGCGTCGGCGACGCCTACGACAACGCCCTCATGGAGAGCACGATCGGCCTCTTCAAGACCGAGCTGATCAAGCCCCGACGGCCATGGAGGACACTGTCCGACGTCGAACTCGCCACCGCCGAGTACGTCGACTGGTATAACCACCGACGACTCCACGGTGAGATAGGCCACGTCCCGCCCGTCGAATACGAGAACAACCACTACCGCGCAACCACGAAACCCCAGGTCACAACCAACATCTGAGCTCTCTACCGAACCCGGAACGGTTCAGTGCGAGGTTGGCTTCATACAGCGGCACAGCCAAGTCAGTTTGGTCATTGGCGCGGTAGATCTCAGCCAGGTACTGCCGTTGCTTGACTGTGTCCGGGTGGGTGACGCCGAGTTCCTTCTCCGCGAGCGCAACGCTGTGTTCCAGCAGTTCGGTCGCCCGGGGGAGGCCGCCGGACCCGCCGAGGGCGCGGGCCAGCATGGCGGTGCAGTGAAGTGTTTGCGGGTGGACGCGGCTTAGTTTGGCCTCCAGTTGGGCGTGGACGTCCTCCAGGACGGCGACGGCCTGTGCCGCGTTGTCGGACTCCATGTGAGCGGCGGCCAGGTTTATCCGGCTGGTGACCGTGTGCGGGTGTGTGTCGCCGAAGATGAGGCTGGCGTTGCACACGGCGGCTTCGAGGACCTGGACGGCGCGCGGAGCGTCGCCAACTGCGAGATGTGCGAGGGCCAGGTTGCTCCGACACACCACGGTGTGCGGGTGGTCCTCGCCGAGCGAACGGACGCACCGCTCCAGCGTTGACTCGGAGAGAGGGACGGCCTGTGCCGGATTGTCCGTCTGGCGTAGTGCGTCGGCCAGGCCGATGTAGTTGGACAGGGTGTCAGGGTGGGACTCGCCGAAGACCTGCTCGCACTGGGTGACGACGGTTTCGAACAGCGGGACGGCGCGATCAGGGTCGCCCGCCGCGAGGTGTGCATTCGCGAGGCCGCTTCGGGTGGCGAGGGTATGGGGGTGGGTCTCGCCGAGCAGCGCGGCACGGTGCTTGAGGATGGTGTCGTACTGGGCGATCGCCTGTCCATCGTGGCCGGCGGCCCGGTATGCCTGCGCGAGCCCGTTCCTGGTGGTCAAGGTCTGAGGATGGCCCTCGCCGAGGAGGTGGGTGCTCTGCGCGGCCGCGGTCTCCAGCAATGGAAGCGAACGGGTGAAGTCTCCGGCGTCTCGGTAGGCGCAGCCGAGATTCGCACGGATGGCAATGGTTTCTGGGTACGCCTCGCCGTACACCTCCTCGCATCGGACCAGGGCCGTCTCGAGGTGCTGCGCTGCCTGGTCAGGCCGTCCGGCGATCAGATAGGCGTAGGCAAGGTTGTTCCGGCTGGTGATGGTTTTGGATTCGCTGTCGCCGAACGCCTGCTGCCACTGTGTGAAGACGGCGGTGTACATCGGAATGGCGCGGGACAGGTCGCCGGAAGCGAGGTAGACCGCCGCTAGACCCTGCTGGCTGCTCAACGTGGCAGGGTGAGTTGGTCCTAGGGATCGCTGGTGATGCGTGAGTGTGGCCTCATACAGAGCGACAGCACGACCCAAGTCGCCGGACGCATGGTAGGTGCGGGCCAGTTCCTCGCAGCTGACGAGAGTGTCGGGGTGATCGTTGCCAAGTGCGTGCCTACGCCGGGCCAACGTCTCCTCGTGGAGTGTGATGGCACGGGCTAGATCGCCGGAGTCACGGTACGAGTTGGCAAGGTTGGCGGCGACGGTGAGCGTCCCTGGATGCGAGTCGCCGAGTACCTGCGCGCACTGGGCGACCAACGGTTCGAGGATGGCGATGGACCGTTCGAAGTCCCCGGCTCCGTAGTAGGCGTCGCCCAGGTTCGAACGGACCTTCATGGTGATTTCGTGCTCGGCGCCAGCGAGCGCTTCGCAGCGGGCGAGGGCCGCCGTGAGTAGCGGAACGGCGCGGCCGTCATGGCCGAGGCCCTGGAGGTAGAGTGCAGCGCTCGCGTACCGGCCGGCGGGAAAGGTGTCAACGTGTCCGTCAGGAGTGGTGGCCGCGAGCGCGACGAGATGCGGAAGCAGCCGATCCCAGGTGGGGGACCGGCCGGAGTCGGGCGGTTCTCCCAGGGAGGTGACCGCAGCGCTCAGCAGCCGTTCGGCCTCCAACCTGCCGGTTGGCGCGCTGTCACCGATGGGCGACTGGTTCCGGAGTGTGGTCTGGACGAGGCGGTGGATGCTCACCGAGTCCGGAGTGAGGGAGACCATGCAGTAGACAGCAAGCACCCCTAGGGCTTCGTGCAGGTCGTCGCTGTCGTTGGCAATAGAGGTCAGCAGTCCAACTGGGATGTCATCGGGGGCTAGCCACGCCAGTGTGGACAGGACGCGGACCGCCAGGGGGTTGCGCTCCGTGAGGGTGCTAATCGTCTGGCGCCAGATCCGGGCGACCGTGCGCTCTGGGTCTACACCTTCGGGAGCCTTGTCCAACGCGCCTAGCAGCCGTCGGCGGTAACGTTCAATGCTGATCGTCGGGTTCTGCGCGAGGTAGGCGCCGGCCTGCATCAGGGCGAGGGGAAGCTGCCCCAGATCGGCTGAGAGGGCCCGGGTCTCCTGTATCTGACGGATGGGTCGGCGAAGTCGCCCCGAGCACCTGCCTACAGAGGAGATCATTCGCTGCAGCCAGGTCGAGTACGTCGAGGGCCAGCGTTGCGATGGAGGTCGGCCAGCTAGCTGACCGTCGGCTCGTGGCGATGACGTGACCGTTAGGCGCGCTGACGTAGGGCTGCAGATCGGGCGGATCCTCAACGTTGTCGAAGACCAGCAGCCACCCCGGATGCCACTGCAGCCACAACGTCGCCCAGGCGGCGCGCTCTTCGGTAGTTGCGCTGCCGGCCCACACAGGGATCAACCGCAGAGCGAGGTCGGCCAGCGATTGCTCGATGTGGACGGGTGATGCGGCAGCAATCCACCACGTCACGTTGTAATCGCGGCGGTGTCCGTGGGCATACGCAAGAGCGAGGGTGCTCTTGCCGACGCCGCCGAGGCCCTGCACGACGGCAGTCCCATCGGCCGACTGCCCGAGCGTGCCGCGCAGCCAGTCCAGCTCATTCGTGCGGCCGAAACACAGCGGGAGCGGCGGCAGGTTGGTGAGCCCGGCAGGTGCCTGAACATCGCGCGCCGAACTCAGCAACTCGGCCGTCAGAACGTTGACCGGGCCGGTGACCGCTGTCCCGATGTGATGGGCGGCGACGGATCCGGCCCCTTTTGCTTGGAAAGTGGATTCCGTCACCGCTGGACCCGCCGACTCCCGTGGCGAACGGTGACCGTCGACCTCTCTTTGCCCGACGGCCTACTGCGTGCCCTCATCTCAGTCCCCTCTGCAGGCCGACTGGGTGTCTCGCTCACCAGCACCGCGCGCACGCGTTTCCCATGTTGGGTCAGTATCGGCTGACAGGCGACGAGAGTTCCATGGAATCGGGGCTTCGTTGCTGACACGATCGTTGATATTGAGGTCGGCCACGCGCGCCCCCAGGAGCCAGTGGTCTCAAAACTCCTCAGTCTCAGTTGTGGTCTCAGGTGGTGGGAAATCTGGGCTGGTCCAACTTGGTCCGTGGTCGTCCGACACCAGCACTGACCAGGTGTTTCGTTCTTGTGGTGGATGCCTATGGAAGCCGGCGGATCAAGATCGGACAATTCGGCATGCGTAGGTTCCGGGGTTCCCCCGAAGGCCTGGTCGGTCGGCCAGGTCTGGTTCATGACCACGTGAGGGTCGCCGCACTCCAAGTGAGGGTGACGGCGTCGCCGTTGAGGAGTGTGTCTGCGAAGGCAGTGACTTGCCGGACGACGTCCGTGAAGCGTTCGGGGTAGCTGGTTGCGGCGGGGCCTTGCCGGCGGCGCCAGGCGGTGTAGGAGGTCTGGCGGCGCTCGCCGAGGTCGGTGATGGTAGAGCTGAGGGGTTTCAGGGTGATGCCGCGGTGTGTGGCGGTGGCGGTCAGTGCTGTGGTGAGTTCTTGGCCGTCCAGGTCGTTGAGTGTGAGCAAGCGGTAGAGGTCACCGTAGTCGCGGTCGCGGGTGTTGAGCTCGCCGAGTGAGACAGCGGTGGAGAGTTTCTCGGCGATGACGGTGGCAAGTGGGTAACCGAAGATCTGGAAGCTTTCCTCCGTGAGCTGTTGTGGGTAGTCGATGAGCCGGGGGCCGGGCGTGACGGGGTCGCCGAAGCTGACGTCCAGTTGAAGTTTGAGCCGCGCTCGGGCGATGGAGGCGGCCATGGACAGGCGTAGGCCGTGGTATTCGTCCTCCTCGCGGATGGGAACCGTCTTGAGCGCCGTGGGATCGAACACGACTCCATCGTCGTTCTCGGTGGCGGCGATGGCCGCGATTCTGTGGATGATCTCGGTTTCTGTGCCTGGGAACGAGCGGCCGAGGATGTCGATGTCGCGGGTCATTCGACGTGCGCCGAACTGGGCGAGCAGCAGGCCACCCTTGAGAACGAAGTGCTCCCGGCCCAGGGGTGATGAGGCCAGGCGGTAGAGGAACCGTTCGAGGACGTACTCGACCATGACCTCGTCCGTCGACCGGCTGGTGCGGCGGGCCAGGTTACGCAGGTCGTTGTAGACGCGGCCGGCGGTGGTGTTGCGGGTGGGGTTGGCCATCAGGCGAGCACCGCCTCTACGGCGGGGCGGACGACGGAGAGAGCGTCCAACTCGCGTGCGAAGTGCTGAAGTTCGCCGACACCGCCTCGCCCGCTCCGGCGCAGGTAGCGGCCGAGCGCGGACAGGGCGAGGGTCTCGCCGAGGCGGCTGCGGTGGCGCATCGCGTCGACGACGCTGCGGGCCGCGTTGTACATGGGGATGGTCTCTCCCGGGGCTGCTTCGAACCGTTCGATACCGAGGTCGAAGGTCTTCGCGGCGTACTGCGCCACCACGGTCGGCGGGTAGGAAATCGTCGGGCGGCGTGTACCGCGCGGCACGGCGATGTGTACTGCTGCGGGGATGTCGTCGATCAGCTCATGCAGGGCCAGGGCGGATTCACCGCACACGACGGCGCGAGGAGCCCGTGCGCACACAGCCAGCAGATCCGCGTGCGCGGTCTCCGGGGCGTCTGCACGCCGGTACACCCCACGGGACAGTTCGTCTATCTCCGCTTCCGTGACCAAGTGCGCCAGATCGCGAGGGGAGAGCAGGGCCTGACGTGCCTGCGCCGTCGTAAATGTGGGGGATAGGCCGGCCAGCCGCTGTTCCAGGCGAGAGTTTTCCGCAGCATCCATGTATCAAATGGTACCCCTCATGTGGCCCTGAGGGATCGATTTAATACACTCCGTGGTGGGTGAGCGGCGCATCCGGTGTTGATCGCGTACCGCAAACCTGCAGGTCAAGAGCTCCTTCCTCAGGGACTGCCCAGGGACTTTTCAGGGACTTTCACGTCTGCCTCAGGGAGTCTCCAGGGACTTTCCGCCGCGTAAGCAGGGAAGGCCCTGACAGCGCTGAAAGACACGAACGCGCTGGTCAGGGCCCATTCCCCTAGCACTCGATGATGTTGACCGCCAGCCCGCCGCGCGCCGTCTCCTTGTACTTCACGGACATGTCCGCGCCCGTCTCCTTCATGGTCTTGATGACCTTGTCCAGGGACACCTTGTGGCTGCCGTCGCCGCGCAGCGCCATCTTGGCCGCCGTGACCGCCTTCACCGCGGCCATGCCGTTGCGCTCGATGCACGGGATCTGGACCAGACCGCCGACCGGGTCGCAGGTCAGGCCCAGGTTGTGTTCCATGCCGATCTCCGCGGCGTTCTCGACCTGTTCCGGGCTGCCGCCGAGTACCTCCGCGAGGGCGCCCGCGGCCATGGAGCACGCCGAGCCGACCTCGCCCTGACAGCCGACCTCGGCGCCGGAGATGGAGGCGTTCTCCTTGAAGAGCATGCCGATGGCGCCCGCCGCGAGGAGGAACCGTACGACGTTGTCTTCCTTCTCCTCGGGGGTGGCGCCGCCCGCTGCGAAGTTCATGTAGTAGTGCAGGACCGCCGGGATGATGCCCGCCGCACCGTTGGTGGGGGCGGTGACGACGCGGCCGCCTGCCGCGTTCTCCTCGTTCACGGCCATCGCGTAGAGCGTGATCCACTCCATGGCGTGGGCCTGCTGGTCGCCCTCCGCGCGCAGCTGGCGGGCGGAGTGGGCGGCGCGGCGGCGGACCTTCAGGCCGCCCGGCAGGATGCCCTCGCGGGAGATGCCGCGAGACACGCACGCCTGCATGACCCGCCAGATCTCCAGCAGCCCGGCCCTGATCTCGTCCTCGGTGCGCCACGCCTTCTCGTTGTCCAGCATCAGCGCGGAGATCGACAGGCCGGTCTCCCGGGACATCCGCAGCAGCTCGTCGCCGGTGCGGAAGGGGTGCTTCAGCACGGTGTCGTCGAGCTTGATGCGGTTCTCGTCCACCGCGTCCTCGTCCACGACGAAGCCGCCGCCCACCGAGTAGTACGTCTTCTCCAGCAGCGGTGTGCCCTCGGCGTCGTACGCGAAGACCGTCATCCCGTTGGCGTGGTACGGCAGGGCCTTTCGGCGGTGCAGGACCAGGTCCGTGTCGGCGTCGAAGGCGATCTCGTGCGCGCCGAGCAGGTTCAGCCGTCCGCTGGTGCGGATACGTTCCGCCTCGGCGTCCGCGTTCTCCACGTCGACGGTGCGCGGTGAGTTGCCCTCCAGGCCGAGCAGCACGGCCTTCGGGGTGCCGTGGCCGTGGCCCGTCGCGCCGAGGGAGCCGTACAGCTCGGCCCTGACCGTGGCGGTGTGGGTGATCAGGCCCTCGTTCTTGAGGCGGTGGGCGAACATGCTCGCCGCGCGCATCGGGCCGACCGTATGAGAGCTGGACGGGCCGATGCCGATCGAGAACAGGTCGAAGACCGAGATGGCCACGGGGGTACTCCTAGCTGGTGGGGAGACGCCGTTGTCCGCCGGGGTGGTGCGGAAAGCGGCGGCGTACGCGGGGCGGGGCACCGCGCGTGCACGGTCCAGTGTGCGCGGTGCCCCGGAAACCCGGATGCGGACCGTACGTACGTATGGAGCGTACGGCCCGCGGACTGCTACAGGTTCGGGTAGAGCGGGTGCTTGTCCGCCAGCGCCGAGACCCGGGCGGCCAGGGAATCGCGGTCGAACGCGGGCTTGAGAGCCGCCGCGATGATCTCGGCGACCTCGGTGAAGTCCTCGGCCGTGAAACCGCGGGTGGCGAGCGCCGGGGTGCCGATCCGCAGACCCGAGGTGACCATCGGGGGGCGCGGGTCGTTCGGGACGGCGTTGCGGTTCACGGTGATGCCGACCTCGTGGAGCCTGTCCTCGGCCTGCTGGCCGTCCAGCTCGGAGTTCCGCAGGTCGACCAGGACCAGGTGGACGTCCGTGCCGCCGGAGAGAACGGAGACGCCGACCTCGGTGACGTCCGGCTGTACCAGCCGCTCGGCGAGGATGCGGGCGCCGTCCAGGGTGCGCTGCTGGCGCTCCTTGAACTCCTCGCTCGCGGCGACCTTGAAAGAGACCGCCTTGGCCGCGATGACGTGTTCCAGCGGACCGCCCTGCTGACCCGGGAAGACCGCGGAGTTGATCTTCTTGGCCAGTTCCTGCGTGGAGAGGATCACACCGCCCCGCGGGCCGCCGAGGGTCTTGTGCGTGGTGGTCGTGACGACGTGCGCGTGCGGCACCGGGTTCGGGTGCAGCCCCGCGGCGACGAGACCGGCGAAGTGCGCCATGTCGACCATCAGGTACGCGCCGACCTCGTCGGCGATCCGCCGGAAGGCCGCGAAGTCCAGCTGGCGGGGGTACGCCGACCAGCCAGCCACGATCAGCTGCGGGCGGGTCTCCTTGGCCAGGCGCTCGACCTCGGCCATGTCGACCTGGCCCGACTCGCCGTCGACGTGGTACGGCACCACGTTGTAGAGCTTGCCGGAGAAGTTGATCTTCATGCCGTGGGTCAGGTGCCCGCCGTGGGCGAGGTTCAGGCCCATGATCGTGTCGCCGGGCTTGAGCAGCGCGAACATCGCGGCCGCGTTGGCCTGGGCGCCGGAGTGCGGCTGCACGTTCGCGTGCTCGGCGCCGAACAGCTCCTTGACGCGGTCGATGGCGATCTGCTCGATCACGTCGACGTGCTCACAGCCGCCGTAGTAGCGGCGGCCGGGGTAGCCCTCGGCGTACTTGTTGGTCAGGACGGAGCCCTGCGCCTCCATGACCGCGACCGGAGCGAAGTTCTCCGAGGCGATCATTTCGAGGGTGGACTGCTGACGGTGGAGTTCGGCGTCGACAGCGGCGGCTACGTCCGGGTCGAGATCGTGGAGCGAGGTGGTGAGGAGCGACTTCGAAGACATCACAGTCCCTGGGGTGTCAGTTGCCGGGGCTTGCCGGGCGGTCCGGAAGGGCCGGACCGCCCGGGGCACGTCAGTTGCCGGAGAACGCGGCGTACTCGTCGGCGGTGAGCAGGTCGCCCGGCTCCTCCGCGACACGCACCTTGAACAGCCAGCCGCCCTCGAAGGGCGCGGAGTTCACCAGCGAGGGGTCGTCCACGACGTCCTGGTTCGTCTCGGTGACCTCGCCGGTCACCGGGGCGTACAGATCGCTGACCGACTTGGTGGACTCCAGCTCACCGCAGGTCTCGCCCGCCGTGACGGTGTCCCCGACCTCCGGGAGCTGGACGTACACGACGTCGCCGAGGGCGTTCGCCGCGTATTCCGTGATGCCGATCGTCGACACGCCCTCCTCGGCGGCCGTCAGCCACTCGTGCTCCTTGCTGTAACGCAGCTGCTGGGGGTTGCTCATGACCTGAATTCTCCTGTACGCGGGGGAGTGGTGGGGAACAGCGTCTTACGGACTGAGACCGGATGCCGGAACCGGCCCGGGACACCGCTCGTATCGCTTCTGACGCCTGTGCTTCCGGGCGCCCGTGCTTCCGGTGCTTTACTTCCGGTGCTTTTACTTCTGGCGCTTGTAGAACGGCAGCGCCACGACCTCGTACGGTTCGTGCGTGCCGCGGATGTCGACCCCGACGCCCGCCGTGCCCGGCTCGGCGTACGCGGCGTCGACGTACGCCATCGCGATCGGCTTGCCCAGGGTCGGCGACGGAGCGCCCGAGGTGACCTCGCCGACGACCTCGCCGCCCACGACGACCTGGTACCCGGCGCGCGGGACGCGGCGGCCCTCGGCGATCAGGCCGACCAGCTTGCGCGGCGGGGCGCTCGCGGCACGCTCGGCCGCCGCCTCCAGTGCCGTACGTCCGACGAAGGCGCCGCCGTTGGACGTCTTCTCGAACTTGACCACGCGGCCGAGGCCCGCGTCGAACGGGGTCAGGGCCGTGGACAGCTCGTTCCCATACAGCGGCATGCCCGCTTCGAGACGGAGCGTGTCGCGGCACGACAGACCGCAGGGCACGAGCCCGACGCCCTCGCCGGCCTTCGTCAGCGCCTGCCACAGCTGCTCGGCGTACCGGGGCTCGACGAACAGCTCGAAGCCGTCCTCACCGGTGTAGCCGGTGCGGGCGATCAGCGCGGGCACGCCGGCGACGGTGCCGGGCAGGCCCGCGTAGTACTTGAGCCCGTCCAGGTCGGCGTCGGTCAGCGACTTCAGGATGCCGGGCGACTCCGGGCCCTGGACGGCGAGCAGCGCGTAGGCGTCGCGGTCGTCGCGCACCTCGGCGTCGAAACCGGCCGCGCGGGCGGTCAGCGCGTCCAGCACCGTCTGCGCGTTGGAGGCGTTGGCGACGACCATGTATTCGTCCTCGCCGAGGCGGTAGACGATCAGGTCGTCGAGGATCCCGCCGTCCTCCTGGCAGATCATCGTGTAGCGGGCGCGGCCCACGGCCACCCCGCCGATGTTGCCCACCAGGGCGTGGTCGAGGAGCTGGGACGCGGCGGGGCCCGTGACGGTGATCTCGCCCATGTGGGAGAGGTCGAAGAGACCGGCCCGGGTGCGGACGGCGGTGTGTTCGTCGCGCTCGCTGCCGTAGCGCAGCGGCATGTCCCAGCCCGCGAAGTCGGTCATGGTCGCGCCGAGCGAACGGTGCACGGCGTCGAGCGCGGTGAGTCGGGGGGCAGTGCTCATCAGTGGGGCTCCCAGGGCATGGCGGCGTGACGACAGGACGGCATGACGGTGAGGACGGTCCTCCCCATCTGTCATCGGAACCTGAGAGGTTCGTCGCGACCCGCGCGTGACCGCGCGTACTCCGTACTGCGTAACCACGTACGCACCGATGGTCGTGACTTGCACCTTGGGTGGGGCCGCTTGGCTGCGGCCCGCTTTTCAGATCTGCCTCATCCACGCGGTACGGGGCCTGAGAGATTCAAGGGAGGACTTGCTCCTTCGGCGCCCGGCACACACGGTGACCGGGACTCTCCCGCGCGGATTCAAACGGCCGGTATGCAGTTGGCGGGCACATCATCGCATGCCGGACGCCTGCCCGGGACTCCGGAGCGCACGCCGCCGCTGCCGGACCGCCGCCGTGAAAGGCTTGTGCGGCATTGCCAATTCTTTACACTTTGTGGGAAGTCTCATGGGCCGGACGGCTGATCGGCGGCGACCGTGCCGGTGCCGGCCGTGACGGGCGCGTGCCGGGCCGGGGTGCCGGCCGTGGAGTCGCAGGCAGGGGGACGGGGATGGCGGTACGGCGGTTCGACGCGGGTCCGACGACCGCGGGGGTGCCGCCGGCGCGGCGGCCCCACGCGCGCGAGACGGTGGTGCCCCCGGCGCGGGCCGTACGCGATCTGCGCCGGGGGCCACTGGGGGGCGGAGATGTGCCCCGGCGTCTCGTCTTCGCGTCCGGGGACGTGGTGGTGGTCTCCGGCCTCCCGGGCAGCGGCAAGTCCACCCTCATCCGGCGGACCGCCGAGGGCGGCGGGGTCGATTCGCAGGACGCCAGGGACCGCTGGGAACGCCGGATGCCGCGTCCGCTGCCCTACGCCGTCTACCGCCCTCTGGTGCGGATCGCGCACTACCTCGGCTTATGGCGGACGCTGCGCTCCGGCGCCGGTGTGGTCGTGCATGACTGCGGCACGCAGAAGTGGGTACGCCTCTGGCTGGCGCGCGTCACCCGCGGTCGCGGCCGGCGGCTCCATCTCGTCCTGCTGGACGTGCCGCCCGATGTCGCCCGCGCCGGACAGCGCGAGCGCGGACGGGGCGTCTCCGGCTACGCCTTCGCCCGGCACCGCCGCGCGGTGCGGCGGCTGATCGCCGGAGCGGAGGAGGGACGGCTGCCCGCGGGGTGCGCCTCGGCGGTGCTGCTCGACCGGCACGCCGCGGGGGCGCTGGGACGTATCGCCTTCACAACGGCGCCGCGTTGAGAACATCTCCGGATCACCCGGGGCGCCGCCTGCGGCGTTATGGTGCTGCGGCAGGTACGAGGGTGGAGGGAAGACCGTTGAACACAGCATGGCCGGGCAACGAGCTGGAAGAGGTGCTTGCCGCCTCGCTCGGCAACGAAGGGGCGGGCGCACGGCTCGTCGAGGTCCTGGGGCGGAGCCAGGTATGGGTGCCGCTGCCCAACGGCGGCAGCCCGGAGAGCCGTGACCTCGACCTGCCGACGGTCGAGATCGAAGGCGGCGCGTACGTCCCGGTGTTCAGCTCCGAGGGCCAGTTCCTCGACTGCGTCGGCGCGCACATGGCGTTCACGGTCGCGCCGGCGCGCGACTTCGCCCGCGGTCTGCCCCCGCAGCTCGGTATCGCCGTCAACCCCGGTGGCACGGTGGGGATGCCGCTGCCGCCGCACGCGGTGGCCGAATTGTGCCGCACGGGACGCACGGTGCTCGACGGTCCCGCGACCGGCGGCCGGGTCAGGCTCTTCGAGCCCGACTGGCAGGAGGAGCCGGTCGACTTCCTGGCCGCGGCCGGTGAGGAGTTCGAGGCGGCCGGAGTGGTGCTCACCGCGCGCCGCGCGCTCGCGAGCATCGAGGGCGACGCCCCTTCTCTCTTCATCGGCGTCCAGCTCACCTCCTGGGAAGGCCCCGAGCGCAACGCGCCGCTGGACGCGCTCGGCCGCGCGCTCGGCCGGATACAGGTGGGCTGGCAGGTCAATCTGATCCTGCTCGACGTGGCCCAGGACCCGGTCGGCGACTGGATGCTGGAGAAAGTACGGCCGTTCTACCAGCGCGGATACGTCTGACGGACGGCACGCGGCCGTGCGCGCGGCCGCCCGCACGCGGGCGACACCCGGCGTCAAGTCAGTACAAGAACGGCCACCTAAGCTGATTTGATGACGGTTGAATGGCGGATCGAAGAGGGGCGGGACCCATAGTGAGCGCGTCAGGCACCGCGGCGGACGGGCAGGTCGAGCAGATGCTGCGCCAGGTGACGCCAGGACGCTACGACGCGTACGAGGCGCTTCTGCAAGCTCTCGCCGAGAGTCCGGCCGACCGGCTGTGGATGCTGCTGTGGCACGGCGAGTCCGGTTCGCCGGACGCGCAGTACGGCAACATGGAAGTCGACGGCCTCGGTTACGCCCCCTGCGTCACCTCCGCCCAGGAGCTGGCCGCCAGTGGCTGGAACCGCGCCTACGAAGTCGTCACCGGCCGCGACATCGCCCGCGCGCTCTACCCCGACCGCTGGGGCATCTGGCTCAACCCGCACGCCCCCGGCGGCGGTGTCGGCATTCCCTGGCTCGACCTGCGCCGGATCGCCACCGGCCTCGACCTGATGCCCGCGGGACCGCTGCGGCTGTCGGAACCGGCCATCGAGATCCCGCAGTTCTACGCGCTGCTCACGCAGAACGCCCACCGCACGCCGGCCGTCAGGTCGCTGCGGCGCGCGTGGGTGCAGCCGGCCATCGGCGCCCCGTACCTGACCATCGGTCTCGACCTGTACGACATGAGCCCGACGTCCGTCGCCTCCGTGCGCACGATGATGCAGCAGTCGATCGCGACGGTCCCCAACGGACTGGCCGTCTCCACGGTCGCGATGTCCGACGAGTACGACCCGGTGGCGATGTGGCTGCGCGCCAACTCCCGTCCGTTCTACGACAGGGACGCCCACGGCGCACCGCAGGGACCGTCCGGATACGGGTACCCGCGCCCGTACTGACCTGAGCACGGGGGCAGTTGGGCAGACACCTGCGCTGCAGGAATCACACGGGAAATCCGCATCCCACACGGCTGACGCGCGTAGAACGTGCCCGGGAAGTACGCCTGTGGGGGTAATGCCCTCCCCTGTGCGCTGGTTTGCGCATTGGGAGTTGTGATCCACCCTGTCCCAAATGGCATACGTCCGCCTATGGTTACCCGCAGTCCGGATAACGGAACACCTCTGAGAGCATCACGGTTGCGCATCCATTCGCCGTCAGGACTGGCGGGTGATCGCAAACGACGTGAAGACTCCCCGCATGCATGGCCTTTCGGGCCTGTGTGCGAGCGGCCCGACCCGCGTGACGGAGTCAGTCTGCTGCTCGCGACACTGATAGGAACGCGCCGCTACAGCGGCAAGTGCGGGCCGGTCACCGCCGGTTGAGAGGGGTTCTTGCCACGATGACGGCACCATTGCACGAGCCGACCACGGAAACGGCGCCGAGTGCGACGGAAGAGGTCGCCGCCGTTCCGGAGAAGCGGGTCCAGGGCCGGTCGCTCAGTCGTATCGCCTGGGGCCGGCTGAAGCAGGACAAGCTGGCGCTCACCGGCGGAATCGTCGTGCTCCTGCTGATCCTGGTCGCGGTGCTCGCGCCACTGATCACCCACCTGGTCGGCCAGGCGCCGAACGAGTATCACGAGGAGCTGATCGACCCTCTCTTCTCGACGCCCACGGGTTCCTTCGGAGGGATCAGCGGAGAGCACCTCTTCGGGGTCGAGCCGGTCAGCGGCCGCGACGTCTTCGCGCGCATCGTCTACGGCGCACAGGTCTCGCTTCTGGTGGGCTTCATGTCCGCTGTCGTCGCCGTCCTGCTCGGCACCGTCCTCGGCGTACTGGCCGGCTACTTCGGCGGCTGGCTCGACGCCGTCATCAGCCGTGTGATGGACATGCTGCTTGCCTTTCCGCAGTTGCTGTTCATCATCGCGCTGGTCTCCGTCATGCCGAACGACATGCTCGGCCTGAGCGGCAGCGGCGTCCGGCTGCTGGTGATGATCCTGGTGATCGGGTTCTTCGGCTGGCCGTACGTCGGACGAGTCGTCCGCGGTCAGACGCTTTCCCTGCGCGAGCGGGAATATGTCGAAGCCGCCCGCAGTCTCGGAGCGGGGCAGGGCTACATCCTGTTCAAGGAGCTGCTGCCCAACATCGTCGCGCCGATCATCGTCTACTCCACGATGATGATCCCGACCAACATCCTCACCGAAGCGGCACTCAGCTTCCTGGGCGTGGGCGTCAAATCACCTACCGCTTCCTGGGGACAGATGCTCTCCTCCGCGGTGGGCTACTACGACTCGGACCCGATGTACATGCTGATCCCGGGTCTGGCCATCTTCATCACCGTGCTCGCCTTCAACCTCTTCGGGGACGGTGTGCGTGACGCGCTCGACCCGAAGGGGTCGCGCTGAACCGCGGTACATCAGGGCCCGTTCACCAACGGGCTGTTACTCACTTCGGAGGATCCGAGATCGTGATTACCCAACGCACCACGGGGCGACGCAAGCAGGTCCTCGCTGCCGCTGTCGTGTCCGCGGCCCTGCTGTGCACGGCGGCGTGCGGCGGCGGCGCCAAGGACGACAAGAGCGGCAGCGCGGCAGGCTTCGATGCGGCCAACAACAAGGTGGCCAGCGCCTCGGCGAAGAAGGGCGGCACGCTCAAGTTCGCGACCGTCCAGGACGCCGACTCGTGGGACACCACCCGCGCCTACTACGGCGCCGTGTGGGACTTCATGCGTTTCTACAGCCGTCAGCTCGTGACCTACAAGACGGAGCCCGGTGCGACCGGCTCCGAGGTCACCCCGGACCTGGCCACGGCCAAGGCCGAGATCACGAACGACGGTAAGACGTACAAGTACACCCTGCGTGACGGAAGCACCTGGGAGGACGGCAAGGCCATCACCTCCCAGGACGTCAAGTACGGCATCGAGCGTCAGTGGGCGCAGGACGTACTGTCCGGCGGCCCGGTCTACCTGAAGGACGCGCTCGACCCGAAGGGCGAGTACAAGGGTCCCTACAAGGACACGTCCAAGGACGGCCTGAAGGCGATCCAGACGCCGGACGCGAAGACGATCGTCTTCAACCTGCCCGAGGCGAACAGCGACTTCGAGCAGATGCTCGCGCTCATGTCCTCGTCCCCGGTGCGTCAGGACAAGGACACCAAGTCCAAGTACAGCCTGCACCCGTTCTCCTCCGGACCGTACAAGTTCAAGTCGTACTCCCCGAACAAGTCATTGGTGCTCGTGCGCAACACGAGCTGGAAGCAGTCCTCGGACCCGGTCCGCAAGGCGCTTCCGGACGAGGTCACCATCAACATGTTCAGCAACGCCGACGACATGGACAACCGTCTGCTCGCCGGGGACTACGACCTCGACTTCAACCAGACCGGTCTCTCCCCGCAGGGCCGCATCAAGGCGCTGAAGCAGAACAAGGAAAACCTGGACAACCCGACGTCGGGTTACATCCGGTACGCCGTGTTCCCGCAGAACGTGAAGCCGATGGACAACATCCACTGCCGCAAGGCCGTGATCTACGGAGCCGACCACAAGTCGCTCCAGACCGCGCGTGGCGGCCCGCTGGCGGGTGGCGACATCGGTACCAACATGCTGCCCCCGGCGGTCCCGGGCTCCGAGGGCCAGAAGTACGACCCGTACGGCCTGGCCGCCAACGACGGTGCGGCGAACATCGCCAAGGCCAAGGAAGAGCTGAAGGCCTGCGGTCAGCCGAACGGCTTCAAGACCACCATCGCGGTGCGCAACAACAAGCCGGTCGAGGTGGCCAGCGCCCAGTCGCTCCAGGCGTCGCTGAAGAAGATCGGCGTCGTCGCCGAGCTGGACCAGTTCGACGGATCGCAGGTCGCCGGCATCATCGGCAACCCGACGATCGTCAAGAAGAAGAACTACGGCATCATCATCATGGGCTGGGGCCCCGACTTCCCGTCGGTCCAGGGCTATGGCGTGCCGCTGTGGGACAGCAAGTACATCCTTCCCAGCGCGAACAACAACTTCGCGATGATCAAGGACCCGAAGATCGACAGCGCCTTCGACAAGTTCACCACGGAGCTTGACGACACGAAGAAGGCGCAGATCGCGACGGAGATCAATCACAAGGTGATGGAGGGCGCGTACTACCTGCCCTTCACCTTCGAGAAGTACATCAACTTCCGCTCCAGCAGGCTGACCAACGTCTACACCACCGACGGTTTCGCCGGTGTGTACGACTTCGTCAGTCTCGGCGTAATGAAGTAACCACCACCGGTACACCCGCCGTACGGCACGAAAGGCAGGTGAAGGCCGGCGCGGTGTGACCGCGGGCCACCGGACGAACTCCGGTGGCCCGCGGCCCGCCGCATGGCCGAGAGCAGTGCTCGCATACCTCATCAGGCGGCTCATGGCCGTCGTAGTGATGCTGGTGGTCATCATGTTGGTGGTCTTCTGCATCTTCTTCCTCGTCCCCAAGTGGGCGGGTATCGACCCGGCCACCATGTACGTGGGCAAGACGTCCGACGCCGCGGCTGTGGAGGCCATCCGGCAGAAGCTCCAGCTGGGCGACCCGATCTTCGTTCAGCTGTGGGAGTTCTTCAAGGGCATCTTCGTTGGCAGGACCTACACGGCCGGCGGAGACGTCACCCATTGCGTCGCCCCCTGCTTCGGCTACTCCTTCAAGAGCGAGCAGGCCATCTGGCCGGTGCTCACCGACCGCCTGCCGGTGACCCTGGCGCTGGCGATCGGCGCGGCGGTCCTGTGGCTGATCTTCGGCCTCGCCGCCGGTGTGCTCTCCGCGCTCAAGCGGGGCACACTGTGGGACCGCGGCGCGATGGTGGTCGCGCTGGCGGGCGTCTCGCTGCCGATCTACTTCACAGGTCTGCTGTCGCTCGCCATATTCAGTTACGGACTCGGCTGGCTCGACGCCCAGTACGTACCGCTGGAGGAAAGCTTCGGCGGCTGGCTCGGCGGCATGCTCCTGCCCTGGATCACCCTCGCCTTCCTCTACGCGGCGATGTACGCCCGTATCACCCGGGCCACCATGCTCGAAGTGATGGGCGAGGACTACATCCGCACTGCCAGGGCCAAGGGCCTGACCGAGCAGGTCGTCATCGGCAAGCACGCGATGCGCTCCACGCTGACGCCGATCCTGACGCTGCTCGGCATGGACCTCGGCGCACTGGTCGGCGGTGCGATCCTCACCGAGACCACCTTCAGTCTTCCCGGCCTCGGCCAGGCGGTACTCAAGGCGATCAACGACCGCGACCTGCCGGTGATCCTCGGTGTCACGCTGATCACGTCTCTCGCGGTGATCATCGCGAACCTGGTCGTGGACCTCCTGTACGCCGCGATCGACCCTCGAGTGAGGCTCGCATGACCGACCAGAGCAAGACGGGTTCCGCAGTCGGGGAGCCCGTGCCCGCGGGCCCCCGCCCTCCCGAGTCCTTCCTCGAAGTGCGCGATCTGCGCGTCCACTTCCCCACGGACGACGGTGTGGTCAAGTCCGTCGACGGCCTGAGCTTCGGGCTGGAGAAGGGCAAGACACTCGGCATCGTGGGCGAGTCCGGGTCCGGCAAGTCCGTGACCTCGATGGGCATCATGGGGCTGCACACCACGGGGCAGTACGGCAAGCGCAAGGCGCAGGTCTCCGGGGAGATCTGGCTGAACGGTGAGGAACTGCTCACCGCTTCGCCCGACCGGGTGCGCAAGCTGCGCGGCCGCGACATGGCGATGATCTTCCAGGATCCGCTGTCGGCCCTGCACCCCTACTACACCATCGGCAAGCAGATCGTCGAGGCGTACCAGGTCCACCACGACGTGGACAAGAAGACCGCGCGGCGCCGGGCGATCGAGATGCTCGACCGCGTCGGCATCCCGCAGCCCGACAAGCGCGTGGACTCCTACGCGCACGAGTTCTCGGGCGGTATGCGCCAGCGCGCGATGATCGCGATGGCGCTCGTGAACAACCCCGATCTGTTGATCGCCGACGAGCCGACCACGGCTCTCGACGTGACGGTCCAGGCACAGATCCTGGACCTGATCCGCGATCTGCAGAAGGAGTTCGGCTCCGCGGTCATCATCATCACCCACGACCTGGGCGTCGTCGCCGAACTGGCCGACGACCTCCTGGTGATGTACGGCGGCCGCTGCATCGAGCGCGGTCCCGCGGAGAAGGTCTTCTACGAGCCGCGCCACCCGTACACCTGGGGTCTGCTCGGCTCGATGCCGCGCATCGACAAGGAGCAGACCGAGCGGCTGATCCCGGTCAAGGGCTCCCCGCCCTCGCTGATCAACATGCCGACCGGCTGTGCCTTCAACCCGCGCTGCCCGTACGCCGACGTACCCAAGGGAGGCATCACCCGCACCACGCGCCCCGAGCTGACCGAGGCGGAGCGTGGGCACTGGGCCGCCTGCCACATGCCGGAGCAGGACCGGGAACGCATCTGGACCGAAGAGATTGCGCCCAAGCTGTGAGCGAGGACAAAGACGTGACGATTCCCGCCCAGAGCGCCGGCACCGGCGTCCTCGCCAAGGACCCCGCACCGGGGGAGACGCTCCTCAAGGTCCAGGGGCTGCAGAAGCACTTCCCCATCAGGAAGGGCCTGTTGCAGCGCCAGACCGGTTCGGTCAAGGCGGTCGACGGCATCGACTTCGACGTGCGCTCCGGTGAAACCCTGGGCGTGGTCGGCGAGTCGGGCTGCGGCAAGTCGACGATGGGCCGGCTCATCACCCGGCTCCTCGAACCGACCGCGGGCCAGATCGAGTTCGAGGGCCGTGACATCACGCACCTCGATGTGCGCGGTATGCGGCCGATGCGGCGCGACGTCCAGATGATCTTCCAGGACCCGTACTCCTCGCTGAACCCGCGCCACACGATCGGCACGATCGTCAGCGCGCCGTTCAAGCTCCAGGGCGTCACGCCCGAGGGCGGCGTGAAGAAGAAGGTCCAGTCCCTGCTGGAGCTGGTCGGTCTCAACCCCGAGCACTACAACCGCTATCCGCACGAGTTCTCCGGCGGCCAGCGCCAGCGCATCGGCATCGCCCGCGCGCTCGCGCTCAACCCGAAGCTGGTCGTCGCGGACGAGCCGGTCTCGGCGCTCGACGTGTCGATCCAGGCGCAGGTGGTCAACCTGCTGGACGACCTCCAGGACGAGCTGGGTCTCACGTACGTGATCATCGCCCACGACCTGTCGGTCATCCGGCACGTCTCGGACCGGATCGCGGTCATGTACCTCGGCAAGATCGTGGAGCTGGCCGACCGCAAGTCGCTGTACTCCGCGCCGATGCACCCGTACACCACGGCGCTGATGTCCGCGGTGCCGGTGCCGGACCCGAGGCGGCGCGGGGCCAAGAGCGAGCGGATCCTGCTCAAGGGCGATGTGCCGTCGCCGATCTCACCGCCCGCCGGCTGCCGTTTCCACACGCGGTGCTGGAAGGCGACGAACATCTGCAAGACGGTCGACCCGCCGATGCTGACGCTGAAGCCGGGCCAGCAGGTGGCCTGCCACCACCCGGAGAACGCCCCCGACCAGGCACCCGAGGACACGGTGCTGCTGTCGGAGGCGCGCGAGGCGGTCGAGCTGGTCGGCTCGGACGCGCTCTCGGGCAGTGCCGCCCCGGCGGACGCTCCGGCGAAGGCGGCGGACCAGCCGTCGGGTACCGACCGGGAGACCGGCACGGAGTAGCCGCCCGGCACAATGAACAGGTGTTCCACACCCTGTTCTCGCCCTCCGTCCAGCACTCTCTCGATGTCGCCGGGATCTTCGTCTTCGCGATATCAGGCGCCCTGCTCGCCGTCCGGAAGAACTTCGACGTCTTCGGGATGGCGGTCCTCGCCGAGATCACCGCGCTGGGCGGGGGGCTGCTCCGTGACGTGATCATCGGAGCGGTCCCGCCCGCCGCCTTCACCGACCTCGGCTACTTCTCCACGCCGCTGGTGGCGACCGCGCTGGTGTTCTTCCTGCATCCGCAGGTCGAACGCATCCAGGGCGCGGTCAACGTCTTCGACGCGGCGGGCCTCGGCCTCTTCTGCGTCACGGGCACCACCAAGGCGTACGAGTACGGGCTCGGCCTCACCGCCTCCGCCGTCCTCGGTCTCGGCTCCGCGGTCGGCGGTGGTGTGCTGCGTGACGTACTCGCCAACGAGGTTCCCTCGCTGCTGCGCTGGGACCGCGACCTGTACGCGGTTCCCGCCATCGTCGGCGCCACGACCGCCGCGGTCTGTCTGCGCTTCGACGCGCTGAACGCGTTCACCAGCTCGCTCGCGGTACTGACCGCGTTTCTGCTGCGGCTGCTCGCTATGCGCTACCACTGGCGGGCGCCGCGTGCCTGGAACCGCCGCTCGTCCGCCGAGGAGGACGTCACGGGCTGAAGCCGGCTCTCACCGGGCCGACGCCGACTGCGCGGGGCACCGAATCGTGCGCGGTAGGTCAAGAACCTACAGACAAGCAAGCGCTTGGTTTGCCGCCTGTTGTACGGTGAATCGCATGGCACAGGCATCCATCGGGGACAGTGAGTTCGACCGCGACACCGCCGTCACCCAGCGCGAACCAGGCGTCTATGACGTGGAGTTGTCCGCGGGCTGGTCGATCATCCGTGCCCTCAACGGCGGCTATCTGCTGGCGGCGATCGGCCGCGCCCTCGGTGACGCCCTGCCCCACCCCCACCCCTTCACGGTGACCGCGCACTACCTCACGCCCTCGGTCGCGGGACCCGCCGTGATCCGCACGGAGAGCGTCAGGACCGGACGCACCCTCTCCACGGGCCAGGCGTCCCTGTTCCAGTACGCGGACGACGGCGGCGAGGTCGAGCGGATCCGGGTCCTCGCCTCCTACGGTGACTTCGACACGCTCACCGACGACGTCAGGACGGCCGCGAAGCCGCCCGGGATCCCGCCGCTCGAACACTGCGTACGCGCGTCGGCCGGACCGTGGACTCCGGGCGACTCCTCGCTCCTCGACCGGCTCGGCCTCGCACTCGACCCGGCCACGGCGGGCTGGGCCGCGGGCCGGCCCTCGGAAAAGGGTGAGATGCGCGGCTGGTTCGCCTTCGCGGACGGCCGAGACGCCGACCCGTTCTCGCTGCTGCTCACCGTCGACGCACTGCCGCCGACCGCCTTCGACCTGGGCCTGCCGGGCTGGACCCCGACCATCGAGCTGACCACCCACGTCCGCTGCCGCCCGGCGCCGGGACCGCTGCGGGTCAGTCTCGCCACCCGCAACCTCGCGGGCGGCTTCCTGGAGGAGGACGCCGAGGTCTGGGACAGCACGGACCGCCTCGTCGCCCAGTCCCGCCAACTGGCCCGCGCTCCCCGCGTCCGCCCTCCGAGGCCGAACGCGGGGGCGGGGAACTGAAGTCCGCCCCGGCGCGTATGGTCCGGGGCGGCTGCGTACGGTCCGGCGCCGGTTCTCCTCGCGCCCGGCGGCGGCAAGATCAGAGGCCGGCCCGACACGGGCCCGGCTGTGGGGGCGGTCGGTGGCGGCTCGTAGAATCGTGAGCATCATGGCTTATCTCGATCACGCCGCGACCACCCCGATGCTGCCCGAGGCGATCGAGGCGATGAACGCCCAGTTCGCCCACGCGGGCAACGCGTCCTCGCTCCACGCCGCGGGCCGCCGGGCCCGCCGTGCCGTCGAGGAGGCCAGGGAGAGCCTTGCCGAGGCCCTTGGCGCCCGGCCCAGCGAGGTGGTCTTCACCTCCGGCGGTACGGAGGCCGACAACCTTGCGGTGAAGGGCCTGTACTGGTCCCGCCGCGACGCCGACCCGGCCAGGACCAGGGTGCTCGCCAGCCCCGTGGAGCACCACGCCGTCCTCGACGCCGTGGACTGGCTGGGCGGGCACGAGGGCGCGACCGTCGAATACCTCCCGGTGGACGGCTACGGACGGGTCCTTCCCGAGGCACTGCGCGAAGCGATCGAGCGGAATCCGGACGACGTCGCGCTCGCCACCGTGATGTGGGCCAACAACGAGATCGGCACGCTTACGCCGGTGTCGGAACTGGCCGACGTGGCACGGGAGTTCGGCATTCCGCTGCACTCCGACGCGGTGCAGGCCTTCGGTCAGACCGAGGTGGACTTCGGCACGTCGGGGCTCGCCGCGATGACCGTCTCGGCGCACAAGATCGGCGGCCCGTACGGCATCGGCGCCCTGCTGCTCGGCCGGGAGCACACACCCGTACCGGTCCTGCACGGCGGCGGCCAGGAGCGGCACGTGCGCTCGGGCACCCTCGACGTCCCCGCGATCGCGTCCTTCGCCGTCGCGGGAAGGATCGCCGCCGAGCGGCGCGAGGACTTCGCCCGCGAGATCGGCGCGCTGCGTGACGCGCTCGTGGAGGCCGTACGTACGGCCGTTCCCGACGCGGTACTCGGCGGCGATCCCGACGACCGCCTCCCCGCCAACGCGCACTTCAGCTTCCCGGGCTGCGAGGGCGACTCCCTCCTGTTGCTGCTGGATGCCCAGGGCATCGAGTGCTCGACGGGCTCGGCGTGCACGGCGGGGATCGCCCAGCCCAGCCACGTCCTGCTGGCCACCGGCAGCGATCCCGAGCTGGCCAGGGGCACGCTGCGGTTCTCGCTCGGTCACACGTCCACGAAGGCGGATGTCGAGGCGGTCGCGGGGGCGATCGGCCCGGCGGTGGAGCGGGCGCGGAGCGCGGGCCTCAGCTGAAGTCCCGCCGTGCTGTTCGGTGTGACGTACATCACATAATTTGTCCTATAAGTCGGGCATGCGCAGGTCGCAGGCCTAGTTATTTACTTATGTCTCCGTTACAGAGAACGGAGATAGCGAGCCGCCCCGGATGCCCAACAAGCTCAGAGACGACCCACTTCCAGATTTGCAGTGGTGTCGCCATGAGCGGCGCCGAGGAGGTGTTTCCGCGATGACTCTCAGTCCTCGCTTCGCCATCAACATCCTTGCTGTGGTGGCAGGAGGGTTCCTCGCGGTCGCCGCGATGGCCTTCACCGCTCCGATCGCCGGGTGGGTCGGCTTCGGAGTCGCGGCAGGTGTCGCCGTCGTCGCCCTCGCCGGCGCGATCTTCGCCCGCCGCCCGTCCACGAAGGCCGGACACAGTGTCCTCGCCCTCGTCGCGCTCTGGTCCGTGGTGGCCGCGCTGGTCTTCACCGGTTCCGCGCTCACCTGGCTGGTCTTCGCGGGCGGCCTCGCGTTCGTCCTGGCCGGTCTCGTCGATCTGACGGCACACGAGCTGAGCACCGAGCGCGTGGTGCACTCCCTGGATGTCCGTTCCGACCCGCGGGTGAACTCATCCGCGACGAGGAGTGACATCGCCGCGTGACACCCGCCGTACGCCGGAGGGGCCTGACCGTTCGACCCGCGTCATCACCGCACGCGGAACGAACGATCAGGCCCCTTCCGTGTGCCGCTGCCCGGCGTGCCGCTTCCGGATGCGGGTTCCGGGGTCACGCGGACAATGAGAGGCAGGCGGGCCCGTCGTCCCCCGGGCGCCCGTCCCCCTCGGGCAGGCCGTTTCTCCAAACCGGCCGTCCCCTTGGACAGGAGGCACCCGATGGAGCAGGGCAGCCGGACCCCCGTACAGCCGCCGCATCTGTGGCAGCCGTCCCCGACGGCGAAGTCACCGAAGCTGCCGAAGCGGACCAAGCCATCGAAGCCGGAACGACCGTCCCAGCTGTCGCCCACCGAACGGGCCGAACGCGGCCGGATCGCACGCCGGAGGACGCCGAGAGCGAGCCACGCCGCCTTCACCCCCGCCGCGAGCCGGCCCGACCCGGTGGACGTCGTCGAGGCGCAGTCCGCCACGCGGCTGCCCGACCTCGTGCCCATCCGGTACGCGCGCATGACGGAGTCGCCGTTCCGCTTCTACCGGGGCGCGGCCGCGATCATGGCGGGCGACCTGGCCGGCACACCGAGGTCCGGCATCTACGCCCAACTGTGCGGAGACGCCCACCTGATGAACTTCCGGCTGCTCGCCTCCGCCGAGCGCCGGCTCGTCTTCGACATCAACGACTTCGACGAGACGCTGCCGGGCCCCTGGGAGTGGGACGTCAAACGCCTCTCCGCGAGCCTGGTGATCGCCGGCCGGGAGAACGGCTTCACCGAGAAGGAACGCGAGACCGTGGTGATGGCCGCCGTACGGTCGTACCGCGAGCGCATGCGCTACTTCGCCGGTCTCGGCAACCTCGCCGTCTGGTACACCGGGACGGACGTCGAGGAGCTGCGCGCGACGGCCGGGCAGCGGCTCGGCAAGCGCGGACGCACACGGGTCGCGGAGACCCTGGCCAAGGCACGCACCCGGGACAACGCGAAGGCGTTCGAGAAGCTGACGCGCGCGGTCGACGGCGAACGGAGGTTCATCGCCGACCCACCGCTGGTGGTACCGCTCGCCGACCTGGCGCGCGGCGCCGAACGGGACGCGATCACCCGCGGCCTCGGTGAACTGGTCGAGCGCTACGCCGAGAGCCTGCCGACAGACCGCAGGCACCTCCTCAGGCAGTACCGGATGGTCGACATCGCCCACAAGGTCGTCGGCGTGGGAAGCGTGGGCACCCGCTGCTGGATCATCCTGCTGCTGGGCAGGGACGATCAGGATCCGCTGATCCTCCAGGCCAAGGAAGCCGACAGGTCGGTGCTCGCGCAGTACACCGAGGAGAGCGCGTACGAGAACGAAGGTCAGCGCGTGGTGGCCGGGCAGCGGCTCATGCAGTCCGCGGGCGACATCTTTCTGGGCTGGGACCGGGCGCAGGGGTTCGACAACCGGCAGCGTGACTTCTACATCCGCCAGTTGAACGACTGGAAGGGGGTCGTCGAGCCGCGGAACATGGTCCCCAGGGGCATGCGCGCCTTCGCCGACCTCTGCGGCGCCACCCTGGCCCGCGCCCACGCGCGGTCCGGCGACCGGATCGCCATCGCCGCGTATCTGGGCGGCGGGGACGCCTTCGACCGGGCACTGTCGGAGTTCGCGGAGAGGTACGCCGACCAGAACGAGCGCGACCACAAGGCCCTGAAGAAGGCGGTACGCACCGGCCGCGTGCGCGCGGCGTCCACCGGCTAGAGCGGGCGGGATCCGGCGCGCGCCGTGCGGGGATGAAAACCTGGTGCCCGTGACGGCACGCGCCTCTAGGGTGGGCTGATGCCAACGGTCAAGCAGTTCCAGGTCACCTTCGACTGCGCGGAACCCGAGCGCCTCGCCCGCTTCTGGTGCGAGGTGCTCGGGTACGTCGTACCGCCACCACCGGAGGGGTTCGCCACATGGGACGATTTCGACCGCTCACTGCCGCCCGAGCGCCAGGGTTCGGCGTTCGCCTGTGTCGATCCCTCAGGTGTGGGCCCGCGGCTGTACTTCCAGCGCGTTCCCGAAGGCAAGGCCGCCAAGAACCGGGTGCACCTGGACGTGCGGGTCGGCACCGGCCTCGTGGGTGAGGAACGCCTGGCCGCGCTCGAAGCGGAGTGCGCACGGCTGGTCCCGCTCGGCGCGGTACACGTGCGGACGCTGCGTGCTGACGGAGTCAACGAGTCGTGCATCCCGATGCAGGACGTCGAGGGCAACGAGTTCTGTCTCGACTGAATCGACCGAGGGGCCGCGCGCGGGACACGTCTAGACATTTTTGCGGGCGCTGGGGCTCGGGCTCTCCGCCGGGTTCCTGGCCAGGTCCGCGGCCGCCTGCCGGACGAGGCGGATGTAATGGTCCCACTCCCAGTGCGGCCCCGGATCCGTGTGATCCGTTCCCGGCACCTCGACATGGCCGATGATGTGTTCGCGGTCGACAGGTATGCCGTACCGCGCGCATATGTCGGCGGTCAGCCGCGCCGACGAGCGGTACATCGCGTCCGTGAAGCCGGCGGGACGGTCCACCCAGCCCTCGTGCTCGATGCCGACACTGCGCTCGTTGTACGCGCGGTTGCCCGCGTGGAACGCCACGTCCAGCTCACGGATCACCTGCGCCACATGACCGTCCTTGCGCACCACGTAATGCGTGGCGGCCCGGTGGGCCGGATCCCGGAACACCTTCAGGGCCACCGCGTAACTGCCCTGGACGACATGGATCACCACCCGGTCGATCGGGTAGTCGGCGGGACGGTCCGCCCGCCGGTAGTTCGCGGGGGAGGCCTCCACCCACTGCGCGCCCGGGTAATCGACGTCACCCTCCTCGCGCGGCTTCTCGACGCCCGGCGTCCGCCACCAGGCGCGGGTCAGCTCCTCCCGGCCCAGCGCGGCGCCACCGATCACTGCCGCACCGCCGCCGATCAGCAGGGACCGCCGTCCGAGCTTCCCGCCGACGGCCCTCACGGTCTCGCCGACGGCCTTCCCGACCCCGTCGGCCCGCCTTCTCCTGCCCATGTCGTCGTCAACGCATACCCCCGCGACTCTGGTTCCCGGGCCCCGTACTCTGGAGGGGCTATGACTCAGACTCCCCAGCCCCCTCGCCCCCTCCGCGTGCTCGCCGCCATGTCGGGCGGCGTGGACTCCGCCGTCGCCGCCGCGCGCGCCGCCGAGGCCGGGCACGACGTGACAGGCGTACATCTGGCGCTCTCCGCCAACCCGCAGTCCTTCCGCACGGGTGCGCGCGGCTGCTGCACCATCGAGGACTCCCGCGACGCCCGCAGGGCCGCCGATGTCATCGGGATCCCGTTCTATGTGTGGGACCTCGCGGAACGGTTCCGCGAGGACGTCGTGGACGACTTCGTCGCGGAGTACGAGGCGGGCCGTACGCCCAACCCGTGCCTGCGCTGCAACGAGAAGATCAAGTTCGCGGCGCTGCTCGACAAGGCGCTCGCCCTCGGCTTCGACGCCGTCTGCACCGGCCACTACGCGACGGTCGTCACCGGCGCGGACGGGGCGCGCGAGCTGCACCGCGCGAGCGACATGGCCAAGGACCAGTCGTACGTCCTCGGCGTCCTGGACGAACGGCAGCTCGCCCACGCGATGTTCCCGCTCGGCGACACCCTCACCACGAAGGAAGAGATCCGCGCGGAGGCCGAACGCCGGGGCCTGGCCGTGGCGAAGAAGCCCGACAGCCACGACATCTGCTTCATCGCGGACGGCGACACCCAGGGCTTCCTGGCCAAGCGCCTGGGCAAGGCCGAGGGCGACATCGTGGACGAGACGGGCGCCAAGGTCGGCAGCCACGACGGCGCGTTCGGCTTCACCATCGGCCAGCGCAAGGGCCTGCGGATCGGCCACCCGGCCGCCGACGGAAAGCCGCGCTACGTCCTGGACATCTCGCCCGTCGACAACACCGTGACGGTCGGCCCGGCCGCCGCGCTCGACGTGACCACGCTCACGGCCATCAAGCCCCGCTGGTGCGGCACGGCGCCCACCGGGCCCGCCGAGTACACCGCGCAGCTGCGCGCCCACGGCGGCGAGACCCCGGCGACGGCGGAGCTGACCGACGGCACGCTGCGGGTCACCTTCGCCGAACCGGTACGCGGTGTGGCCCCGGGCCAGGCCATCGTCCTGTACGACGGCACCCGGGTGGTGGGCTCCGCCACGATCGCGACGACGGAGCGCCGTACGGCGGCCCTGACGGGCTGACCCGCCTCTGCGACGACGTACGACAACGCGGCGGGCCGGCTTCCTTCCGGGTGCCGGCCCGCCGCGTTCGAGCCACCGGCGTCAGCCGATGTGTGACGAGTCGCGCAGGGCGACCGTGATCTTCTCGGATGCCTCCTTGGCGGCCGGTTCCACGTCCTTGCCCTGAAGGACAGCCGTCATGTACGGCTTGAACGGGTTGTTGACGTCGATGTTCGCCCACTGCGGCGAGTTGGGCGTCGCCCGTCCCTCAGCGGCGCCCTTGGCCATGGCCTTGATGCTCTCCCCGCCACCGACCGCGGCGCTGAGCTTGGACTTGTTGGGCACGAAGCTCATCGCCTTCGCCAGCTCGACCTGCCACTTCTCGTCGGCCAGTTCCGAGACGACCTGGACGGCTTCGAAGCGGTGCGCGCTGTTCTTGGGGACGACCAGGTCGGAACCGCCGGTCAGCACACGGCCCGGCTTGTCCGCCGTCTTCCCCGGGACCGGGAAGAAGCCCAGCTTGCCCTTGAGCGCCGGGTTCAGCTCCTCGATCTTCGCCGCCGCGCCGGGGGTGGAGATGATCTGCGCGATCTTGCCCTTGGCGAAGACCTCGGCCTGGTCGGGCTGGGTGTGGTCGGCGTCCTTGGGCGCCTTGCCGAGGGCCTGCAACTCCTTGTAGAACTCCATGCCCTTGATCGCGGCAGGTGTGTCGATCGCGCCCCGCCACTGGCCGCCGCTCTCGGTGGCCAGCTCGCCGCCCTCGTCCCAGATGAAGCCGCAGAGGGTGTACCAGTCCTGCCCGCTGAGGTAGATCCCCTGGTTGCCGTTCTGGTTCAGCTCGGTCGTGTCGTCGATCCACTCGTCACGCGTTTTCGGCGGCGTCTTGATGCCGGCCTGCTCGAACAGGTCCTTGTTGTAGATCACCACGACGTTGGCCGCGTACCACGGGATGCCGAACTGGGCGCCGTCGATGCTGCCCGGGTCGGCGAGACCGGGAAGCCAGTCCTTGCTGCCCAGGTCACGGACCGATTCGAGGGTGAGGTCGCGGAGGTTGTTGCTGTCCGCGTACTGAGCGACCTGGGTGTTGCCGACCTCGATGACGTCCGGGGTGTCCTTGCCGCCGAGGGCGGCCGTCACCGTGTTGCCTATGCCGGCCCAGCCCTTGATCTCGATGTTCAGGTCGATCGACGGGTGCTTGTCCTCGTAGTCGTCCTTGAACGCCTTGACGAATTCGTCGGTGACGCTGCCTTCCATCATCCAGATGGTGATGTCGGTCGACCCCGCGCTTCCGGGAAGCAACCCGCATCCGCTGACGAGGGCGAGGGAAGACGCGAGCATCACAGAGCGGACTGGCAAGCGGCTGTTCACGTGGAGCACCTTTCGGCGTGGGGGGATGTAGGGGGAAAGTGGGGGCCGACCGGGACAGACGAACGGCGGGGGACCGTTCAGCTGCCGCCGAGCAACCGCTCCACGGCTGCCCGGGCGTTTACCCGGCCGGACCCGTAAGTGATCACGAGATTGGCCACCTGCGGGGGAATGGCGTGCGGCCAGCCGGTGAGGACGACGACCGCGTCGGGCCTGCGATCCAGCAGTTCACGCAGGAGCTTCTCCTGTCCGGGGTCGCGGTGGGGTTCGCGTACGACGATGACGAGCGGCCGGTCGGCGGCGCCCTGGAGCGCGGTGCCGGCCTGCTCGGCGCCGGTGGTGGTGAGACCGGGAAACGCCTCGGCCAGGAGCCGGTGCAGGTGGGGCGCGCGGCTGCCCGAGGCGTGGTTGATCTGCTGCCGGAGGTCGATCACATGCGGTGCGGAGGCGAGGCGTACGTCGCCGCGCACGAGGAGCGCGGCGCGGGCCACGGCGAGCGGCAACTCCGGGGCGTCCTGCTTGCTCCGGTCGTCTTCCGGCTCCGCGCGCGAGGACTGCGCCTCGGTGATCCAGTGCGCGAGTTCCCGGTTCCTGCGGTTCGCGTCCGCCAGCCGTTCGGCGGACAGACGTCCGGTCGAGAGCGCCGCGAGGAGCGCGTCACGGGCCGTGACGTACTCGCTCTCGTCCTGCCCGGCGGCCGGATTCCCGAGGCACAGCAGATCGGCGCCCGCGCGTACGGCTTGCACACACGCCTCGCCGAAACCGGGATCGCGGGCCACGGCACCCATGTCCAGAGCGTCCGTGATGATCACTCCGGTGAAGCCGAGTTCTTCCCGTGCCAGCCGGGTGACCTCGGGATTCAGCGTGGCCGGGGCCGTACCGAAGGGCCGCGCCCTGATGTGCCCGGTCATCAGGCACCTGCTGCCCGCCTCGACGGCGGCGGCGAACGGCAGCAGGTCCCTCTTCCTGAGCAGGTCGAGGTCCGCGTCGAGCTGGGGCAGGTCGAGGTGGGAGTCGACGGAGGTGTCGCCGTGCCCGGGGAAGTGCTTCGCGCAGGCGGCGACACCGGCCCGCTGGAGGCCGGTGACGTAGGCGGCGGTGTGCACGGCGACCAGCGGGGCGGCGGAGCCGAAGGCCCGTACCCCGATCACCGGATTGTCCGGGTCGGCGTTGACGTCCGCGACCGGCGCGAGGTTCAGGCCGATACCGGCCCGCCGCAGATCGTGACCGATGAGCCGCGCCGTCCGCTCGGTGACCTCCGGATCGTCGACCCGGCCGAGTGCTCCGTTGCCGGGATACGACGAACCGGTCGCCGCCTCCAGGCGGGTGACGTCCCCGCCCTCCTCGTCACTGGCGATGATCAGGTCGCCGCGCCGGGCGTGCAGGGCCGCCGAGAGCGCGGCTGCCGTCGCGGGATCGGGCACGTTGTGCGCGAAGTACGCGACGCCGGCGAGCCCTTCGCCGATCGCTGTCAGCAGCCACCGCGGCGGCCGCGTGCCGTAAAAGCCGGGCAGCAGGACGCCGTTGACCAGGCGCAGCGCCGACTCGGGCCGCAGCGGCCCGTGTTCGACGTCACTCATCCCTTCACCGCCCCGGCGGCGAGTCCGGAGGACAGCCGGCGCTGGACGATGATGAAGAAGACCAGGACCGGCAGGGTGATGAGCGTGGAGCCGGCCATCACCGGGCCCCAGGCCGTGGAGTTCTCGCCGAAGAACTGGAACAGGCCCACGGCGGCGGTGTACTTGGCCTCGCCCTTCATGAAGGTGTAGGCGAAGACGAACTCGTTCCACGCCGTGATGAAGGCGAACACACTCGTCGCGACGAGGCCCGGTGTGATCAGCGGAAGCAGTACCGACCAGAACATCCGGGGCCACGAACAGCCGTCGAGGTACGCGGCCTCCTCGACCTCCTTGGGGACCGTCGCGACGAAGCCCCGCAGGGTCCAGATCGCGAACGGCAGCGCCAGCGCCACGTAGACGACGGTCAGTCCGAGGAGGCTGTTCAGCAGCTCGTAGTCGCGCATCTGCAGGAACAGCGGGATGACCAGGGCCTCCAGCGGCACCATCTGCACGATCAGCACCATGACCAGGACCGAGGTCCTGAACTTGAACCTGAACCGGGCGACGGCCACCGCCGCGAACAGCGCGAGCAGCCCGGACACGGTGATCGTGCCCAGACCGACAAGAAGCGAATTCAGCAGGAACCGGCCGAAGTTGCCGTGCTCGAAGATGAAGCGGAAGTGCTCGGTCGTGACTCCGCTCGGCAACAGGTCCGCGCCACGGGTGATCGCGTTCGGGTCCAGCGCCGTGCTGACCATCCAGTACACCGGGAACAGCGTGAAGACCAGAAGCGCGAACACCGCGACGGGGAGCCCGATCCGGCCCGCGGTCGTCGTGCGGTTCACAGCTCGTCACTCTCCTTGAAGAGGGTACGGATGTAGACGAACGTGATCACCAGGAGCAACAGGGTCAGCAGGACGGCGGTGGCCGCTCCCGCGCCGTAGTCGTTCTGGGCGAAGGCCCGTTGGTAGGACCAGACACCGAGGTTGAAGACGTCCTCGTTGGTGCCGCTGCCGCCCGGCATCAGATAGATCTGGGTGAACACCTTGAAGTCCCAGATGGTCGACAGGATGGTGACCACCAGGAAGATCGGCTTGATGGTCGGCACGGTGATGTTCCAGAACCGCTGCCAGGCGTTCGCGCCGTCGATCATGCCCGCCTCGTACAGCTCCTTGGGGATCGTCAGCAGCCCCGCGAGCACGGTGATGGCGACGAACGGGAAGCCGTGGTGCACGACGTTGAGGGTGGCGATGGCGTAGAAGGCGAAGCGTTCGGTGAACCAGTTGGTCGTGGCCGGGTCGATCAGACCGAGCGCGCCCGCGAGCTTGCTCATCAGGCCGTCGTCGGCGGCGAACAGCCACACCCAGACGAAGGTGCCCGTGACGGCGGGCATGGCCCAGGCGGCCATGATCGCGGTCGAGCAGATGAGCCGCCACACCGGGCCGAGCCGCAGCAGCAGCAGGGCCGCGAGGGTGCCGAGGACCACCGTCAGCGCCACACAAGCCACCGCGAACAGAACGGTGTTGGGCAGCACGGTCCGCCACAGCCGTCCGTCGCCGAGTAGATCGGTGTAGTGGTCGAAACCGGTGTACGTGCCGACGCCGCCGCCGAATTTGACCTCGTAGTCCTGGAAGGACAGGAGGATGACCTTGATCAGCGGCCAGAGCAGCAGCCCCGCCAGCACCACGAGGGCGGGCGCGAGCAGCAGCCAGGGACGCGTTGTCGTGATGAGCCGCTTACGGCGGGCCGTCGGGCCGCGCCGCGGACCGCGGGGGCGTGCCTGCTCCGGGACGGGAGCAGGCACGGTCCCCGCGGTCACAGGGGACTGTGTGGTCTCAGGAGGCAAAGATCTTGTCCATCTCCTGGGCTGCCTGATCGGCCGCTTCCTGGGCGCTCTTCTTGCCGGTCAGGATGGACTGGATCATCTTCGGCACGACCTGGGAGGCCTGGATCTCACCGTAGGCCGCGGTCTGCGGCACGGTCCCGCCGGCCTCGGTCATCTGCTTGGCGAACGGCGCGACGAGCGGGTCGTTCTTCTCCTGGACCTTCTCCAGCAGGGAGTTCTGGCCGGGGAAGTAGTTCGACTGCTCACCCCACTTGGTGGCGAACTCGCCCGTGGTGACCATCTTGACGTACTCCCAGGCCAGGTCCTGGTTGTCACCCTTGAAGGTGCTCAGGTACGAGCCGCCGAGGAAGGACTTGCTCAGTCCGCCCTTCTCGCCCGGGATGGGCGCCGCGGCGAGCTTGCCCTTGAGGTCGGGAGCGGCGGCCATGAAGCCTTCGGGTGTCCAGCTGCCCGAGAGGGTCATCGCGATCTTCCCCTTCTGGAAGTCCGTCGCGATCTCCTTCTCGGTCCAGGTGGTGGCCTTCGCCGGGGACACGCCGTCCTTCTTGGCGAGGTCCGTGTAGAACTGGATGCCCTTGACGGACTCGGGGGAGTTGATGGCGGACTTCCACGAGCCGCCCTCCTGCTTGGCCAGTTCGCCGCCCGCGCCCCAGATGAACGGAACAGCGTTCATCTCCGCGCTGCCCGCCACCGGGAACGGGACCATGTCCGGCTCCTTCTCCTTGAGCACCAGCGCGGTGTCACGGAGTTCCTGCCAGGTGGTCGGCGCCTTGAGGTCGTGCTTCTCGAAGATGTCCTTGCGGAAGAGCAGACCGCGGACGCCGGCGTACCAGGGCATGCCGTACTGCTTGCCGTCCAGGGTGCCCGCGTCGGCCAGCCCCTTGACGAGGTCCTTGTCGAGACCGGCGTCCTTCACCTTGTCCGTCACGTCGACCAGGCCGCCGGTCTCGGCGAACTGCGGTATCCAGGTCGTCCCGACCTCGGCGACGTCGGGAACCTGGCTCGGGCCGCCCTCGATCGCGGTGGTGAACTTCTTCTGGGCGGTGGCCCACTGCTGGAACTCGACGTGCACGGTGGCGCCGGTCTTCTTCTTGAAGGCGGCGGAGACCTCGTCGAAGAACGGCTTGGCGTCGGGGTTGGTGCCTTCCATGATCCACACGGTGAGGTCCTTGCCCTTGCCCGACGAGGCGTCATCACCCGAGTCGTCACTGCCACAGGCAGTGAGCCCGAGTGCCATGGTCATCGCCATGGCACCGACGACAAGTTTCCGCATGGTTACTCCTTGCAATTGTCCAGATATGAGAGCGAAGAGTGGCAGACGGGTCGAAAGACAGGCGCACTCATCTGGAAGATGGAAAACCATGCCCTCGGTGCGGACCACCCAGGGGGCCGACTACCGGTACCGCCATCTTGTGCTCATGGCAAGTCGGCCGCGTCAACAGGCAGTTCAGCCGGCTGCGCGAAGCGCGCCCAAATCATAGAACGAATGATCGGCTTGTGATCATGTCAAGGGCATAACCATGCACAGCTTTCACATCCCTCACTCGACATACGCATTTGGCATGTGCGATTCGAGCGCCGCCATTGGCTCAACCAATGGCGGTAATGGCGCGGAGGTCAGCGAAATGCCGTGGCCGGGAAGTGTACGGCCCCCATAACCGGAACGGCATTGCGGGGCGGGGCTGTTGATCGGAACGTGTCTGAACTGTTTTTGCTGTGAGGGAAAGTTGCGGCCGCACACGTGAAAAGCGCCGCGTCCGTTACTTCGCGTGGCCGCCGCGCGCGTGCCCGGCCGACACGGCACTGCCGCCGGCCCACCTGGTGGCGGTGTGCGCGGCGGCAGTGTTGGCGCGTGTACGTGTCGGCCCGTCAGGGTGCGTCGTCAGCCCTGAAGGCGCGAGGGTGTGAGCGACGCGCCACCGGCGTCCGCGCCGGCGACGAAGTGGTCGAACTCGCCTGCTTTGACGCCGAGGATGAAGGCGCGGAGCTTTTCGGGTGTGGTGGTGACGATCGTGTCCGGCTGGTCGCTCTCCCGGAGCTTGATGAGACCGTCGCCGTCCGAGGCAACGTTGATGCAGTTGCCTCCGGTTCCGCTGTAGGAAGACTTCTGCCAGTTGTGGCTGGGCATGTTGGCTACCTCATCACATACTCTGCGCGATGTTATGCATCAGATCTCGGGACTTCGCCGACGTGAGAGCGGTCTCCTCCAGCCGGTCCAGTACCGCCCGATACCTGACCAGTTGAGGCTGCGAACCCACGTAGCCTGAGAAAGTATCCGTGTCGAGCTGCACGGTGTCGAGCTGAGATACCTCTGCCTCGAAGTAGATGATTCCCGACCCTGAACTCGGGTAGCTGCCCGTGCCGAACGGGATGACGCGAACATCGATGTGGTCGCGCTCGCTCATGTCCAGCAAGTGCTCAAGTTGCGCTCGTGCCACCTTTCGCCCGCCAAAACCTATGCGCAGGGCGGCCTCATGGATCACCGTGGACAGCGGTGTCGGCTGCTCGCCGTAGATCACCGCCTGTCGCTTGATTCGGAAGGAGAGCAGGTGCTCCACCTCCGGCGGATCGTAGGGCGGTACCACGTCCTTGAAGACGGCGCGGGCGTGCTCGGGAGTCTGTAGGAGTCCAGGCATGTGGATCGCGCAGGCAACGCGCATGGCCAGTGCGTGGTGCTCCAGTTCCGCTACATCCAGGAATTCCGCGGGCAGGATCTCCCGGTACTCCTCCCACCAGCCACGGGTGCGACCGCCGGTCATGTTGGCCAGAGCGTCGACAAGCCGGTGGTCCGAGCAGCCGTACAACCGGGCCAAAGTGCGCACCCGATCCGCGCTCACCGGGTATCCGCCGCCTTCGATACTGCTGATCCGCGACTGTGTCGCGCCGTGCAGCCGGGCTGCCTGCGTCGCGGACAGTTGCGCGTGCTCGCGCAGGCGGCGCAGTTCGGCTCCCAGGCGTTGTTGCCGAATGGTGGGCGGGAGCTTGCTGGGCGGCATCGCCGTAGTCCTCTCTGCGGTGGTGCATGCGTACGGAAATTCACTCAAGCAAGTGAAGGGAGGGATGCTTTCCACCGCCAGGGTGGACTGCATCCTACCGCCGTCGCTACCTTGTGACTCAAGCCACTTCAACTGGCCGCGCCACAAGGCGCTCGCATCGTCGTGTGCAGCCACACCGACAGGCGCGCCCTTCTCTCGACAGGGGATTTCCATGACCGTATCGCCGCAGAGCTCTGCCCTTGGGTCGTTCGACTTCGATCGGGCGACGTACGAACTCGTATGCGACACCGCGCCCCGGCTCTTCGCCGTCGTTGCCGAATACGCCGTCGGTACGGAGGACCAGGACGCCGTGGTCGTCGCGTGGGGTCTCGCGTACGAGGACGGGAAGGTCGAGGTCACGCAGATCGAGGGCGGGCGCCGGTGGCGGCTGGAGGAGCCGGACCATGTCATGCGCTATATCCGGCCGTCGGAGGACTGTTCCCCACGGCTGGTGTGGCTCGCCCCTGCTGGCACTGCCGCGTCACACGCCCAGGACGAGGCTGCCTGACTTGGGTTGGCCGGCGGCGGGGCTGATTCCTCCGGGAATCTGCTCCGTCCGCCAAGGGCCCGTCTTCGTGGACGGCGTGCTCCGGGGTGGACCTTGAAGACCGCGTGGACGAACGTCACGGCCCAGAGCCCGTCAAGCAGTGTCCGCGGCTTCAGCACCGACAGCCCGGCCCCGCTGCGCCACGGGGCTATCGTCAGCGGGATTCCAGCCGCTCGGTGACCGCCGGGCCGTCCGGGTCCGCCGGGGGAGGTGCGCAGGACTCTCGTAGTACCAGGCGGGTCGGCAGGCGTACGTGACGCTCCGACGGTTCGCGGCCGGCCAGGATTTCCACCAGCATTTCCACCGCTCGCTGGCCCATCAGCTGCAACGGCTGCTCGATGGTGGTCAGTCCTGGCCGGACCATGGTGGACTCGGGGACGTTGTCGAAGCCGATGACCGACAGATCGTCCGGTACGCGCATGCCCAGCGTCAGCGCGGCCTCCATGGTGGAGATCGCCGACAGGTCGTTGGCGGCGAAGATCGCCGTGGGTCGTTCGGGCAGGCGCAGCAACTGGCTTGCCGCTTCGGCCGATTCGCTCTGCTCGTAGCCGGCCGCGCGTACCAGCTGCGGGTCGAAGGCGATGCCCGCCTCCTCCAGCGCGCTGCGGTATCCCAACTCCCGCTGCCGGCCCGACTCCAGGTCCCTGGGCGGGCGGCCGAGGAAGCCGATTCTCCGGTGGCCGAGGCTCAGCAGGTGCTCGACGGCGAGCTGGGCGCCGTGGAAGTTGTCGGCGTCCACCATCGGCGCGCCGTCGCCGCCCGTGTGCGGGTCGACGGCGACGACCGGTGAGCCCAGCTCGGCGGCGGAGACGGTGGGCGTCACCAGGACGGCTCCGTCGATCAGTGTGCCGGACAGGCGGGACAAGTAGCGGCGCTCCCAGCCGACATGGCCGCCGCCCTCGCCGCCGGCCGAGTAGACGACCAGTTCGTAACCCGTGCCCTTGATGGCGCGGGCCGCGCCCTTCAACAGCTCGGCGCTGTACGGCTCGATGGCCCACACCAGCACGCCGATCACGTTCGTACGGTGGTTGCGCAGGCTGCGTGCGACCAGGCTCGACTCGTAGCCCAGCTCCGCGATGACCGCGGTCACCCGCTGGAAGGTCGCGGCCGCCACGCCATGACGGGCGTTCAGCACCTTGGAGACGGTCGCCACCGATACACCGGCCTGAGCCGCGACATCGCGGATGGTCACACGGTTACTGGTCACGGACGCGATACTACCGGTCACGAAAACGATCTCGATAACGTTATCGATAACGATTGACACGACTCGGCGCGCACTGCACGATGGCCAAAAATCGCAGCCGGATCAGGGACTTGCCGATGACACGGGACGTCGTCCGCAGTCCGTAACGCCGCATCACCCAGGGCGCTGAACCCGGTGTGTGACACGTCCCCCTGGCCCATCGGTGTGCCCGGGGAAGAGAGGCGGAGAGCATGACGGCATCGGTCACCTCACGCAGGACTGTGCTCGCGGGGCTCGCCGCGCTGGTCGGCGGCGCGGCCGTGGGTTGCGGAACGTCAGGCCCCAGCAAGAGCGGTTCCGCGGGCAGCGGCAAGGGCGCGTCCGTCTGGATCATCAGCGGCGTCACCGAGAAGGCCTTCCAGAACTCCTTCGACTCCTGGAACAAGGCGCATTCCAGTCAGCAGTTCAACGTCCAGTCCTTCGCCAACGACCCGTACAAGCAGAAGATCCGCACCGCCGTCGGAGCCGGCCAGTCGCCCACCCTGGTCTACGGCTGGGGCGGCGGTGTGCTCAGCTCGTACGTCAAGGCCGGCTCCGTGGACGACCTCAGCGACCTCGTCGCCGACCCGCGGCTCAAGGACCGCTTCCTGCCGTCGATCGCGGCCGCCGGCACCATCGGAGGCAAGACGTACGCCGTGCCGAACAACGGTGTGAAGCCGGTCATGGTCTATTACAACAAGGACCTGTTCGCCAGGATCAACGCCGAGCCGCCCAAGAGCTGGGGCGAACTCATGGCGCTGGTGCCGAAGTTCAAGAAGGCCGGGATCGCCCCCTTCACCGTCAGCGGCCAGGCCAAGTGGCCGCTGCTGCCGTGGCTCTCGTACCTGATGGACCGTATCGGTGGCCCCGGCGTACTGAACGACATCCTCGCCAACAAGCCGGATGCCTGGTCCCACCCGGCCGTGACCCAGGCCAACGAGATGATCCAGCAGCTCGTGAAGGCCGACGGATTCGTCAAGGGATTCGCCTCCATCTCCACCGACAGCGGCGCGGACATCGCCCTGCTGTACACCGGCAAGGCCGCGATGAGCCTGGGGCTTCCCGCCACGTACCAGACGATCCAGACGGCCGACCCGAAGTTCATCGCCGACGGCAAGCTCGGCTACTTCCCGTTCCCGACGGTCGAGGGCGGCAAGGGCGATCCGGCGAACGTCGCGGGCAACCCGTCCAATTTCTGGTCGATTTCTGCTTCCGCCTCCGCCGCGGAGAAGGAGGCCGCCCGGACGTACATCAAGAGCAGCCTGCTGAACGCGGAGTACGCGAAGGATCTGCTCTCCGTGGGCAATGTGCCGCCGGTGGCCGGTCTCGACGCCGAACTCGCCTCTTCGAGTGACCCCGGCTACTTCAAGGCGATCTACGAACTGGCCGCGAAGGCACCGAACTTCGCTCTCTCGCTCGACCAGGCCCTGAGCCCGCAGCAGGGCGACGCGGTGCTCACCAACCTCCAGCAGATCTTCCTCGGTGAGATCAGTCCCAAGAAATTCGCGTCCAACATGAACGCGACCATTTCCGCCTGAAGGCGAGTTCGACGTGTCGGTTCTTCACCCCCATACCTCGACGGGTCGCGACCGTACGGGCGCGAGCGGGCTGTTCGCCGTACCCGCGTTGCTGATGTTCATCGTCTTCGCCCTGGTGCCGCTCGCCGGCGCCGTGGTGCTCAGCTTCACGCACTGGGACGGCCTCGGCCCAGTCACCTGGGAAGGACTCGGAAACTGGACCCGTGTCCTGCACGACCCGGTCACCGGCAACGCGCTGCTGCTGACCGTGAAGATCATGGTGGTCTCCTGGGTGGTCCAGACCCCCGTATCCCTGCTGCTCGGTGTGTTCACCGCAGGCGGTCAGCGCTACCGCGCCGTGCTCGCCGCGCTCTACTTCGTACCGCTGCTGCTGTCCTCGGCCGCGGTGGCCATCGCCTTCAAGGCCCTCCTCGACCCGAACTTCGGCATCGGCGGCGCGCCGGGACTGCACGCGCTGGCGCAGAACTGGCTCGGTGACCCCGACCTGGTCCTGTACGTGGTCATCTTCGTGATCGCCTGGCAATTCGTGCCGTTCCACACGCTGTTGTACCAAGCGGCGGTACGGCAGATCCCCGGCCAGCTCTACGAGGCGGCGACCATCGACGGCGCGGGCCGCTTCCAGCAGTTCCGCCACATCACACTGCCGCAGCTGCGGAACACCATCATCACCTCCTCGACCCTGATGATCACGGGCTCGCTGACCTACTTCGACGTGGTCTTCGTACTCACAGCCGGCGGGCCGGGCAACGCGACCCGGCTGCTGCCGGTGGACATGTACCTCACCGGCTTCACCGCCAACGACATGGGCAGCGCGAGCGTGCTGGCGGTGATGCTCGTCGTGATCGGGCTCAGCTTCGCCTTCGTGCTGACCAGGTTCTCCGGCTTCAGCCGGATGAGCAGCGAACAGGAAGGGCTCTGATGGCCACCACGACGACCACGACCGCCGTCCGGGAGACGGGCGCACCGGCAGGCAGGTCGGGAGCGGGTACGGCGGGTGCCCGGGTACGGCCGCCCCGCCGCACGCGGCGGCGCAGGCCCAACGTGCTCGCGGGTTTTGGCGGGTTCGTCTGGCTGGCCGTCATCATCGTGCCGGTCTACTACGTCGTCATCTCCAGCCTCCGCGCCCAGCAGGGGTTCTTCGACTCCAACCCGCTGTCGCCGCCCTCCCACATCACCTTCGACAACTACTCGCTGGTGCTGAGCAGCGGCTTCGGCCGGTACTTCGTCAACAGCGTCGTCATCACCCTGGCCTCGGTGGCGCTGACGGTCGGGCTCTCGCTGATGGCCGCGTACGCGGTGGTGCGGGGCAAGGGCCGGTTCATCCGGTCGGCGTTCGCCATTTTCCTGCTCGGACTCGCCATCCCCGTACACGCCACGATCATTCCGCTCTACTACATGATCACCAGGGTCCATCTGTACGACAGCCTGCTCGCCCTGATCCTGCCGTCCATCGGATTCGCCATCCCCATCACCGTGCTGATCCTGGCGAACTTCATCCGGGACATCCCGAAGGAACTCTTCGAGTCCATGCGCATGGATGGCGCCACCGACCTGCGCATGCTGTGGAGTCTCGTCCTGCCGCTGGCCCGTCCCGCCATCGTGACGGTCGGCATCTACGACGGCCTGCACGTCTGGAACGGCTTCCTCTTCCCGCTGATCCTCACCCAGAGTCCCAACCAGCGTGTGCTTCCCATGGCGTTGTGGACCTTCCAGGGCGAATTCACGGTGAACGTACCCGCGGTCCTCGCGGCCGTCGTGCTGTCCACGCTGCCGATGCTCGCCGCGTATCTCATCGGCCGCCGTCAGCTCGTCCGGGGCCTCACCGCGGGCTTCAGCAAGTGACTTCCCCCCTCTCCAGGAGTACAGGTACCCCCATGAACGATGCGTCCGCGATGATCCGTGTCGAAGGCGGCCACCTCGCCACCGCGGCAGGCGGGAGAATACGTCTGCGCGGGGTCGGGCTCGGCGGGTGGATGAACATGGAGAACTTCATCACCGGCTACCCCTCGACCGAGGAACTCCAGCGCAAGGCGCTGCGCAAGGTCCTGAGCCAGGAGGCGTACGACGCCTTCTTCGAGCGGTTCCTCGATGTCTTCTTCACCGACGAGGACGCCAGGCTGCTCGCCGAGGCGGGCATGAACTGCGTACGACTTCCCTTCAACTACCGGCACTTCGAGGATGACGACCGTCCGATGGAGCTGAAGGAGGAGGGCTTCGCGCAGCTGGACCGCGCGATCGAGATCTGCGCGCGGCACGGCATCTACACCGTGCTCGACCTGCACGCGGCCCCCGGCTTCCACAACCAGCGCTGGCACAGCGACAATCCGACCCACCGCTCGTTCTTCTGGACCCACCGGCACTTCCAGGACCGCGTGGTGCATCTGTGGGAGGCGCTGGCCGACCGCTACCGCGACAACCCGTGGGTGGCCGGCTACAACCCGCTGAACGAGCCCGCCGATTCGGACGGTGAGGCCATCGGCCCGTTCTACCAGCGGCTGCACTCGGCGATCCGCGCCGTCGACCCGCACCACGTGATCTTCCTGGACGGCAACCGGCACGCCACCGAGTTCGACCTCTTCCGCGACCCGTGGCCCAACACCGTCTACACGGTGCACGATTACGCGCTCTCGGGCTTCGCCGACAGCGGCGACTACCCCGGGATCTCGCGCGGCCAGTACGTCGACCGCGGCTACCTGGAGAGCCGGTTCCTCAAGCGCTCCGAGTACATGCGCTCCACCGGAACGCCCATCTGGGTGGGCGAGTTCGGCCCGGTCTACAGCGGTGACCCGGTCCGTGACGAGCACCGCTACCGCGTCCTGTCCGACCAGTTGAGCATCTACGACGAGCACGACGCGGGCTGGAGCCTGTGGACGTACAAGGACATCGGCCTCCAGGGCGTCACCCATCTGCCCCCGGAATCACCGTACTTGCAGCGCATCGCGCCGGTCCTGGAGAAGAAGGCGCGGCTCGGCGTAGACGTGTGGGGTGGCGTCGACACGGGCGTGCGGCACATCCTCGACCCGCTGGAGGCCACCGTCGCCAAGGAGTTCCCGGACTTCGACCCGCTGCCGTTCGGACCGCAGCAGTGGATCCACGTGCTGGTACGCCACATCCTGCTCGCCGAGCCGATGGTCGACGACTACGCCCGCTGCTTCGCCGGTCTCGGCCCCGACGAGATGCGCGCGCTCGCCGACTGCTTCGCCGTCGGCAACTGCACAGTCCGCTCGCCGCTGGTCGACGTACTGAAGGAGCACCTGTGAGGATCACCGGCATCGAGACCCTGCTGCGGGGACAGGTCGCGCTCGTACGGGTACGCACCGACGACGGTGTGGAGGGCATCGGCCAGACGGCGCCGTACCAGGCCGAGAACACCGTACGCGTCCTGCACTCGATGGTGGCGCCGCTGTTCCTCGGCCGCGACCCGTGGGACGTGGAGGCGCTGGTCGACGAATGCCTGCGCACCCACTACAAGTTCCCCAGCAGTTTCCTGCACCGGGCGCTCGCCGGGGTGGACACGGCGCTGTGGGACGTCCTCGGCCGCGCGGCAGGGCAGCCGGTGAGCAAGCTGCTCGGCGGGCACGCGCGGACGTCGGTGCCGATGTACGCGAGCAGCATGCGGCGCGACATCACGCCGCAGGCGGAGGCAGACCGGCTCCAACAGCTCGTCGCCGAGCAGGGGTTCGGCGCGGTGAAGATCCGGGTCGGCGAGGCGATGGGCCGGGACGCGGACGCGGCTCCGGGCCGCACGGAGTCGATCATCCCGCTGACCCGTCACGTACTCGGCGACGCCGTCGACCTGTCCGCCGACGCCAACGGCGGCTACTCGGTGGGCCGTGCCATCAGGGTCGGCAGGATGCTGGAGGAGTACGGCTACTTCCACTTCGAGGAGCCGTGCCCGTACGACGAGATCGAGCAGACCGCGCAGGTGGCGGCGGCACTGGACATCCCCGTCTCGGGTGGTGAACAGGACATCTCGCTGCCGCAGTTCCAGCGGATGATCACCGGCAGGTCGGTCGACATCGTTCAACCGGACATCGGTTACATCGGCGGAATGTCACGGGCGCGCAAGGTCGCGGTGCTCGCGGAGGCCGCCGGCATTCCCTGCACGCCGCACTGCGCCAACGACTCGCTGCTGCAGGTGTTCTCGCTGCATCTGGCGGTCGCGATGCCGTCATGCAGCCAGTACCAGGAGTGGTCCGTCGAATCCACGCCGTGGACCCAGGGCATCTACGCGCCGATGCTGAAGGTCGAGGACGGCCGGGTGGCCGCGCCGACGGAGCCCGGCTGGGGCATCGAGCTGGAGCAGTCGTTCGTACGGGAGGCGCTGAGCGAGACGTCGAAGCTCTAGCGCTGAACTGCCGCACGATGCCAGTGCGGTTACTGCCCGACGCGCCCGTCGATCCGCTCACGCAGCAGATCGGCGTGGCCGTTGTGACGGGCGTACTCCTCGATCATGTGCACCAGCAGCTCGCGCAGCGAGATCGCGCCCTTCCAGGGAGCGGTGCCGGTGACGCCGAGATCGGGCGCCCGCGCCACGAACCGGTCGGCGTAGGCGGTCTCGGCCCGCCACACGTCCCATGCCTCCGCGACGAGGTGGGGATCGGGCAGGGCGCCGTTGAAATCTCCGTCGGGATCGGCCGCGGTGGAGAACAGCGGCGGCGCGTCCTGCCCGGCCATCCGTACGCGGAACCAGCGGCGCTCCACCTCGGCCATGTGGCGCACGAGCCCGAGCAGCGACATCGTGGACGGCTCCACGGAGCGGCGTGCCAGCTCGGCGGCGTCGAGGCCGGCGCACTTCAACTCCAGGGTCAGCCGCTGACAGCGCAGGAATTCGACCAGCGTCTCCCGTTCGCCGCCCAGGGACGGGCCGTCCTCGCGCGGATCGTCGGCGGAGTCGAGGAACATATCGGCGCGCTTGCTCGGACTGCTGCTCATCCGCACAGCATGTGCGCTCCGCGCGGGCGGCCGCAACGGGTTTTCACGCGCCGGTTCCCCGCGGTCCCGCCCGCCGTCGCACCTTCCGAGGCGAAGGAACGACGGCGGAGGACTGCTGCTCGTCTCAGTCGGTGACGACTTCGGTGTCGTAGAAGCAGAAGTGGTCCTTGATCTCGGCGACCTCCGCCTTCGGTACCGGGTAGGCCCAGACCAGGTCCGGCGCCTCGGGCAGCGACCAGTAGGAGGCGTCGCCCTTCCACGGACAGTGCGTGCTCGTGTCGGAAGGCGTCAGCAGGTCGGTGCGAACGTCCTCCGGAGGAAGGTAGTACCGCACCGGCAGGCCCGTCTCGTGCAGCAGAAGCGGCCGCCGGCTCTCGGCGAGCACCTGCCCTCCGCGTACGACCCGTACGTGCTCAGTGCCCTGCTCGACGGTGATGGTGTGACCGCTGGCCATGATCCTGTGTCCCTTCGGGGGGTGGGCTCCATCCACTTCAGCACCACACGACGGCACATTTCTTCCCGGCACTCCGGCCGGCCGCGCACCAGCCCGTCCGGCGGCCCCGGAACCCGCGGGCGGCCGGTGATGCGACGATGACCCCATGGCTACACACCTGATCACCGGTGCCGGCTCGGGCATCGGCGCCGCTGTCGCGCGCCGGCTGCACGAGCGCGGCGACGACCTGCTGCTGTTCGCCCGCGACGCCGGGCGCGCCAAGGAACTGGCGGCCGGCCTGCCCGGCGCCCGCACCCTCGTCGGCGACCTCGCGACCCCCGACCGGCTCTCCTGGGCCCTGTCCCACCAGTCCCTGCCCGACCGGCTCGACTCGCTCCTGCACATCGCGGGGATCGTGGACCTGGGGACGGTCGGCGACCTGACCCCCAAGGCGTGGCACAGCCAGCTCAATGTGAACCTGGTGGCTCCCGCCGAGCTGACCCGGCTGGTCCTGCCGCAACTGCGCGCCTCCGAGGGCCAGGTGATCTTCGTCAACTCCGGCGCCGGACTCAGCGCGAGCGCGGAGTGGAGCGCGTACGCCGCCTCCAAGCACGGCCTGAAGGCGCTGGCCGACTCGCTGCGGCAGGAGGAGAAGCCGAACGGGGTACGGGTGACCTCCGTCTACCCGGGTCGTACGGCGAGCCCGATGCAGGTCAAGATCCACCAGCACGAGGGCAAGGAGTACGACACCTCCCGCCTGATCGACCCCGAGTCGGTGGCGACGATGATCATCGCGGCCCTCGACCTGCCGCGCGACGCGCAGATCGACGACGTGACCGTACGGCCGGGCCGATGAGCGGGACGGGCGGGACCGACAACACGGGCGAGGCGGAGAGCGGCCGGACGGGCGGAACCGTCTTCGGCGCCGCCACCGGCATCGGCTCGATGCCCGGCGGCGACGCGCGCGAGACCGCCAAGGCCGTGACCGGGACCTTCGAGGACTTCCCGTACCTGGCGGAACTGCCCGCCCGCGGCCCCGGCGCCGACATGATCGGCCGCACGACCGGGATGCTCGCCGAGGTCTACGCGCGCGTGGAGCCCAGCGGCTGGCGGATCAGTGACCGGCCGGGACGCGACACCAAGCGGGCCTGGTCCTGGCTGGGCGAGGACCTGGACGCGCTGGAGGAGTACACCCAGGGGTACGAGGGCCCGCTCAAGATCCAGGCGGTCGGGCCGTGGACACTGGCCGCCGCGCTGGAACTGCGCAACGGCGAGTCCGCGCTGAGCGACCCGGGAGCCTGCCGGGATCTGACCGGTTCGCTGGTCGAAGGGCTGACCGGGCACCTCGCGGAGGTGCGGCGCAGGGTGCCGGGCGCCGTACCGGTGCTCCAGCTGGACGAGCCGTCCCTCACCGCCGTCCTGCTGGGACGCGTGAAGTCCGCCAGCGGCTACCGGGTCCACCGCGCGGTGGACCGCCAGGTGGCCGAGGACGCGCTGCGGGAGGTGATGGCGGTGAACGCGGGCAGCACGATCGTGCATTCCTGCGCGCCTGACGTGCCGTTCGCCCTGCTGCGTCGGGCCGGAGCGGCCGGTATCTCGTTCGACTTCGCGCTTCTCACCGAGCGTGACGACGACACGATCGGCGAGGCGGTTGAGGCCGGTACGAAACTCTTCGCCGGAATCGTGCCGGGCACCGACAGCCCGTTGTCAGACCCTGCCGGTAGCGTCATGGGTGTCAGGACGCTGTGGCGCAGGCTGGGGCTGACTCCGGGGACTCTCAGCGAGTCCGTGGTGCTCACGCCGTCGTGCGGGCTCGCGGGGGCTTCACCCGCGTACGCGCGCGCCGCTCTCGCCCACTGCGTCCGGGCGGCGAGATCCCTCGCGGACAACCCAGAGTAACGGGAGGACAAGACGGTGGCCGGCGAACAGCACGCACAGCCCGCATCGCCCGCAGCGGTGCCCGCGGAGGCACGGGAGGAGCACGCGCGGCTCGCCGAGCAGATCGAGGAGCACCGCTTCCGGTATTACGTGAAGGACCAGCCGGTCGTCAGCGACGCGGAGTTCGACACCCTGCTGCGCTCGCTGACGGCGCTGGAGGAGGAGTTTCCCGAGCTGCGTACGCCCGACTCGCCGACCCAGAAGGTCGCCGGGGCGTACGCCACGGAATTCACCGCGGTCCAGCACCGCGAGCGGATGCTCTCCCTGGACAACGCCTTCGACGACGAGGAGCTGTCGTCCTGGGCCGACCGCGTCGCCAAGGACGTCGGCACGCCCGGCCATCACTTCCTGTGCGAGCTGAAGGTCGACGGTCTCGCGGTCAATCTGACGTACGAGCACGGCAGGCTGACCCGGGCCGCCACGCGCGGCGACGGCCGCACGGGCGAGGACATCACGCCCAACGTACGGACGATCGCCGAGATCCCGCACCGCCTGCGCGGCGAGCGCGTACCGGCGCTCGTGGAGATCCGCGGCGAGGTCTACTTCCCCATGGAAGCGTTCCAGGAGCTGAACGCTCGTCTGGTGGAGGCGGGTGACAAACCATTCGCCAACCCGCGCAACGCGGCGGCGGGGTCCCTGCGCCAGAAGGACCCCAAGATCACCGCCACCCGGCCGCTGCACATGGTGGTGCACGGCATCGGCGCGCGCGAGGGCTTCGACATCGACTGCCTCTCGCACGCGTACGACCTGCTCAAGGCGTGGGGCCTGCCGACCGCCAAGCACAACAAGGTGGTCGATTCGATCGCGGGCGTACGGGAGTTCATCGCGTACTTCGGCGAGCACCGGCACTCCGTGGAGCACGAGATCGACGGAGTGGTCGTCAAGCTGGACGAGATCCCGCTGCAGGGACGCCTCGGCTCCACCTCGCGCGCCCCGCGCTGGGCGATCGCCTGGAAGTACGCGCCGGAGGAGGTCAACACCAAGCTGCTCAACATCCGGGTCGGTGTCGGCCGCACCGGCCGCGTCACGCCGTACGCCCAGGTCGAGCCGGTGACGGTCGCGGGCTCCGAGGTCGAGTTCGCCACGCTGCACAACCAGGAAGTGGTGAAGGCCAAGGGCGTCTGGATCGGTGACACGGTCGTGCTGCGCAAGGCCGGCGATGTCATCCCGGAGATTCTCGGCCCGGTCGTGGATCTGCGGGACGGCAGCGAGCGGGAGTTCGTGATGCCCGCCGAATGCCCCGAGTGCGGGACGGCGCTTCGCCCCATGAAGGAGGGCGACATCGACCTGCGCTGCCCCAACGCCCGCTCGTGTCCTGCCCAGTTGCGCGAGCGGCTGTTCTACCTGGCCGGCCGCAAATGCCTGGACATCGAGAATTTCGGCTACGTGGCCGCCGCCGCGCTGACCAAACCGCTGGAACCGGCCACACCGCCGCTGCTGGACGAGGGCGACCTCTTCGACCTCGACGTCGAGCGGTTGCTGCCCATCAAGGCGTACGTCCTCGACCAGGACAGCGGGCTGCCCAAGCGTGACCCGGAGACCGGCGAGGAGAAGATCGCGACGGTCTTCGCCAACCAGGAGGGCAAGCCGAAGAAGAACGCGCTGGCGATGCTGGAGCACATCGCGGAGGCCAAGTCGCGCCCGCTGGCCCGGATCATCACCGGTCTCTCCATCCGTCATGTGGGCCCGGTCGCGGCCGAGGCGCTGGCGCGGGAGTTCCGCTCGATCGACCGCATCGAGCAGGCCACGGAAGAGGAACTGGCCGCCGTCGAGGGCGTCGGGCCGACGATCGCCGCCTCGCTGAAGCAGTGGTTCGAGGTGGACTGGCACCGCGAGATCCTGCGCAAGTGGCGGGCTGCCGGTGTCCGTACGGAGGACGAGCGCTCGGGCGAGGACGAGGGACCGCGGCCGCTCGAAGGGCTCACCGTGGTGGTGACGGGCACGCTGGAGCAGTTCACGCGGGACGGCGCCAAGGAGGCACTGCAGAGCCGTGGCGCCAAGGTGACCGGTTCCGTCTCGAAGAAGACCGCCTTCGTGGTGGTCGGCGAGAACCCCGGCTCGAAGTACGACAAGGCGATGCAGCTCAAGGTGCCGGTGCTGGACGAAGCGGGCTTCACGGTCCTGCTCGAACAGGGCGCGGACGCCGCCAGGGAGGCCGCGCTCACCCCGGAGGAGCCGGAGGTGGCGGATGCGGCCCAGCAGGAGAGCGGGCCGGAGGCGGCTCAGAAGCCGGCCGAGGAATAGGCGGCCGTCCGGCGGGGAACGGACGGGCAGTCACCTGTTCGGCGCATATCAGATGGATCCGAATGGCCATGTCGCATTCAGGCAACAGATGGAGAGCGCTGCCCCTCCGGGCGTTCTGCGGCCTACTGTTGGGGCGTGCGCCTGTCGTGCACGGCTGTGCAGTGGCATACCTGCCGTGATGGCATGACAACGTGCCATTGCGTGGCATCGGCACCGCCGGCTGTGAGAGGGACGGGAATGAAACCGACCGAGAGCGCCGCCCCGGTCTCACGCCCGCGCGCGTTCGCGGGAATTGCGCGCATTGCGGGCCTTGTGGCCCGGATGCCCGCGGTTGTCGTGGGACTGGCAGCGGCCGTACTGATGACCGGACTTGTCCTCGCCCTGCGCGACGGGCACGCCCTGTTCCCCAGTGGCGCCCAGGGCTGGGCGCTCGCCGTACTCACCGGCATCATCGTCGGTCACCTCGTCGCGCTCGGCCGCGACCGCTGGTGGGGAGGCACGGGCTCGGGCGCTGCCCTGACCCTGGCCGTCCTGCTGCTGTACGGCTGGGTGCCGGCCGGCCTGGTCAGCCTGGCCGTCGTGGTGCTGGTGGGCATCGCCCGCAGGCACCGCTGGCGGCAGGGCGTGCTGCACGGCGCCGCCGACATCCTGGGCATCGGCGCGGCCGCGCTCGTCCTCGCGCTGTTCGGCAACGTCCCGACCGTCGAGCAGCCCTGGCAGCCGTTGCACTGGGGGGTCGGCAGCGTCCCGCAGATAGTGCTGGCGGCGGGTGCCCATCTGTGCGTCGCCCGGCTCGCCCTCTGGTATTCGCTGGCCCCGCAGGGCGGCGGACTGCCGACCATGGCGCGCACGACCCTCTACCGGCACGTCCTGGTCGCGGTCGCCCTGCTCGGCATCGCCCCGCTGATCTGCGTGGTCGCCGTCTCCAGGCCCGTCCTGCTGCCGCTCTTCGCCATCCCGCTGATCGCGCTGGACTCCACGCTCTGGATCGCCAGGGCACGCGCCGAGGAGCAACTGCGCGACCCGCTCACCGGACTGCCCAACAGGCAGTGGCTGTTGGAGCGCATCTGGACAGCACTGGAGGACGCCGAGCGGATCGGCGCCCGGTCGGCACTGGTCCTGATCGACCTCGACCGCTTCCGTTCGGTCAATGACACCCTCGGTCACCTCGCCGGTGACCGGCTGCTGCTTCAGATAGCCGACCGGCTCCAGGCGGCCCTGCCGCGCGGGGCGGAAGCCGCGCGGCTCGGCGGCGACGAGTTCGCCGTACTGCTCCCGACGTGCGACTCCACGACCAGCGCCCAGCGGGTCGCCCGCCACCTGGTGGCCGAACTGTCCTCGCCGCTCAACCTCGACGGCCTCACCCTGGTCCTCGAAGCCAGCGCGGGCGTCGCCGTCTACCCCGAACACGCGCTGGACGCGGAGGGACTGCTGCGCCGCGCCGACGTCGCCATGTACCAGGCGAAGCGGGACCGCACGGGCGTCGAGGTCTACGAATCGAAACGGGACTCCAACACCCCCGACCGCCTCGGCCTGCTGGGCGATCTCCGGCGCGCCCTGGACGCGGGCGAGGTCGAGCTGCACTACCAGCCCAAGGTCCGCTTCGACGGGCAGGTCGCCGGTCTGGAAGCGCTGGTGCGCTGGCTGCACCCGGAGCGCGGCCGGGTCCCTCCGGACGAGTTCATCGCCATCGCCGAATCCTCCGGGCTGATGCCGCACCTGACGGAATACGTGCTGGAGACCGCCCTCGCCCAGGTCGCCCGCTGGCGCAGCCAGGGCCTGATGGTCCCGGTCGCCGTCAACGTCTCGCCCAGGGACGTCCACACGCCGGGCTTCGCGGGCGCGGTCGCCGCGCGGCTGGCCCGGCACGGCGTCCCGCCGGGCTCCCTCCAGCTGGAGATCACCGAGCATGTCCTGCTCGAAGACCCCCAGCGGGCCGCCGACACCCTGGCAGGACTGACCGCGCACGGCGTGAAGATGTCCCTCGACGACTTCGGTACGGGCTACTCCTCGCTGGTCCACCTGCGGCGGCTGCCGGTGAGCGAGCTGAAGATCGACCGGTCGTTCGTGGCCAGGCTCGCCATCGACAACGAGGACGCGGAGATCGTCCGCTGCACGGTCGACCTCGCGCATTCGCTGGGCCTGGTGGTCGTCGCGGAGGGTGTCGAGGACGACGAGACGTGGGAGCGCCTGCGGGACCTGGGCTGCGACGCCGTACAGGGCTGGCTGGTGGCCGCCGCGATGCCGCCGCACGAGGCCACCGCCTGGCTGCGGGCCAGGGGCGAGCGCGGCTGGCAGCGTCCGGCGGAACTGGAGGCGGCACGGCGCCAGCAACAGGGCCACGCCGTCCAGTAGCCCGCGCCACGGGCGTCCGGCGCCACGCAGGGTGGGCGTCGCGAGCGGTCGGCTTCACGAGTTGTCCGGTGCCATGAACAGCCGGCGTCACGAACAAGACGGCAGCCGGCAGGACAGGTACGGGCCCTGCCGGATGCCCGGCGGGGCCCGTACCTTTCGCACCGATCGATCAGCGGCGTCGGAGACTCCTCAGAGCGCGTGGACCGTCCCCGCGTACCGCCGGCCGAACCGGGTCCCGGTGGCCGCGGTGACCGTCACGTCGTAGCCGCCGTCGCTCACCGGCCAGGACAGCGAGGCGTGGCCGTGCGGGCCGACCCACAGCGTCTTGGCGCCCTTGGTCCCGCCGGTCGGCGTCACAGTGAAGGACGCCTCCGTGTCACCGTCGTTGGTGAGCTTCAGCGCCACCGCGGCCTTCGCGGGCGTGCTCCCCTGCAGCGCCGCGCTCACCGAAGGCACCGCCGCGCGCGCCTCGCGGCCCTTGCGTACGACCGTGCCGGAGAACCGGCGGACGAAGCCGTCCGCGCCGTACACCGTGAAGTCGTACACGCCGTCGGTCTCCGCCGTCTCCCAGACGTACGTCTTCGACGAGCCGGGCGCCACCGTGAACGGCGTACCCGTGAAGGGCTTCAGCGTGTTCGGCAGCACGGTGAAGTGGAACGTCTCCTTGCCCTGGTTGGCCAGGACGCAGCTCACCCGGCCCGTCGCCCGGTCCACCTCGACGTCTGCCCACGGCCGGTACGGCAGCGGCCGGTGCGGGCGGCTGCCCGGCTCCTGGGTGGCCATCGACTGGCCGCCGTTCGGGGGCAGTTTCACCATCGGCAGGGCGTTCCCGGCATCCGCCTTCGCCATCAGCGCGACCGTGTCGGGCAGTTCCGGAATGCTGAAGTCCGGCTTGCTGAAGTCGAAGCAGCTGGTGAGGTCGCCGCAGACGGCCCGCCGCCACGCCGAGATGTTGGGCTCCTGAACTCCCGTCACCTCTTCGAGGAAGCGCAGCACGGACGTGTGGTCGAAGACCTGCGAGTTGACGTAACCGCCGCGCGACCAGGGGGAGATCGCCCACAGCGGGACCCGGTTGCCGAGCCCGATCGGCCGGCCGTCCGCGAACTCGTCCGGTGTGCCGGGCTCCGGCGTCGGCGGCAGGACGTGGTCGAAGTAGCCGTCGTTCTCGTCGTACATGATGAGGAAGACGGTGTGCTCCCACACCTCCGGGTTGGCGAACATCGACTGGAGCGCGGTGTTGATCCAGTGCGCGCCGTAGTTCGGCCCGGCCTCCGGGTGCTCGCAGAAGAGGTACGGGGCCACCAGCCAGGAGACGGTCGGCAGGGTGCCGTCCTTGCAGTCCTGGTCGAAGGCCGTCAGGTCGAACTTGGTCATCGCGTTGATGTAGCGGGGGTCGTCCTTCGGGAAGTCGTGGAACTGCCTGAAGTACGAAAGCCCGTTGCAGTCGTAGTCGCCGTAGCGGTCGTCGAACGACGGGTTGTGGTAGACGCGCCAGCTGACATCGGCCTCTTCGAGGCGTTCGGCGTACGTCGTCCAGTCGGCGACCGGGTTGCCGGTGACGACCGAGTTGTCGGTGAACGGTCCCGTGGTGCCGTCGAGACCCGGACCAGCCGTTCCGGACCACAGGTAGAGGCGGTTCGGGTCGGTCGGGCCCGCCTGCGAGCAGAAGTACGCGTCGCAGAGCGTGAAGGCGTCCGCCAGCGCGTACTGGTACGGGATGTCCTCGCGGGTGAAGTAACCCATGGTCCGCTCGCCCTTGGCGGCGACCCACTTGTTCATCGCGCCGCCGTTGATGGCGGTGTGACCCGAGCCGTAGTCGTGCGGGAGGCCGCCCGCGTTCTGCGCGTTGTACTTCGAGGTGTCCATGCGGAACGGGAGCATGAAGCCGTCGGCGCGGCCGTTGTCCGGCTGCCGGAAGACGGAGTCGCCGCCCGGCAGGGTCAGCGCCTGCTGGTCGTCGAAGCCGCGCGCGCCGCTGATGCTCCCGAAGTAGTGGTCGAAGCTGCGGTTCTCCTGCATGAGCACGACGACGTGCTTGACGTCCTTGATGCTGCCCTTGGTGTCCTTGCCGCCGCCCGGACGGACCGGGGAGGCGACAGCGGTCTCCGGGAGGCCGACGGCGGCAGCGGCGGCGGTCGCGGCGGAGGCGCCCACGAAGGCACGGCGGCTGAGCGGGGTCATGGCGGTGGATTTCCTTCGGCGTCGGATGTCGGGGTCAGATGAGGTGGACGGGGAGCGAGAACGTCACGACCGGCGCGGCGTGGTCCGAGGGCCAGCCGTTGCCCGCGGTGTCCGGGACGGGCCGGGGCCAGCCGGTGCACAGCGTGTACGCGGACTCGACGTGCAGCCGGCCGGCGAAGTGCACCTGGTCGATCCGGTCCTGCGGCTCCTCGGGGCGCACCGGCGACCAGGTCACGCCCGGGTCCTTCGACGCGAGGGGGTGGGCCGTGCGGTACGCGTCGGTCAGCCCGCCCTTGCCGAGCGCCACCGTGACGGGCCAGGCGACCGTCTTCTTGCCCTTGACGTCCTTCTTGCCCGGGGCGTCGAGGTGCGAGGGCGAGGCGAGACCCGCGGCCAGGATCACCGGCGTTCGGGACGTGATGTCCTTCTTCATCGCGGCGATCAGCGCGCTCGCCTGCCGGTGGCGGACGGTCTTCAGCTCCGCGGCCTCGACCTCGGCGGCGCTGCGCCCGTCGCGCAGCGCGTAGGGCCCGTACGCGGCCTCGTCCAGCTGGGCCGCCCACACCCGTACGGTCTGCCGGTCCGGCAGCCTCACCGTCGCGGCGACCGCGGGTACGTCCCTTACCGGCGCGGACGCGTCGGCCAGCGGGTAGCGGCTGACGAGGCCGACGCCCGCCGGGGAGTCGTACGCGTGCCAGCCGAGCGCGTCGGCGAGCGCCTGCGCCGAGGCGCCGCCCGACTCCTGCACCGCGACCACGTCGAGGCCCTGGGCGAGAATCAGCCGGAGCCACTTCTCGTGCACGTCGTCCACGTGTGATCCGGCGTCCCACAGGTTCAGCGAGGCGACCGTCAGCCGCGGCCCGGTGAGCACCGAGCGCACCGGCACCTGCACGGTGATCGTGTCGGCGCCGCCCGCGCTGTCCTTGACGGCGACCTCGATCCGGCCCGGGTGGAGGGTCGGCAGCAGGGGCGTGCTGCCCGTGACGGTCCCGTCCTGGCGCACATTCAGCCAGGAGTCGCCGCCGGCCCGGCGGAAGGACGGCGTGCCCGCCGGGTTGCCCTCCGGGCGCATCCAGAGCCCCGCGAGCGGCAGGGAGACCTGTTCCCGGGCGGGGTACGCGTCGGTGGTGAACGAGTCGACGGCGGCGTGCGGGCGTACGACCACGGGCCGGGCGGTGACGGTGAAGGCCGGGGTCCGCGCGAGGATCCCGTACCCGTCCTTGGCCAGCAGGTAGGCGGTGTACTCCCCTTCGGGGAGTCCGTTCAGGGTGAGATCACCGGACGTGGTCTTGACGTAGTCCCAGACCAGCGAGGAGCCGACACCGGGCTTCCGTGTGCCGTCGTAGATCCCGATCCAGTTCGTGGGGTCGGGGACGTCGGTCGTCCAGTGGAAGGAGAGCTTGTCGCCCTCATAAGGGCTGGCGGGCGACGTGAGGGACACCGTGCTGCCGGAGGCAGCGGCCGATCTCTGTGCGGACACGGAAGCTCTGATCCTCTCCGCCCGGCGGGATTCTCACGGAGCCCGGGCAGGAAGTCGACGGGAAGCTGAGGGACAACTCCGGTCAGTGAGCCAGGTCCGCGGGCACGACATATGAACGGATCATGGACGGCGGTCAGTGAGTGACGAAACAGCGGTCAGTGGGTGGCAAAACACCGACATCGCCCCGTACGGAAGGGGCAGCGCCCGCTGACGGACATCGCGCGCGGCGGTGGTCCCGAGGGCTGCGGGTGGGCGAACGGGTAATGGGTTTCGCGGGTACACCCGCCTGCCCCATAGGATTGGGCAGGTCTCCGTACCTTCCGAAAACCCGCACACTCAACCCCTGAGGATCGTTGCATGCCTGGCATCACGCGCGAGGAGGTCGCCCACCTCGCCCGGCTGGCGCGTCTGGAGTTGCAGGACGAAGAGCTAGAACACTTCGCCGGACAGCTCGACGACATCATCGGCGCGGTCGCCCGCGTATCCGAGGTAGCCGACCAAGACGTACCGCCGACCTCCCACCCGCTGCCGCTGACCAACGTCATGCGCGCGGACGAGGTCCGTCCGTCGCTCACCCCCGCGCAGGCACTTTCCGGCGCCCCGGCCCAGGAACAGCAGCGTTTCAAGGTGCCGCAGATCCTGGGGGAGGACTAAACAGTCATGACGGACATCAAGACCGACATCATCAAGCTCACCGCGGCGGAGATCGCCGCGAAGATCGCAGCCGGCGAACTCACCGCCGTCGAGGTCACCGAGGCGCACCTTGCCCGCATCGAGGCCGTGGACGAGAAGGTCCACGCCTTCCTGCACGTCGACCGCGAGGGCGCGCTCGCCCAGGCCCGCGCCGTGGACGCGCAGCGCGCGGCCGGCGAGAAGCTGGGACCGCTGGCAGGCGTCCCGCTCGCGCTGAAGGACATCTTCACCACCGAGGGCGTGCCGACCACGGTCGGCTCCAAGATCCTCGAAGGCTGGCTGCCGCCGTACGACGCGACGGTCACCAAGCGGCTCAAGGCCGCCGGTGTCGTCATCCTCGGCAAGACCAACATGGACGAGTTCGCCATGGGCTCCTCCACGGAGAACAGCGCGTACGGCCCCACCGGCAACCCCTGGGACCTCACCAGGATCCCCGGCGGCTCCGGCGGCGGCTCGTCCGCCGCGCTCGCCTCGTACGAAGCCCCGCTGGCCATCGGCACGGACACCGGCGGCTCCATCCGCCAGCCCGCGGCCGTCACCGGCACCGTCGGCGTCAAGCCCACGTACGGCGGAGTCTCCCGCTACGGCATGGTCGCCTTCTCGTCCTCCCTCGACCAGGGCGGGCCCTGCGCCCGTACGGTCCTGGACGCGGCCCTGCTGCACGAGGCGATCGCGGGCCACGACCCGCTCGACTCGACGTCCATCGACGCCCCGGTCCCGCAGGTGGTCGAGGCCGCGCGCAACGGCTCGGTGGCCGGGATGCGCGTCGGCGTCGTCAAGCAGTTCTCGGGCGAGGGCTACCAGGCGGGTGTCGTCCAGCGCTTCAACGAGGCGGTGGAGCTGCTGCGCTCGCTCGGCGCCACGGTGGTCGAACTGGACTGCCCGTCCTTCGACCTGGCCCTCTCGGCGTACTACCTGATCGCGCCCTCCGAGTGCTCCTCGAACCTCGCCCGCTTCGACGCCATGCGCTACGGCCTGCGGGTCGGTGACGACGGCACGCGCTCGGCCGAGGACGTCACGGCACTGACGCGGGAGGCCGGCTTCGGCGACGAGGTCAAGCGCCGCATCATGCTCGGTACGTACGCCCTCAGCTCGGGCTACTACGACGCGTACTACGGCTCGGCGCAGAAGGTGCGCACGCTGATCACGCGCGACTTCGAGAAGTCCTTCGAGGAGGTCGACGTGATCGTCTCCCCGACGACCCCGACCACCGCCTTCCCGATCGGTGAGCGCGCCGACGACCCGATGGCGATGTACCTCGCGGACCTGTGCACCATCCCGGCCAACCTGGCGGGCAACGCCGCGATGTCCCTGCCCTGCGGCCTCGCGCCGGAGGACGGCCTGCCGGTCGGTCTCCAGATCATCGCCCCGGCGATGAAGGACGACCGCCTGTACAAGGTCGGTGCGGCCGTCGAGGCGGCCTTCGTGGAAAAGTGGGGACACCCACTGCTTGAGGAGGCACCGTCGCTGTGAGTAGTAGCGCACTGTCCAAGGCCAAGGGCTTCAAGAAGTCCAAGTCCGGTACGTACCTGTCGATCGCCACGACGGCGTTCGGCGCGCTCAGCGTCGCCAAACAGGCCAAGCGGGCCCGCCAGGAGAACGACACCCTCCGGCTGGTCGACGCCGCGGTATCGGCGGCGGCGATCGTGACGGGGCTGGCGATCCTGTACCGCGAGCTGAAGCGCCTGGGCGACGACGACGTCCTGTTCGGCTGAGCAACCCGCCCGGGGCCCGCTCATGGGCGGGCCCCGGGCACCGGTCCACACATCGCTCCGCACCATGGAAGGAGGTGACACGGTGATCACCCGCATCGAGATCGACGGATTCAAGTCCTTCGTGGGCTTCGAGCTGGACGTACGGCCGTGCACCGTCCTCATGGGTGTCAACGGAGCGGGAAAGTCCAACCTGCTGGACGCGCTCGACCTGGTCCGCCGGACCTTTACCGGCGGCTTCGCGAGTGCGTTCGACGGTGAGAACCCCCGCCTCGCGGCCCGGGATCTCTTCCACCACGCCGACGGTCCGGGTGGCGCGTACACCGCGTCCGAGCTGACCATCAGGGTCGGCCTGATCGTGCCGACCGAGTGGGGGCCGCTGCCTCTCGTCGTACGGCTCGTGGCGCGCCTCACCGGGGAGCGGGCGGGGCATCCCGTGGGCGCCCGTCTGGACGCGGGACGCAGCGGGGTGTGGGTGAGCAGCCTTGAGGACACCGGGTGGATGGACCGTCTGGCCCTGCCGCGGGATCTGCGCGCAGGGCTCGCGGCAGCGCGGGAGCTGGCCGGCCGGACTCTGGACAGGTACTGGCTTTCCTTCCGAGACCGCGATGTCCTGGTCGGCGGCGGGGGCCCGCGTGTCTCGCCCCTGCGGCTGTTCCAGTGCGTCCTGCGGGAGACCGCCACCTGGGAGCGCGTCTCCCTCGACCCGGCCGGCATGCGCCGTCCCTTCGCCGGGAGCGCGGACAGGCCCCTGTTTCCCGACGGGAGCAACCTGGCGGCCGTGCTCGCGCGGCTCGGCACCGAAGAGCTGCACGACATGGAGGCCGACCTCGCCGCGCTCATCCCCGAGGCGTCCGGCATCAGGCCGGTCCTCGACGACCGGCGCGGCGAGTACGACTTCGACGTACGGTTCCGCCACACCGGCTGGACCCCGCCTCCGATGCTGTCGGACGGAACGATGCGCGTTCTCGCTCTTCTGGCTGCCTGGTACGACACCAGCAGGACCGGTGTGCTGGCCGTCGAGGAGATCGAGAACGGACTCCATCCGACGCGGATCGCCGAACTCGTCAGGCGACTGCGCCGTGATGTCGACGGCTTCGAAGACATGGCGGACAAGGCGCCGACGGCTTCCGGCTTCCGGCAGCTGATCGCCACCACACACTCGCCCGTCCTGCTCTCCGCGCTGCGCGAGGACAGTTCGGGATGCCTGGTCTTCCTGGAGAAGGCTTCGCACATCGAGCCCGGACGGCCCGGGATCTCGACGGTGACCAGGGCGCGGCCGGTCCGTGAGCGCGTCGCCGACGAGGAACCGAACGAGACTGTCTCTTCCGAGCAGGTGAAGCGCCTGCTGGAGTCCATGGGACAGGTGATCTCATGAGCCGCGTACGCCTGCTCAGGCCGGGCCTGCTGGTCGAGGGGCCGAGTGATCTGCTCTTCTTCGAACGGCTGATCATCCGGCAGCTGGAGGAAACGCTGCACGCCCGCGCGCTCAAGACCACCGAAGTGCTCGCTCCCTGCGAGACGGCGGCGGTCCACAGCACAGCGGAGCCGAAGGCCCTGCTGCTGGCGGCCAGGGAACTGGCCCAGCGGTGCGACGTACTGTTCGTCCACCGCGACCACAAGGAGGTCCCCGAGGCGCTGGTGCTGCTGGAGGCACTGGCGGATCTGCCGCAGCAGGCGGCCGTTCCCGTGGTCCTCGGTCCGAAACTGATGACCGAGTCGTGGGTCCTGGCGGACCGTGCCGCTCTGATCCGTGTTCAGCCATCGGCCGACCTCGCGGCGCACCCGCATCTCCAGCCTGCCGACGTGGAGCAGGGAAATCCCGCTCCCAGTCACCCGTCCCACCCCAAAAAGGTGCTGGCGAACGTACTCAAGAAGGCCCGGCGATCCGACCCCGGCGATTACTTCGCCCGTCTTGCCGACGAAGTGGATCTCTCCGTACTCGGAAAGCTGTCGTCTTATCAGCGCTGGCTGGCCGACACCGATGAAGCATTGAAGAGGAAGAAGTACCTGTGACCGTCATTGACCTGGTGTCGTACGAGGACGCGCTGGCTGCCTACGACCCCGTCATGGGCCTCGAAGTCCATGTCGAGCTGGGCACCAAGACCAAGATGTTCTGCGGCTGTTCGACCGAGCTGGGCGCCGAGCCCAACTCGCAGACCTGCCCCACCTGCCTCGGCATGCCGGGATCGCTCCCGGTCGTCAACGCGATCGGCGTCGAGTCGGCCATCAAGATCGGCCTCGCGCTGAACTGCGAGATCGCCGAGTGGTGCCGTTTCGCCCGGAAGAACTACTTCTATCCGGACATGCCGAAGAACTTCCAGACCTCCCAGTACGACGAGCCGATCGCCTTCAACGGCTATCTGGACGTCCAGCTGGAGGACGGCGAGATCTTCCGCGTGCAGATCGAGCGCGCCCACATGGAGGAGGACACCGGCAAGTCGCTGCACGTCGGCGGTGCCACCGGCCGTATCCACGGCGCGTCCCACTCCCTGCTCGACTACAACCGCGCGGGCATCCCGCTCATCGAGATCGTCACCAAGCCCATCGAGGGCGCCGGCGCGCGGGCTCCCGAGGTCGCCAAGGCGTACGTCGCCGAGCTGCGTGAGCTGATCAAGGCGCTCGAAGTCTCCGACGCCCGCATGGAGATGGGCCAGATGCGGTGCGACGTGAACCTGTCGCTGCGTCCGCACGGCCGCGAAGAGTTCGGTACGCGCTCCGAGACGAAGAACGTCAACTCGCTGCGCAGCGTCGAGCGGGCCGCGCACTACGAGATCCAGCGCCACGCCGCGGTGCTGAACTCGGGCGGCACGGTCATCCAGGAGACCCGTCACTTCCACGAGGAGGACGGTTCCACCACGGCGGGACGCATCAAGGACAACGCCGAGGACTACCGGTACTTCCCCGAGCCGGACCTCGTGCCGGTCGCGCCCTCCCGTGAGTGGGTCGAGGAACTGCGTGCCGCGCTGCCCGAGTTGCCGCGCGTGCGCCGTAACCGGATCCGCGAGGAGTGGGGCGTCACCGACCACGACATGCAGTCGATGCTCAACGCGGGCGCCCTCGGCCCCATCATCGCCACCATCGACGCCGGCGCCCCCGCCGACCAGGCGCGCAAGTGGTGGATGGGTGAACTGGCCCGTAACGCCAACGAGTCGGGCCGCGCGCTCGACGAACTGCCCATCACCCCCGGGCAGGTCGCCCGGGTGGCCACGCTCGTCGTCTCCGGTGATCTGAACGACAAGCTGGCCCGCCAGGTCCTCGAAGGTGTGCTCGCAGGCGAGGGCGACCCGGACACCGTCGTGGAGAAGCGCGGCCTGAAGGTCGTCTCCGACGACGGCGCGCTCGGCGCGGCCGTGGACGAGGCCATCGCGGGCAACGCGGCCATCGCCGACAAGATCCGCGGCGGCAAGGTCGCCGCGGCGGGCGCGCTGGTCGGCGCGGTCATGAAGGCCACGCGCGGCCAGGCCGACGCGGCGCGTGTGCGTGAGCTGATCCTGGAGAAGCTGGGCGTCGAGGGCTGACCCCGGTTCCATCACCACGGCGGAGGGGCGGGGCCCCAGAGGGTGGGGCCCCCCCCCCCCCGTTAGCGGTGGCGGCGCCGCGCGCCCCTCGACGCGGTTTAAACGG
>NZ_JBIVLO010000009.1:60503-288855 GCF_044751305.1 Streptomyces sp. NPDC088725
CCGCGCCCGCCCCCCCCCCCGCGCCCCGCGGCGCCCCGCGGGCGCCCCCGTTTACAACCCCCCCGGCGGCGGGGCGCCCCACCGGTCGGGGCCCCGCCCCTCCGCCGTTTCGCGGTGCCGTCGCCGCGCGACCGTCGACGCGTTGACACGGACGCGTGTCAACGTGGACGCCCTGCCAATGCGGACACACCTTGACACGGACGCACGTTGACACAGACCCGCGTCAACGCGAGGCAGGCCTGAACCCTGACAGGCCCCAACCCGGACAGGCCCCAACCCGGACAGGACCGACCCGGCTGCGCCTCAACTCCGTTGCGCGCGGGGGATTGACGCGGCCTTGGTCTAGTCCTTTACTTCTCCCAGTGCCAGCAGGTTCATGTGAGGGGCCCCTGTTTCCCCATGTGAACGGCAGGCCGCATCACGTCTCGACAGCACTTGCCTGTGTTCCACCTCCACACTCGTGCATTGATGCGCCCATGACAGGAGTCCCCCTGTGTTCCGATCCTGCAAGAGAGCCCTGGCCGTCGCGCCCGCTGTTCTCGCCCTGGCCGCCACCGCGGTCGTCGCCACCGGTACCAGCGCAAGCGCCGCGGCCAACCCCGGACCGGGCTTCCCCGCTCAGTACGCCGCTCCGTACGTCGAGACCTGGGCGTCGCCCTCCGCGATGACCACCGTCCGCAACGCCACCGGGCTGAAGTACTTCACTCTCGCCTTCGTCATCGACGCGGGCGGCTGCAACGCCAAGTTCAACGGCGACACCGACATCACCGACGGCAGCTGGACCTCTGCCATCAACTCGGCGCGCGCCGCCGGCGGCGATGTCATCGTCTCCTTCGGTGGCGCCTCCGGTACGGAACTCGGCGTGTCCTGTACGTCGGTCTCCGCGCTGAAGGCCCAGTACAAGAAGGTCATCGACGGGCTCAACCTGACCAGGATCGACCTCGACATCGAGGGCGGCACACTGGACAACACCACGGCCAACACCCGCCGCAACCAGGCACTCGCGCAGCTCCAGTCGGAGTACGCCACGGCCGGCAGGAAGCTCGACGTGCAGTACACGCTCCCGGTCGACCCGAGCGGACTGCTGCAGAACTCGCTCAATCTGCTGAACAACGCGAAGAACAACAACCTCGACGTGAACCTCGTCAACGTCATGACGATGGACTACGGCCCGTCCCTGGACATGGGCAAGGCGGCCACCGACGCGGCGACCGCGCTGCACGGCCAGCTCGGCAAGATCTGGACCGGCAAGACCGACGCGCAGCTGTGGGCCATGGAGGGCAACACCCCGATGATCGGGGTGAACGACGTCCAGTCCGAGGTCTTCAGCACGGGCAACGCCAGCACGCTGGCGAGCTTCGCCAAGTCCAAGGGAATCCAGGAACTCGCCTTCTGGGCCCTGGGCCGCGACAAGGCCTGTGGATCCAACGGCCAGTTGTCGGACACCTGCAGCGGCACCTCGCAGAGCGCCTGGCAGTTCTCCAGCATCTTCAACGGGATCACGGGCTCGGGCGGCGGCGGTGGCGGAACCCCGCCCGCGCAGGGCACGGGACAGATCACCGGCCTGGGCGGCAAGTGTGTCGACGTGAACGCGGCGAGCAGCGCCAACGGAACGGCCGTGCAGCTCTACGACTGCAACGGCACCGCCGCGCAGCAGTGGACGGTGGGCACCGACGGCACGATCCGGTCCCTCGGCAAGTGCCTGGACGTCGCCTCGGCGGGTACGGCCAACGGCTCCAAGACCCAGATCTGGGACTGCAACGGAACCGCGGCGCAGAAGTGGGCGAAGGGCACGGGCAACACGCTCGTGAACTCCGGTTCCGGCCGCTGCCTGGACGTCACCGACAACAACACGGCCAATCTGGCGCGGCTGCAGATCTGGGACTGCTTCGGCGGCTCCAACCAGCAGTTCCACCTGCCGGCCTGACCTCTGAACGTGTGTGGCCCCGAAGTGACGACCTCCTTCGGGGCCACGCGCATGCTTGGGCGCGGCAGGGCCGGGCACTTCGCAAGTGGTGGGAGGCTGCCCCTGTGACCGACATGGATATGGACATGAACATGGACATGGACGCGGACGAGGATCCGGACGTGCGGACGACCGTCCTGGTGTGGATCACCGAAGCCGGCTGGCCCGCCTGCGTCGACGCGGCCCGCGAGCGTGCCGCGGACGCCGATGTGGTGCTGCTCCACATCAGCGACGACAAGGTCGCCGCCGCCGCGCATGACGCCTACGCGGACCTCCTGGGCCGCGGCAACCGCCCCGACCGGGACCCGGCCGACTCCCTCGAAGCGCTCTCGGGCTCGTCGGCCGCCGACATCCTGGAAGCGGCCGCGCACCGGCTCGGCCGTCCGTGCGAACTCCTCGACAGGCACGGCCGCGTGGAGGACGAAGTCATCCGCGCGGCGGCCGACGCGGACCTGCTGATCCTTGCCCGCGACGGCGACACCACCGTCCCGGGCCCGCACAGCCTGGCCGCGGCGGGGCGTTATGTGGTGGACCACGCGGAGTGCCCGGTGCTGCTGGTGTGGCCGCGCGGTGAGATGCCGAGCGGTGAGCTGCCGGGCGCCGAGGGTTATACGGCGTCGCCCGCGGTGCCGCCCGTGACGTCGTCGTAATTGATGGATTCGGTCAGCTCGCGCCACTTCGTGTCGGACTCGGTGCGGGCCCGGTCGGAAGCGGTCACGTAGCCGTAGGCGTCACTCCCGAGCAGCAGGTGCAGCGGAGGCTCGGTCAGATCGGGCAGTCCGAGGATGACCCGCGCGGCCTTGGCCGGGTCGCCGGGCTGCCGTCCGTCACCGGTGCGCAGCATCTCCACCATCGCACCGACGGTCGCCCGGTACGGCTCGCTGACCGGCGGGATCGTCATCGAGGAACCGGCCCAGTCGGTACGCAGGCCACCGGGCTCGATGATCGTGACGTGCACGCCGAGCGGGGCCAGCTCGCGCGACAGCACCTCGGAGAACCCGCCGACCGCCCACTTCGCGGCCTGATAGGCACCGAGGCCGGGCGTGGTCATCCGGCCGCCGCTGGACGAGATCTGGATGATGTGTCCGGAACCCTGCGCGCGCAGGATCGGTACGGCTGCCTTGCTGACGTGGTAGACGCCGTAGAAGTTGGTGTCGATCTGCGCGCGGAAGTCGGCGTCGGTGACGTCCTCGATGGCGGCCAGGTCTCCGTACCCCGCGTTGTTGACGACGACATCCAGCCGCCCGAACGTCTCGGCCGCGCCCCGGACGGCGGCGCGCGCGGCCTCGCCGTCGGTGACGTCGAGCGCCACGGCCCGGAGCTGATCGCCGTACCTGCTGACGAGGTCGTCGAGCTGGGCGGGCTTGCGCGCCGTGGCGACGACCCGGTGGCCGGCGGCGAGGGCCGCTTCGGTGATGGCGCGGCCGAGGCCGCGCGAGCTGCCGGTGATGAACCAGACCTGCGACTGCGACATGGCGATGCCTCTCAGGGAGTGGGTGGATGGCCACAGCAAAGTAACTGACTATCCAGTTACTTCACTGTAAATCTGAGCGCCGGGGGATGCAAGCACGAGGTGGTGGCGAGTTGCCCGTGCGTGACGTGGGGGGATGGTGGTGCGGGTCAGGCCCGAGAGGGTGACTGACTGGTTGGTTATCAGCCGTGCCCCGCAGAGGACGGGCCCGGGGCCGGGGCGCCGCTGACTACGATGCTGGAGTGGCCAGAGACTCCCGTACCACCAAGACCAGCCTGCTGCGCGCGGCGACCGGCGAATTCGCCGAGCACGGCATCGCGGGCGCGCGCGTCGACCGCATCGCCGCGGCGGCCGGATACAACAAGAACCTGATCTACGTGCATTTCGGGAGCAAGGATCAGCTTTTCGACGCGGTGTACGAGGACGCGGTGAAGGAGATCCTGGACGCAGCGCCGTTCGACGCCGACGACTTGCCGGGATACGCGGGCGCGCTGTTCGACTTCCACATCGGCCACCCGCATCTGATGCGCCTCGCGCGCTGGCACAGCCTGGAGCGCCCGGGGGAGGTGCTGCCGATCGCGGAAAAGGCGAACGCCGCGAAACTCCGCGCGCTGTCGGCGGCCCAGGGTGAGGGAAAGGTGGACGCGGGGCTGCCGCCGCACCTGCTGCTCGCGCTGCTGGTCGGCCTGGCGATGACATGGAGCGAAGGCAGCCCGGAACCGGCGACGGCGGACGACGACGCGGCGGGGATCGCGGCGAGAAGGCACGCGGTGGTGGTCTCGGCGGGGCGCCTGACGAGGCCGGTGCCGAGGTCCTGAATGGCGGCCGCGCCGTCTTGAGCGGGGGACTCGCTCCCCGGCCCCGTCGCCCCGCCCCACCGTTCTGACGTTCATCTCGCGGATGTCCCCGGGCCTCACTCCTGACACACGGTCTCATTAGCGTCCCCGCGAAACCACCCATCAGTGGCCGCTCGCTGACCAGCGGACCGTGGGGCGACGACTGGAGGCAGGCATGACACCGGAGATCTCGCGCAGACGAATGCTCGCCCTCGGGTCCGGGGCCCTCGGCGCTGCTGCCGCCGGGTCACTGCTGCCGCCCTCTCTCCAGGCGGCGCTGGCCGCCGAGCCTCCGGCCGGTGGCATGGAAGAGATCAAGCACGTCGTGGTGCTCATGCAGGAGAACCGTTCGTTCGACCACTACTTCGGGACCCTGCGCGGTGTGCGCGGGTTCGGGGACCGCAACGCCGTCGAGCTGCCCTCCGGCGCGTCCGTCTTCGAGCAGCCGGCTCCCTCGGGCACGGTCCTGCCGTTCTCCGTCCGGGGCGCGGCCAGGGCGCAGCAGAAGGACCTCCAGTACATCGGGGCGCTCGACCACTCGTGGGACGGTGGCGCCACGGCCTGGAACAACGGGTGGATGGACCGCTGGGTCTCCGCCAAGTCGCCCGCGACCATGGCGTACTACGACCGGCGTGACATCCCGCTGCACTACGAACTCGCCGACACGTTCACCGTCTGCGACGCCTACCACTCCTCCATCCACTCCTCCACCAGCCCGAACCGCAACCACCTGTGGAGCGGCTGGACCGGGTTCGAGGCCGACGGGCGGCGGGCCGTGGGGAATGACGCGTACGAGGAGGACACCCACCCCGGATATCCCTGGCCGACGTACGCAGAGCGGCTTGAGAAGGCCGGGCACAGCTGGCAGACGTACACGGAGTGGGAGAACTTCACCGACAACAACATCGAGTTCTTCACCACCTTCAAGACCGTCGCCCGCAAGGCACTCACCGCCGCCCGCGCCCTCACCGGGCAGCCGGGCGCGGCCGGATTCACGTACATGGAGGCCTTTTACGCCGCCGTGCGGGACACCGAGGACCCCGCCGTGCGCGAGCGGCTTCTCGCCGCGCTCGAAGAAGGCGTAGCCGCGCTGACCGAGCACGAGCGGTCGCTCTTCGAGCGCGGGCTGCGGCGTGTGGAGACCGGGACGCTGGCCGACCGCTTCCGGGCCGACGTGGCGGCGGGGACACTGCCCGAGGTGTCCTACCTCGTGCCCTCCGCGATCGACTCCGAGCACCCCGACGCCTCGTCGCCCGTCGCCAGCGCGTCCCTCGTCTACAAGGTGCTGGACGCGCTCGGCGCGCATCCGGAGGTCTGGCGGCACACCGTCGTACTGATCAACTACGACGAGAACGACGGCTTCTTCGACCACGTCCCGCCGCCCGTCGCGCCCGTCGACGCCGACGAGGAGCGCTGGGAGGGGCGGCCGACCGGACTCGGTATGCGGGTGCCGCTGCTGATCGTCTCGCCGTGGACCGTCGGCGGATACGTCTGCTCGCAGGTCTTCGACCACACCTCGGTCGTCCGCTTCCTGGAGGAGTGGACGGGGGTGGCCGAGCCCAACATCACGGAGTGGCGGCGCGCGGTCACCGGCGATCTGACCTCGGCCTTCGACTTCCGGCACGGCCGGTCGCTGCCCGCGGTCGAACGGCCCGGGGCCGTCCCGCCGTTCTCGGAGCGCTGGGCGCCGGAACCGCCCGCCGAGCAGCGGATGCCCGTCCAGGAGACGGGTGTCCGCCCGGCCAGGCCGCTGCCGTACCAGACGGACGCGTACGGGCAGGTCGACGGCGACGTCCTCCGGCTGGTGCTCAGCAACACAGGGCGCGCCGGCGCGCACTTCACGCTGTATCCCTACGCCGGTGAGTTCGAGGTTCCCCAGCACCGCGATGTAAGGGGCACGGCGCAATGGACGGTGCCCCTTACCGGACTCGCCCGGGGCGAGGACGGCGAGCCGGCCGCGTACCGCTTCACGGTCACCGGCCCCAACGGCTTCCGCCGCGAGTTCGCCGGGCCGGTGGCGGGGGAGGGCGCCGAGGTCACCTCGGCCGTCGACCACCACGACCGTGACGTCCGTCTGACGCTGCGCAACAGGGGCGACCGGCCCGTCACCTTCACGGTGCGGCCCCTCGGTTACGTGGACGAGGCCGATCTGGCCGACTGGACCCGGAGCATCACCGTGAAGCCCGGGCGCAGCAGGGACATCGTGCACTCCGCGGCCGACGCGCACGGCTGGTACGACATCGAGATCACCGCCGGGACGGCGGACGGCGGCCACCCCCGCGGCGACCGTCCCTCCGACGGCCCCGATGGCGCCGGCGTCCGCTTCCGCCGGCGTCTCATGGGGCACATCGAGAACGGGCGGGTAAGCGTCTCGGGCTGATACGCGCGGTGGTGCGCGGGAACCCGGAACAACCCACTTGGGGCTCCCGCGCACCCCCCTCGCGCGTGCGAAGATCCGTGTACAGGACACGAGCGAGGGCCGGCCCTCGCTCGTACGGTGTGCGGGAGGTTCCGAATGTTCGCGATACCGCTGGGGGACGGGGCTGAGCTGCGCCCTCTGGAGCCTTATCAGGCCGAGGAGTTCCTGGCCCACATGGACCGGGCCAGGGGCCTGGTGGACGAGCACATCCGGCTCGCCCAGCGCGTCTGCGACGTGGACTCGGCGCGGGACCTGCTCACCTCGTTCGCCGAGAAGCAGGCGGCGGACAGCGGACGGATCTACGGGATCTGGCTCGACGCCGCGCTCGTGGGCGGGGTGATGTTCCCCAAGTTCGACGCGCTCCACGGTACGTGCGAGGTCGGCTGCTGGCTGGAGCCCGCCGCCACAGGGCGCGGGCTGGTCACGCGCGCCGCGCGGGTGCTGATCGACTGGGCGGTCGACGTACGCGGGATACACCGCGTGGAGTGGCTGGTGTCCTCCGCCAACAGCCCGAGCGTCCGGGTCGCCCAGCGGCTCGGCATGCGGCGCGACGGTGTGCTGCGGGAGAGCTATCCGTATCGCGGGGTACGCCAGGACATCGAGGTCTGGTCCGTTCTGGCCCCCGAGTGGCGGGGACAGGAGCCGGAGGCGGCGCACTGAAACCGGCATTCGGGCATTACGGGTGGGCGGTGGCGAAGGTGAAGGAAACACTCCGCTGTCCGGCCCGCATCACAACAGTTGGCTATCGGTCTTCGCCATTCTCAGAAACCTCTCAGACGATGCACCTAGCGTGCGGTTCATGAACCCCACGCCCAACACACAGACCCCCGAGTCGCAGACGCCCGAAGCCACCGCGCCCGAGGCTGCGGAGGCGGGGACCACGAAGGCCGGGACCACGGCCACGAGCGCGCAGGACAGTCCGGGCACCGAGACCGCGGGCGAGCCGGCCGTCGTGACGGACGAGCTGGACGCCGAGGAGCCGGAGGTACTGGGCGACGACGAGGAGTTCACCCCGCGCGCCTCGTCCGGCCTCGCCGCCGCGTCCTCGGCGATCGTCGCGCTCTGCCTCGGGATCGTCGCGCTCACCGGCAGCTGGACCGGCCAGATCGGCGCCGCCCGCGAGACGCTCGTCGGCCAGATCAACATGCCGCAGAACGCCACCATCGCGCAGCAGATCTCCGAGGGCTACGGCGACGGCTGGCACGTCACCGCCCTGATCAACGGCGCCGTCGCCCTCGTGGCGCTGATCGTCGCCGTAGTGGCGCTCCTGCTGCCGCAGAAGGCGAACTGGGTGCGCCCCTTCGCCGTGGCCGCGGTCGTCCTGGGCGCCATCGGTGTGATCGTGTCCCTCGGCATGTACTTCGACCTCTTCGCGGCTCTGCCGAGCGCCCCGGCCACCCCGCCCGTCGCGCCGCCGGCCGGCTGACCCACGCCCGTCTTACGCCCGTCCACCATGCCGCCGGGGCCCTTACGAGGGCCCCGGCGGCATGTTCGGTCCCGGGGGCACCGGCCGGGCCCGGGCCGCGCGCCCGCCGACGACGACGTCTGCCGGGCGGCCGGGCGAACCGTCTGCCCGGCGGCCGGGCGAACCGTCTGCCCGGCGGCCGGGCGAACCGCGGGCTCCGGTGCCCCCGGGTGTCTCAGGCCTTAGGCCTGGGCCCGTCCGTGTGACGTCCCTGAGGTCCCGGGCGGCCCGGAGATGGGGCACTTGCCCGATGCGGCCGAGCCCCCTGGGCGGCGAAGGTCGAGGCATCGCCACAAGCGACCACGCCTTCGCCCAAGGGAGATGACCATGTTCGGGTCCGAACTCCAGAAGCCGCACACGGATGAGCTGCTCCGCCAGGCCGAGAGCCGGCGGCTGGAAGAGGAGCTGCGCACGATCCGCAAGCAGGAACGGCGTGCGGCCGGTGACACCGTGAAAGGGCGGGTGGACCGGCTGCGGGCCCGCTTCGGCCGCACCTCGTGAGGACGCTTCGGCCCACGGTGAGCGCCGCGCGGTCAGCTGCCTGTGCGATGCTCGGCAGCGTGCAGAACCGGTCCGTCAGCCCGGTGTTCGTCGGCCGGGCCCGTGAACTCACCGTACTCACCGAAGCGCTCGCCCGCGCCACGGCGGGCGAGCCGCAGGCGCTGCTCATCGGCGGCGAGGCAGGAGTCGGCAAGACCCGGCTCGTCACGGAGCTTCTTGACACCGCCCGCGCCGAGAGGGCCGTCGTCGCGGCCGGCGGCTGTGTCGAGGTGGGCGCGGACGGACTGCCGTTCGCGCCCTTCTCCACCGCGCTGCGCTCCCTCCGGCGCGGCCTGCCCGAGGAGCTGGCAGCGGCCGCGGACGGCCAGGAGGGCGAACTGGCCAGGATCCTGCCCGAGTTGGGTCAGGAGCGCGCCGGATCCTTCGAAGAGCACGGCACCGCGCGGCTCTTCGAACTGACGGTCAGGCTCCTGGAGCGCCTGGCGGCGGACCGTACGGTCGTGCTCGTCCTGGAGGACCTGCACTGGGCGGACGCCTCCACCCGTCATCTCCTCGCCTACCTCTTCCGAACGCTCCGCCGCGGCCGCCTCGTCGTGATCGCCACGTACCGCGCCGACGACGTGCACCGCCGCCACCCGCTGCGTCCGCTCCTCGCGGAGCTGGACCGGCTGCGCTCCGTACAGCGGGTCGAACTGTCCCGCTTCAGCCGCGCGGAGGTCAGGCACCAGCTGACCGGCGTCCTGGCCGCCGAGCCCGCCCCCGCCCTGCTGGACGAGATCTTCGAACGCTCCGACGGCAACGCCTTCTTCGTCGAGGAACTGGCCTGCTCCTTCACGGCCGGCCGTCGTGCGGGACTGAGCGATTCCCTGCGCGATCTGCTGCTCGTACGCGTCGAAGCCCTCCCCGAGGACGCCCAGCGGATCGCGCGCATCGTCGCCGAGGGCGGCACCGCCGTCGAACACCGCCTGCTGTCGGCCGTCGCGCGGCTGTCCGAGGACACACTCATCACGGCCCTGCGCGCCGCCGTGGGCGCCAACATCCTGGTCCCCACGGAGGACGGGGACGGCTACCGCTTCCGTCACTCGCTGGTCCGTGAGGCCGTCAGCGACGACCTGCTCCCCGGCGAACGGTCCCGGATCAACCGCCGCTACGCCGAGGCGCTGGAAGCCGGTCCCACGCTCGTACGGGCCGACGAGCGAACCACCCGCCTCGCCAGTCACTGGTACCACGCGCACGACGCGGCCAAGGCTCTCCCCGTCGTCCTGCGGGCCTCCGTGGAGGCCCGCAGGAGGTACGCGTACTCCGAGCAACTGCGCCTGCTGGAAAGGGCCATGGAGCTGTGGGACGAAGCGCCGGAGGAGGTGCTGGCCCGTCTGCGGCCCCCGGACGACATCGAGGTCCGCCCGCCGGGCGGCAGCGACAGAACGAACCCGCTGTGCCATGCGGACCTGCTGGCGGAGGCGACCGTCGCCGCCCGCTTCGGCGGTGCCCCCGAACGGGCCCTGGCGCTCGCCAAGAGGGCCACACGCGGCCCGGAGGGACGGGACGATCCGCTGCGCGCCGCGTGGTTCTGGACGCAGCGCTCCTGTCTCGTACAGGACCTCGCCCGTGGCGACGGGCGGCTGGAACTGGACACCGCGCAGGAACTGGTGCGGGGACTGCCCCCGTCCGGGGTGCACGCGGACATCCTCGTCAACGTCGCAGGCTGGGGCGCGCTGCACCGGCCCGGACCAGAGGCGCTGGTCGCCGCGGACCGCGCCGTGCGGTACGCCGGACTGGTCGGCGCCGAGCACACCGGGCTGCACGCCCGGCTCGTCCGCGGCCGGCTGACAGCGGAGGCGGGCGGCGTCGAGGACGGGCTCGCCGAGATGTACGAGGTACGTGAACTGGCGGCAGCCAGGGAGGCCGTCGAGATCCTGGGGCGCGTCAGCGTGTACCTGCCGTCGACGCTGGAGGGCATGGGCCGGTCCACGGAGGCCGTGGCCGCCGCCGAGCGCGGCGTCGAGATCTGTCATCGGCGCGGCCTCGCGGACAGGGAGGCGTGCGTGCGCGCCCACCTGGCCCTCTCCCTCTTCTCCCTGGGCCGCTGGCCCGAGGCGGACGCGGTCCTCGAAGAGGCGGCCGGCGTCGCCCACTCCCGTACGGCTCGCGGCCTGATCGCCTTACGCCGTGCCGAACTGGCCCTGGCCCGTGGCGATATCGAACAGGCGCAGAGCCAACTGGCCCTGATCCGGGGCGCCTTCGGCCCGCACGATCCGCAGCCGCAGCACGTCATCACCCCGGCTCGCCTGGCGATGGAGACCGCCGCGAGACAGGGCAGACTCGCCGGTGCGCGAACCGAATTCCAGCGGGTCGTCGCGGACGGTTTCCCGCCGGGCGCCCAGCGCTACGCGCTGCCGCTGCTGCGCGCGGCGGCGTCCATGGAGGCGGACGCGCGCGGCCTGCCGGGCGCGGACGAGGGCAGGGAGCGGACGCTCAAGGCCGTGCGCGGCCAGTTGAAGAGACTGCCGACGCTCGTATCCGTCTGGGGTGCGTACGGTCTGCTGTGCGAAGCGGAGCTGGCCCGCGCGGAAGGCGAACCGGCCCCGGCGCTCTGGGCGCGCGCCGTGGCCGCCTTCGAAGCGCTGGGGGAGCGGCCGGCGGAGCCGTCGCAGGGGCCGACGGGGCAGGGGCGGCCCTTCGAGCTGGCGTCGGCCCGCTACCGCTGGGCAGCCGCCCTGCTCGACGTCCACGCGCAACGGTCCGGGGCGGCGGCGCCGCTCGTACACGCGCACCGTACGGCTGTAGGGCTCGGTGCGCGCCTCCTCGCCGAGGACATCACGCTGCTCGCCGCCCGCGCGCGCGTCAGCCTCACACCCGAAAACGTCACAAAGGCGACCTCCTCGGGGGCGAAGCCGGAACCCGCCGCCGATCCGGCCACCGCGCTCGGACTCACCCCGCGCGAACGGGACGTCCTGCGCCTGGTCGCGACGGGCCACAGCAACCGCCGGATCGCCGGGGAGCTGTTCATCTCGCCGAAGACCGCGAGCGTGCACGTCTCCAACATCCTGGCCAAGCTGGGCGTCTCGGGCCGCACCGAAGCGGCGGCCCTCGCTCACCGGCTGCGGCTGTTCCCCGAGAGACCGGGGAGGCCGGAGGCGTCCGGGTGACCGGGAGGCCCCTGACGGGGCTCCCGGTCAGTCCTGCTGTCCGCTCGGCACTCGTATCGTGACCTTCCCGGAGGTGAGGTCTATGGGGCCGTATCCCGGATCGTTGGCATTGACATCGACCCGGGCCAGGTCGAGCCGCTTCTTTTCCTCGTGGTGATGCTTGCGGCCTGGTGCGAAGATCTGCTCGATCATGTTGAACACGGGCTGCTCACCTTCTTACAGCGAGTTACGAGACGTCCAGCTGAAGAATCCTGTCGTCTCCCGGCTTCGGTGTGCCGCGGCCGTCCGTATTGCTGGTCAGCAGCCACACCCTGTCGCCCCCCAGGGAAAGCACCGCCCGCAGGCGGCCGTACTTCCCTGTGAGGAACGCCTGAGGGGCCCCCGACGTTTCCCGGCCCGCCAGTGGAATGCGCCACAGCCGTTCGCCGCGCAGCGCCGCCATCCACAGCGAGCCCCTGGCATACGCGAGACCGCTGGGCGACGCCTCGCTCGGTCTCCACTGCACCACCGGATCGACGAGACCCGGCTTATGGGCCTTGCCCTCCACCAGCGGCCAGCCGTAATTCTTTCCGGGCTCGATCAGATTCAGCTCGTCCCAGTCGTGGTCGCCGAATTCCGACGCCCACAGCCGCTTTCCGGAGTCCCAGGCCAAGCCCTGCACATCGCGGTGGCCCAGCGAATACACCACGGAATTCGCCTCGGGATTGCCCGGCGCGGGCTGCCCTTCGGGGGTCATCCGGAGGATCTTGCCGGCCGGCGACTTCTTGTCCTGTGCGAGATTCTTCCTGGTCGCGTCCCCGGTGCCCGCGTAGAGCATCCTGTCGGGTCCGAAGGCGATCCGCCCGCCGTTGTGCATGGCGGCCTTCGGGATGCCGCGCAGGATCGTGTCCGGCGCCCCCAGCCGCTCCCCGGCGGGCTTCGTCTCGTCGTACCGCATACGCGCGATGCGGTTGTCCGACGCGGTGGTGAAATACGCGTACACCATGTGGTCCGTGGCGTACGACGGGGACAGGGCGATCCCCAGCAGCCCGCCCTCCCCGGCGGGGGCGACGCCCGGCACCGAACCGACCACGGTCTTCTTCCCGCTCCTGGCGTCCACCCGGAGGATCGTCGCCTTGTCCCGCGAGGACACCAGCGCGTCGCCGCCGGGCAGTTCGGCCAGGCTCCACGGTGAGCCGAGGCCCGTGGTCACGGTCGACGTCACCGTCACCGAGCCCTTCGCCGGTGCGGCCGAGGGACCGGGCGCCGCCTCGGAGGCGGGTGCGGACGTATCAGGCGCCGTGCTTCCGCGGCCCCCGGGATCCAGCAGCCCGCCGCCGGAGGAACATCCGGTGGCCACCAGGAGAGCGGCGGCGGCGCATACGGCGGCCATCGCGGTGCGTTGCATGATTCCGGTCCCTTCGACGGCGGCGTTCCTACCGTTCTTACACCGTGACTCCGGCTCAGGTTCCCCGTGACGCGATTTCCAGAAGCCCGGGAAGCCCCTCGCACCACGGGCTCCGCAAATCCCGCAAGCCCCGCCGCCTTGCAGGGACCGCGAGCCCCGCCGACCACAGGTCAGTTCCACGGACCCCGCACCGGCGGCAGCACCGCCATCTCCGCCAGGTCTCGCGCCGTCAGCCGCAACTCCGCCGCGCGCGCGTTCTCCACCGCCCACCGCTCGCGCTTCGTGCCCGGTATCGGGACCACCTGAGACCCCCGGCTGAGCACCCATGCCAGTGCCACCTGCGCCGGTGTCGCCCCGTGCCGTTCGGCGACCCGCCGCACCCCCGCCAGCAGGGGCTGGTTCGCCGCCATCATCTCGGCCGTGAACCGCGGATGCCGGGCCCGTACGTCGCCGGGCTCGAAGCCCTGTCCCGGAGTGAGCGTCCCCGTCAGGTAGCCGTTGCCCAGCGGCATCGCCGCCAGGAAACCGATACCGCGCGCCGCGCACCACGGCAGCAGCCACTCCAGCGCCTCCTGCGACCACAGCGACAGCTCGGCCTCCACCGTGCTGACCGGGAAGATCTGCTGCATCCGCTCCAACTGCCGGATGGTCTCCTCGTGCAGGTGCGCGCCGGATCTCCGCCGGGACACGCGCGCTCCCACCGCGCACAACCCGAGCGCCCGTACCTTCCCGGCGCGCACCAGCTCGGCCATCGCGCCCCAGGTCTCCTCGATCGGCACCTCGGGGTCGGGCCTGTGCAACTGGTAGAGGTCGATCACATCGGTCCGCAGCCGTCGCAGCGACGCGTTGCAGGCCCGCCGTACGTAACCGGGCCTGCCGTTGGCCACCACATGCTGGTCGCCCACGAGCAGCCCGCACTTGGTGGAGATGAAGGCGTCGGCCCGCCGACGGCCGAGCACGCGTCCCAGCAGCAGTTCATTGGTGAACGGTCCGTACATGTCAGCCGTGTCGAGCAGGGTCGAGCCGGCGTCGAGGGCCGCGTGCACCGTACGGAGCGACCGGTCGCCGTGCTGCTCCGAAGCGGTGTAGGCCCAGTGCATCGGCATACAGCCGAGTCCGATCGCGCCCACTTCGAGCGGCGTCGCACCGATTGTCCTGCGCTCCAACTGACCGCACCATCCCTCCGCCGTCCGCCCGCCGACCCCAGCTAACCTCATCGGCCGCGCGGGCTTGGAATAGCCTCCTGACCATGACCGCAGACATATGGCTTCCCTTTGCCGCCGACCAGATCGAAGGGCTCCCCGAGGGCCTCGCCTACCGCTTCTGGGACGGCGGCGCCGACTTCCCCGCCGACCCGGCGGACTGTGCCTTCTACACCGTTCCGTACCTCAAGGGGATGGAGGTCGCGCTCAGGCCGCTCCCCGCGATGAAGTCCGTGCGCGTCGTGCAGACCCTCTCCGCCGGTGTCGACCACGTGACGCCGGGACTCGGCGCGCTGCCCGCCGGGGTGCGTCTCTGCAACGCCAAGGGCGTTCACGACGCGAGCACCGCCGAACTGGCCCTCGCCCTGATCCTCGCCTCGCTGCGTGGCTTCCCGGGATTCGCCGAGGGCCAGCGGCGGGAGGAGTGGCGCTCCGGCTTCTACCCGGCGCTCGCCGACAAGTCCGTACTGATCGTCGGGTACGGGTCGATCGGCGCCGCCATCGAGGACCGGCTCGCTCCCTTCGAATGCGCGCGGGTGACGCGCGTCGCGCGCTCGGCGCGCACCACGGAGCGCGGTGAGGTCCACGCGTTCACCGAACTGCCCGCCCTGCTGCCGCAGGCCGACGTCGTCGTCATCTCGACACCGCTCACCGAGGAGACGAAGGGCCTGGCCGGCGCCGACTTCCTGGGAAGGATGAAGGACGGCGCGCTGTTCGTGAACGTCGGGCGTGGAGGCGTCGCGGACACCGACGCACTCCTCGCGGAACTGGAGAGCGGAAGGATCAAGGCCGCCCTGGACGTCACCGAGCCTGAACCGCTGCCCGCTGGGCATCCTCTCTGGCATGCTCCGGGTGTCCTCATCAGCCCCCATGTGGGCGGATCCACTTCGGCCTTCCTGCCCCGCGCCAAGCGACTGCTCGCGGACCAGCTCACCCGCTTCGCCGCGGGAGAGGAACCGCGGAACGTGGTGCTCACCAGCGGCTGAACCCGACCGCGACCCGGCCGGAACCGCGCGTCGCGGCTCCCGGAAGGCGGCACGGCTCGACAACTCCCCCGTTCGTCACGGAGAGTAGAAGAACTATGTCCCTGAGTGACGAGTCTGGTGTATCGTCCCGATCTGGGGGCTGCGCAGCGCGTGGGGCGGTGCGGGGCAGCGAGTTCAGAATCCGAGGGGGGCGACGGGCGATGCAGAGCCAATGGACCAACCATCCGACGCGGAAGGGCCGCAGACTTCGGCCCCCGGACACCTGGGCCGGCGCATCGGGCTCTTCGGCGGTGACGGCGAGGGCAGCCGGAGTGGCCCCGTGAGCGCCGAAGGCGTGAGCCTCGGCCGCCGGGCCGTCCCCGGCAGCGCCTGGACGGGTCTGCCCGCGCAGCTGACCCTCGCCCTGCTCTGCGGCGGCTACGCGGCCGGGGCCGCGCTGGGCTGGGGCTCCAAGGAAGTGGCGCTGTTCATGGGCGACTTCGGGCTTGCCCTCGCCGCCGCGGTCGCCGCCGTCTCCTGCTTCCTCTACGCCCGGGGCCGGGGGAGCCGCTTCCGGCCCGCGTGGCTGCTGTTCTCGCTCTCCTCCGCGATGGCGGCGGGCGGGAACGCGGTCTGGGGCTGGTACGAGTTCGTGCTCGACAAGCCCGTACCGAGCCCGTCCCTCGCCGATCTGTTCTTCCTCTGCTTCGCGCCGCCCGCCATCGTGGGCCTTCTCGTCCTCGCCAAACGGCCTGTCTCCCGGGCCGGCTGGGTCTGCCTCGCGCTGGACGCCTGGCTGATCGGCGGCTCGCTGCTCACCCTCTCCTGGAGCCTCGCCCTCGCGCACACCGCGCATTTCGCGGGCGAGAGCGTGGCTCAGGCCGCGCTCAACCTCGCCTATCCCTTACTGGACATCGTCCTCGTCAGCATGGTGCTCGCCCTCCACTTCCGTCGCTCCACGGGCAGCCGCTCCGCGGTCAACACCGCGATCGCCGCCCTCGCCCTGACCGTCCTGTGCGACGCCCTGTTCACGTCCCCGCTGCTGCGGGCGAGCTACCGCTCGGGACAACTGCTCGACGCCGGCTGGTTCGCCGGCTCGCTGCTTCTCGCGTACGCGCCCTGGGGGGTGCGCCGCGCGGCGGACGCCGCTCCTCTCCCGCGCGGCACGCGCCACTCCAGCCGGCCCATCGCGGGATCGCTCGCCGCGCTCACCCCGTACCTCGCGGCCGCCGTCTGCACGCTGGGGATCCTCTACAACGTGATCGAGGGGCGCCGGATCGACCGCGTGGTCGTGCTCACCGGCTGCGCCGTCGTGCTCGCCCTGGTCGTACGGCAGGGCATCATGCTCGTCGACAATGTCGCGCTCACCCACGAACTGGCCCAGAAGGAGAACCACTTCCGTTCCCTGGTCCAGGGGTCGAGCGACGTCATCATGATCGCCGCGCCCTCCGGCATACTCCGCTATGTCAGCCCGGCCGCCTCGGGCGTCTACGGGCGCGACGCCGACGATCTCATCGGCGCCGAGCTGTCCTCGATCATCCACCCGGACGACCTGGGCCGCGTGGTCCACGAAGTACGGCGGTTCCTGGCCGCTTCCCCGGCGGACGAGCCCACCACCCGGATCGAATGCCGCTTCACGTCCGGCAGCGGCGACTGGCTCAATGTCGAGTCCACCGTCAACCGCCACCAGGGCGGCCTGATCTTCAACAGCCGCGATGTCACCGAACGGGTACGCCTCCAGGCCCAGTTACAGCACAACGCCGAGCACGACCCGCTCACCGACCTGCCGAACCGCGCGCTGTTCACCGAGCGCGTCCGCCAGGCCGTCTCCGGCCGCCGCGCGAGCGACCCGGGCACGGCCGTGCTCTTCATCGACCTCGACGGCTTCAAGGGCGTCAACGACCGCCTCGGCCACCAGGTGGGCGACGAACTGCTGATCCTGGCCGCCCGGCGGCTCCAGGAGTCGGTACGGGCCGGTGACACCGCCGCCCGACTCGGCGGCGACGAATTCGCCGCCGTCATCCTCGGCGACGGCGGCGCCGACCGCGCGGCCCGGGAGCGCCAGGTCCACGAGATCGCCGACCGGCTGCGCCTCAAGCTCTCGCAGCCGTACACCATCGAAGGCACCGAAGTCCGGGTCGCCGCCTCCATCGGCGTCGCCTTCGCCGATCCCGGCACGACCCCCACCGATCTCATGCGCAACGCGGACCTCGCCATGTACCGCGCCAAGGCGGCCGGCAAGGACCGCGTCGAGCTGTACGCGCCCCAGATGCAGGCGGACGTCGTCCGCAGGACCGAGCTGGCCGCGCGGCTGCGCACCGCCCTGCACGACGGGGAATTCGCCCTGCTCCACCAACCGGTCGTCAGCCTCACCACCGGCCTGGTCTCCGCCGTCGCCGCCCAGGCGCGCTGGCGCTCCGCCCAGGGGATCCTGTTCACACCGGCCGAGTTCCTGCGCGTCGCCGACGACGGCGACCGCACCGCGGAGCTGGGCCGCTGGCTGCTCGAAGAGGCGGTGACGCAGGCCGCTGAGCGCGCCAGGACCGGCCACCGGGTCGCTGTGGCCGTCCGTCTCTCGGCCCGCAGGCTGCTCGACAAGTCCATGCCCCTGGGCTCTGTGGAAGCCCTGCTGACCCGCCACAGGCTGCCGTCGGGCGCCCTGCTGATCGAGCTGGCGGACAACGACCCCCGCAGCTCCCTGGACGAGCTGGAGCACCGCCTCGTGGCGCTGCGCCGCCTCGGCGTACGGATCGCCCTCGACGGCTTCGGCAGCGGTTACGCGGCGATCAACGCCCTGCGCAGGCTCCCCGTCGACGTACTGAAACTGGACCGGGGGCTGGTGGAGGGCGTCGTGGAGTCCGCGCGACTCCACAAGATCACCGCCGGCCTGCTCCGGATCGCCTGCGATCTGGGCATGCAGTCCGTGGCCGAGGGCGTCGACCTCCCCGAGCAGGTGCTCGCGCTGCGTGCCATGGGATGCACGCACGGCCAGGGGATGGCCTTCTCCGGGCCGCTCGACGAATACCGGCTGCGCAGGGCGCTGGTGCGCGGCCCCTTCCCGCTGCCGGGCAGCGCGGTCCTGCCCGTGCTGACCGGCAGTTCCCTGCCGGTCAGACACCCCAGACCGCTCGGTCCCGACCGGCTCGCCCGGCCATCGATGCGATCAAATAATGAGACGCCCGTCCCACCCACTTGACAGTGATGGCGCGCCGGAGGAAGAGTCAAGGCCATGCGCACCCGAATTCTCGTACTTGGACAGCGCGTCGGCTGAAGCAGAGCCTCGTCACCGGCTCCGCAGACCACCCCGACGCGCTCCCCTCGCCTGCCTCACGGCACGAGGGGTTTTTTGTTGCACCGATACACCGCGAAACGTCGCATAAGCCCTCAGCTTCGAGAAGAGAATGTCGATGACCGAGCAGGCCACCGGGGCCCACCACCCGCAGCCGCGTGTCCGTAACGGCGGACCGGCGTCCAGCCCCGTCGAGCACGTCACGGGCGCACAGTCCCTCATCCGCTCGCTTGAGGAAGTGGGCGCCGACACGGTATTCGGCATCCCCGGCGGCACGATCCTCCCCGCCTACGACCCGATGATGGACTCCACGCGCGTCCGGCACGTCCTCGTCCGCCACGAGCAGGGCGCGGGCCACGCGGCGGAGGGATACGCGCAGGCCACCGGCAAGGTCGGGGTCTGCATGGCCACCTCGGGCCCCGGTGCCACCAACCTGGTCACTCCGATCGGCGACGCCCACATGGACTCGGTGCCGATCGTCGCGATCACCGGCCAGGTGGCGAGCAAGGCCATCGGCACGGACGCCTTCCAGGAGGCGGACATCTGCGGCATCACGATGCCGATCACCAAGCACAACTTCCTCGTCACCAAGCCCGAGGACATCCCGCGGACGATCGCGGAGGCGTTCCACATCGCCTCCACGGGACGCCCGGGCCCCGTCCTGGTCGACATCTCCAAGGACGCCCTCCAGGCGCGTACGACCTTCAGCTGGCCGCCCGTCCTCGACCTGCCCGGCTACCGCCCGGTGACCAAGCCGCACGCCAAGCAGATCCGCGAGGCCGCCAAGCTGATCGCCCAGGCCAAGCGGCCCGTGCTGTACGTCGGCGGCGGCGTCATCAAGGCCGGCGCCACCGCAGAGCTGAAGGTCCTCGCGGAGCTGACCGGAGCCCCCGTCACCACCACGCTGATGGCGCTGGGCGCGTTCCCCGACAGCCACCCCCTGCACGTGGGAATGCCGGGCATGCACGGCGCGGTCACCGCCGTCACCGCGCTCCAGAAGGCCGACCTGATCGTCGCCCTCGGAGCCCGTTTCGACGACCGCGTGACCGGCAAGCTCGACAGCTTCGCGCCGTACGCCAAGATCGTCCACGCCGATATCGACCCCGCCGAGATCGGCAAGAACCGCACGGCGGACGTGCCGATCGTCGGAGACGCCCGCGAGGTCCTCGCCGACCTCGTGCAGGCGGTCCAGGTGGAGCACACCGAGGGCAACGTCGGTGACTACAGCCTCTGGTGGAACGACCTCAACCGCTGGCGCGAGACCTACCCGCTCGGCTACAGCCAGCCCGGCGACGGCAGCCTCTCCCCGCAGCAGGTCATCCAGCGGGTGGGCCAACTCGCCCCCGAGGACACCATCTTCGCCGCGGGCGTCGGCCAGCACCAGATGTGGGCCGCCCACTTCCTCGACCACGAGAAGCCGTCCACCTGGCTGAACTCCGGCGGCGCGGGCACCATGGGATACGCCGTCCCGGCCGCCATGGGCGCCAAGGCCGGACAGCCAGGACGCACGGTCTGGGCGATCGACGGTGACGGCTGCTTCCAGATGACCAACCAGGAACTGACCACCTGCGCGCTCAACAACATCCCGATCAAGGTCGCGATCATCAACAACGGCGCGCTCGGGATGGTCCGCCAGTGGCAGACCCTCTTCTACAACCAGCGTTACTCCAACACCGTCCTGCACTCCAGCACCGAGACGGAGGGCGGCCCGACCGGCGGCACCCGCGTGCCGGACTTCGTGAAGCTGGCGGAGGCCATGGGGTGCGTCGCGATGCGCTGCGAGTCGCCCGACGAGCTGGACGCCGTGATCGCCAAGGCCAACTCCATCAACGACCGTCCCGTCGTGGTCGACTTCATCGTCCACGAGGACGCCCAGGTGTGGCCGATGGTCGCCGCGGGCACCTCGAACGACGAGGTCATGGCTGCCCGAGGCGTCCGCCCCGACTTCGGTGACAACGCGGAAGACTGAGTCAAGAGCCCGGATCCGAGACCCAGTTCAGAGACAGACCGAGAGAGACCAGACATGTCCTCCAAGCACACACTCTCCGTCCTGGTGGAGAACACCCCCGGCATCCTCGCCAGGATCGCCGCCCTGTTCTCCCGCCGCGGCTTCAACATCGACTCACTCGCCGTCGGTGTCACCGAGCACCCCGACATCTCCCGCATCACCATCGTGGTCAATGTGGAAGAACTGCCGCTGGAGCAGGTGACCAAGCAGCTGAACAAGCTGGTTAACGTGTTGAAGATCGTCGAGCTGGAGCCCGGCTCCGCGATCCAGCGCGAACTGGTCCTCGTGAAGGTCCGCGCCGACAGCGAGACCCGCTCGCAGATCGTGGAGATCGTCCAGCTGTTCCGCGCCAAGACCGTCGACGTCTCGCCGGAGGCCGTCACGATCGAGGCCACCGGATCGACCGACAAGCTCGAAGCGATGCTCAAGATGCTGGAGCAGTACGGCATCAAGGAGCTGGTGCAGTCCGGGACCATCGCCGTGGGACGCGGCGCACGGTCCATCACGGACCGCAGCCTGCGGGCCCTCGACCGCAGCGCGTAGCGGCACAACGCGCCGCACCGGCCCGTATACCGAGACCCCCGACCGTCATACACGCACCCCGCCGTACGGTGGGACGCAACACCCGTACACCAAGGAGAGACCCAGTGGCCGAGCTGTTCTACGACGACGATGCCGACCTGTCCATCATCCAGAACCGCAAGGTCGCGGTCATCGGTTACGGCAGCCAGGGCCACGCCCACGCGCTGTCGCTCCGTGACTCGGGCGTCGATGTCCGGGTCGGTCTGCACGAGGGCTCCAAGTCCAAGGCCAAGGCCGAGGAGCAGGGCCTGCGCGTCGTGTCGGTGGAAGAAGCCTCCGCCGAGGCCGACGTCATCATGATCCTGGTCCCGGACCCGCTGCAGGCCGAGATCTACGAGAAGTCCATCAAGGACCACCTGAAGGACGGCGACGCGCTGTTCTTCGGCCACGGCCTCAACATCCGCTACGGCTTCATCAAGCCGCCGGCCAACGTCGACGTCGCCATGGTCGCGCCCAAGGGCCCGGGTCACCTGGTGCGCCGTCAGTACGAGGAGGGCCGCGGCGTTCCGTGTATCGCGGCCGTCGAGCAGGACCCGTCGGGCAAGGCGTTCCCGCTGGCCCTCTCGTACGCGAAGGGCATCGGCGGCACCCGCGCCGGCGTCATCAAGACGACCTTCACCGAGGAGACCGAGACCGACCTGTTCGGTGAGCAGGCCGTGCTCTGCGGTGGCACCGCCGCGCTGGTCAAGGCGGGCTTCGAGACGCTGACCGAGGCCGGTTACCAGCCGGAGATCGCGTACTTCGAGTGCCTCCACGAGCTGAAGCTGATCGTCGACCTCATGTACGAGGGCGGCCTGGAGAAGATGCGCTGGTCGGTCTCCGAGACCGCCGAGTGGGGCGACTACGTCAGCGGCCCGCGTGTCATCACCGACCAGACCAAGGTCGAGATGAAGAAGATCCTGGCCGAGATCCAGGACGGTACGTTCGCCAAGAACTGGATGGACGAGTACCACGGCGGTCTGAAGAAGTACAACGAGTACAAGAAGGCGGACAGCGAGAGCCTGCTGGCCACCACGGGTGCCGAGCTGCGCAAGCTCATGAGCTGGGTCGACGAAGAGGCGTAAGCGGCCCTCGCCTCCGCTCCGGCTCCGGCCCCGATCCACCGGGGCCGGAGCCGTTTTCCACGTACGGGTGATCCTGTGCTTTCAGGACGGGATCACTGTGCGCATACGGCACTACACTGCTCAACACATCCGCGTCAGGCCCACAGCGTCGTGCGTCTTTTACGCGGCCAGGCCCGCAAGGGCATGGCACCCCTCCACCGCATGCGGCCGTCGGGACGGCCGTCCGCAATGGGACTTGTGAGGACTCACGTGAGCTCGAAACCTGTCGTACTCATCGCTGAAGAGCTTTCGCCCGCCACTGTCGACGCACTCGGTCCTGACTTCGAGATCAGGCACTGCAACGGCGCCGACCGCGCGGAACTGCTGCCCGCCATCGCCGACGTGGACGCGATCCTCGTCCGCTCCGCCACCAAGATCGACGCCGAAGCCGTGGCCGCGGCGCACAAGCTCAAGGTCGTGGCCCGCGCCGGAGTCGGCCTCGACAACGTCGACGTGTCCGCCGCCACCAAGGCCGGCGTGATGGTCGTCAACGCGCCGACCTCCAACATCATCACCGCCGCCGAGCTGGCCTGCGGCCTGCTGATCGCCACCGCGCGCAACATCCCCCAGGCCAACTCCGCGCTCAAGAACGGCGAGTGGAAGCGCTCGAAGTACACGGGCGTCGAGCTGAGCGAGAAGACGCTCGGTGTCGTCGGCCTCGGCCGGATCGGTGTGCTGGTCGCCCAGCGCATGTCCGCCTTCGGCATGAACATCGTGGCGTACGACCCCTACGTGCAGCCCGCGCGCGCCGCGCAGATGGGCGTCAAGCTCCTCACGCTGGACGAACTGCTCGCGGTTTCCGACTTCATCACCGTGCACCTGCCCAAGACCCCGGAGACGGTGGGCCTGATCGGCGACGAGGCGCTGCACAAGGTCAAGCCGGCCGTGCGGATCGTCAACGCCGCGCGCGGCGGGATCGTGGACGAGGCGGCGCTCGCCTCCGCGCTCAAGGAAGGCCGCGTCGCCGGCGCCGGTCTCGACGTGTACGCGAAGGAACCCTGCACGGACTCCCCGCTGTTCGAGTTCGACCAGGTCGTCTGCACCCCGCACCTCGGCGCGTCGACCGACGAGGCGCAGGAGAAGGCGGGCATCGCGGTCGCCAGGTCCGTACGGCTCGCGCTCGCGGGCGAGTTGGTGCCCGACGCGGTCAACGTCCAGGGCGGGGTCATCGCCGAGGACGTACGCCCGGGGCTGCCGCTCGCCGAGAAGCTGGGCCGGATCTTCACCGCCCTCGCGGGCGAGGTCGCGGCCCGCCTCGATGTCGAGGTGTACGGCGAGATCACCCAGCACGACGTGAAGGTGCTCGAACTGTCCGCGCTCAAGGGCGTGTTCGAGGACATCGTCGCCGAGACCGTGAGCTATGTGAACGCCCCGCTGTTCGCGCAGGAGCGCGGCGTCGAGGTCCGTCTCACCACGTCGAGCGAGTCCCCCGACCACCGCAACGTGGTCACGGTGCGCGGCACCCTCGCGGGCGGCGAAGAGGTCTCCGTCTCCGGCACGCTGGCAGGTCCCAAGAACCTCCAGAAGGTCGTCGCGATCGGCGAGTACAGCGTGGATGTCGCGCTCGCCGACCACATGGTCGTACTGCGCTACGAGGACCGTCCCGGCGTCGTCGGCACGGTCGGCCGGATCCTCGGCGAGGCCGGTCTCAACATCGCCGGGATGCAGGTCTCCCGCGCGGAGGAGGGCGGCGAGGCCCTCGTCGTGCTCACCGTCGACGACAGCGTGCCGCAGGCGGTGCTGTCGGAGATCTCCGAGGAGATCGGCGCGGCGTCGGCCCGCTCGGTGAACCTCACCGACTGATCGCCTTCCGTTCCGCACGTACGCCCCCGAGGGGCCCGGCCACCGGCCGGGCCCCTCGGCCGTGCCGGGGAGTCCGGGCCGGGCAGCCCAGGAGCCCGGCGACCCGTCAGAGGTGCGACGCCTTCAGGGACATGTGCAGCAGCAGCCGGTCCTCGCCCTCGTCCAGATCGAGGCCCGTCAGCTGCTCGATCCGGGCCAGCCGGTAGTAGAGCGTCTGGCGGTGGATGCCGAGCGCCGCCGACGTGCGGCCGGCCTGGCCCGCGCAGTCGAGGAACACCTCCGCCGTGTGCGCCAGTTCGCCGTGGTCCGGGGTCATCAGCGGGCGCACGGCCGGGTCCGTGCCCGGCGGGAGAGCCGTGAGCATGCGGTACGGGCCGATCGACGGCCACTGCGCCACCGGACCCAGACGCGGCTGGGCGGTGGCCGCCCGCGCCGCGGAGACCGCTTCGTGCCACGCGGCCGGCAGCTGCGCGAGGCCCCGGCGCGGGTCGGAGGCCCCGGCGAGAGCCGTCGTGCCCCGGCCGCCGGCGCCGCCCGCGCGCTCGCGCAGCCGGGCCGTGGCGGCGAGCGCGGGGAGCAGCGCGTCCGCCGAGCGGAGCCGTACGAGCAGGGCCAGCGCCTCCGGGGAGTCGGCGGCGGGCTCGCGCGCGGGAGCGGCGGGCAGCGTGCACAGCGCCGCCGTGCCGGGGACCGCGCGTACCTGGGGCTCCTCACCGTGCCAGGGCGTCACACACAGCACCACATGCAGCCCGTCCGCGCTCGGCCCCAGCGCCGTGTGCAGCTCGGTCACCGCCATGTCGCGCTGCCAGCCGGGAGCCGACGTCAGGACCGCGCGCAGCTCGCGCGCCAGGTCGGCGCCCGCGCGCCGCTCCTCGGCGAGCAGATCGCCGATCCGTGACGTCACCTCCATGGCCGCCGCGAGCCGGGAGTCCCCGAGGCCCGGATCAGAGCCGTCGAGCAGCCAGACGTAGCCGAGCACCATGCCCCGGTGGCGTACGGGCAGACAGATCCGCCCGCGGTACACCCCGGCGTCCGGTGCGGCGGGGATACGGACGGGCCCGGTCGCCCGCGTGATGCCGAAGCCCTCGAACCAGTCCCGGACAGCGGGGGTGGACTTCCTGGTCAGGATCGAGCGGGTCCTGACCGGGTCCATCGCCGTGTCGTCGTCGCTGTCGTGCGCGCCGAAGGCGATCAGTCCGAAATCCCGGTTCTCCAGCGTGGCGGGCACCCCGAGCAGTGCCGAGATCTCGTCCACGAGTTCCTGATAATCGTCCTTCACCCGGACATTCTCCCACCGCTTTCAGACATATGTCTGAGATACCGCCCACGGATGCGTGACAGCTGTCGATGGCAGAGGATCGGAGCGGTCCCTAGGTTTCACAGTGGTTCTCCGTGTTCCGATCTCTCTCCGTGGAGGTGCCCTGTGCTGGGTCCCGTGATACTCGCCGCGTCGCGCAGCGACAGCATGCGCCGTGCCGTGTCGGCCGCGCCGGTCACCAAGCCCGTGGTGAGCCGCTTCATCGCCGGGGAGTCCGTCGAGGAGACGACCCCCGTCATCGAGACCATGGCCGACCGCGGTCTGGAAGTCACCCTGGACGTCCTCGGTGAGGACATCACCGACCCGGCGGAGGCGCGCCGGGCCCGGGACGCCTACCTGCGACTGATCGAGGCCCTCACCCCGCTGAACCTCGGCCCCCGCGCCGAGATGTCGGTGAAGCTGTCGTCCTTCGGACAGGGGCTGTCCGGCGGGCACGACCTCGCGCTCAAGAACGTCACCCCGGTGATCGAGGCGGCCTCCGCGATCGGCACCACGGTCACCCTCGACATGGAGGACCACACGACCGTCGACTCGACGCTCGCCATCCACGCCGAGATGCGCGAGCGCTTCCCGGAGACCGGCGCCGTCGTCCAGTCGTACCTCTTCCGCACCGAGGACGACCTGCGGGCGCTGGCCGCCGCCGGTTCCCGCGTGCGGCTGGTGAAGGGCGCCTACAAGGAGCCCGCCTCCGTCGCGTACCAGGACAAGGCCGACGTCGACAAGGCGTACATCCGGGGCCTCAAGATCCTGATGGCCGGCGAGGGCTACCCGATGATCGGCTCGCACGACCCGCGGATCATCGCGATCGCCCAGGAACTCGCGCACCGCGCCGGCCGTAAACTCGATCAGTACGAGTTCCAGATGCTGTTCGGCATCCGTGAGGCCGAGCAGCAGCGACTGGCCGCAGAGGGACACCGGATGCGGGTGTACATCGCGTACGGCACCGACTGGTACGGCTACTTCATGCGCCGCCTCGCCGAGCGCCCCGCCAACCTCGCGTTCTTCCTGCGCTCGCTGGTCAGCCGCGGCTGAGCCGCGCATGCGCTCGCTCTTCCCCGCCGCACCCGCCAACTGACCTACTGATGAAGGAGATTCGGCACCCATGGACGCAGTGACCCAGGTTCCCGCGCCGGTCAACGAGCCGGTGCACGGCTACGCCCCCGGTTCCCCGGAGCGCGCCCGGCTCGAAGTGAAGCTCAAGGAACTGGCCGAGAACCCCGCCGACCTCCCGATGACCATCGGCGGCGTGAAGCGGATGGGCGGCGGCGCGCGCGTCGACGTCGTACAGCCGCACAACCACAAGGCCGTCCTCGGTACGTTCGCCGGCGCGACCGAGCAGGACGCGCAGGACGCGGTCGACGCGGCCCTCGCCGCCGCTCCCGCCTGGCGCGCGATGTCCTTCGACGACCGCGCGGCGATCATCCTGCGCGCGGCCGAGCTGCTGTCCGGCCCGTGGCGCGAGACGATGGCCGCCGCCACGATGCTCGGCCAGTCGAAGACCGCCCAGCAGGCGGAGATCGACTGCCCCTGCGAGCTGGTCGACTTCTGGCGCTTCAATGTCTCGTACGCCCGTGACCTGCTGGCCGAGCAGCCGCCGGCCAACTCGCCCGGCGTGTGGAACCGCCTCGACCACCGCCCGCTCGAAGGCTTCGTCTACGCGATCACGCCGTTCAACTTCACCGCGATCGCCGGCAACCTGCCGACCGCGCCCGCGCTGATGGGCAACGTCGTGGTCTGGAAGCCGTCCCCCACGCAGACCTTCGCGGCCGTGCTGCTGCTCGAACTGCTGGAGGAGGCCGGGCTGCCGAAGGGCGTCATCAACCTGGTGACCGGCGACGGCATCGCCGTCTCCGACGTGGCGCTGAACCACCCGGAGCTGGCGGGCATCCACTTCACCGGCTCGACCAAGACCTTCCAGCACCTGTGGAAGACGGTCGGCAACAACATCGAGAAGTACCGCTCCTACCCGCGCATCGTGGGCGAGACCGGCGGCAAGGACTTCGTCGTCGCCCACCCGAGCGCCGACCGCGCGGTCCTCAAGACCGCGCTGACCCGCGGCTCCTTCGAGTACCAGGGCCAGAAGTGCTCGGCCTCCTCCCGCGCGTACGTTCCCGCCTCGATCTGGAACGACGGCTTCAAGGAAGAGTTCGCGGCCGAGGTCGACTCGCTCACCATGGGCGATGTCACCGACCTCTCGCACTTCATGGGCGCCGTCATCGACGAGCGTGCCTTCGCGAAGAACAAGGCCGCGATCGACCGCGCCGCCGAGGACCCGGCGTGCACGATCATCGCGGGCGGCACGTACGACGACTCGGTCGGCTACTTCGTCCGCCCGACGGTCATCGTCTGCACCGACCCCGAGAGCGAGGTCTTCACGACCGAGTACTTCGGGCCGATCCTCGCCGTGCACGTCTACGACGACGCGGACTACGAGTCGGTGCTCACGCAGTTGGAGTCGGTGTCGGCGTACGCGCTGACCGGCGCCTTCATCGGCAACGACCGCGCCGCCGCGGCGCACGCGATGGAGAAGCTGCGCTACGCGGCCGGCAACTTCTACATCAACGACAAGTCGACCGGCGCCGTCGTCGGCCAGCAGCCGTTCGGCGGCGGCCGCGCGTCCGGTACGAACGACAAGGCGGGCGCCCCGCAGAACCTGATGCGCTGGACGCTGACCCGCGCCATCAAGGAGTCGCTCATCTCCCCGACGGACTACCGCTACCCGCACATGGGCTGACGGCACCCCGTCCCACCCACGCCGCCCCCGCACCGGTCCCCCGCCGGTCCGGGGGCGGTATCCATTCCCGGCCCCACCCGCCGCCGCGGGGACAAGACGGCAACGCGACGTCGGGGGGAATGGCCGTCCCGAACCCGCAGCAGGAGAACGACGCGAGGGGGGCGGGGGCGGAGGGGACAGGTGTCCGGGACACTTGCGCGTGATTTGTGGCGCGTTCACCGGCCCGCGCCCGAAGAACAACCCGCACGCGCCGTAAATCATGCGTCCCGGATGCCTGTCTCCGGAGTCCTCGCACCCCGCCCCACAACCCCGCACCCCAACGAGCCCGCACACGCGCACGCACGCGCACGCACGCACCCGCACGCACCCGCGAGCCCGCCCGCGCAGGCACCCGCACCGCCAAGCGCAAGCGCCCCGCGTCAGACCCGGCGCCAGCGGGCCATCCCGAACGAGAACAGCCCGAACAGCGCGAGCCCCACCGCGACGAGCGCCAGCAGCCAGGGTCCCGCCGGAGTGTCGGTGAAGGTGCGCAGCGTGTCGTCGAAACCCTTGGCCTTGTCCGGCTCGTACTCGACCGCGGCCTGGACCACGAACACCCCCACCGCGGCGAAGAGCACGCCACGGCCCACGCCGCCCGCGATGCCCGTCACATCGACGTACCGCCGTGCCGTACGGGACATCTCGCCGAGCTTCAGATGCTTGTGGAAGCTGCGCATCGCCGCGCGGACGCCGATCCAGACACCGGTCGCCGCGATCGCCACACCGGCGATCCCGACGATCCACCTGCCGCCCGGCCACTCCATCGCGCGGGCCGTGATGTCCTGGGACTGCTGATCGCTCGAGCCGCTGCCGCTGCCCTTGTCACCGGCGGCGAACGCCAGGACCGAGTAGGCCATGAACCCGTAGAAGACGAAGCGTCCCGCGGAGAAGACGCGCTTGGTCGCCTTCCCGCCGTCGGAGCCAGCCGCTCCGACCAGCGCCTCGGAAAGCCGCCACAGCGCCATCCCGACCAGACCGATGCCCAGGATCCACAGCAGGACCGAGCCCATGGGCTTCTTGGCTATCTCCGCGAGCGCGCCGCCCCGGTCGGCCTGCTCGCCACCGCCGCCGAACGCGATCTGCAGGGCGAGCACCCCGATGAGCAGGTAGATCACCCCGCGCGCGCCGAAGCCCCAGCGGGCCGCCACATCCATCGCCGTACTGTTGGCCGCCTGCCGGGCCTTGCCGCTGCCACTGAGTGTCGTCGTGCGTGCGTTCATCGTTGTTGACCTCCGGTGTCCGGGTGCCCCGGTCCACCGGACGGAAACGGCGGCCCCGGCGCCCCCCGGCGCCGGCGCCGCGCTCCCTGGTCCGGGAGCGTCAGCTCCCGGAGGTCCTGGCCACATCGCGCCGTATGCCCCGCATCGTCAGGACACCGCCCACCACGGCACCGACCACTGCCCCGGCCAGGAATCCCGGCTCAGTGACGTCGGCGTCCGCCACCATCAGGTATGTCACGACCGCGGCGACGGCCAGCAGCCAGAAGGCCAGCGTCAGGACGTACGTACGGCTCAGGAAGATCCGCCGGGCGGGCTGCGCCGGGGTCGAGGACAGCTCGGCGGCCGGGCCCGTCGTCGCGGCGGCCGGGCGCTTGTAGTACGTCAGGAACAGCCACGAGCCGCACGGCTCCCAGCCCTCGGGCGCCAGCTCCGCCGAGACCCCGGCACGTTCGCGCGCGTTGTTGGTCACCTCGCGGCGGTACTCCCAGCGCATGGCCGCGTCCGGGACGCGCCGGCTCACGAACAGCCCGAGCCGGTCGATCCGTTCGACCTCCCAGCCCTGGGCGCCGTACTCGTTCAGCAGCCGCCTGTCGGTGTAGATGTCGGCGGTCCACTTCCAGGTCTCCGCCTCCGCCGCGGGCTCCTCGTCGCCCGCCGCCCCCGTGCCCGCCGCCCCCGTACCCGTCAGCCGCGCGGCGAACTCCGCCGCGGGGCCGAACTCGTCGAGCGCCGTCGTACCCGTCTCCGCGAGATAGCCGGTCAGATCGCCGACGGTCGCGGCGGCGCGCTCCTCCGGCACGCCCGCGGCGCGCAGGGCCTGGTCGAGTTCCTCGAAATAGGCGTGGTCGGTCATGACGCTCCCCCTCGGTGCAGCATGGTGGTGACGCTGGTGTGGAACTCCAGCCACGCGCCGCCCTCGGCGGCGAGATGGCTCCGGCCCTCACCGGTGAGCCGGTAGTAGCGGCGGCCGGGCCCGCGCTGCGCGGCCCGGAACTCCCCGACGGCCAGGCCGGCTTCCTCCAGCCGGTTGAGCACGGGGTAGAGGGTGCCGCCCTTGATCTCTCCGACCCCGGCCTCCGCGAGCGCCTTGGCGATCTCGTATCCGTAGCTCTCGCCCTCGGTGAGGCAGGACAGGACGAGGAGATCGAGGACTCCCTTGAGCCAGCTGGATCTGCGGTCTGCGGCCATGGGTGTATTCCACCACCACCTAGATAGGAATACAACCTAGTTTGGCCCGACGCCTTCGCAAGTTCCCGCTGATGCCTTCGAGTGAACGCCGTCTCAGATAGTAGGAAGTCCGAGTAATTGTGGAGACAGAACGGCTTCGCTCACCTAGCTTTGTAGGAGCCGAACGAATCGCTCCATCAGCGAATGGCGGTTGTCGGCGCGCACCCCTGGCAGGCGACCCCTGCGGCGCGCGCCCCCGCCTCTTCCGGCGCCTCGCAGATGCCTCATGCGGTTTCCCCGCGTGGCTCAGCTATGTCAAGGAGTCGATCATCATGGCCGAGACGACTGTCCGCCGCCGCGTTCGTCACACTCCCCGTACGAGCGAGTCCGACCGTACGAATGTCCGCAAGAACGCCGCCGATGCCCTCCAGCGTGCTCTCGACCGCAGGGACAACGGCGGCTCGACCGGCCACTGACCGGCCGCCCCCTCGGCTCAGCGCAGACGCGACGCGGACCGGTGCCCGAGCCGGTCCGCGCGTGATCGCAAGCGCGGAACACGGGCCGACACGGTGTCCACAGAATGGACAGCACGTGTCACCCGTTGGGACGGGGGAGTACGGTACCGGCATGTCTCGCAGCCTCAATCTCGCAGTGGTTCCCGGTGACGGCATCGGTCAGGAGGTCGTCGCCCAGGGCCTGAAGGTCCTCCGCGCCGTCCTCCCGCAGGATGTGAAGCTGGAGACCAAGGAGTACGACCTCGGCGCGAGCCGCTGGCACCGCACCGGAGAGACCCTCCCGGACGCGGACCTCGACTCCCTCAAGACCCATGACGCGATCCTGCTCGGCGCGATCGGTGATCCGTCGGTGCCGTCCGGCGTCCTGGAGCGCGGGCTGCTGCTGAAGCTGCGCTTCGCGTTCGACCACTACGTGAACCTGCGTCCTTCGAAGCTCTTCCCGAACACGGACTCCCCGCTGGAGGGCCGTCCCGAGATCGACTTCATCGTCGTCCGCGAGGGCACAGAAGGCCCGTACACCGGCAACGGAGGCTCACTGCGCACCGGCACGCCCGCCGAGGTGGCCACCGAAGTGAGCCTCAACACGGCGTACGGCGTGGAGCGGGTCGTGCGGGACGCGTACGAGCGGGCCAACGCCCGTCCGCGCAAGAAGCTGACGCTGGTCCACAAGAACAACGTCCTCGTCTACGCCGGTCACCTGTGGAAGAACATCTTCGACCGCGTGGGCAGGGAGTACCCCGAGGTCACCACCGACTACCTGCACGTCGACGCCGCGACGATCTTCTTCGTCACCCAGCCCGAGCGCTTCGACGTCATCGTCACCGACAACCTCTTCGGTGACATCCTGACCGACCTGGCTGCCGCCATCAGCGGAGGAATCGGTCTCGCCGCGTCCGCGAACATCAATCCGGACCGCACCTTCCCGTCCATGTTCGAGCCGGTCCACGGCTCGGCCCCGGACATCGCGGGCCAGGGGAAGGCCGACCCCACGGCCACCATCCTCTCCGTGGCCCTGCTGCTGCGGCACCTCGGCTTCGACGCCGAGGCCGTCCGGATCGAGGAGGCAGTCGCGGCCGACCTCGACGCGCGGGACGGCGCGGCGCGTACGACCACCGAGATCGGTGACGCGCTCGCGGTACGCGTAGCGAGCTGACCCGTCGACTTCCCACAGCCGCCGGGTTCTCGGAACCCGGCGGCTGTTCTCTTTCGCTGCCACCGGGTGCCACCATCATTCTGTGGGCCGCGTTCACCCCGTTCTCCGCGCAGTCCTGCCCCCGGGCGATAATCGGACTGGGCCGCGGCATGCGGGAATGCCCGGACGTCCTCGAGGCAGTAGCGGCATGAACGCGGTCCGTCACACACAACCGGTGAAGGACGAGTATTCATGAACACGCCCACGATCGAGCTGAAGCCGACCGCGACCCCCTTGTCCGACGCGGAGCGCGAGGCGATCCTGGCCGACCCCGGGTTCGGCCGTCACTTCACCGACAACATGGTGACCATCAAGTGGACCGAGGGCCGCGGCTGGCACGACGCGCAGCTCGTGCCGTACGGTCCGCTCTCGCTCGACCCGGCGAACATGACCCTGCACTACGCGCAGGAGATCTTCGAGGGGCTGAAGGCGTACCGCGGCCCCGACGGCTCGGTCGCCACCTTCCGTCCTGAGGCCAACGCCACCCGTTTCCAGCGCTCGGCCCGCCGGCTCGCGATGCCGGAGCTGCCCGTCGAGACCTTCATCGCCGCCTGCGACGCGCTGGTCCGGCAGGAGAAGAAGTGGGTGCCCGAGCACGGCGGCGAGGCCTCGCTCTACCTCAGGCCGTTCATGATCGCGACCGAGGCCGGTCTCGGTGTGCGGCCGGCGAACGAATACCTCTTCCTGGTCATCGCCTCGCCGGCCGGCGCCTACTTCCCGCGCGGTGTGGAGCCGGTCTCCGTCTGGCTCTCGGAGAACTACGTCCGCGCGGTCCCCGGCGGCATGGGCTTCGCCAAGACCGGCGGCAATTACGCGGCCTCCCTGCTCGCCCAGGCCGAAGCGGCCGAGGAGGGCTGCGACCAGGTGGTCTGGCTGGACGCGCTGGAACGCCGCTGGGTCGAGGAGATGGGCGGCATGAACCTGTACTTCGTGTACGGGGACCGCATCGTCACGCCCACGCTGACCGGCTCCCTGCTCGCGGGCATCACGCGTGACTCGCTGCTGAAGCTGGCGTCGGACCTCGGCTACAGCTCCGAGGAGGGACGTATCTCCACCGAGGACTGGCGCCGCGACACGGAGAACGGCACGCTCACCGAGGTCTTCGCCTGCGGCACCGCCGCCGTCATCACGCCGGTCGGCCTGGTCAAGTCCGCCGCGGGCGAGTGGACGCAGTCGGACGGCCGTCCCGGCGAGGTGACGATGAAGCTGCGCGAGGCGCTGCTGGACATCCAGCGCGGCACGGCGGCGGACACCCACGGCTGGATGCACCAGCTGGGCTGACGGCCCCGCGAAGACAGCCCCCGCGACGCCGGTACGACACCGCCGTACGACCGCGTACGGTCGCCGCCGAGGCCCGTACCTGGGACGATTCCCGGGTACGGGTCTCAGCGCCGACCGAATCGTGAGACGACTCTTCGTATGAACGTGAGACGTGCGAAACTCGACTCGTGCTCTCGTTCGCCATGATTATTGGCAGCAAGCGCGCCGGTCCGCAGTGACTGCCTCGTACCACCATGTACGGAGCGGCCATCGTGCCTCAGACCCGCGCGCAGACCTCTCGCACCCGCGAGGGGTTTTTTCGTTTTCCGGCCCCACCCCGGCCGAAGACGGGACGCACGCGCAGACGGGGGCAAGTGGAGCCAGAACATCCACTCGACAGGGAGCAAAGCCACCATGAGCACAGAGTCCACGGAGACCGACGACAGTTTTCATGTCTTCGACACCACACTCCGTGACGGAGCACAGCGCGAAGGCATCAACCTGACGGTCGCCGACAAGCTGGCCATCGCCCGTTATCTGGACGAGTTCGGCGTGGGCTTCATCGAGGGCGGCTGGCCCGGCGCCAACCCGCGTGACACCGAGTTCTTCTCCCGGGCCACGCAGGAGATCCACTTCCGGAACGCGCAGCTCGTCGCCTTCGGCGCCACCCGGCGCCCCGGTGCCAAGGCCTCGGAGGACCCGCAGGTCAGGGCGCTGCTCGAATCCGGCGCTCCGGTGATCACCCTGGTCGCCAAGTCCCACGACCGCCATGTCGAACTGGCCCTGCGCACCACCCTCGACGAGAACGTGGCGATGGTCCGCGACACCGTCTCGTACCTGCGCGAGCAGGGCCGCCGCGTCTTCGTCGACTGCGAGCACTTCTTCGACGGCTACCGCGCCAACCCGGAGTACGCCAAGTCCGTCGTACGGGCCGCGTCCGAGTCCGGTGCCGAGGTGGTCATCCTCTGCGACACCAACGGCGGCATGCTGCCCGCCCAGATCCAGGCCGTCGTCTCCACCGTCCTCGCCGACACCGGCGCCAGGCTCGGTATGCACGCCCAGGACGACACCGGCTGCGCGGTCGCCAACACCCTGGCGGCCGTCGACGCGGGCGCCACCCATGTGCAGTGCACCGCCAACGGCTACGGCGAGCGCGTCGGCAACGCCAACCTCTTCCCCGTCGTCGCCGCCCTGGAGCTGAAGTACGGCAAGAAGGTGCTGCCGGACGGCGCGCTGGCCGAGATGACCCGGATCTCGCACGCCATCGCGGAGGTCGTCAACCTCGCCCCGTCCACCCACCAGCCGTACGTCGGCGTTTCCGCCTTCGCCCACAAGGCGGGGCTGCACGCCTCGGCGATCAAGGTCGACCCCGACCTGTACCAGCACATCGACCCCGAGCGCGTCGGCAACACGATGCGGATGCTCGTCTCCGACATGGCGGGCCGCGCCTCCATCGAGCTGAAGGGCAAGGAACTCGGCATCGACCTCGGCGGCGACCGCGATCTGGTCGCCCGGGTCGTGCGCCGCGTCAAGGAACGTGAGCTGAAGGGCTATACGTACGAGGCCGCCGACGCCTCCTTCGAACTCCTGCTGCGCGAAGAGGCGGAGGGCCGCACCCGCGGCTACTTCCGTACGGAGTCCTGGCGCGCGATCGTCGAGGACCGCCCGGACGGTACGCATGCCAACGAGGCCACCGTGAAGCTGTGGGCCAAGGGCGAGCGCATCGTCGCCACCGCGGAGGGCAACGGCCCGGTCAACGCGCTGGACCGGGCCATGCGCGTCGGCCTCGAACGCATCTACCCGCAGCTGGCCAAGCTGGAGCTGGTGGACTACAAGGTCCGCATCCTGGAGGGCAGGCACGGTACGGAGTCCACCACCCGGGTGCTGATCACCACCGGCGACGGCAGCACCGAATGGTCCACGGTCGGGGTCGCGGAGAACGTGATCTCGGCGTCCTGGCAGGCGCTGGAGGACGCGTACACGTACGGACTGCTGCGGGCCGGGGTCGAACCGGCGGAGTAGAGACACCCCGTACGGTCCGCCCCGGCCCGGGGCGCCGGTGCCTGAACCTCAGCTCCGGAGCTGCCACTTCTGGTTGGCGGCTCCGGTGCAGGTCCAGATCTGCACCTTGGCGCCGTCCGCGGGGGAGTTGTCCACGACGTCGAGGCACTTGTTCGCCGCCGCGTTGACGAGATCACCGGCGGATTCGAGTCTCCACTGCTGCGCTCCGGACCCGTTGCAGTCGTAGAGCTGTACCTTCGCGCCGTCCGCCACCGAACCGGCGTTGACGTCCAGGCACTTGCCGAGCCCCTGGATGGAGCCGTCGGGCTTCACGGACCACTGCTGAGCCGCCGAGCCGTTGCAGGTGTAGACCTGCGCGGCGGCGCCGTTGGCGGTGGAACCACCCGCGATGTCAAGGCACTTGCCGCCGAGACCGGTGATCGTGCCGGTCTGTGCCGGGGCGCTGCCCGACTGGGTGCCGGCCCAGGTGAAGGTCGCGGAGGTCTTGCCGGGCAGCGAGTAACCGAACTTCTGGCCGCCCCAGTTGACCTGCAGCTGCTGCGCCGACGAGGAGTCGTTGTACGCGATGAGCGCCTTGGAGCCGTCCGGGTTCTGCCAGGCGACGTTCGGGACCGAGGAGGAGGCGGTGGACGCGATCCGGTAGGCGCCGGGCTTCACGAACTTCGTGAGGTGGCCCATCGTGTAGTACTCGACGGTGTAGTCGACCTGACCGCTCCTGCTGCCGCCGTTGTTCACCGTGATCAGCCCGGTGCAGGTGCCGCAGCCGCCGTTGTGCGGGCCCATGTTCTGGTCGACGGCCAGACTCCACTTGACCACGCTCTGGCCCCAGTTGCGGGTGTAGTCGACCAGGTTGTTCATGTCCTCCTGCTGCTGGTTGCCGACCCAGGTACCGCCGGAGTGCTCGGTGTCGAACGCCGGCACGGTGGGGTACTGGTTGTGGACCGTCGTCTGGATGTCGATGCCGCCGGTGTAGCCGTGGTACGCGATCCCGCCGAAGTTGGGGTCGTTGCGGATCGCCGCGTCGTCCACGGTGGGCGCGGCGTAGCCGGCGTAGGAGTCCGGATTCCAGTCCAGGGCCAGCACCTTGGTGGAGAGGTTCGCGCCGTGCAGAGCGGGCAGCAGGCTGTTCTTGGTGAAGTAGGCGAGCCCGGAGCCGTTCCACTGCATGGACGGGTAACCGGCGCAGCACGTCGGCTCGTTCTGCGCGGAGATGTAGTCGATCGGGACGCCGGCCGACTGGTACGCCTGGATGTACTTGACGAAGTACTGGGCGTACGCGCCGTAGTACTGCGACTGGAGCCAGCCCTGGCTCATCGCATCGTTGTCCTTCATCCAGGCGGGTGCGCTCCACGGCACGGCCATCACCTTGACGGCGGGGTTGAGCTGCTTGGCCTGCTGGGTGAGCGGCAGTACGTCGGCCTGGTCGTGCGAGATGGAGAACTGCGCGAGGTTCGGGTCGGTCTGCCCGGCCGGCATGTCGTCGTACGTGTAGTTGCCCCGGGCCAGGTCGGAGGCGCCCATGGGGTTGCGCAGGAAGGTCAGGCCGATGCCGTCGGTCGGTGAGAACAGCTTCTTCATGGTGTCGTCGCGGGTCGCCTGAGAGAGGGCGCCGCTGCTCTTCATCAGCCAGGCGGCGGTGTCGGTGAAGGACGCTCCGCCGCCGGTGAACTGCTGGTATTTGGTGCCCTCGTCGACGGTGATGTTGGTGCCGCTGCCGCCGTTGCCCGACTGGAAGGCGATGGGGGTCTGCTGCTGGAGACCCCGGGTGACATGGCGTCCGCCGGCGTCGTCCGTCGTCGTCAGCCAGATGTTCACCGGTTCGCCGGCGGCCTGCGCGGTGCCGGCGGTGAGGCTCGTGAGGCCGGTGAGTCCGGCGGTGGCGAGGGCTCCGGCGAGGAGCCTTCTCACGAGTCTTCGTCCGCGGCCAGTCGTTCTCGACATAGGTCTGCTGCCCTTCTCGGCACAGGTGGGGGGTGACGCGTGGGTCCGTGCGGCGTGAGTGAACTGCCGTTGGGAACTCCCGTCAAGAGCCCGCGTACGCACCCGCTGACCGCATCCCGCCGCTGACCTGCGGCCGGTCCGGTGCGTAACAAAGGTTCGGACCAATGCGCCCGAAGTATTGACGACGGCGGTGCGTCCCGATTGACTCACCGTCCGTGACCGGGCTGATTCTCGTGGAGAGAGCAGGCCCGCCCCGTGTGTCCGTGCCCGGGATGCGGCGTCCGGGCGCTCAGGAGGTGTCTTGTGGGTCGTGCGGCGGACCCGGGCGGCGTCCCGGCCGGGTGCGGGACGAAGAGAAGCGACACCGATCTCCGAGGAGCCACCATGCAACGCACACCACGCCGGAAACCGGGAGCGTCCGCCAGGACGGCGGCGCTCGCCGCGACCGCTGTCCTGGCCGGCCTGCTGCCGCTGGCGGGCGCCGGGTCCAGCGCGGCGGCGGGGGAGCCCGACCCCGACCGGACAGCGAAGGTCGTCACCGACGCGGCCGTCCACCCGGTCGGGGAAGGCGACACGGCCGAGGTCAGGATCTCGCTCACGACCACCGGCGCGGCCCCCGTCGGCGCGCCCGTCACCGTCGCGTACTCCACCGGCGGCGGCACCGCCGAACCCGGCAGGGACTACCGGCCGCTCACCGGTACGGTCACCTTCCCCGCGGGCACGCGCTCGGGAGCCTCGCGCACGGTGGCCGTGCCGATCCTGCGGGACCGGAGCGCCGAGAGCGCCGAGAGCGTCCCGCTGAAGCTCGTCGTCACCGGCGCCGAAGCCCCCGCCGAGCAGCCGCAGATCGTCATCAACGCCCATGGACTGCCGTACCTCGACGCGAAGTTGCCCGTCCGGAAGCGGGTAGCCGACCTCGTCTCCCGTATGTCACTCGCCGAGAAGGCCGGCCAGATGACGCAGGCCGAGCGGGGCGCGCTCACCTCGCAGGACGACATCGCCGGCTACGGCCTCGGCTCGCTCTTCTCCGGCGGCGGGTCGGTTCCCACGCCCAACACCCCTGAGGCATGGGCGGAGATGGTCGACGGGTACCAGCTCAGGACGCGGGCCACCCGCTTCCAGATCCCGCTGATCTACGGCGTGGACGGGGTGCACGGTCACAACAACCTCGTGGGAGCGGCGCTCGCGCCGCACAACATCGGGATCGGCGCGACCCGCGACCCCGCTCTCGCCGAGCAGGCCGGAGTGATGACGGCGAACGAGGTACGCGCCACCGGCGTCCCCTGGGACTTCGCCCCCTGCCTGTGCGTCGGACGCGACGAACGGTGGGGCCGTACGTACGAGACCTTCGGCGAGGACCCCGCGCTCGTCTCCTCGATGGAGACGGTGATCCACGGCATGCAGGGCGACGCGTCGGGCAAGGACCTGGACCGCGACGACAAGGTGCTGGCCACCGCCAAGCACTTCGTCGGTGACGGCGGCACGGCGTACGGATCGTCCACCGAAGGCACGTACACCATCGACCAGGGCGTCACGACGGTCACCCGGCGGGAGTTGGAAACCGTCCACCTCGCCCCGTTCAAGGATGCCGTCAAGCGCGGTATCGGCACGGTCATGCCCTCGTTCTCCTCGCTGGACGTCATCGGCGACGGCACGGGCCCGCTGAAGATGCACGCGGACGCCGCCATGATCAACGGCGAGCTGAAGGGCAGGCTGGGTTTCGAGGGCTTCGTCATCAGCGATTACGCGGCGATCGACCAGATCCCCGGCGACCGCGCGAGCGACGTGCGCACCTCCGTCAACGCGGGCCTCGACATGATCATGGAGCCGGCGGCCTACCGGGACATCGTCGCGACCCTGGAGGACGAGGTGACCGCGGGCCGGATCAGCCGGGCCAGGATCGACGACGCGGTCTCCAGGATCCTGGAGCAGAAGTTCCGGCTGGGGCTGTTCGAGAAGCCGTACGCCGACCCCGCGAACCTGGCGCGGATCGGCTCGCCCGAGCACCGCGCGGTGGCGCGCAGGGCGGCGGCGGAATCGCAGGTGCTGCTGAAGAACGACAGCGGAGTCCTGCCGCTGAAGCCCTCGCAGAAGGTGTACGTGGCCGGGTCGAACGCGGATGACATCGGCAACCAGATGGGCGGCTGGTCCGTCACCTGGCAGGGCGCCTCGGGAGCGACCACCACCGGAGCCACCACGATCCTCGCGGGCATGAAGAAGGCCGCCCCGAAGGCCGCGCTCACCTACTCCGAGGACGCCTCGGCGGCCACGGACGGGTACGACGTGGGGGTGGTCGTGGTCGGTGAGACGCCGTACGCCGAAGGGATCGGCGATGTCGGCAACGGCAACGACCTGGAGCTGACGGCGGCCGACCAGAAGGCCGTGGACACGGTCTGCGCCGCCATGAAGTGCGCCGTACTGATCGTCTCGGGCCGTCCGCAGCTCATCGGCGACCGGCTCGGCGGGATCGACGCGCTGGTGGCGTCCTGGCTGCCGGGCACCGAGGGCGACGGTGTGGCCGATGTCCTCTACGGCAAGCTGCCCTTCACCGGTCAACTGCCGCTGACCTGGCCGAAGTCGGTCGAGCAGTTGCCGATCAACGTCGGTGACGCCGCGTACGATCCCCAATTCCCCTACGGCTGGGGCCTGGCGACGCTCACGAAGCCGCCCGTGGGAGGTGAGCCCGCCCTGCGCGCGCTGTCCGTCGCGGCGGGCCTGCTCCAGAAGGCGGGCCTGGGGAAGTCGCCCCAGGGCAAGGCGCTGGCCGACCGGGCCAGACTCCTCGTCCAGCGGAAGATCGGGCAGCACATCACGGCGGCGTCGGCCAAACCCTTCGCCGACGCGGACCACCTGCTGCTCACCGGTGATCTGACCGGCGCGCTGGCCGGCCTGACGGCGGCCTACCGGGCGGCCTGACCGGAGGACCCCCATGGATGTGGCACCCGGATCTCATGTCCGGATGCCACATCCATGGCACGTTCCGCCGGACCGGCATCGCTTCCCGCCCGGGCTCAGGCGGCCTGCGGTGCGTTCTTGATCGCGGAGATCTCGAAGTTCAGCTTCACCTTGTCGCTGATCAGCACGCCGCCGGTCTCCAGCGCCGCGTTGTAGGTCAGGCCCCAGTCGGAGCGCGCGATCTCCGCGCTGCCCTCGAAGCCGACCCGCTCGTTGCCGAAGGGGTCGGTGGCGGTGCCGTTGTACGTCAGCGTGATGGACAGCGGGCGCGTGTCGCCCTTGATGGTCAGATCGCCGCTGACACGGTACGTGTCGGTGCCCACCGCCTCCGTCGAGGTCGAGCGGAACGTCATCGCCGGGAACTGCTCGGTGTCGAAGAAGTTGGCGCCGCGCAGGTCGGCGTCGCGGCCGGAGTCGCCGGTGTCGATGCTGGCCATCACGACGTCGATGGACGCGGTGGAGTTCTCCGGGTTCGTTCCGTCCAGGTACAGCGTCCCCTCGTGCTGCGTGAACGAGCCGCGGACGTTGGTCACCATCGCGTGCCGGACGCTGAATCCGATGCTGCTGTGGGCCTGGTCGACCGTGTACTCACCGGTCAGGGTGGCCAGAGCCGGGTCCACCGGTGCGGTGGGGGCCGTCGCGCTGTCGTTCTGGCGGCGGAAGAGCGCCATGGGTTTCCTCCTGGGGAGTTTTTGGTTGAACATTCAACCTTGAGTGCCCCACTGTAGGGCAATTTTGTTCAAGGTTCAACAATGTCTTTGGATTGAGCCGTCCGGCCCTCTGGCGGACGTGCGCGGCCATCGGGCACGATCTCCCCTGCTCCACCTGCACAGCCGGCTACCCCATCCACGGTCTCCAGCAGGAGGGTTCCCCCCATGAAAACCCGCTCCATACTCACCGCGCTCGCCCTGATCCTGGGCGCGCTCCTCGTGCCCGCCGCCGGACTCACCGGCTCGGCGGCCGCCGCCCCGGCGGTGACCAAGCTCACGCACGCCTCCGCGACCTCGATGTTCTCCTCGTCCGGGATCACCTGGTCCTCCTCGGGTGGCTGCTCAAACCGTAACGTCGCGACCTGCACGTCCTTCGATCAGCTGAACCTCACCACGGCCCAGGGCGCGCAGACGCTGAAGTCCGCGTCGGGCTGCGCTCTCAACATTACGGGCGGTACGGAAACCGGGCACGCGAGCGGCACGTACTCGCACTGGAACGGCTACAAGCTCGATTTCGGCAAGACCACCTGCCTGACGAACTACGTCAAGAACACCTTCACCTACATCGGACTGCGCGGTGACGGCTATCCGCAGTGGCAGTCGGCCTCGGGCAACGTCTACGCCGACGAGGGCAGTCACTGGGACGTGACGTACCAGAACTGCGGCGGATGCTGAGAGCTGTCCCGTAACTCCCGGCGGATCAGCGCGCGGAGTCAGACGCGGCGCATCGCAAAGCGGAGGGGCGCGAGCATGCTGGACGTATGCGGGCGATCCGACAACGCGGCGAGGTGCGTAGCCGACGCCGCGCGCCCGGCCGGAGGGACCGCCCTTGGGGCCGGTTGCGAAAGCAGTGTGTCCGAGCGGACGGACTCCGAGTCGCCGTGCCGGGCGGACGCACAGCGAATGCGGTGGCGGATCGGGTTCGGAAACCACAGCACGGAGAGCTCGGGGCCCCGGAGCGTGGCTGACGAGAAACTTCCGTCCGGGCCGTATGGCAGGGCGGCCTCCTGGTGCACTCGACGGTCCAGGGGGACTTCGTACGGCTGCGCAGTGCGCGGGACGTGATGGACCGTGCCCCGAGGTGTCACTGCCGGCGACGACTCCACCCGTCGAGGGGCGATCCACCCGGACCGCCCCTCGACGCAACATCAGCCGACCGCACTCCGCGTAACACCTCTGACCGGGTCAGAGAGCAAACGCTGCTGGAGTGCTAAAGACTCACCACCGTATCTGCCCTGGGCCGTGACCCGGGAACAGGAAGTCGAGCGGATCCTCGCGCGGAATCGGGGCCTCGATCGGCGCCGGGTGCGGTGGATCCTGCGGGACGGTACCGAAGCCGAAACGGGGGTGGGGCGTAGCGAGAGGCGCTTCCTCCTCGGGAGGTGCGACCACGACCGGTCCCGCAGAGGCAGACTGCTCGGGGTCGGGGACGATGACGGGAGTCGGCTCGGGCTCGGGCTCGGGTTCGGTCTCGGGGTCGGGGACGATGACGGGAGTCGGCTCGGGCTCGGGCTCGGGTTCGGTCTCGGGGTCGGGGACGATGACGGGAGTCGGCTCCGGCTCGGGCTCGGTCTCGGGCCCGCGAACCGCCACGGGAACGGGTTCGGGTTCGGGTTCGGGGACGATGACGGGAGCCGGCTCCGGCTCCGGCTCCGGCTCGGGCCCAGGAGTCGACTCCGGCACGGAATCCGGAACGGAGGACCCCGAAGCGGGATCAGGCACATCGTCCGGCGTGGCAGGGGGAGTCTCCGGCCACGCGCCAGGCATGGGGAGCCCGTTTCCAGGAGCATCCACCGGAACGGGTACGGGGACAGGCGCACCCACCGGAACGGGCACGGGGGCAGGCGCACCCACCGGACCGGCCCCGGGCCATGCCCCCGGCATGGCTGGGGACTCAGACTCCGGTACGGATTCCGGCAGCTCGGAGGGCGGTGTGGGATCGGGCGCCACGTCGGGCTCCGGCCACGCGCCCGGCATCGTCAACGCGGGCTCGGTCTCGGGCACCGGTTCGGGCGTGGGTTCGGGCGCCGGTTCGGGTGTGGGTTCGGGCGCCGGTTCGGGTGTGGGTTCGGGCACCGGTTCCGGCACCGCGTCCGGCAGGGACGAGACTGGGGTGACCGTGGAGTCAGGGAGTGTCAGCGAGTCCGGTGCCTCAGTTCCAGGGCTCGGCGGCCAGGAGTAGGTAGGCACGTCGTCAGGGTTCGGGTAGTCGTCTGGAGACTCGCCGACCATGGGAATGTCTTCGTCGGCAACCGGCCCCTGTGGTGCCTGCGCGGTATCCGGCGCGTACTCGGCATCTGGGGTGGGGGGAGTTACCTCAATGTCCGGAATGTCTTCCCAAGGGGGGGTTGATGGCGGTGCGTCGGGAGCACTGTGATATTCGATGGTTCCAGGCTCTACTTCCGGTGCCTGAGACAGTTCCGGGTAATCATTGACTACCCCCTCTGGTGTTTCGTTTGTCGTTGGCGCTGGGGAGGGGGTCGACATCATATTGCCGATTGCGGCGGAGGGCGGCGCGACTGTGCCTTCGTCGAAAAATTTCCGGGGGCTGTGATCCAGGAAACGTTGTTCATCGCAAATCCTTCTGAATCTGCCATCGGAAAGCCGACATCCATAGATGGTCCCGAGGCTCCGCCGGTAAGCCGCCGTGGCGGCCTCATGATTCAAACATCCCAAAGTGCTGCGGGCAAGCGGCTGATTGTGATGAGCAACGGAGCAGATCACGTCGTTTCGCGGCGGATATTTCCGGAAGTGTAATGCGTCATGGCATTTAATGAGACAAATCGGCCTAATCGGGAGATGGCCGTTCGCGCTTTTCCTGCCTTGGGGCCTCAATGATTGGTGTCGTTCCAAAAGCACTCGGACTGAGAGAAAAAAACTCGGACTGAGCGGTTATTAAGCCTTGCGCCGACTTGTAGTTATCGATATCCGCACAGCCCACTACCGTCAGTTACCCCCGCTCCCCGCCGTGACCTCGGTCTCTCGTGATTTGTTGTCAGCTTCGGTTGGCGGCCAATTCGTTCTTGTGGAGCGTGTGCGGGCGTGCGGGCGGCCCGATCGGAGCATCGGTGGGCGCAGGGTTCTGCGGTGCCGGTCGGTCGCCCTTCTTCCCGTCAGGGTGGGGCGTTGCTGGTCGGCCCAGGTTCGGGAGGGCATCGAGCCGTCCGGAGCGGGGTGTACGTAAGGCCGACGGCATCAACGCCGGGCGCGCGCGGCGTATACCGGGCACATCGCCAAGCCCGCTGCGCGGGCATCCTCTGCACGCGACGCCCGGCGGGACCGACGCGCACCGGGAAGGGTTACTTCCGGACCCGGGGAAGGGCAGGGCCCCGCGGTGCCCCGCTCCTCTTGAGGCTGATGGGAGCGGGGCACCGTTGTGGTGGGTCGTTGCGATCAGGAGCCGACCGACACGGTCCAGCGCGTCGGGTTGCCGTCGAAAGCGGCGCCCGAGACGTCGGGCTGGCCGTCCGGCTGGACGTCGTCGTACGGGAAGGCGTAGCCGATCGGGGTGTTTGCGTGCAGCAGCCGTGCCCAGTGGTTGGTGACCGGGTCCTGGTAGTAGTCGGCCGCCGTGGGGCCGTTCGGCTGGTCGGGGAAGGTCAGCAGGGTCGAGCGGTTGAACGCGGCCGAGAGGCGGGCGAGCAGCCCCTTCTTCTCGTCGGAGTCGTCCGGGTTGTTCGCGAACGGGCCGCTGTTGCAGGTGAAGATGTCCATCGAGTTCGGCTTGCTGAAGGTGTGTCCGCCGTTGAAGGTCAGTGTGTCGCCGCTGACCCGGCCGGTGAACACGCCCCGCCCGCCCTGCAGATCGATGGTCAGGTCCTCGGAGCTGTACTTCTCCCAGACCTGGTCGACATAACTGGTGAAGACGTCGCCGAAGGACTCGCCGCCGAGGTTCTGCGGGGAGATCACGCGCAGCACCTGGCCGTCGTCGCCGCGCAGGATCAGCTTGTCCCAGGGGTGGCCGTCGGTCGCCGCCTGGGCGGTGAGACCATCGGCGATCTTCTCCAGCGCGCCGTCCGGCAGCGGGGCGACCGTGTGGGTGGAGTCGCCTTCCAGGGTGATGCCGATGGGCAGGCCGGTCACCAGGTCGACGTAGCTGATGTTGGAGTAGATCTGGTCCGGGTTGAAGGTGAACTCGCAGAACGACCACGTGCGGCCGTAGTTCGGGTCGGCGGAGTTGGAGAAGGCCGGCTCGACCAGGGAGGGACCCGGGTTGACGAGGAAGTCCAGCGTGTCGTCCCGTACGAAGTAGACGCGGGACCCGTACATCTGGGGGAGCGTCAGGACCACCGGGGCGGAACCCGCGGCGCCCAGCGGGATGGCGCAGTCGACGGGCAGCGGGGTGCCGGCGGCCGGCGGCTCCTCCAGGTGGTACACCGTGCCGTCGGCGCGGAGCAGGATCCACTGGTCGGTGCCCTGCTCGTGCCCGGTGACATACGCGTTGACCGAGCCGGACAGCGACTTGTTCTGGAGGGCGATCTCGCAGGTGCCGGCGGCGGCGGCCGCGCGGGGGCTCAGGCTGCTTCCCCAGGCGGGGTAGGTGAGTGCGGCGGCGGTGGCGGCCGTGCCGGTCAGGAACAGGCGGCGGGATATCACGGATGTTCTCCTGAACTGTGGGGGGTCGCAGGGGATGCGCGGTTGTGTGGGGGGTCGCGCCCTGCGTGCGGACCACCCTGACGAGCGCGGCCGGTGGGCGTCAAGAGGTGAGGAGCAGAGAGTGAGAGCGCTCTCAGTTCCGGCGGAACGACATGGGCACCGTTATGCCTTTGGTGTCATGTTCATTGAAAGGCGATCGGGATGCGTGCTAAACCGGGTAGCAGGTCTGTACCTTTCGGATCGCGGAGGCGCGCATGTCGCTGACGGCTGCCTGGTCCCGGCGCGGGTTTCTGGCTGCCGCCGGAGCGGGCACCTTGTCGCTCGTGTCTCTCGCGCTCTCCGAAAGCGCGTCCGCCGCGTCCGGGAAGTCCGCCGCACCCGTCGTCGACCCGTTCCAGGAACTGCGGCTGCGCTGGGTCGACTCCCGGCTCGGCGCCGGTTACGACCCCGCGGCCGAGCCGTACGCCTCCCGGCTCGCGGAGACCGGTCGGCTGGCCACGCGCTTCCAGCGGTCGATGGCCCCGGCCGGGACCTCGCTGTGGCCGGACTGCCCGTTCGACCCGCCGGCCGGCATTACCCAGAGCTGCACGAGGCTCTGGACGATGACTCAGGCGTACGCCCAGCCGGGCACCGGCGTCACCGGCGACCCGGCCCTGCTCGCCGCGCTCGTCCGCGGCCTCGACCACCTCTCCGCGACCGTCCTGGCGCCCGCAGCCACGCCGTACGGCAACTGGTGGGAGTGGCAGATCGGTACTCCCCGACCGCTCATGGACATCGTCGCCGTCCTGTACGACGACCTCACCGAGGAGCGTCGGACCGCGGCCTGCGCGGTCGTCGACCACTTCGTCCCGGACGCGCTGCTCGGCGACTACTCCGGGACGAGCACCGGCGCCAACCGCGTCGACCTGTGCCGTTCCGTCGCCCTGCGCGGTGTGCTCGGGAAGACGCCCGCCAAGATCGCGCTGGCCCGCGACGCGCTTTCGCCGGTCTTTCCGTACGCCACCACGGGCGACGGCCTCTACGCCGACGGCTCGTTCATCCAGCACACCCGCGTCGCCTACTCCGGTACGTACGGCCAGGTCATGCTGGACGGCCTCGGCCGGCTCCTCACCCTGCTCGCCGGATCGGCCTGGGAGGTCACCGACCCGAACCGGCGGATCGTCCACGACAGCGTGGAGCACGCCTACGCCCCGCTGATCTACAACGGCCTGATGATGGACAGCGTCAACGGCCGTGCCGTCAGCCGTGGTTGCCTGATCAGCGACGACCTGGGAGTGATGCGCGGCGATCACTTCCACGGTCAGGGCCTGATCGCGGCCATTGCCCTGCTCGCGGGCGCCGCGAGCGCGGCGGAACGCGACCGCTGGACCGCACGGGTGAAGGGGTGGATCGAACGGGACACCGTGTCGCCCGTCCTCGGCGCCCGGCAGTTCGAGGTCGCCGACCTCGCCCGGCTGCACGCCATGGCGGACTCGGCGCTGCCCGCCGCGCCCGAGCCGGTCGGCCACACCCTGTTCGCCGCCATGGACCGGGCCGTGCACCGCAGGCCCGGCTGGGCCGCGAACATCTCCATGGCCTCCGAGCGGATCGCCCACTACGAATGCGGCAACGGCGAGAATCCGCACGGCTGGCACACCGGGGCGGGAATGCTCTCCTGGTGGGGCGAGACATACGGCAACGACCAGTACACGGACTGGTTCTGGCCCACGGTCGACCCGTACCGGCTGCCCGGGACGACCGTCTCCGCCAAGCGTCTCGCGGACAACGCCGGCGGCGAGTGGGGCGAAGCCAGGCCCGCGGTGCGGTGGGTCGGCGGCGTGAGCGACGGAGAGTTCGCGGCCGTCGGGCAGCATCTCAGGGGGCTCGGCTCCACGCTCGACGCCCGCAAGTCCTGGTTCTGCGTCGCCGACGCGGTGGTCTGCCTGGGCGCCGGGATCGGCTCCCTGGACGGCACCGCCGTGGAGACGATCGTGGACAACCGCAACCTGGGCGCGAGCGCGAGCGGCGTTTTCACCCTCGACGGCGGGGACCGGCCGCGCTGGGCGCACCTGGAGGGTCACGGCGGCTGGGTCTTTCCCGGCGGAGCCCCCGCGGGCGCCCTGCGGACCCGCGCCGAGGAGCGCACCGGGTCCTGGAGCGACATCAACACCGGCGGCACCGCCGAGCGCCGTACCCGCCACTACCGGACCCTGTGGCTGGACCACGGCACGGACCCGGCGGACGCGTCGTACGTGTACCTGCTGATGCCGGGCGCCGGCCGGCGCACGCTCGCGGCCCGCGCCGCCGACCGGCGGTGGCTGGAGGTGGTCACCAATACCGCAGAGCGGCAGTCCGTGGTGATCCGCTCCCTCGGATACACGGCGGCGAACTTCTGGCGGCCGGGTACGGCGGGCGCGTTCACCGCGAGCGCGCCCGCGAGCGTGCTCGTGGTGGAGCGGGGCGCGAGCGCCACGCTCCGCGTGAGCGAGCCGCCGCGCTCGGGACGGCCGCTGGAGATCACCTGGGACCGGGAGGTGCGCCGGGTCACCGCGCACGACCCAGCCGTCGAGGTACGGGAAACTGGCCGTACGCTGCGACTGCGCATCACGCCCGGTACCGAGGGCGCCGGTCACGGCTGCGAGCTTTCGCTCCGCTGAAATCTAGGGGTTTCCCACAAACGCCAGGGGTACCTTGCTGGTCTGGAACCCTCCAGAGTGCCTGGTTCTGTCCAGCTCCACCAGGAATATCGGTAGGAGACTGTGGGAGTCAACGGCGCACTTTCCTCACTCATGTTCGTAGGGTTGGTACATGACCGTTGTGGACGAGACGCCGAGCAGGCCCGCCGACGCCAGGGGCCGTGTGGCCGAGCTGCACACCCTGCGTGAGGAGGCCCGCAGGGGCCCCAGCGAACGAGCGACAGAGGCCCAGCACGCGAAGGGCAAGCTGACCGCTCGCGAACGCATCGAGCTGCTGCTCGACGAGGGGTCGTTCAAGGAGGTCGAGCAGCTGCGCAGGCACCGGGCAACCGGGTTCGGCCTGGAGAACAAGAAGCCTTACACCGACGGTGTCATCACCGGGTGGGGCACCGTGGAAGGCCGTACGGTCTTCGTCTACGCGCACGACTTCCGGATCTTCGGGGGCGCGCTGGGCGAGGCCCACGCCACCAAGATTCACAAGATCATGGACATGGCCATCTCGGCCGGTGCCCCGCTGGTCTCGCTCAACGACGGCGCCGGCGCCCGTATCCAGGAGGGCGTCTCCGCGCTCGCCGGTTACGGCGGCATCTTCCAGCGCAACACCCGCGCGTCCGGTGTCATCCCGCAGATCAGCGTGATGCTCGGCCCGTGCGCGGGCGGCGCCGCCTACAGCCCGGCCCTCACGGACTTCGTCTTCATGGTCCGCGAGACCTCGCAGATGTTCATCACGGGTCCCGACGTCGTCAAGGCCGTGACCGGCGAGGAGATCAGCCAGAACGGCCTGGGCGGCGCGGACGTGCACGCCGAGACCTCGGGTGTCGCGCACTTCGCGTACGACGACGAGGAGACCTGCATCGCCGAGGTGCGTTACCTCCTGTCGATGCTCCCGCAGAACAACCGCGAGAACCCGCCGAGGACCGAGCCCGAGGACCCGGCCGACCGCCGCTCCGACGTCCTGCTCGACCTGGTGCCCGCCGACGGGAACCGCCCGTACGACATGCACAAGGTGATCGAGGAGCTTGTCGACGACGGCGACTACCTGGAGGTCCACGAGCGCTGGGCGCGCAACATCATCTGCGCACTGGCCCGTCTCGACGGTCAGGTCATCGGCATCGTCGCCAACCAGCCGCAGTCCCTCGCCGGTGTGCTGGACATCGAGGCGTCCGAAAAAGCGGCGCGCTTTGTCCAGATGTGCGACGCTTTCAACATTCCCATCGTCACGCTGCTGGATGTGCCCGGCTTCCTGCCGGGCGTCGACCAGGAGCACGGCGGGATCATCCGGCACGGTGCCAAGCTGCTGTACGCGTACTGCAACGCGACCGTACCGAGGATCTCGCTGATCCTTCGCAAGGCGTACGGAGGTGCCTACATCGTCATGGACTCCCAGTCGATCGGGGCCGACCTGACCTATGCCTGGCCCACCAACGAGATCGCGGTGATGGGCGCCGAAGGCGCCGCCAACGTCATCTTCCGCAAGCAGATCGCGGAGGCCGAGGACCCCGAAGCCATGCGCGGCCGCATGGTCAAGGAGTACAAGGCCGAGCTGATGCATCCCTACTACGCCGCCGAGCGCGGCCTGGTGGACGATGTCATCGACCCCTCGGAGACCCGTGAGGTGCTCGCTGCCGCGCTCGCGATGCTGCGCACGAAGCACGCGGACCTGCCGTCCCGCAAGCACGGCAACCCCCCGCAGTAGCCCCGCGTCCCATCCCGCGGCGCTCTGCTCCCGCACTCCCGCCCCGAGATCTGCCTACCTGAGATCTGCCGAGAAGACGGAGACACGAACTCCATGATCGAATCCACGAATTCCCTGTTGCGCGTCGAGAAGGGCCAGGCCGCTCCCGAGGAGCTGGCCGCCATCACCGCCATCCTGATGGCCCGTGCGGCCGCCAGGGGCGAAGGCCAGGACAGCTCGGGCTTCGCCGCCCGGTCCGCCGCCGGCTGGCGCCGCCTGGAGCGTACGCCCGGCTTCCGCGCCCCGCACAGCTGGCAGGGCTGAGGCTCCGGCCCCGGCTCCACGCCTGTACGGCGAAGGCCCCGCACTCCTGAGGAGTGCGGGGCCTTCGCCGTACGGAGCCCGGACGTGCCGGGCTCCGTACGAGCTACCTCAGCCGTGCCATGAGGGCGTGTTCGACGAGGGTGATGAGGCCACTCTTGGCGTCGGCGCGGTGCCGGGCGTCGGTGGTGATGATCGGGGTGTCGGGGCCGATCTGCAGGGCCTCGCGTACTTCGTCGGGGGTGTAGGGCTGATGTCCGTCGAAGCCGTTGAGGGCGATGACGAACGGGAGTCCCGAGTTCTCGAAGTAGTCGACCGCGGGGAAACAGTCGGCGAGCCTGCGGGTGTCGACCAGCACCACCGCGCCGATGGCGCCGCGTACGAGGTCGTCCCACATGAACCAGAAGCGGTCCTGTCCGGGGGTTCCGAAGAGGTACAGGATCAGGTCCTGGTCGAGTGTGATGCGGCCGAAGTCCATGGCCACCGTGGTGGTGGTCTTGTCTCCGGTGTGTGTGAGGTCGTCGATACCCGCGGACGCGGATGTCATGACGGCTTCGGTACGCAGCGGGTTGATCTCTGAGACGGCGCCGACGAACGTGGTCTTACCCACGCCGAATCCGCCCGCCACCACGATCTTCGCGCTGGTGGTTGAGCGGGCTGCACCGCCGCTAGAGCTTGCGAAGTCCACTGAGCACCCTTTCGAGCAGTGTCACATCTGGCTGACCGCCGGCGGCTTCGTCGCCGCCGGGCTGATGGATGGCGACAAGTCCGGCCTCCGCCAGGTCGGCTACGAGGATCCGGGCGACGCCGAGGGGAATGGTGAGAAGAGCCGAGATCTCCGCTACGGACTTGATCTCGAAACACAGCTGGCAGATCCGCTGATGCTCGGGCAACTGCCCTTGCAGCTGGGACGGTTCCGCCGTTGTACTGACCAGCGCCTCGATGGCGAGCTGGTACCGCGGCCGGGTCCGGCCGCCAGTCATGGCGTACGGGCGCACCAGAGGGTTGTGGGCGCCCATGGAGTGGGAGTCTTCGGGCGAGACGTGCCGCGGCTGCACCGGCTGGATCCGGGGCGCGCGCGACTGCTCGTACGGCTGCCGCCGGGGCGGCTGCTGTTCGTACGAGGGGTCCGGCTGGTCGTAGGACTGCTCGGGCCGCTCGTACGACGGCTCGGGCTGGTCGTAGGACTGCTCGGGCTGGTCGTACGACGGCTCGGGCTGGTCGTAGGACTGCTCGGGCTGGTCGTAGGGCGGCTGGTGCTGTCCGTGCGACTGCTGCGGCTGGTCGTACGACTGCTCGTACTGTTGCTGCCCGTAGTGCGTCTGGTCCTGGTCCTGGGGACGGCTCTGGGCGAACTGACCGCTCGGCGCGGAGGGAAAGTTGAAGCGGTTGCGGGCTTGGTCTCCGCCTGGGGGTGTAGCCACGTTTCCTCCTCCTGCTGCCGGTTGCCGGTCCCTGTCTCCGCGGATCCGCGCCACCGCACCTTATGGTGCGGTGGCGGGAAGTGCACTGTCTGTCAGTTGAGAAGACTCCCCTGGAGTTCGGCGCGCAGGTCCGGCGTGAGGACCGTGCCCGCCCGGTCGACCAGGAGCGCCATCTCGTAACCCACCAGGCCGATATCCGCCTCGGGGTGCGCGAGAACAGCGAGGGACGAGCCGTCCGAGATGGACATGAGGAAGAGGAAGCCGCGTTCCATCTCCACCACGGTCTGGTTGACGGCGCCGCCCTCGAAGATCCGGGACGCCCCCGCGGTGAGCGAGGTCAGCCCGGAGGCCACGGCCGCCAGCTGATCCGCGCGGTCGCGGGGAAATCCGTCGGACATCGCCAGCAGGAGTCCGTCGGCGGAGACCACCACGGTGTGGGACACCCCGGGGGTGTTGTCCACGAAGTTGGTGATCAACCAGTTCAGATTCTGCGCCGCCTGGCTCATCGGGCTCACACTAACGCTCCTGGTTGTAGGTACTGCCCGGGCCTGAGCCCGGTCCGTTCTTGTCCGCCCCCGCGTTCCTGCCCCGCTGGACCCCGCGACGCAGATTGCTCAATCTGCCTCGCACGTCCTCCGGGGCGCGGGAGACCTGGGGGCCGACCTGCGGGGTCTGCTCCGCCCTGCCCTCGACCAGATTCGCCTTGGGCACGCGGCGGGGAAGACCGGACGCCGTGACGCCTCCCGCTTTGGGCTCACGAAGCTTCTCGGCCCGCTGCCGGCGGTCGTCGTTCGCCGACCGCCAGTCCTCGGTGCCTTCCGCCTCGGTCTGCCCCGGCCGCGGAGTCTGCCCGGCCGGTCCGTTGTCCTGACCCGACCGTCCGTCGTCCTGACCGGTGGATTCCCGCTCCTGCTCCGGTGACCGGCCGCCGTCCCGCCGGGGCAGGCCCGCGTCGGTCAAGGCGTGGCTGGTGCTCGGAGAGGGACCCTGACGGTGAAAGCCTACGCGGTCCCCGGCGTTCTCGGCAGCGGGCCGTGCAGAATCCGATTCTGTTCGCCCCTCCGGCTGTTGACCGGACTGATACGCCGTCTGATCTGCCCACTCACCCTGGCGGGGCTGGGTGTCGAACGGGTTCTCGTAGGGCGTTTCCGTGCTCTGCTGAGCCTGGTAGCCGGATTCCGTATAGGCCTGCGGCTGCTGGTACGCCCCGGGCTGCTGGTAGGTCTCGGGTTGCTGGTACGCGTCCGGCTGCCGGTAGGCCCCGGGCTGCTGGTATCCGTCGGGTGCCTGGTACTCCTCGTACCCGCCCTGCTGTGCGTACGACGAGCCGCTGCCCAGTTCCAGCGGCGGGTTCTGACCGTACGGCACCTGAGGCGGCGTGTGCGTGCCTCCGGCCTCCGGGCGGTACCGGCCGTCCACCTGGTCGCTGAAAAGAGGCTCGCCCGCGCCCGGCTTCGCCTCCAGCGCGGCCCGTCGCTCCTCGCGCAGCAGCGTGCGGTTGACGGGGTTCAGCTGGAGGCTGTCGGGCTCCGGCCGGTCGTAGCGCGAGTCGTCGAAGCCCAGGTCCGCCGCGGTCAGCGTGGCGGGGCTGTGGTGGCCCTGGACCTCGGGCGGGGGCGACGGGTCCGGGATGATCTGCGAGACGCTGAACTCGTCGGCGGAGGTGCCCGGTTCCTCGCCACCACCGCCGTGCGTGATCAGGTCGGGGAGCATGACCAGCGACGTCGTGCCCGCCTGCTCGCCGGAGGGGCGCAGCTGGACCCGGATGCCGTGCCGGTCCGCGAGGCGGCCCACCACGAACAGGCCCATGCGCTGCGAGACGGTGGCGTCCACGACCGGCGGGTTGGCGAGCTTGTTGTTGATGTCCGCGAAGTCCTCGGCGGTGAGGCCGATGCCCTTGTCGTGGATCTCGATCATCACACGGCCGTCGGGCAGCCGGGTCGCGGTGACGCGGACCTTCGTCTGCGGCGAGGAGAACGTGGTGGCGTTCTCCAGCAGTTCGGCGAGCAGATGGACGAGGTCGGTCACGGAGTCGCCGTGGATGTCCGTCTCGGGGACGCCGGTCAGCTCGATGCGCGCGTACGACTCCACCTCGGAGGAGGCGGCGCGCAACACGTCGACCAGCGGGACCGGTTGGTTCCAGCGGCGGCCCGGCTCCTCGCCCGCGAGGACCAGCAGGTTCTCGCCGTTGCGCCGCATACGGGTGGCCAGGTGGTCCAGCCTGAACAGGCTCTCCAGCTGTTCCGGCTCGCCCTCGTTGCTCTCCAGCTCCGTGATCAGGGTCAGCTGACCCTCGATCAGCGACTGGTTGCGGCGCGAGAGGTTCGTGAAGATCGCGTTGACGTTCCCGCGGAGCATGGCCTGTTCGGCCGCGAGCCTGACCGCTTCGCGGTGGACCTGGTCGAAGGCGCGGGCGACTTCGCCGATCTCGTCGCGCGTATGGATCGGGATCGGCTCCACACGGGTGTCGACCTGGCCCGGTTCCGCGCGCGAGAGCTGGTCGACCAGCATCGGCAGCCGCTGCTCGGCGACGCCGAAGGCGGCCGTACGCAGCGACCGCATGGACCGGCTCATCTGACGGGCCATCATCCCGGCCAGGACGAAGGCAGCCAGCAGGGCGACCACGACGATGCCGCCGTTGGTGAGGCCCTTGGCCTTGGCGTCGGCGGAGATCTGCGCCGCGTCGGTCACTGCCCGGTCGACGAGGCCCTTCTCGATCACCGCGTAGCCGTCGAACTTGCCGGTGGCCGCGGCCATCCAGACCTCGGGCGTCACTCCGCGCTTCGCGAGCTGTTCGGGGCTGTCGCCGGTCGCGATCGCGGCGACCATGCCGTCGTAGACGGAGCCTTCCTGGCTCGGCGGGGGAGTGAAGTCCCGGCCGGCGGCGGTCGCCTGCTGCTTGGCGGCGGCCAGTTCCTCGGCTCCGCGCACCGCCTGCCGCTTCATGACGTCCTGAAGCCTTTTCGTATCGGCCTCGGTGCCGCCTGAGGCGTACTCACCGACGGATACGTCTTCCAGATACGCGTACGAGGAGAAAGCGACGATCTGGCCGCTCCTGATCTCCCGCTTCTGGCTGGGCCTGACCAGGAGTTCCAGACCGATGGAACGCTGAAGTGATGCGGCGGCCTTCGCCAGTTGAATGGCGTAGACGGTGCGGCCGTAGCTGGTGATGTTGCTGGTGCCGAGACCCAGTTCGTTCGAGAATTCCATGAGGGAGTGCTGAACCAGCGTGTAGCCCTCCTGGGTTGCCACGGGACCGCCGTGACCGCCGGTCTTGTCAGGGGTTTCGAGCGCCGCCGTGTAGGCGCTCTGCCTGAGGGCCGCGAGCTGGGGCTCCACACCGCGGAAAAGGCTGAGCCTGCGTCGCAGGCCCTGCTTCGCGGGCATGCTCTTCACCGCGATGTCGAACTTCGCCTTGGCCGCGTCGGTGGCGGCGCGGGACTTGCCGACGACCGGGGCGTCGCGTTCGCCCGTCAGCAGCGACTGAGCCGTGAGGTCACGCTCGTTGAGGAGCGCCTGGCCGTACTCGGCGGCGGCGCGCACGACGAGCGCCGTACTTTCGGCGTCCTGCGCCTCCCGCCAGGTGTCGACGGAACCCTTGACCTGGAAGCCGCCCATCACGAGCCCGACGAGCACCGGAATGAGGAGGATCGCGTTCAGCCTGGTCCGCACGCGCCAGTTGCGCGGGGAAAGCCGGCCCGGGGTGTTGACGGCCCGAGGCGTTCCTGCCACGTTCGCAGGCGGCACCGCTGCGCGCGGCGGCGGGGTGAAGTTTCCCCGTGCCTGCTCCGCGGAGCCCGTCTTGCTTCGCCTCACTCGACCAACAACCTCTCAGCGCGGCAATCGACTTGTGCCGTGTCTCGTTTCAGGGGCCGTGACTATCTCGGGGGTCGCGCCGAATTCCAGCACGTGAAGCGGTCGCATTCCAAACAGCGGAAATCAGCCAGGTCGAGGCGGACCGGCCGTGGATAGAACGGGCAAAAAGAACGAGCCCCGGCAAAAGGCGGGGCTGATATGAGCGCAGGGGCACCAGCTGAACGCGTCGAGTGTCCGGGGTCCGTTATTTCTCTGTCGAAATGTTATGAACACAGGGGCGGGCCGTGTCGAATGACACAGCCTTGCCCCTGAGCTGAGTACAGCAACTGCCGTAGAGGTTCGCCTACTTGAGACGCGCCATAAGGGCATGTTCGACAAGGGTGATAAGGCCACCCTTGGCGTCGGCGCGGTGCCGCGCGTCGGTGGTGATGATGGGAGCGTCCGGCCCGATCTGCAGGGCCTCGCGTACTTCCTCGGGGGTGTAGGGCTGATATCCGTCGAAGCCGTTGAGGGCGATGACGAACGGGAGTCCCGAGTTCTCGAAGTAGTCGACCGCCGGGAAACAGTCGGCCAGACGCCGGGTGTCGACCAGCACGATGGCGCCGATGGCGCCGCGTACGAGGTCGTCCCACATGAACCAGAAGCGGTCCTGTCCGGGGGTTCCGAAGAGGTACAGGATCAGGTCCTGGTCGAGTGTGATGCGGCCGAAGTCCATGGCCACCGTGGTGGTGGTCTTGTCTCCGGTGTGTGTGAGGTCGTCGATACCCGCGGACGCGGATGTCATGACGGCCTCGGTACGCAGCGGGTTGATCTCTGAGACGGCGCCGACGAACGTGGTCTTACCCACGCCGAATCCGCCCGCCACCACGATCTTCGCGCTGGTGGTCGACCGGGTTCCGCTGTCGCTAGAGCTTGCGAAGTCCACTGAGCACCCTTTCGAGCAGTGTCACATCCGGCGTGCCGCCGGCCTCTCCGTTGCCCGGCTGGTGGATGGCCACCATGCCGGCCTCTGCCAAGTCAGCCACGAGAATCCTGGCGACGCCGAGCGGCATCGTCAGCAGTGCGGACACCTCGGCCACCGACTTGACCTCGCGGCACAGGTGGCAGATGCGCTGATGCTCGGGGAGCAGCGTGGCGAGGTGAGCCGGGTCCGCGGTGGTACTGACCAGCGCCTCTATGGCGAGCTGGTACCGCGGGCGCGTCCGGCCGCCGGTCATGGCGTACGGACGTACCAGCGGTTGATCGCCCTCAGGTCCGTACGACGCGTCGATGGAAGCGCCGTACGGATCGTGAGAGGCGGGTGGCGGGGTCATGAATCCTCCGGGCGTGACAGCAGGATTTCTGCGTGCCGTCTGAATGGGCCGGTGGGGGGCCGGTGGGCGGCCTGACGGTGTAGGAGCTGATGGCTGTGCCTGGGAAGCTTCAGTGCAGCAGGCTTCCCTGGAGCTCGGCGCGCAGGTCCGGCGTGAGGACCGTACCGGCGCGGTCGACCAGGAGGGCCATTTCGTAGCCCACCAGACCGATGTCGCACTCGGGGTGTGCGAGCACGGCCAGGGAGGAACCGTCGGAGACAGACATGAGGAAGAGGAACCCCCGTTCCATCTCCACCACGGTCTGGTTGACCGGGCCGCCTTCGAAGATCCGGGATGCCCCCGCGGTCAGCGAGGTCAGCCCGGAGGCCACGGCCGCAAGCTGATCGGCGCGGTCGCGGGGGAAGCCCTCGGACATGGCCAGCAGAAGTCCGTCTGCGGAGACCACCACCGTGTGGGACACCCCGGGGGTGTTGTCCACGAAGTTGGTGATCAACCAGTTCAGATTCTGCGCAGCCTGACTCATCGGACTCAACTAACGCTCCTGCTGGTGAGAGGGGCCGAGGTTGAAGCTGTTGTTCGCCGGACCGGTGTTGCCGGCCTGACGCCCTTGCTGAATACCTCGGCGGAGATTGGTCAACCGGCCGCGCACGTCAGCGGGTGCACGTGAGACCTGCGGACCGGGTTGGCTGTTCTGTTCCTGCGCGGTACCGGGCACCAGATTGGCGCGCGGTACACGGCGGGGCAGACCGGAGGTGGTGATACCGCCTGCCGCGGGTTTCCTGACCCGCTCTGCCTGGCGTACCAGCTCGTCATTGGGAGACGTGCGCCAGGAGGATGTGGCGCCCGGGCTCATGGTGGCCGGGCCGTTGCTCTCGCTGCCCATGCCGAAGGCGCCGCCGCCCGCGCCCGAGCCGTTGACGGGCTCGCGCTGCGGCATCGGCTCATGCCGCTGCGGCGTCTGGCGCTGCGGCATGGCGGGCCCGGAGGACGGGGACTGCTGCGGCCCGGCGGGTGCCTGCGGTTGCTGCTGGCCACCGCCCTGCTGCTGCCCGTTGCTCGGCGGCCCGTGGAACCAGTTGGTCTCCAGGCTGTCGAACAGCGGTGTGCTGCCGTCGCCGGGACCGGCCGCGGGCAGTGCGTCGGGCTGCGACGGGGAGGGCAGGCCCGGCTGCCGGGGCTGGGCACCGTAACCGCCGTTGTCCCGGGTGTCCTGACGGCGGGCGGGGAAACCGTCCTGCTGCGGGCCGGGGGCCTGCGGACGCTGCCCGGTGAAGTCCTGCTGGGGCTGGTAACCCTGGTTGCCGAGGTTTCCCTGGTTGCCGGGGACGCCCTGGCCCTGGTTGCCCTGCCCCTGGTTGCCCTGGCCCTGGCTGCCCTGGCCCTGGCTGTAGTCGGCCGGGGCGCGGTAGTCGGAGGGCGCCCGGTAGTCCTGCGGGGCGTTGTAGCCCTGCTGGTTGCTGTAGTCCGCCTGCGCGTTGTACTCGGGCTGCGAGCCGTAACCGGACTGGCTGCCGGACTGGCCGGAGTAGTTCCGCTGTGCGTTGTAGTCCGGCTGGGCGTTGAAGTCGGGCCGGGGGAACTGCGCCGTGGCTCCGGTGTCCTGCATACCGCCGGGGGGCGGCCCGTTGAAGTCCGGGCGCTGGAACTCGGACGTGGAGCCGGGGCCGTCCTGTCCGGCCGCCGGCATCGGGTACTGGCCGGTGGGCTCGTGCTCGTCGTGACCGCGCGGGGCGTCCAGCGACGGCCGCTGCCGCACGGGCTGCTGGTCGGCTCCCCAACTGGTGGTCTGCGGCTGCTGCGGACGCTGCGGGGTGCCGCCGGGCAGCTCGGCGCGCGGTCCGCCGGGCGGCGGCAGCTGCCTGCCGCGGTCGGCCTGCGGGGCGCCGCCCTGCTGGAAGGCGTTCTGGGCACGGCCGCTGAAGCCGTTCTGGCCGCCCCGGCCGCCCTGGCCGTTCCTGTTGTCCTGTCCCTGTCCCGGTCGGCCGTTCTGGTCGGCCGGGGTGCCCGGCGTGTCCGTACGGGCCTGGTTCTGGTTCGGGTTCTGGTGACGGCCCGGGGCGCGGTTCTGGTTCTGCTGACCGGGACCCTGGGAGCCGAAGGCGTTCTGACCGAAGATGCTGCCCTGGTCGGAACCCTGGCCCTGCTGGTCCTGGCGCTGCTGGTCCTGCCTGCCGCCGGCCTGCGCGAACCCCTGCTGCCGGTCGCCGCCCTGCGCGTGGCCGGGCTGGGAACCGTCCTGCGGCCCGCCCTGCGGTCCGCCGCCCTGGGCGCTGCCACGGGCCGGGAGCGCGGCCCGCGCGGTCCCCGTACCGGTCTTGCCGGGAGCGCCGGAGCCACCGGGGCCGCCCGTGCCCGCGTCGAGACCGGCGCGTGCGCCGTTCTGCGTACCGGGGCCGCCCTGCTGCCTGTTGCCCACGGCGGGCGGCTGGCCCGCACCGCCGGGACCACCGATACCGGCACCGGGCTTGCCCGGAACCTTCTTGCCGCCGTGGGCGACATCGACGGGCAGCATGACCAGCGCGGTCGTACCGCCGGAGTCGGAGGGACGCAGCTGGATCCGGATGCCGTGCCGCAGCGACAGGCGGCCGACCACGAACAGACCCATGCGGCGCGAGACCGAGACGTCCACGGTGGGCGGCGAGGCGAGCCGTTCGTTGATCGCCGCGAGGTCCTCGGGGGAGAGGCCGATACCGGTGTCGTGGATCTCGACGAGCACCCGCCCGTCGGGCAGCGCGTGACCGGTGACCCGCACCTTCGTCTGCGGCGAGGAGAACGACGTGGCGTTCTCCAGCAGCTCGGCGAGCAGGTGGACGAGGTCGTTGACGACGCGGCCGGCGACCTCGGTCGCGGGAACCGCGGCGAGTTCGATGCGCTCGTACTGCTCCACCTCGGAGGCGGCGGCACGGAGCACGTCGACCAGCGGAACCGGCCTGGTCCAGCGGCGGCCCGGCTCCTCACCGGCGAGCACCAGCAGGTTCTCACCGTTACGGCGCATACGGGTCGCGAGGTGGTCCAGCTTGAACAGCGAGGACAGCTGGTCCGGGTCGGCCTCGCGGGACTCCAGCTCGGAGATCAGGGACAGCTGACGCTGGATGAGGCCCTGGCTGCGGCGCGAGAGGTTGGTGAACATCGCGTTGACGTTGCCACGCAGCAGAGCCTGCTCGGCGGCGAGTCGTACGGCCTCGCGGTGCACGTCGTCGAAGGCCGTGGCGACCTGTCCGATCTCGTCCCTGGAGTGCACACCGACCGACTCGACGGAGGTGTCCACGTCCTGCGGGTCCGACTCGGAGAGCTGCTTGACCAGTTCGGGCAGCCGTTCCTGGGCGACCTTGGTCGCGGTGTCCTGGAGGCGCCGCAGCGAGCGGATCATGGAACGTGCCACGACGTACGCGCCGACCAGCGAGACGCCGAGGACGAGGACGATCAGGGCGGCGTTGATGATCGCGTCGCGCTGCGCCTGCTGGCGCAGTTCGCGGGCCTTGCTCTCCATCTCACCGAGCAGCGTGGCCTCGATGGTCTTCATCGCGTTGATCCGGGTGGACGCCTGGTCGGTCCAGTCCAGATACGAGTAGTTGCGCTCGCTCGCCATACCGCTGGGCTTGCCGAGCACCCGGTCCGCGTAGTTCTCGGCGGACTGGATCTCGGGGTTGCCCTGGCCGTTGAGCGGGGCCATCAGGTCCTCGGCGTCGCCGCCCATGGACTCGTAGAGCGAACTGAAGGAGGTGAGGGCGTTCCCCTCCTTGGTGGACGCGGCAAGACCGTACAGGCGGTCGTTGTCGCTGAGATGACCCTTCTTGTTCGGGTCGGCGGGCAGGGCCGCGGCGATGACCGCCCGCTGGATGGAGGCGTACTCCTTCGCGGACGAGAACGCGGCCAGCGCACGGGTCCGCTTGATCATGTCCGGGTTGCTGGTCGCCTGGGCCATGTCCTGGGACAGGCTCAGCAGGGACACGATCAGGCCGCTGTACGCGTCAACCGTCAGCGAGTCCGCGTCCTTGGACTTGTACGCGTCCTTGCGGATGTTGTTGATCTTGTTGACCTGGTTGGCGATCTGGTTGACGTTCGACCGGATCGACTCCAGCGCCTCGTCGTTGTCGGTGTTGCCGATGTCCACCGTGGCGTCGAGGAACGCCTTCTTGGCCCGGTCCGTCTGCGCGCGGCGGTTCTGGACCTTGTAGTCCGCGTCGTTCGAGTCGTTGGTGAGCGGACCGGCCGACTCGTCGCGCTCCGCCTGGAGCGCGGCCGCGAGGCTGGTCGCCTCCTTCGTCATCTTGGTCAGCAGCTGCATGTGCTCCAGCTGCTGGATGTCGTTGAGGGAGTCGTTGATGCGCAGTCCACCCAGCGTGGTGGCCGCGACCACGGGCAGGGTGAGCAGAGCCACCAGGCGGGTACTGATGCGCCAGTTACGCAGCGCTATTCGTGACCCCGCGTCGCCCGTCGCCGCCGGCTTCGCCGGGGCCGTGGCCCGGTCGTCGCCCGTCGTCGCGGACCCGGTGGTGTGGTCGCCGCCCTCGCCGGACGGCGCCGGGCCCGCGTTCTGGGTGTGCTGGGGCGAGGAGCCGCGGTCGGATCCGCCGCGGGGCTCCTGCTCCGCCGCGGCACTGCTATCCCTCTTAGAACGTCCCTGCACTAGCGTCGCAACCTCTGGACCAGGCGTCCCGCCGGGAAACGGCAGGACGGTGTGGGCGTTGGGGCGCGGAAAGCTCCCCATGGTGGTCGTGAGTGACCGGCGCTGCTCCTCTTCCCCGCCACTCGGCGCTTCACTGCGCCCTGTGCGCCGGTTCGGAATCCCGCGGCGGTGGGGGGAATTCCAGCACAGAGCAGGATCTCCAACAAGGGCCTCCTCCCGGCCCGCGATCTCCATGACAGCGTGTGAGCGGGGCGTTACCAGTCGTAGAAAGTCTTCGTGGAGGAAACGGACTTTTGTTGACGAGCTACTTACGGGTAAAGGGTGTCCCAGACCTTGCGATCGGCGGCGGAATGCTGCATTCCGTCACGTAATGCCCGTTTCAGTGAGCCTCGAACGCTGTCCGAAATGAGGTGAATGCCCTTGCTTTCGTGAGCAAACTCACACCTGAAGTGCCGGTGGATCCCGGTTTTCGCGGGGAATTGGATGTTTAGCCTGACGCTTTACAGCTACGGCATATCCGACAACTCGCGCTCCACAGGCGCCCCGAGAAGCGACAGGGTCTGACACCACCCATGAAGACGACGACGCCGTTCCGCTCCACCGCCAACCCCAAGCGCACCACCCTCGCCCACCTCGAGGACGCCGGGACCCTTCTTCCCGCCGAGTGGGCCGAGCACTCCGTCGACCTGCCCGCCGTCACCGCCAACCCCCGCCGTACGAAGCTGATGGACGTCCCCACGGCCGAGTAGGTTCCCCGCGCGCGGGGATTCACACCTGCGGACTCACTCCGGTCCGTCTGCCCGCGGCGCGCGAGGTCACTCCTGTGCGCCGCGTCCGGCACGGCCTCTCGCGGCGCGCGGACACGGGCTAGCCTGGAGCGTCAGTCTCCAGACCAGCCAGCAAGTGAGGGGCGACAGCATCCCGTGCGCATCGCCAGATTCTCCATCGACGGCAATGTCGCCTTCGGCGCGGTCGAGGGCGAAGGCAGCGGCGACCCCGCCGGCCTCGTCCTCGACATCATCAAGGGCATTCCGTACGCCGACTTCGAGCTCTCCGGTACCAAGGTCCCGCTGAGCAAGGTCCGGCTGCTCCCGCCGGTACTCCCCAACAAGGTCGTGGCCTTCGGCCGCAACTACGCGGAGCACGCGGCGGAGCTGGGCAACGCGGTCCCCGAGGCACCGTTCGCCTTCTTCAAGCCGACCACCTCGGTGATCGGCTCCGGGGACGCGATCGAGTACCCCGCCTTCTCCAGCGAGGTGCACTACGAGGCCGAACTGGCCGTGGTGATCGGGCGGATGTGCCGCGAGGTGCCGCGCGAGCGCGTCAAGGACGTCATCTTCGGATACACCTGCGCCAACGACGTCACCGCGCGCGACACCCAGAAGAGCGAGAAGCAGTGGGCGCGCGCCAAGGGCTTCGACACCTCGTGTCCGCTGGGTCCCTGGGTGGAGACGGAACTCGACCCCTCCGACGTCACCATCCAGTGCACGGTCAACGGCGAACAGCGCCAACTGGGCCGTACGAGCGAGATGATCAGCTCCATCGAGGACCTGATCGTCAACATCACCGAGGCCATGACCCTGCTCCCCGGTGACGTCATTCTCACGGGCACCCCCGCCGGGGTGGGCCCCCTCAGTGTCGGCGACGAGGTCGCCGTCACCATCGAAGGCATCGGCACTCTCACCAACAAGGTGATCAAGCGTGGCTAACGCTCCTGTCCGTGTACGTTTCTGTCCCTCGCCGACCGGCAACCCCCATGTGGGCCTGGTCCGCACCGCCCTGTTCAACTGGGCGTTCGCCCGCCACAACGGCGGCACCATGGTCTTCCGCATCGAGGACACCGACGCGGCGCGCAACTCCGAGGAGTCGTACGACGCGCTCCTCGACTCGATGCGCTGGCTGGGCCTGGACTGGGACGAGGGCCCCGAGGTGGGCGGCCCCCACGAGCCGTACCGCCAGTCGCAGCGGATGGACATCTACCGCGACACCGCGGACAAGCTGCTCGCCGCCGGTCACGCGTACCACTGCTACTGCACCACCGAGGAGCTGGACGCCCGCCGCGAGGCCGCCCGCGCGGCCGGCCGTCCTTCGGGCTACGACGGCCACTGCCGCGACCTGAGTTCCGAGCAGCGGGACGCGTACGTGGCCGAGGGGCGGACCTCGATCGTCCGCTTCCGGATGCCCGACGAGCCGATCACCTTCACCGACCTGGTCCGCGGTGAGCTGACGTTCACCCCGGAGAACGTGCCGGACTACGGCATCGTCCGCGCCAACGGCGCCCCGCTCTACACGCTCGTCAACCCGGTCGACGACGCGCTGATGGAGATCACGCACGTACTGCGCGGTGAGGACCTGCTCTCCTCCACCCCGCGCCAGATCGCGCTCTACAAGGCGCTGATCGAGCTGGGTCTCGCCAAGGAGGTGCCCGCGTTCGGCCACCTCCCGTACGTGATGGGCGAGGGCAACAAGAAACTCTCCAAGCGTGACCCGCAGGCCAGCCTCAACCTGTACCGCGAGCGCGGCTTCCTGCCCGAGGGGCTGCTCAACTACCTCTCGCTGCTGGGCTGGTCGCTGGCGGCGGACCGGGACATCTTCTCGATGGCGGAGATGGTGGCCGCGTTCGGCATCGAGGACGTGAACGCGAACCCGGCCCGCTTCGACCTCAAGAAGGCCGAGGCGATCAACGCCGACCACATCAGGCAGCTGGACGTCAAGACGTTCATCGAGGCCTGCGGGCCCTGGCTGACCGCGCCGTTCGCGCCCTGGGCGCCCGAGTCCTTCGACGAGCGGGCCTTCGAGACGCTGGCCCCGCTGGCCCAGACCCGGGTCACGGTCCTCTCGGACATCACCGCCAACGTCGACTTCCTCTTCCTCGACGAGCCGGCCCAGGACGAGGCGTCCTGGGCGAAGGCGATGAAGCCGGGTGCGGACGCGCTGCTCGTCACCGCCCGTACGAAGATCGCCGAGGCGGAGTGGACCGCTGACGCGCTCAAGGAGGCGGTCCTCGCGGCCGGCGAGGAACACGGCCTGAAGCTGGGCAAGGCCCAGGCGCCGGTCCGCGTGGCGGTCACCGGCCGCACGGTGGGCCTGCCGCTCTTCGAGTCCCTGGAGATTCTGGGCCGTGAGCGCACGCTGTCCCGTATCGACGCGGCGCTGGCGAAGCTGGCGGCCTGACGGCTGAGGTCCGCGCGGGGCCCCGGGCCTCCGTACGCCACGTCCCGGTACGTCGCGTACGGAGGCCCGGCCCCGCGCTGTTACTCGTTTTGGACCGTTGTCCACCTTCGGGTAATGTTCTTTCTGCGCCGCCCGAGTAGGCCGAAAGGCCCGGTCGGAAGGCGCAAGCCAAACAAACCCCCTTCAGGGGGTTCAGTTTTGGTGGGCTATGGTGTAATTGGCAGCACGACGGTTTCTGGTTCCGTTAGTCTAGGTTCGAGTCCTGGTAGCCCAGCTGCAGATTGTTTCTGCGACGCCCCCGTTGTGTAGCGGCCTAGCACGCTGCCCTCTCACGGCAGTAGCGCCGGTTCGAATCCGGTCGGGGGTACAGATCCTTCTCTCCGACGTTTTCGGGTCGCACCCGGACACGTTGATGCAGGATCGCTAGGGCCCCCGTTGTGTAGCGGCCTAGCACGCTGCCCTCTCACGGCAGTAGCGCCGGTTCGAATCCGGTCGGGGGTACGGTCTCAACCACCATGGGCTATGGTGTAATTGGCAACACGGCGGTTTCTGGTTCCGTTGTTCTAGGTTCGAGTCCTGGTAGCCCAGCTGGACCTCTTGGTCCTCGCCCCCGTTGTGTAGCGGCCTAGCACGCTGCCCTCTCACGGCAGTAGCGCCGGTTCGAATCCGGTCGGGGGTACGTTTCACGGAAAGGCCCTCCCCATCGGGGAGGGCCTTTCTCATGTGCTCTCGACGAAACGCCGGTTGGACTCCTCCGCCTGTGCCAGGCGCCGCAGGCTCAGCAGGATCGGCTCGTGCAGCACGGTCAGCGCCACCGCCGCCTCCACCTGGCCCTCCGGCGTCTCGTACCGCTCGACCAGATCCAGTTCGGTGACGGCGAGTTGGGCCGTGAGGCGCCCGTACGGCAGCAGTTGTCCGACATCGCAGGGGTAGCCGAGGCGGCGCATCGTGCCGATCGCGTCGATCAGCATTCCGTACGCGGGTGACTCCGCACCGAGTTCACGGCTGTAATCCCAGCCGAGGCTTTCCAGCAACGCGTCGGCCGTCGCGCGCGCCGCTCCGGTGTCCTCCGTGTTCTGTGCGTCGTCCTTCGGCTCGGGGCCGTGCGGAAGGGCCCAGGCGGCCGCTCCCAGGCGCGCGTGGTGGTCGAGGGAGTCGTCGTCCAGGGCGGCGATCACCTCACGCGCCTTGGCGACCGGCATCCGTCCCACCTGGATCATCGCGCGCACGAGCCGCAGCCGGCGCAGATGCTCCTCGCCGTACTCCGCCCTGGTGGCGCTGATCCGGCGGCCGGGAGGCAGCAACTCCTCGCGCAGGTAGTACTTGATCGTCGCCGTGGACACACCGCTGCGCTCGCTCAGCTCCGCGAGTTTCATATCCCTTGCGCCTCTCCTTGGATAGTGAAACTATCCAAGCATGGATAGTTTCACTATCCCATCAGTGTCGTCAGGGGGATCATCATGAGTGACAAACCGGTCAAGGCGCGCATGACCGCGGCGGTGGAAGGTGACGTGGTCGTCTTTCTCATCGGGATGCGGATCAACCGTCTTTCGGCTCCGTGGAGTTGGCTGCCCACGCTGCGGGCCATGCCGCGCATGCTGCGCGAGTTGTCGCGGGACCGGGAGAGCGGAATGCTCGGTTACCGGATGCTCAGGCGGGGGGTGCGGATCTTTTACGTCGTCCAGTACTGGGAGTCGACGCAGAAGCTCCTCGCGTACGCCTCCGACCCGGGCAAGGAGCACCACCCCGCGTGGGCGGCCTTCAACCGCCGTGCGCGGGACGGCAGAGGCAGCGTAGGCATATGGCACGAGACCTATGCCGTTCCGGCCGGTCACTACGAGTCCGTCTACGACAGCATGCCCGCGTTCGGGCTCGGTGCCGTCGGAGGGGTCGAGCCGGTCGGCAGGCGCGGTGACCGGGCCGCCGGCCGGCTCGGGATCTGAACGAAGGGAACGACCGGAAGGGCCGGGGGCGTCTGCCCCGGCCCCTGGAGCCCGGGTGCGACGGGAGGCCGGGCCGGGGACACCGGGCCGGCCTCCCGTCGTGGCCGAAGGGCTCACGGGCGGCCTGTCGGGCGCCGCGAGGCTCAGCTCGTGCGGCGCAGGGCCTCGCTCAGGCGTCCCGCCGCGTCGATGACCGCCTGGGCGTGCATGCGGCCCGGGTGGCGTGTGAGGCGCTCGATCGGTCCGGATACCGAGACGGCCGCGACCACGCGGTTCGACGGGCCGCGTACCGGCGCGGACACCGAGGCCACCCCGGGCTCGCGCTCGCCGATCGACTGGGCCCAGCCCCTGCGCCGTACGCCCGAGAGCGCCGTCGCCGTGAACCTGGCCCCCTGGAGGCCCCGGTGAAGCCGCTCCGGCTCCTCCCAGGCCATCAGGATCTGGGCCGAGGAGCCCGCCTTCATGGTGAGCGTGGAGCCCACGGGCACCGTGTCCCGCAGCCCGGAGAGCCGCTCCGCCGCCGCCACGCATATCCGCATGTCACCCTGCCTGCGGTAGAGCTGCGCGCTCTCGCCCGTCACGTCCCGCAGATGCGTCAGTACGGGCCCGGCCGTGGCCAGCAGCCGGTCCTCGCCCGCCGCGGCGGCCAGCTCGGCCAGCCGCGGCCCCAGGATGAACCGGCCCTGCATGTCTCTCGCCACCATCCGGTGATGCTCCAGAGCCACGGCCAGCCGGTGGGCCGTGGGCCGCGCGAGTCCGGTCGCCGCGACCAGCCCGGCAAGGGTGGCCGGACCGGACTCCAGAGCGCTCAGTACGAGAGCAGCCTTGTCGAGAACGCCGACGCCGCTAGAGTTGTCCATGCAACGATACTCGCGTCTCACTCTGTGAAACGCAAGTTCCTTTTTCCGGCGGACTTGCCAACCTGTGTGTACAGGCCCGTGAGGCACGGACGTGGGCCCCCATATCTCTAGGAGTGCCGGCTGTGAGAGCCGGCCGGAGGGAAAGCGATGGGTAGGACACTCGCGGAGAAGGTCTGGGACGACCATGTCGTCCGGCGCGCGGAGGGCGAGCCCGACCTTCTCTTCATCGATCTGCACCTCCTGCACGAGGTGACCAGCCCCCAGGCCTTCGACGGTCTCCGCCAGAACGCGCGGAAGGTGCGGCGGCTGGACCTCACCATCGCGACCGAGGACCACAACACCCCCACCCTCGACATCGACAAGCCCATCGCGGACCCCGTCTCGCGCGTCCAGCTGGAGACCCTGCGCAAGAACTGCGCGGACTTCGGCGTACGGCTGCACCCGCTGGGCGACGTCGAGCAGGGCGTCGTGCACGTCGTGGGCCCGCAGCTGGGTCTGACGCAGCCCGGCACGACCGTGGTCTGCGGTGACAGCCACACGTCCACCCACGGCGCCTTCGGCGCGCTGGCGTTCGGCATCGGCACCAGCCAGGTCGAGCACGTCCTCGCCACCCAGACGCTGCCGCTGGCCCGCCCGAAGACCATGGCGATCACCGTCGAGGGCGAACTGCCCGACGACGTCACCGCCAAGGACCTGATCCTCGCCATCATCGCGAAGATCGGCACCGGCGGCGGTCAGGGCTACATCCTCGAATACCGCGGCTCCGCCATCGAGAAGCTGTCGATGGAAGCCCGGATGACCATCTGCAACATGTCGATCGAGGCGGGCGCCAGGGCCGGCATGATCGCCCCGGACGCGACCACCTTCGACTACCTCAAGGGCCGCGACCACGCCCCGCAGGGCGAGGACTGGGACGCGGCGGTCGCGTACTGGAAGACGCTGCGCACCGACGACGACGCGGTCTTCGACGCCGAGGTCCTCATCGACGGTTCCGCACTGGCCCCGTTCGTCACCTGGGGCACCAACCCCGGCCAGGGCGCGCCGCTCTCCGCGAACGTCCCCGACCCGGCTTCGTACGAAGACGCCTCGGACCGCCACGCCGCCGAAAAGGCCCTGGAATACATGGGGTTGACCGCGGGGCAGGCGCTGCGTGACATCAGTGTCGACACGGTCTTCGTAGGTTCCTGCACCAACGGCCGTATCGAGGACCTGCGCTCGGCCGCCTCGATCCTGGAGAGCCGCAAAGTCGCCGACGGTGTACGGATGCTGGTGGTTCCCGGCTCCGTACGGGTCGCCCTCCAGGCCGTCGCCGAGGGCCTGGACAAGGTCTTCACCGCCGCGGGAGCCGAATGGCGGCACGCGGGCTGCTCGATGTGTCTGGGCATGAACCCCGACCAACTCGCGCCCGGCGAACGCTCCGCGTCCACCTCCAACCGCAACTTCGAGGGCAGGCAGGGCAAGGGCGGCCGTACCCACCTGGTCTCGCCGCAGGTCGCCGCCGCCACCGCCGTGCTGGGCCATCTGGCCTCGCCCGCCGACCTGTCCGACGCCGACGCCCGTACGCCCGCTGGAGCCCGATAACCATGGACGCGTTCACCACACACACCGGCCGGGCCGTGCCGCTGCGCCGCAGCAACGTCGACACCGACCAGATCATCCCCGCGCACTGGCTCAAGAAGGTCACCCGCGACGGATTCGAGGACGGACTCTTCGAGGCGTGGCGCAAGGACCCGGAGTTCGTGCTCAACCGCCCGGAGTACGCCGGGGCCACGGTCCTGGTCGCCGGACCCGACTTCGGTACCGGGTCGTCCCGCGAACACGCCGTCTGGGCGCTGCAGAACTTCGGCTTCAAGGCCGTCATCTCCTCCCGGTTCGCCGACATCTTCCGCGGCAACTCGCTCAAGAACGGCCTGCTGACGGTAGTTCTCGAACAGTCCGTGGTGGACCGCCTCTGGGCGATCTCGGAGAGCGACCCCAAGGCCGAGATCACCGTGGACCTGGAGCGGCGGCAGGTCCGCGCGACCGCGCCCGACGGGGCCGAACTCTCGGCTGATTTCGACCTTGACGACAACGCCAGGTGGCGCTTGCTGAACGGCCTCGACGACATCAGCCTCACCCTTCAGAACGAAGGTGACATCGCCGCTTACGAGGCCGCCCGACCGGCCTTCAAACCACGCACGATTACCGCCTGATCAGCGCGTTTCCCCCACTGCACCCCCTGCCGTCCGGCAGGGGGTGCAGTTGCTTGTTGAGCCCCTGTCGGGCGACAACTCGCCCCAGATGGCACAATCGGTGCATGGAAGGCGACAATCAACTCAAGCTTTGCGGGTTGGTCGCCGAACAACAGGAAGAAGCGCACACCACTGTGCGCGGACCGCAAGTCACGGCAGGCGTACGCATGGCGCTCCCCAGGGAGTCGCCGGTCGTCACGGCCGCGGCGAAGCACGATCTCCCGGATGCGGCAAGGCGTCTGGGCTGGTTGATGAAGGCCTCGACGAGGGTCGATTTCCGGAAGGTGACTGACCGCGCGGATCTTCGCCCGGTCGACTTCGTTGCGGCACTAGGGTGATTAGCCCGTTTCGTGTTTGATTTGCGGTATATATCTGCCTAACGTGCGAAAAGGCTTGAACACTTTCGTTCTGGCAATGTCTCCGAAGGGGAAGACGTGAACAAGGCGCAGCTCGTAGAAGCGATTGCGGACAAGGTCGGCGGCCGCCAGCAGGCCGCGGACGCGGTCGACGCGGTACTCGACGCGGTCGTCCGCGCGGTGGTCGCCGGCGACCGGGTCTCGGTCACCGGTTTCGGCTCGTTCGAGAAGGTCGACCGCCCGGCCCGTTACGCCCGCAACCCGCAGACGGGTGAGCGCGTACGGGTCAAGAAGACGTCGGTGCCGCGTTTCCGCGCGGGCCAGGGCTTCAAGGACCTCGTCAGTGGCTCGAAGAAGCTTCCCAAGAACGACGTGGCCGTGAAGAAGGCGCCCAAGGGCAGCCTCTCGGGCGGTGCTTCCACCCGGACGACCACCAAGGCCGCGGCGAAGAAGGCCACCGCCAAGAAGGCCACGGCGGCCAAGAAGGCCACCGGTACGCGGGCCTCGGCCGCGAAGACGGCCACGGCGAAGAAGACCAGCGCGACGGCGAAGAAGACCACGGCGAAGAAGACCAGCGCCGCGGCCAACACGCCCGCCAAGAAGGCCACGGCCACCGCCAAGAAGGCGAGCGCGAAGAAGACCGCGCCGGCCACCAAGGCCGCCGCGAAGAAGGCGCCGGCCAGCAAGGCCACCGCCCGTACGACCACCGCCAAGAAGGCAGTGGCGAGGAAGAAGTAAGCGGCACAAGGCCACTCACGCACCGGGCCGGGCTCCCCTCGGGGAGCCCGGCCCGCGGCGTTGTGAGGATGTCCTGCCGGATGTGCCGTCGCGCGTTCGTGGCGTGGGGCCGGCGAGCCCGATCAGCGGCCGCGCGCGGCCGGTGCGTTCGGGAAGCCGTCCGGTGTGTTCAGGGAGCGAGCCCCTGGAAGCGTGTTCCGGAAAGCCTGTTCCAAGAAGCCGTGATCGCGTTCGGGAAGCCGTGCTTGTGCTCAGGAAGCCGCGCTCACAGCGTTCCCAGCGTCACCAGCGTGATCCGGCGCGACGCGCCCTCGCCCTCGGTCTCGATGCGCACCCGCTGGCCCGGCCTGAGCAGCCGCAGTCCGCCGGCGTCGAAAGCCTGGGCGTCGAACTCCACCGGGGTGCCGTCGTCCAGCAGCACGCTTCCGCTGCGGGACTCGGATTCGTATGTGTACGCGGTCGCCTGCATACCCGCAGCGTACCGCCGGGCCGTGTGCGGACCGAGGCCGAGCGCCGCGGCCACCAGCAGGTCCTCGCCGGTGTCCACGTCCCGGCGTACGGAATCCACCCCGGCCAGCAGTATTTCCGCCGCGCCCGAGGACAAATGCCGCTGCCTGGACGGGCCGCCGAATGCGGGGCTCAATTCCGTACCGCCGCGCGAAGCCAGCAATGTCGTACCGATTCCCGCGGCATCCGCGAGAAAAGCGCGCGGAAAGGCGGAGGCCGCGTCGAGTACCCGGGCCAGTTCCGCGGGCCGCAGCGCGGGCAGATCCGCGTTGAGCGCGGCCACGGCCGCGTGCGGCCTGCGCGAGCGCACCGTGTGCGCGCCGTGCGCCAGCGCGGCGTTGAGACCCGAGGCCGGAGTGTCGGGCACGATGTGCGCGCCCAGCGCGGCCAGCGCGGCGGCGGCGGCCGGATCGTCCGTGACAACAGCCACATCGCGTACAGCCCGGCAGGCCAGCGCGGCGACCACGGTGTCCTGCGCGAACGCGAGGGCGAGCCGGGGGCGCAGAACCTCGCCCGAGGCCAGGGCGAGCCTGCTCTTGGCCAGCCGGAGCGGTTTGAGCGGGACCACCAGGGACCACCGGGCGATCGGGTCGGTGTTCGTGGCGAACTCTCCGTCCATGTGTAGCGGCCCCCTATTGTTGCCCGACAGCGCTGTCACTCGCAGGTCACATTCCCGGACCGGGCGTACGGTGTCCTCGACAGACCAGGGGCCTGGGGCGACACTTGACCCCCAGCAGCCGGGCAGCGAGCCCGGTTCAAGAGGAAGGTGTCCGAGTGTCCCGCCGCAGAATCGGCTTCTGGTATCGCCTGGCGGCGGCCATCGCTAAACCCCCGCTGATCGTTCTTTCCAAACGGGACTGGCAGGGCTGGGAGCGTATTCCGGCCGAGGGTGGATTCATCACCGCGGTCAACCACAATTCGCATCTCGACCCGCTTTTCTACGGCCACTTCCAGTACAACACCGGCCGCGTTCCGCGCTTCCTGGCCAAGGACGGCCTTTTCACCAAAGGCTTCGTCGGAGCCGTGATGCGCGGCACAGGACAGATTCCCGTCTACCGCGAGAGCACCGACGCACTGCGCGCCTTCCGGGCCGCGATCGACGCGGTGGAGCGCGGGGAGTGCGTCGCGTTCTACCCCGAGGGCACCCTCACGCGCGACCCCGATCTGTGGCCGATGACCGCGAAGACCGGCGCCGCCAGGGTGGCGTTGCAGACGAAGTGCCCCGTCGTCCCGGTCGCCCAGTGGGGTGCCAACGACGTACTGCCGCCGTACGCCAAGAAGCCCGCTCTCCTCCCGCGCAAGACGCATCACGTACGGGTCGGTGAAGCCGTCGATCTCTCGCGCTTCTACGACAGGGAGATGACGCCCGACGTGCTGCGGGAGGCCACAGAGGTCATCATGGCCGCCATCACGGAACTGCTGGTGGAGCTGCGCGGAGAGCCCGCGCCCCTGGTGCCCTACGACCACCGCAAGGTCAGGGCGGACAAGCGGCGCAAGGCCGCGGAAGAGGGGTCGATGTGACGCGGGTCGCCGTATTCGGAGCGGGGTCGTGGGGGTCGGCGTTCGCCATGATCCTCGCCGACGCGGGATGCGAGGTGACCCTCTGCGCCCGCCGTCCCGACATCGTCGAGGTGATCAACACCACGCGTACCAACCCCGACTACGTGCCGGGCCTCGAATTCCCCGAAGGCGTGCGGGCCACGACGGACCCGGAGGAGGCGGCGCACGGCGCCGAGTTCACCGTGCTCACGGTGCCCTCGCAGACGCTGCGCGAGAATCTCGCCGTGTGGGCGCCGCTGCTGCCCGCCGGCACCGTGCTCGTCTCGCTGATGAAGGGCGTCGAACTCGGCACGGCCAAGCGGATGAGCGAGGTGATCCAGGAGGTCGCCAAGGTGCCCGCCGAACGTGTCGCCGTCGTCACCGGGCCCAACCTCGCCGGTGAGATCGCCGCCCGCATGCCGGCCGCCGCTGTCGTCGCCTGTCAGGACGAGGCCGTCGCCCAACGGCTCCAGTCCGCCTGCCACACCCCGTACTTTCGCCCGTACACCAACACCGACGTCGTCGGCTGTGAACTCGGCGGTGCGGTCAAGAACGTGATCGGGCTCGCCGTGGGCATCGCCGACGGCATGAAGCTCGGCGACAACACCAAGGCGTCGCTGATGACGCGTGGCCTCGCCGAGACCACCCGACTGGGCCTCGCGATGGGCGCGGATCCGCACACCTTCTCCGGCCTCGCCGGCATGGGCGACCTCATCGCGACCTGCTCGTCGCCGCTCTCGCGCAACCACACCTTCGGCACCAACCTCGGCCGCGGGATGACGCTCCAGGAGACCATGGCGGTCACCAGCAGGACCGCGGAGGGCGTCAAGTCCTGTGAGTCCGTGCTGGATCTGGCCCGGCGCCACGGCGTGGAGATGCCGATCACGGAGACCGTCGTCGACATCGTCCACAACGGCAAGTCGCCGCTCGTCGCGGTCAAGGAGCTGATGTCGCGCAGCGCCAAGGCCGAGCGTCACTGACGCGCCGGGGCGCGACCGCTGACGTGTGCGACACCAGCAGGTACGCTCATCGCGATATGAGCAGCGAGAACCCCTCCCAGAGCCCTGAGCAGCAGCTCCGCAAGCCGCGCGTGGCGGTCGTCTTCGGCGGCCGCAGCTCCGAGCACGCCATTTCGGTGGTCACGGCCGGCGCCGTCCTGCGAGCCATCGACCGTACGAAGTACGACGTCCTGCCGATCGGCATCACCACCGACGGCCGCTGGGCCCTCACCGCCGACGAGCCGGACCGGATGGCCATCAGCGGCCGGACCCTGCCGACCGTCGAGCAGATCGCCGAGTCGACGGAGGGCGGCATCGTCCTGTCCGTCGACCCCGGCAACCGCGAGGTCGTCTACAGCGAACCGGGCTCCGTGCCCAAGGCGCTGGGCGAGGTCGACGTCGTCTTCCCGGTGCTGCACGGCCCGTACGGAGAGGACGGCACCCTCCAGGGTCTGCTGGAACTCTCCGGTGTCCCCTACGTCGGCGCCGGTGTCCTCGCCTCCGCGGTCGGCCAGGACAAGGACTACATGAAGCGGGTGTTCCTCTCCTTCGGGCTGCCCGTAGGCCCGTACGTGGTGATCCGCCCCCGCGAGTGGGAGCAGGGCCCCGAAGGCGCCAAGGGCGCGGCGGCCCGCAAGAAGATCGTGGACCTCGCGGGCGAACACGGCTGGCCGCTGTTCGTGAAGCCGGCGCGCGCCGGCTCCTCCATCGGCATCACCAAGGTCGACGATCTCTCGGGACTCGACGCGGCGATCGAGGAGGCACAGCGCCACGACCCCAAGATCATCGTGGAGTCGCTGCTGCGCGGCCGCGAGATCGAGTGCGGTGTGCTGGAGTTCGAGGACGGGCCGCGCGCCAGCGTGCCCGCCGAGATCCCGCCCGTGACGTCCCACGACTTCTACGACTTCGAGGCGAAGTACATCGACTCGGCCGCCGGAATGGTGCCCGCGCCGCTCACCCCCGAGCAGACGGCCGAGGTGCAGCGGCTCGCGGTCGAGGCGTTCGAGGCCGCGTCCTGCGAGGGCCTGGTCCGTGCGGACTTCTTCCTCACCGAGGACGGCGGGTTCGTGATCAACGAGATCAACACCATGCCGGGCTTCACCCCGATCTCCATGTACCCGCGGATGTGGCAGGAGAGCGGGGTCGGCTACGCCGAACTCGTGGACCGGCTGATCGAGGCCGCGCTGCGCCGCCCGACCGGTCTGCGCTGACGCCCCGGGGCGCCGGGGCGAGGGTCTCCAGCGCGGCCCCGGCGCGTCAGAGGCTCGACGGGACCGTCTTCCTGACGGGCTCGGCGAGCGCCGCCAGCGGTGTGGAGTCCTGAGCGAACCGCGCGTCCATCGTGACCTCGACATACGTCTCGCGGTAGGTGGTGGTGAACCGGGGCCCCGAGTCCCGTTGCTCCACCATCCAGTTGACGCCGTTCGCCTCCACCGCCAGAGACTCGGGGTCGGCCATCTCCGCCGGGCGGGGGACACCGCAGCGCAGTACGATCGCGGCGTCCCCCCACCCCGCGGTCAGTTCGGACCCCGGCTCGGGGTCCTTCCTGCCGAGCCCCGCGAGAGTCTTCGGCAGTTCCTCGTGCAGGGCCCGGCAGAGCTTCGCCTGCGCTGCGGGCGGACCCGGGACCGGCACGCGCGCCGCCGGGTCCGCCGAAGAACAGCCGACGACTGTTGAAAGCAGGACGACACCGGGCAACCAGACGGGCGGACGGCCGGATAGCCTGCGGCGGGAGAGCGGTCGGCGGATACGTATCACCGGCCCAGCGTAGACGGGGGCTACAGGTGCACGACCGGACAGGTCAGCGTACGCGTGAGGCCGTCCACCTGCTGGATCCTGGCCACCACCATCCGGCCGAGTTCGTCGACGGTGTCGGCCTGCGCGCGCACGATGACGTCATAGGGCCCGGTGACGTCCTCCGCCTGTATCACGCCGGGAAGCCGGGCGATGGTCTCGGCGACGGCGGTCGCCCTGCCCACTTCGGTCTGGATGAGGATGTACGCCTGTACCACGGAACCTCCAGGACGGCCACGAGGATCGTGTGGGGGGAAAGGGACGCCACGTTATCGCGTCACCGCGGGCCACGGGGAGACCCGGGAAGCTGGTGGCGCCCGCGGTCCGGCGTACGGGCAGGGTCCGCGTACGGAAAACAGAAGTTGACGTAACTCTTGAGAGGGGAGACTCGGTGAAGGGAACCGTGGGCGAGTTGGGGGAGTTCGGCCTCATCAGAGAGCTGACTTCCCGGCTCACCACCACCCCGGCGGTCCGGCTCGGGCCGGGCGACGACGCCGCGGTGGTGGCCGCGCCCGACCGGAGGGTCGTGGCGAGTACGGACCTGCTGCTGGAGGGACGGCACTTCCGCCGGGACTGGTCGACGGCGTACGACGTGGGCCGCAAGTCGGCGGCGCAGAACCTCGCCGACATCGCGGCGATGGGCGCGGTCCCCACGGCGGTGCTCCTCGGCCTGATCGTCCCGGCCGAACTCCCCGTCACCTGGCCCGCCGAGCTGATGGACGGCATCCGTGACGAGTGCCAGGTCGCGGGCGCGGCCGTGGTCGGCGGAGATGTCGTACGCGGCGACACCATCACCATCGCCATCACCGCGCTCGGGGATCTGCGCGACCACGAGCCGGTGCTCAGATCGGGCGCCCGGCCCGGCGATCTCGTCGCGTACACCGGCTGGTTGGGCTGGTCGGCGGCCGGGCACGCGGTGCTCTCGCGTGGATTCCGCTCACCGCGCGCCTTCGTGGAGGCGCACCGCAGGCCGGAACCGCCATACCACGCGGGTCCCGCGGCCGCCGGACTCGGCGCCACCGCCATGACCGACGTCAGCGACGGACTCGTCGCCGATCTCGGGCACATCGCGGACGCCAGCGATGTCCGGATCGATCTGCGGTCGGGCCGCATCGACATCCCCTCGCAGATGAACGACATCGGCCAGGCGGTCGGCGTCGACCCGCTCCAGTGGGTGCTGACCGGCGGGGAGGACCACGCGATCGTCGCCACGTTCCCCCCGGACACGAAGCTGCCGGCCCGCTGGAAGGTGATCGGCGAAGTCCTGAAACCCTCCGCGCTGCCCCAGGTCACGGTCGACGGAGCGCCCTGGACCAGCAAGGGCGGCTGGGACCACTTCGGGGACATCGAGGACGCGCGTTAGATTCGGCGGTATGCCTCCGACCGGTTCCCCGTCCGCGCCCGTACGTGTTCCTCCCCGCGTTCTCACCGTCGCCGGTTCCGACTCCGGCGGCGGTGCGGGAATCCAGGCCGATCTGAAGACGATGCTGGCGCTCGGAGCGCACGGCATGAGCGTGCTCACCGCCGTCACCGCTCAGAACTCCCTGGGGGTGCGGGGGATCTGGGACCTGCCTGTCGAGGCGGTGCGCGCGCAGTTCCGCGCCGTTGTCGAGGACATCGGTGTGCAGGCGGTGAAGACCGGCATGCTCTCCTCGGCCGGACTCGTCGCGGCCGTCGCCGGACTGCTCGCGGAGACCGGAGCGCCCGTGGTGGTCGACCCGGTGGGCGCCTCCAAACACGGCGATCCCCTGCTGGCCGCCAGCGCGCTGGACGGCGTCAGGTCGAAGCTGCTGCCGGTCGCGACGGTCGCCACCCCCAACCTGGACGAGGTGACACAACTCACCGGCGTACAGGTGCGGACCGAGGCCGACATGCGGCGCGCGGCGGACGCCGTACGTGAATTCGGGCCCCGCTGGGTCCTCGTGAAGGGCGGGCATCTGCCCGGCACCACCGAGGCCGTGGACCTGCTGACGGACGGCGTGGAGGAGCACTGGCTGCGGGCCCCGCGCCACGGCAACCGGCATACGCACGGCACGGGCTGCACCCTCGCCTCGGCGATCGCCGCCGGGCTCGCCGGCGGTCAGGACGTGGTGCGGGCCGTCCAGGAGGCGAAGACGTATGTGACGGGCGCGATCGCGCACGGCTTCCCGCTGGGCGGCGGCATCGGCCCGGTGGACCACGCCTGGCGCCTGCGGTGAGGGTGAGTCGCCTCGGGGCCTCGGGGCCTCGGGGCATCAGGGCATCAGGGCACGGCAAAAAGCCGGTCCACCGAGGTGGACCGGCTTTTCAAGGCAACCGCAGGGGCTGCGCTACGACGCAGGCGTCAGCGCGAGACCTTGCCGGCCTTGATGCACGAGGTGCAGACATTGAGGCGCTTCGGCGTCCGACCGACCACGGCACGCACGCGCTGGATGTTCGGGTTCCAGCGACGGGACGTACGGCGGTGCGAGTGCGAAATGCTGTTGCCGAAGCCCGGCCCCTTGCCGCAGACGTCGCAGTTGGCAGCCACGGGTCACTCCAAAGACTTCAGATGTACTTACAGGAATCCCGGCGAGCTGCAACGTGTGAATGATGTGGCATTGCCGGGGGAAATGCCCCGACTTTCGTCGGGCAACCGAAGCAGCATACAACGGCTGCCCAGGTACTACGAAACTAGCATGACCTGCCGCGCTCCCGTCCCGGGCCCGCTGCCCCCACGGAGCCTCCCGGACGGGGACTACCCTGCGTGCAGCCCAGCTCAGGCCGCTCAAGGAGGACCACCAGGTGCCGCAGACCCTCGACGCCGCAGCGGTACGTACGTGGTGCTCACTGGCGCTGGAGGCCCTGGGACGTGAGCGCGAGGAGATCGACGCGATCAACGTCTATCCCGTCGCGGACGGCGACACGGGCACCAACCTCTACCTGACCGTGGAGTCCGCGGCGCAGGCGGTCGAAGCGGTCTTCGCCGCGCACGGAACAGGACCGTCAAAGCCCGCGGCGGCCGACGCCGTACGGGCGATGGCGCACGGCGCGCTGATCGGTGCGCGGGGCAACTCGGGCACGATCCTGGCTCAGTTGCTGCGCGGTATGGCCGAAGTACTGACGGCCGGCGAGGGGGCCGCGCTCGCACCGGCGCTGCGCCGGGCCGCGGAACTGGCCCGTGAGGCCGTCGCGCACCCGGTGGAGGGCACGATCCTCACCGTGGCCTCCGCCGCCGCCGAAGCCGCGGAGAACTGCGGGCCGGCCTCCGGGGCCGCTTCCACGGAGGCCGGTGACCTCACCGCTGTCACCGCACGCGCGGCGCACGCCGGCGCCCGCGCCGCCCTCGACGCGACCACGGGACAACTCGCCGCACTCGGCCGCGCGGGTGTGGTCGACGCGGGCGGGCGCGGGCTGCTCGCGGTGCTCGGCGCGCTGGTGGAGACCGTCACCGGCCTTGCCCCGGCCGCCTTCCCGACCGGCCACCGCCCCCATGAGTCGCCCGCCGCCACGGAGTCCTGCGCCGCCGAGGGCGGCCCCGCCTTCGAGGTGATCTACCTCCTGGAGGCCGGGGACGACGCCGTGGCCCGGCTCCGCGAGCGGCTGGACGCCATCGGCGACTCCCTCGTCGTCGTCGGCGGCGACGGTCTGTGGAACGTGCACATCCACACCGACGACGCGGGCGCCGCGGTGGAGGCGGGGGTCGAGGCGGGACGCCCGTACCGCATCCGCGTCACCCACTTCGCCGCCGCGGCGGCGCCGGCCAGGGAGCAGGCCCAGCGGGCCGTCGTCGCGGTGGTGACGGGCGAGGGCCTGGCCGAACTGTGCGCCGAGGCCGGTGCGACGACCGTACTGGCGCGCCCCGGGGAACCGCCCGCGAGCGGCGAACTGGTCGAGGCGATCCGGCGCGCGCACGCCCGCGAGGTGGTGCTGCTGCCCAACGACACCGAGCTGCGGCACACCGCGGCGGCCGCCGCCGAACAGGCCCGCGCCGAAGGAGTACGGGTCGCGCTCATCCCGACCAGGGCCGCCGTCCAGGGCATCGCCGCGCTCGCCGTGCACCAGCCGGACCGCCGCTTCGACGAGGACGTGGTGGCGATGACCACCGCCGCCGGAGCCACCCGCTACGCCGAACTGGCCGTCGCCGAACGGCAGTCCTGGACCACGGTGGGCGTCTGCCAGGCCGGGGACGTCCTGGGACTGATCGACGGGGACGTGGCCGTCATCGGCGCCGGCCTCGCCGCCACCGCGCGGGCCGTCCTGACACGGATGCTCTCGGCCGGCGGCGAACTGGTGACGCTGGTGATCGGCGAGGACGTGCCCGGCACCCTCGCCGACGATCTGGAGGCGTACGTACGCGATGTGCACCTGGCCGTCGACACGGTGATCTACCGGGGCGGCGGGCAATCCGTACCGCTGCTCATCGGCGTGGAGTAGCAGCCTGTCAGTGCCGTGGTGTGCAATGGAGGGCGTGTCCGCGCTGGATGAACCCCTGAAGAAGACGCTCGGCCCCGCCACCGCGAAGGTGATGGCCGAACACCTCGGCCTGCACACGGTCGGCGATCTGCTGCACCACTACCCGAGGCGGTACGAGGAGCGCGGCCGGCTGACCAAGCTCGCCGACCTCCCGCTGGACGAGGACGTCACCGTCGTCGCCCAGGTCGCGGACGCCCGCGTGCACACGTTCAACGGGGGCACGGGCCGGCGCCTGGAAGTCACCCTCACGGACGGCAGCGGCCGGCTCCAGCTCGTCTTCTTCGGCAGGGGGATCCACAAGCCGCAGAAGGATCTGCCGCCCGGCAGCCGGGGGATGTTCGCCGGCAAGGTCTCCGTCTTCAACCACAGACTCCAGCTCGCGCACCCGACGTACGTCCCCCTGGGCACGGACAGCGGGGAGGACGCCGTGGACTCCTTCGCGGGCAAGCTGATTCCCATCTACCCGGCCTGCAAGGGCCTGGAGTCCTGGAAGATCACCAAAGCCGTGGACGCGGTGCTGCCCAGGGCGCCCGAGGCCGTCGACCCGCTGCCGCCGGCGCTGCGCGAGGGACGCGGCTTCTCCTCGCTGCCCGAGGCGCTGCTCAAGGTCCACAGGCCCGACAACTGGGCGGACGTCGAGACCGCCAGGCAGCGGCTGAAGTGGGACGAGGCGTTCGTGCTCCAGGTCGCGCTCGCGCGGCGGCGGCACGCGGACGCGCAACTCCCCGCCGTGGCGCGGAAACCGGTCGGGGGAGGGCTGCTCGACGACTTCGATGCCAAGCTGCCCTTCACCCTCACCGAAGGCCAGCGGAAGGTCACCGCCGAGATCTTCGCCGACCTCGCCACCGAACACCCCATGCACCGGCTGCTCCAGGGCGAGGTCGGCTCCGGCAAGACGCTCGTGGCGCTGCGGGCGATGCTGACCGTCGTCGACGCCGGCGGACAGGCCGCCATGCTCGCGCCCACCGAAGTCCTCGCGCAGCAGCACCACAGGTCGATCACCGAGATGATGGGGGAGCAGGCGCAGGGCGGCATGCTCGGCGGCGCGGCGAACGCCACCAAGGTCGTGCTGCTCACCGGCTCCATGGGGGTGCCCGCGCGCCGGCAGGCGCTGCTCGATCTGGTCACGGGCGAGGCCGGGATCGTGATCGGCACGCATGCCCTGATCGAGGACAAGGTGCGGTTCCACGACCTCGGTCTGGTCGTCGTGGACGAGCAGCACCGCTTCGGCGTGGAGCAGCGCGACGCCCTGCGTTCCAAGGGCAATCAGCCCCCGCATCTGCTGGTCATGACGGCGACGCCCATTCCCCGTACGGTCGCGATGACCGTGTTCGGTGATCTGGAGACCTCCGTACTCGACCAACTGCCGGCCGGGCGCTCGCCGATCGCCAGCCATGTCGTCCCCGCCCTGGAGAAGCCCCGCTTCTTCGAGCGCGCCTGGGAACGGGTGCGCGAGGAGGCCGAGGGCGGCCATCAGGCGTACGTGGTCTGCCCGCGGATCGGCGACGGCGACGACGAGCCGAAGAAAAAGAAGACATCGGCGTCCGCAGGCAAGACGGACAAGGCGGAGAAGGCGGACGACGCGGAGAAGCGCCCGCCGCTTGCGGTGCTCGACGTCGCCGCGCAACTCGCGGCCGGACCGCTGGCCGGGCTGCGCATCGAGGTGCTGCACGGCCGTATGCCGCCCGACGACAAGGACGCGGTGATGCGCCGTTTCGCGGCGGGCGAGGTGGACGTCCTCGTCGCGACCACGGTCATCGAGGTCGGGGTGAACGTGCCGAACGCCACCGCCATGGTGATCATGGACGCGGACCGGTTCGGCGTCTCCCAGCTGCACCAGCTGCGCGGCCGGGTCGGCCGCGGCTCGGCCCCGGGGCTCTGCCTGCTGGTCACCGACGCGCCGGAAGCCGCGCCCGCGCGGGCCCGGCTCGCCGCCGTGGCGGCCACCCTGGACGGCTTCGAGCTGTCCCGTATCGACCTCGAACAGCGCCGTGAGGGCGATGTCCTGGGCCAGGCCCAGTCCGGTGTGCGCTCCTCGCTCCGGATGCTCGCGGTCATCGAGGACGAGGAAGTCATCGCGGCGGCCCGCGAGGAAGCCGTCGCCGTCGTCCGGGAGGACCCGGAGCTGACCGGCCTCCCGGAGCTGCGTACCGCCCTGGAGGCGCTGCTGGACGCCGACCGGGAGCAGTACCTCGACAAGGGCTGAGAGGGCCTGAGGAAGGCGTCGAGGCGGTCGCGAGCCTGTTCCGCTGCGCCGGGCATCCTCTCTGCCGGGCCCTCCGCCCGCGCCCGGTCGCCGCGTACGCCATATCGTGGGCAGAAACCTTCAGACAGCTCAGACAGCTCGGACACCGTCCAACCCGCTCCGCTCACGAACCGAGGACCCGACACCATGACCCGCGTGATCGCCGGTGAAGCCGGCGGACGCCGTCTCGCCGTCCCGCCCGGCAACGGCACCCGCCCCACCTCCGACCGTGCGCGCGAAGGCCTCTTCTCCAGCTGGCAGTCGATCCTCGGCACCTTCGACGGCATCCGTATCGCCGATCTGTACGCGGGCTCCGGCGCCGTCGGCCTCGAAGCGCTCTCGCGCGGCGCCGCCCACGCCCTGCTCGTCGAGGCCGACGCCCGGGCCGTACGGACCGTCCGCGACAACGTCCGCGCGGTCGGGCTCCCCGGGGCCGAGGTCCGCGCGGGCAAAGCGGAGCAGATCGTGACGGGACCGGTCCCCGGCGTCCCTTACGACCTGGTTTTCCTGGACCCGCCGTACACCGTCACGGATGACGATCTTCGGGAGATCCTCCTCACACTCCGGGCTCAGGGCTGGCTCACGGACGACGCCGTCGCCACCGTTGAACGCAGCACCAGAGGCGGAGAATTCAGCTGGCCCAAGGGATTCGAGCCACTGCGGTCCCGTCGCTACGGCGAGGGAACGCTTTGGTACGGTCGCGCCGCCTCGGTGCGTGAAGACGCACCATGACCGGACCGGAAATTGAGGGAATTCAGTTGCGCCGAGCCGTCTGTCCCGGGTCCTTCGACCCCATCACCAACGGACACCTCGACATCATTGGCCGCGCCTCCAAGCTGTACGACGTCGTACACGTGGCGGTGATGATCAACCAGTCCAAGAAGGGGCTGTTCAGTGTCGACGAGCGGATCGAGCTGATCCGTGAGGTCACCGCCGAGTTCGGCAACGTCGAGGTCGAGTCCTTCCACGGACTCCTCGTCGACTTCTGCAAGCAGCGCGACATCCCGGCGATCGTGAAGGGCCTGCGTGCCGTCAGCGACTTCGACTACGAACTCCAGATGGCGCAGATGAACAATGGTCTCTCCGGCGTGGAAACCCTCTTCGTCCCCACCAACCCCACCTACAGCTTCCTCTCGTCGTCGCTGGTGAAAGAGGTCGCAGCCTGGGGCGGAGACGTCGCGCACCTGCTGCCGCCCGTCGTCCACGCGGCTCTCACCGAGCGCCTCGGCGAACGCTGAGGGACTGACAGGACGTCATCCGGTGTCCGAGGGGCGCGCGGTGGCCGTACAGTCGTTGCGTCCGTCTCCCAACCAGCTGAGAGAGTGGCGAGCACACGGTGGACGTGCAGAAGAAGCTCGACGACATCGTCGACACGGTCGGTAGCGCCCGCTCCATGCCCATGTCGGCGTCCTGCGTGGTGAACCGCGCCGAACTGCTCGCCATGCTCGAAGAGGTACGGGACGCCCTGCCGGGCTCCCTGGCCCAGGCACAGGAGCTGATCGGCGGTCACGAACAGCTCGCCGAGCAGGCCCGCCAGGAGGCCGAGCGCATCATCGAGGGTGCCCACGCGCAGCGCTCCACGCTGATCTCCGACACCGCGGTCGCCCGCAGGTCCCAGGAGGAGGCCGACCGCATCCTCTCCGAGGCCCGCAGGGAGGCCGAGGAGATCCGCGCGGAGGCCGACGACTACGTCGACTCCAAGCTCGCGAACTTCGAGGTCGTCCTCACCAAGACCATCGGCTCCGTCGACCGCGGCCGCGAGAAGCTGCTCGGCCGCGCCCCCGACCCGGACCGCGCGTACGACAGCGCCGAGGACGACGACGCCCCGGAGCACAGCGAGGACCCCGGCACACTGATCGGACGCGCCGACGACTACGTCGACGCCAAACTCGGCGCCTTCGAGGCCGTCCTGTCCAAGACCCTCGAAGCGGTGGGCCGCGGCCGTCAGAAGCTGCACGGCAGGACCGCCGCGGACGCCCTCGGCGCCCACATGGCGGCCCAGGACGCGGCGGGACGCCAGGGACACACCAGCGACGAGGACTACCTCGCGGACCTCGCGGGAACGCCGCGCGAGCGTTCCGGGCCCTCTGCGCCGGACCGGCTCCCGGTGCCGGGCGGCCAGTCCACGCCCCCGATGCCGGACCAGGTCCCGGCCGCCGTCCAGCAGCCGTACGCGGACCCCGCCGGCTACCCCCAGGGCGGCGCCGGCTACCAGGACACGGGCTACACGGAGACCGGCTACGCGGATCCCGCGTACGCCGGGCAGGCCGGGCAGCAGCCGACCTATGCCGGATACCAGCAGCAGGACGCGTACGGCTATCAGCAGGACCCGTACGCGTACCAGCAGCAGGGCTACGACCAGGCCGCCCAGGGATACGACCCGAACTACGGCTGGCAGCAGCAGGGCGGCCACCCCCAGCAGCAGGGCGGTCAGCCCCAGCAGCCGCAGATCCCCGAGCAGCAGAGCGCCCTCGACGAGACCAGCCTCTTCGACACGAGCATGATCGACCTCGAACAGCTGCGCCGGTACGAACAGGGCCTCTGACACGCGCGGTTCGCGGGGGTCACAGGTGTCGCGGGCGCCCGGAACAGCGCCGGGAAGCGGCCGGGACGTACCGGATTGGGCCTACAGCGGCCGTTCCAGTATCCTGGTCCTTCGGTCGCGTGTATGTCCGCGATCCCGGCTGCCCGCTTCGTTTCCGCGACATCGGCGGCCCACCCCACGAACCGAAAGCAGGGACAGTTCTGAACGCGCGCCTCGACCACCGCAACCCCCTCGTGTTCGACACACACGAGCTGGGGAGGCGTCCCGGTGCGCTCCAGAAGCTGAACCGCTCGGTGCCCGCCCCCGCTGATTTCGGTATCGCCGACGTCATCGGAACGCCCGAGGGCGCGCCCGTACAGCTGGACCTCCGTCTCGAATCGGTCATGGAAGGCGTACTGGTCACCGGTACCGCCCGTGCGTCGGTCGAGGGGGAGTGCGTAAGGTGTCTGGAGCCGCTGAGCCGCGAGGTGGAGGCGGACTTCCAGGAGATGTTCTCGTACCACGACGCCGATGACCGGGGCCGCACCCGTGCGGAGCCGGCCGACGACGCCGAGGACGAGGACACGCTCTTCATCGAGGACGGCCTGTTCGACCTCGAACCGGTGCTGCGTGATGCGGTGGTGCTCGCACTGCCGATGCAGCCGGTGTGCCGGGAGACCTGTGCCGGTCTGTGTTCCGAATGCGGAATCAGGCTGGACGAGAATCCCGGCCACCACCACGACGCCGTCGACATCCGTTGGGCGGCACTGCAAGGACTCGCCGAAACCGTCAAGGACGGCGAGAAGGACAACATGGGCGGCGCCGCAGCTGGCGTCGACGAGAAGCAGGAGAAGTAGCCGTGGCTGTTCCGAAGCGGAAGATGTCGCGCAGCAACACGCGCCACCGCCGGTCGCAGTGGAAGGCTGCGGTCCCCACCCTGGTTGCGTGCGAGCGCTGCCAGGAGCCGAAGCTCCAGCACATCGCGTGCCCGAGCTGCGGCACCTATAACAAGCGCCAGGTCCTCGAGGTCTGAGCGGCTGGTGAGAGGCGCTATGTCTGAACTGTCGAATGCCAAGAAGCAGACAGACGTCAGTACAGCCTCGTCCCACACGCTTCTGGAAGGGCGGCTCGGCTACCAGCTCGAGTCCGCCCTTCTGGTGCGTGCGCTGACCCATCGTTCGTTCGCGTACGAGAACGGCGGTCTTCCCACCAACGAACGGCTCGAATTCCTCGGGGATTCGGTGCTCGGCCTGGTGGTCACGGACACGCTGTACCGCACCCACCCCGACCTGCCTGAAGGCCAGCTGGCCAAATTGCGGGCCGCTGTGGTCAACTCGCGTGCGCTTGCGGAAGTCAGCCGCGGCCTCGAACTCGGCTCCTTCATCCGGCTCGGCCGGGGCGAAGAGGGCACGGGTGGCCGGGACAAGGCCTCCATCCTCGCCGACACCCTTGAAGCGGTGATCGGCGCTGTCTATCTCGACCAGGGCCTCGAAACGGCGTCCGAGCTGGTGCACCGGCTCTTCGACCCGCTCATCGAGAAGTCCTCGAACCTCGGCGCCGGCCTGGACTGGAAGACCAGCCTCCAGGAGCTGACCGCGGCACAGACACTCGGCGTTCCCGAGTATCTGGTCACGGAAACCGGCCCGGATCACGAGAAGACCTTCACTGCTGCCGCTCGCGTCGGTGGTGTCTCGTACGGCACCGGCACCGGCCGCAGCAAGAAGGAAGCCGAGCAGCAGGCCGCCGAGTCCGCGTGGCGGTCGATCAAGGCCGCGGCGGACGAGCGGGAAGCGGCGGCCGGCAAGGCCGTCGCGGGGGAAGCTCCGGCCTCCCCGGTCCCGTCGGAGTCCGCTTCCACGGACACAGCCACCGCCTGAGCGGTCCGCGCTCGTCTTCCTGGTGCGCCCCTCGCGTCGTCTGCCGCGAGGGGCGTCTTCCGTTTCCCGTCGTGTCTGTGCAGTTTCTGGATTTCCGCAATCCCAGGAGGAGCCCGCCGTGCCCGAGCTGCCCGAGGTCGAAGTCGTACGGCGTGGACTCGAACGCTGGGTCAGCGGCCGTACCGTGGCCCGGACCGATGTCCTGCACCCCCGAGCCGTACGACGCCATCTCGCGGGCGGCGAGGATTTCGCCGCCCGGCTCACCGGGCACCGCATCGCGGGTGCGCGGCGGCGCGGCAAATACCTGTGGCTGCCGCTCGCCGACACCGACGAGTCGGTCCTCGGCCACCTGGGGATGAGCGGTCAGCTGCTCATCAAGTCCGAGGACGCGCCCGACGAGAAGCATCTGCGGATCCGTGTCCGCTTCGCCGACACGCTCGGTACGGAACTGCGCTTCGTGGACCAGCGCACCTTCGGCGGGCTCTCCCTGCACGAGAACACCCCGGACGGCCTGCCGGACGTCATCGCGCACATCGCCCGCGACCCGCTCGACCCGGACTTCGACGACGACGCGTTCTTCGCCGCGCTGCGCCTGCGCCGTACGACCGTCAAGCGCGCGCTGCTCGACCAGTCCCTGATCAGCGGCGTCGGCAACATCTACGCCGACGAGGCGCTGTGGCGCGCCAAGCTCCACTACGAACGCCCCACCGCGACCCTCCCCAGAACGCGCGCCGCCGAACTGCTCGGCCACGTAAGGGATGTGCTGGGCGCGGCCCTCGACGTGGGCGGGACCAGCTTCGACAGCCTCTACGTCAACGTGAACGGCGAATCGGGCTACTTCGACCGCTCGCTCGACGCGTACGGACGCGAGGGCGAGCCGTGCCACCGCTGCGGCACCCCGATCCGGCGCAGGCCCTGGATGAACCGCTCCAGTTACTTCTGCCCGCGCTGCCAGCGCCCGCCGCGAACCGTGCGGTAGGGCGCTCCGGTGGCCGGGCGCCCCGGGAGCGCCCGCACCGCCCCGGTCAGAAGCCGAAGTCCTGGGTCCACCACGGGCCGCCGGGGCCGGTGTGCACACCGACGCCTATGCGGGTGTAGTCGCAGTTCAGTATGTTCGCGCGGTGGCCCTCGCTGTTCATCCACGCGTCCATCACCGCCTGGGCGTCGGCCTGGCCGCGGGCTATGTTCTCGCCGCCCAGATTCGACACGCCGGCCGCGTCAGCGCGGTCCCACGGGGTCCGTCCGTCGGGGTCGGTGTGGTCGAAGAAGTCCCGCGCCGCCATGTCGTCGCTGAAGTCCTGCGCCAGCGCGCCGAGCGAGGCGTCCGCCGTCAGCGCGGCGCAGCCGACCTTCGCCCGCTCCTGGTTGACCAGGGCGAGTACCGCGTTCTCGGCGGAGACGGGCGCGGACGGGGCCTCGACGGTGTGGTTCTCGGTCCGTGTGGGCGCCGGAGCCGGAGCCGGGGGCTGGCTCGACGGAGTCTCGCTCCGCTTCGCCTTCGGCGGGGCGGCCGGAGCCTTCGATTCCTTCGAAGGCGTGGCGGACGGCTTGGCGGGCGTGGGGGAGGGGGACGCGCTCGGGCCCTGCGGACGCGCGCTGCTCCGGCTCGGCGACACCGAGGGCCGGCCGGTCTCGTCGGTGCCGGCGGCCCGCTGCTGCGGAAGCTGCGGGGCGACCTCGGTACGCACCTGGCCGCCGCCCGTGGCGCTCGTGTCGCTCGTGCCGAAGGGGTTGCCGCCTCCGCCGGGCAGCAGACCCGAGGCGACCGCGACGGCGCCCACCGCCACGGCGGCCGAAGCGCCCAGCAGCCCGGTGCGGACAGGCGTGCCGAACCGCTTCTTCGCACGTGCGCCGGCTCTGTGCCGTCCCGCGGAGCCGGTCTCTTCAGGTACGGGCGGGACAGCGGAGCGTCCGTGGCGTCCCATGCGCTGTGCCTTCCTCGTGCACTCGACGTGAATGTTCCTCTGCTTCACCCATACGAGTGAGGCTCATTTCGACAGGACAGTACGCCATGACGTCTGGGGCTGCTGGGATCCGTGAGCAATCCAGCGGTTAGCTTGCGTACATGAAAAAAGATGTACGCCTCACCGTCTGGGTACGCGGCCGTGTGCAGGGAGTGGGCTTCCGCTGGTTCACCAGGGCAAACGCTTTGGAGATCGGGGGCCTCACCGGGTTCGCCCTCAACCTGGAGGACGGCAGGGTGCAGGTCGTCGCCGAGGGGCCGGGTGAGAATTGCCACCGTCTGCTCGACTGGCTCCGCTCCGGCGACACACCCGGGAAGGTGGACGGAGTCACTGAGATCTGGGACACGCCGCGAGGCGGGTACGAGTCCTTCGCGATCCGCTGACGGTCCGCCCGGAAGGCGGCTCTCCGGGGGTCGGCCGAGGAGCCGGAAGCAACCGCGCCCGCCCGCGATGACCTGGCGGTTGCCAAGATGAGGCGGTCCGTGCGACGCTTCCCGGTCAACGAAGATCCCGACGCCTCAGCGCCCCCGGAGCGGCGCCGGCACCGCGTCCGCCGCCGTGCCGCACCCCGGGCTGCCCGCCGCCACGAAGCGTGATCGTGTTGACCGTCAAACTTTTTGGTGAGACTCTGGAATCCCCGCGCACCTCAGCTGTTTGGCAGTAGGAACAGCAGGGATTGACAAGAACTGCCAGGCACGGCGGGTGCGATATCCCCTATGACCAGCACCGCTTTCGGTCGGTCACTCAGTGTGGAGGACCATCCATCATGGCAAAGGCGCTTCTCGGTTACGTCGGCGGTTCCGACCCGCGACTTCTCGCCGAGATGCGACGGCTTCAGCAGCGCGTCCAGGACCTCGAATCCGAGCTTGTACGGATCCAGTCCGAGAATGACACGCTGAATGCCGCCGTCGCACAGCACTCTGGCGAGTCGCTGTTCGACAGCATCGATCTTGACGTACCCCAGGCGGAGCCCGCGCTCACCTGACGTCAAACCCTTCGGGGCAGGTGAGAGACACTCTCGCAAGATATGCAAGGGACGCTTCGGCGTCCCTTCTTTCTTTTCATCTCCCGTAGTACGACGGGTCTTTGGACGACTGGGCCTCTTTCTTCACGTCTGATCTGCCCTGCGGGTGGAGTAATGAAACCGCCGGGGGCGATCGGAGCGGAGTAGAGTCCGGCGGCGTGCACCTCAAGGCCATGACCCTGCGCGGTTTCAAATCCTTTGCCTCCGCCACGACGCTGCGTTTCGAGCCCGGAATCACCTGTGTCGTGGGCCCGAACGGCTCGGGAAAGTCCAATGTGGTGGACGCGCTCTCCTGGGTCATGGGCGAGCAGGGCGCGAAGTCGTTGCGCGGCGGAAAGATGGAAGATGTGATCTTCGCCGGGACCACGGGCCGCCCGCCGCTCGGCCGGGCCGAGGTCTCACTCACGATCGACAACTCCGACGGCGCGCTGCCCATCGACTACGCCGAAGTGACCATTACGCGGATCATGTTCCGCAACGGCGGCAGCGAATACCAGATCAACGGGGATACGTGCCGGCTCCTCGACATCCAGGAACTGCTTTCCGACTCCGGTATCGGCCGGGAGATGCACGTCATCGTCGGTCAGGGCCGGCTCGATTCCGTCCTGCACGCCGACCCGATGGGACGCAGGGCTTTCATCGAAGAGGCCGCGGGCGTTCTCAAGCACCGCAAACGCAAAGAGAAGGCGCTGCGCAAGCTCGACGCGATGCGGGCGAACCTCGCACGCGTCCAGGACCTCAACGACGAACTGCGCCGCCAGCTCAAACCCCTGGGCAGACAGGCCGCCGTCGCCCGGCGGGCCGCCGTCATCCAGGCCGACCTGCGCGACGCGCGGCTGCGGCTGCTCGCCGACGACCTGGTGACACTGCGGGAGGCGCTGCGTACGGAGATCGCCGACGAGGCGGAGCTGAAGCAGCGCAAGGAGACTGCGGAGGCCGCGCTCAGGGCGGCGCTGGCCCGTGAGACGGCGCTGGAGGACGAGGTACGGCGGCTCGCGCCGAGGCTCCAGCGCGCGCAGCAGACCTGGTACGAGCTGTCCCAGCTGGCCGAGCGGGTGCGCGGCACGATCTCACTGGCGGACGCGCGCGTGAAGAGCGCGACCATGGCCCCCACCGAGGAGAGACCGGGCCGGGACCCCGACGACATGGAGCGCGAGGCCGCCAGGATCCGCGAGCAGGAGGCGGAGCTGGAGGCCGCGCTCGAAGCGGCCGAGTTCGCCCTGGAGGACACGGCCACGCACCGGGCCGCGCTGGAGAGGTCGCTCGCCGACGAGGAGCGCCGCCTCAAGGACGCGGCCCGCGCCATCGCCGACCACCGCGAAGGGCTGGCCCGGTTGCACGGCCAGGTCAACGCGGCCCGCGGCCGCGCGGCCTCCGCGCAGGCGGAGATCGGCCGCCTCGCGGACGCCCGCGACGAGGCGGTCCGGCGCGCGGCCACCGCGCGGGAGGAGTACGAGCAGCTCAAGGCCGAGGTCGACGCCCTGGACGCGGACGACCACGACCTGGCCGACCGTCACGACACGGCGAGACGGACGCTCGCGGACGCCGAGGCCGCGTTGTCGGCGGCGCGCGAGGCGGCCACCGCGGCGGAACGCGACCGGGCCGCGCTCGCCGCCCGCCACGAGGCCCTGGCCCTGGGCCTGCGCCGCAAGGACGGCACGGGCGCCCTGCTCGGCGCCCGCGACAAGCTCAGCGGCCTGCTCGGTCCGGCCGCCGGACTGCTCACCGTCACCCCCGGCTTCGAGATCCCGGTGGCCGCCGCGCTCGGCGTCGCGGCGGACGCGGTCGCGGTCGCGGACCCCGCCACGGCGGCGAACGCGCTCCGCCTCCTCCGCGACCAGGACGCCGGACGGGCCTCCCTGCTGCTGGCCGACGGCGCCGCGGGCGCGGCCGTCCCGCCGCCCGCGCAGAGCGCCGAGACCCGGCGGCCAGGACCCGCGGCCGCCGCGCTTCCCGCTCAGGCGGCCACACCGGGCGACGCGCCGGGACGCGGCGCCTCCGCCGAGGCCGCACAGGAGGAAGCGGCGCCCGGGGAGACCGTACGCACAGCGGATACGGCTTCGCCGTACGTCGTGGACCTCGTCCGGGGCCCGGCCCCGCTGATGGCGGCCGTGCGCAGGCTGGTGCGGGACATGGTCGTGGTCGGGACGCTGGAGGACGCCGAGGACCTGGTCACGGCGCGGCCTTCCCTGACCGCCGTCACCGCCGAGGGCGACGTCCTCGGGGCGCATTTCGCCCACGGCGGTTCGGCGGGCGCGCCGAGTCTGCTGGAGGTGCAGGCGTCCGTGGACGAGGCAGCCGGGCGGCTGGCGGAGCTGGCCGTACGGTGCGAGGAACTGGCCGCCGCGCAGCGGGCCGCCACGGAACAGCGGGCCGAACGCGCCGCGCTCGTCGAGGAGCTGGGGGAGCGCAGGCGGGCCGCCGACCGGGAGAAGTCCGCCGTGTCCGGGCAGCTGGGACGGCTCTCCGGACAGGCGCGCGGCGCGGCGGGCGAGGCCGAACGGACGTCCTCCGCCGTCGCCACGGCGCGGGACGCGCTGGAGCGCGCCACCGAGGAGGCACGGGAACTGGCGGAGCGGCTGCTGGTCGCGGAGGAGACCACCCCCTTCGGAGACGGGAGCGAGGCCGAGCCCGACACCTCCGTACGGGACCGCCTCGCCGCCGACGGGGCCAACGCCCGGCAGACCGAGATGGAGGCGCGCCTTCAGGTCCGTACGCACGAGGAGCGGGTGAAGGCCCTGGCCGGCCGTGCCGACTCCCTCGACCGCGGGGCGCGCGCCGAGCGCGAGGCGCGGGCGCGCGCGGAAGAGCGCCGGGCGCGGCTGCGCCACGAGGCGCGGGTCGCCGCCGCCGTCGCGGACGGCGCCCGGCAACTGCTCGCGCACGTGGAGGTGTCGGTCGTACGGGCCGGGACCGAGCGGGCCGCCGCGGAGGCGGCCAAGGCGGAGCGCGAACAGGACCTGGTCGCCGAGCGCGGCCGGGGCCGCGACCTCAAGGGCGAACTGGACAAGCTCACCGACTCGGTCCACCGGGGCGAGGTGCTGGGCGCGGAGAAGCGCCTGCGGATCGAGCAACTGGAGGCCAGGGCCCTGGAGGAGCTGGGGGTGGAGCCGGCCGGGCTGATCGCCGAATACGGCCCTGACCAGCTCGTACCGCCCTCGCCGCCGGCCGAGGGCGAGGAACTGTCCGAGGACCCGGAGGACCCGCGCAACCGGCCGAAGCCGTACGCCAGGGCCGAGCAGGAGAAGCGGCTCAGATCGGCCGAACGGGCCTATCAGCAGCTCGGGAAGGTGAACCCGCTCGCCCTTGAGGAGTTCGCCGCGCTGGAGGAACGGCACCAGTTCCTCTCCGAACAGCTCGAGGACCTGAAGAAGACCAGGGCCGATCTGCTCCACGTGGTGAAAGAGGTCGACGAGCGCGTCGAGCAGGTCTTCAGCGAGGCGTTCCGCGACACGGCCAGGGAGTTCGAGGGCGTGTTCTCGCGGCTCTTCCCCGGCGGCGAGGGCCGGCTGATCCTCACGGATCCCGAGAACATGCTGACCACGGGCGTGGACGTCGAGGCCAGGCCGCCGGGCAAGAAGGTCAAGCGGCTGTCGCTGCTGTCGGGCGGTGAACGGTCCCTGACGGCGGTGGCGATGCTGGTCTCGATCTTCAAGGCCAGGCCCAGCCCGTTCTACGTGATGGACGAGGTCGAGGCGGCGCTCGACGACACCAACCTCCAGCGGCTGATCCGGATCATGCAGGAGCTCCAGGAGAGTTCACAGCTGATCGTGATCACGCATCAGAAGCGCACGATGGAGGTCGCGGACGCGCTGTACGGCGTGTCCATGCAGGGCGACGGGGTGTCCAAGGTCATCAGCCAGCGGTTGCGCTGAACTGCCGCCTGCCCGCTGCCTGCCTGCGCTGTTTTTTCACCCAACAGAGGGGTGTCGAAATAGCGAGTGATGGCACGTTATGGGCCACTGTAAGGGCTCCCCCATCTCACGCCCGGCGATGTCGCCCGGGGCTCCAGGGAGTTCATGTGACCAGCACAGCGCAGGTGCCGCCGGCCGAGGGCCGCGCGCCCCGTCCGGACCACCTCCGTCATGTCGTGTACATCACGGCGGCCGCCGCGATGGGCGGTTTCCTCTTCGGCTACGACAGCTCCGTGATCAACGGCGCCGTTCAGGCGATCCGGAGCCGCTACCACATCGGGTCCCTCCCGCTGGCCCAGGTCGTGGCCGTCGCGCTGCTCGGCTCGGCGATCGGGGCGGCGGTCGCGGGCCGGATCGCCGACCGGATCGGCCGGCTGTACTGCATGCGGATCTCTTCCTTCCTCTTCACCATCAGCGCGGTCGGCTCCGCGCTGCCCTTCGACATCTACGACCTGGCGATCTGGCGCGTGATCGGCGGTTTCGCGATCGGTATGGCGTCGGTGATCGGCCCCGCCTATATCGCCGAGGTGTCTCCGGCCGCCTATCGCGGCCGGTTCGGTTCCTTTCAGCAGGGCGCGATCGTGCTCGGTATCGCGATCTCCCAGCTGGTGAACTACGGCATTCTCCAGCTGGCCGACGGGAACCAGCGCGGCAATCTCGCCGGCCTCGAAGCCTGGCAGTGGATGCTCGGTGTGATGGTTCTCCCGGCGGTGAGCTACGGCGTGCTCTCCTTCACGATTCCCGAGTCGCCGCGCTATTTGATCTCCGTGGGCAAGGAGGCCGATGCCAAGAAAGTGCTCGCCCGTGTCGAGAACAAAGACGTCGACCTGGAGGAACGGGTCCGCGAAATCGAACTGGCGATGCGGCGCGAACACAAGTCGTCCTTCAGGGACCTGCTGAACGGACGGAACTTCCTGCCCATCGTGTGGGTCGGTATCGGCCTCTCGGCCTTTCAGCAGCTGGTCGGCATCAACGTCGTCTTCTACTACTCGGCGACGCTCTGGCAGTCCGTCGGTATCAATCCGTCAAGTTCCTTCCTCTACTCGTTCACCACCTCCATCGTGAACATCGTCGGCACCGTGATCGCGATCGTGCTGGTGGACCGGGTGGGCCGTAAGCCGCTCGCGATCACCGGCTCCTGCGGAATGACCGTCGCCCTCGCCCTCGAGGCATGGGCGTTCTCCGCGAAGCTCGTGCACGGAAAGCTGCCGACCACCGAGGGAACCACCGCCCTCATCGCGGCCCATGTCTTCGTGCTGTTCTTCGCGCTGTCCTGGGGAGTCATCGTCTGGGTCCTCCTCGGCGAGATGTTCCCCAACCGGATCCGCGCCGCCGCGCTGGGTATCGCCGCCTCCGCGCAGTGGATCGCCAACTACGCCATCACCGCGAGCTTCCCGAGTCTCTCCGCTGACTGGAGCCTCTCGGGGACGTACATCATCTACGCCTGCTTCGCCGCGCTCTCCCTCCCTTTCGTGCTGCTGTTCGTCAGGGAGACCAAGGGCAAGACGCTGGAGCAGATGGGCTGACGACGAACGGCCCCCGCGCGCTCCGGCCGCCGTCCGCCGTCCGGAGTCCGCGCGGGGGTGCGGCAGCGCCGCGTACAGCACGGCCCCGACCACGATGGTCACCGCCCAGGCGAGTCCGTTCCTGCCGAGCCAGGTCCTGGCGAGCGGTCCCGCGAACCACTCGACGCGGGTGAAGAGCAGCCCCGCCACCAGCGCGGCGGCCCACGACACCGTCGCCGGAACCGCGAAGCCGCGCCGGTACCAGTAACCGCTGGTGCGGCCGGTGTCCATCAGCGCCGTCGCGTCGTACGCACGCCTCCGCAGCATGTCGACGCCGAACACCCCGATCCACGCGGAGAACGTCACCCCGAGCAGGGTGAGGAACGAGACGAACGAGCTGATGAAACTCGTCGCCACCACCATCAGCAGGAAGCCCAGGACGAGGCTGATCACCGCGTTCACACTCACCGCCCAGACCCGGGGGAGCCTGATCCCCAGGGTCTGCGCGGTGAAGCCCGCCGAGTACATCGACATCGCGTTGATCAGCACCATCCCGACCAGGGTGGTCAGCAGATACGGCACCGAGAGCCAGACGGGCAGCAGATCGCCGATGAACGCGATCGGGTCCTTCGCCCGTGCCAGGTCCGGCGTGCCGACCGCCATCACCGCGCCCATCAGTACCAACGGCACTATCACGACCCCCGCGCCGCCGACCGCCGAGAGGACCAGTGCCCGGCCCGGGGAGCGGATGGGGAGATAGCGCGTGAAGTCAGGTCCTGTGGGCGCCCAGCTGATACCGCCGGCCGCGAGCGTGCCGATGCCCGCGATCATGGCGGCCGTCGGACCGGCCGGCCGGTCGAAGACCGCCGCCCACCGGGTGTGCATGATCAGGTAGATCAGCACGAGCACGCTGAAGCCGCCGAAGAGGTACATCGACCACCTGCTGCACACCCGCAGCGCCCTGATGCCGAGCCCCGACACCAGGAAGGTGCAGGCGACGAAGAGGAGCAGGGTGACGCCGATCAGCGGATCGGTGCTCCGGACACCGAACGCCAGATTGAGCACGGTCAGCAGGGCGTAGGCGCCGGTCACCGCGTTGATGGTCTCCCATCCCCAGCGGGCCACCCAGATGAGTGAACCCGGCAGCAGATTCCCCCGCTGTCCGAAGACCGCCCTGGAGAGCGCCATGCCGGGTGCGCCGCCGCGCGGGCCTGCCAGGGACACCAGCCCGACGATGCCGAAGGCGACGACGGGCGCCACGGTCGCGACCACCAGCACCTGCCAGAAGTTCAGCCCCTCGAAGACGATCAGGCCGGCGCCGATGGTGAGGAGCAGCACGGTGATGTTGGCCGCGATCCAGGTGGGAAAGAGTTCCCGGACATGGCCGGTACGCCCGCTCGCCGGGACGGGTTCCAGGCCACGTGTCTCCACCGCGCCTTCGGAAGCGGAGACGTCAGGCATGAGGGGCTCCGTACAGAGGTGGGGGCTCCTGGGGAGGGGCCGCTGGGGTAACCCAGAGACGCGAGCATCGTACGTTCGGTATGCAAAAGGTACAAATGGCGCCCATGCGTGGTGGGTGGTCCGCCGGGGCCGGGGTCGGGCGTGACCCGTCACCCCTCGGAGGACGCGCGTCGCACACACTCGTGGGGGGTGCGTGTCTCGCCGGACGGCCTCGGTCACGAATCGGCCCCCGTATCCGGGGCTGATTCGTTGTCCCACATCCACGCGGTCGCGAGGTCCGGCGCCGTTCCGACCGGAACGTACAAGTAGCCATCCCCTTCCTCCGGGACGCGGGGCTCGCCGGGCCTGAGATGGCGCGCGCCGCCCCCCAGCGGCCGGTGGCGCCGCCTCTGATCCATCGGAGCGGGACGGCGGCGGTCGAACGCGGCGAGCGGATCACCGGAATCGATGTGCGGGACCACGCGACTCGGCTGGTCCGGCGGGCCCGGTCGGGAGTGCTTGCCCATGAGCCCGGTGTCTCAGGGCGCCACGGCGCTCGGCCGGGACGTGCTGACCTCCAGAGCCCGGGTACGCACCTCGTTCACCGCGGCTGTGGCGTGCGGGCGGGCGGTCATTTCCTGCACCGGGCTCTGGGTCCGACCGTCGCCCCTCGGACGCGGAGAACTCCGGCGCATCGCGCCTCCGGAGCAAAGATCACATTCCGCCCGGCCTGAACGCCGTGATTCCCTGCGAAGATCGAGGGATGGAAATTGTCATCCTTGTCGTAGTCATCGCCCTGGTAGCGGTCGGCGCGATCAGCGGGCTCGTGGTCGGCAGCCGCAAGAAGAAGCAGCTGCCGCCCTCGTCACCGTCGAGCACGCCGACCATCACAGCTCCGCCCGCAGAGCCGCATGTCGGCGACGAGGCGGAGACGCCGCGGGACGAACCCCGCCGCACCATCGAAGAGGTCGGCCTCCCGGACGCCGACGAGGCGACCGGATCGCCGGTCGCCGTCGAGGACCCCGTCGTGGGCGAGGCGCCCGCGCGGGAGATCGAGGTACCCGAGCCGACCGAGGGCCGGCTGATCCGGCTGCGCGCACGGCTCGCGCGCTCGCAGAACTCCCTCGGCAAGGGGCTGCTCACGCTGCTCTCGCGGGAACACCTCGACGACGACACATGGGAGGAGATCGAGGACACCCTGCTCACGGCGGACGTGGGCGTCATGCCGACGCAGGAGCTGGTCGAGCGGCTGCGCGAGCGGGTACGCGTGCTCGGCACGCGTACGCCGGACGAGCTGCGCGCCCTGCTGCGCGAGGAGCTGATCACGCTCCTGGGCACGGACTTCGACCGCGAGGTGAAGACCGAGGGCGGCCTGGAGACCCCGGGCGTCGTGATGGTGGTCGGCGTGAACGGGACCGGCAAGACCACGACGACGGGCAAGCTGGCGCGGGTGCTCGTCGCGGACGGCAAGTCGGTCGTGCTCGGCGCGGCGGACACGTTCCGCGCGGCGGCGGCCGACCAGTTGCAGACCTGGGGCGAGCGGGTCGGCGCGCGTACGGTACGCGGACCCGAGGGGGGCGACCCGGCCTCGATCGCCTTCGATGCCGTCAAGGAAGGCATCGCGGAAAGCGCGGACGTCGTCCTCATCGACACCGCGGGACGGCTGCACACCAAGACCGGGCTCATGGACGAGCTGGGCAAGGTCAAGCGCGTCGTGGAGAAGCACGGCCCGCTGGACGAGGTGCTGCTGGTCCTGGACGCGACGACCGGGCAGAACGGGCTGGTGCAGGCGCGGGTGTTCGCGGAGGTCGTGGAGATCACCGGCATCGTGCTGACCAAGCTGGACGGTACGGCGAAGGGCGGCATCGTGATCGCGGTGCAGCGTGAGCTGGGAGTGCCGGTGAAGCTGATCGGTCTTGGCGAGGGGCCGGACGATCTGGCGCCGTTCGAGCCCGGGGCGTTCGTGGACGCGCTGATCGGCGACTGAGATGTACGGAGGTGCGGGCGGGTGCGGGCCGCGCACCCGCCCGCACGCGTGTCGGGGGACCATGAACCGCGGCGGGGTCTCGCCCGGTTCCGTTGCGCCCGCCCGCGTGTCCGGGGCCGGGAAGCGGCCGCCGGCGCGCTATCCCGCCTGTGAGCGGTGTGTGATGTAGGCGAGTGTGCCCAGCAGCAGCCTGGCCTGGGGCGGTTGCGCGGTGTCCAGGGTGGGAGGACGCAGCCAGCGGGCAGGCCCGGAGGGTGGCGCCGGCACCCGTGCCCCCGGTCCCAGGCAGCGCAGATCCAGGTCCGCGTCGTCCCAGCCCATCCGGTACAGCAGCTCGGGGAGTTGGGCGCAGGCGCCGGGCGCGACGAAGAAGAGCGCGCGGCCCTCGGGGGTGGCCAGGACGGGCCCGAGCGGCAGCCCCATCCGCTCCAGTCGTACCAGCGCGCGGCTGCCAGCCGTTTCCGTCACGTCCAGGATGTCGAAGGTGCGGCCGACGGGGAGCAGGACCGCCGCGCCGTCGGACCACGCTTTCGTGACGTCGTCCAGGGTGGCGCCCGCCGGGATGTCGGGGCCGAGCGGGTGCGCGCCCGGTGCGGGGCAGGATTTCGCGCCGCAGGAGCAGTGTCCGCCCGCGATCCTGGCGCCGGGGGCGACGTCCCATCCCCAGAGCCCTGTGTACTCCGCCACCGCGGTGCACTCGGCCGTTCGGCCGCGACGCCGCGTGCCGCCGATCGTGAAGCCCATGCCCCCTCCAACGGGTCGAACTCGCCGGTGGTTACGTGTCGCAGTGTGCCCGTTACTCTCCGTCGACCGAGGGGCGCTTACGGCGGCGCGCGGAAGCGTTGGGGGCGTTTCGGCCCGCATCGCGCGCCCCGGCGTACAGCGCTCCGCCCATGCCTGATCCGACGTGTCAAGTCAATCGCGCCTCGCCGTAGGTGCGTTCATTCGAAGGGGTGGCGAATGGTGGCGTTTGTGGGCTCCCCCTCGCCGAAGGGGTGATCGTAGGATTACTTTCAGTGCACAACCCCTCTGGGGCGGCGCGCTCGTGGGTATGCCGGAGGCATCTCGGTTTCCTGTTCGAGGGGTGGCAATCACCGGACAGAGAGCGACATTGCGCGGCATTCTGATAGCGGATCGCGCGACAGGGGCTTGATCGAATGGGGGCGTTCAGTGGGCGGCAGCGGCGCAGACGGCACGAATTCCGGCAGGCGTCCGAACGGGCGGCTGGACTCGTGGTTCGTGCGCAGCGGCTGGTCGAAGGGCGAGCTGGCGCGCCAGGTCAACCGCAGGGCGCGGCAGATGGGCGCGCACCACATCAGCACCGACACCTCGCGGGTACGGCGCTGGCTCGACGGCGAACAGCCACGTGAACCCATCCCGCGCATCCTCTCCGAGCTGTTCTCCGAGCGCTTCGGTGTCGGCGTCGCCGTCGAGGAGCTGGGTCTGCGCTCGGCCCACCAGTCCCCTTCGGAGTCCGGCATCGACCTGCCGTGGGCCGGGCCGCAGACCGTCGCGCTGCTCAGCGAGTTCTCCCGCAGCGATCTGATGCTGGCGCGGCGCGGCTTCCTCGGGACCTCGCTCGGTCTCGCCGCGGGCCCCGCCCTGGTGGAGCCCCTTCAGCGCTGGCTGGTGCCGGCCCCGGCCGGTGAACCGCCACGGCCGCCCGAGACCGCCGTGACGGACCGGTCCTCCGCGCTCTCCGGACCCGAGCTGGACCTGCTGGAGGCGACCACCGTGATGTTCCGCCACTGGGACGCGCAGTGCGGGGGCGGACTGCGCCGCAAAGCGGTCGTCGGACAGCTCCACGAGGTGACCGACCTGCTCCAGGAGACGCAACCGGAGCCCACCGCACGGCGGTTGTTCACCTGCGCTGCCGAACTGGCCGAGCTGGCCGGCTGGATGAGCTACGACGTCGGCCTCCAGCCCAACGCCCAGAAGTACTTCGTCCTCGCCCTGCATGCGGCCAAGGAAGCGGGTGACAAACCGCTCGGCTCGTACATCCTGTCGTCCATGAGCCGCCAGATGATCCATCTGGGCAGGCCCGACGACGCGCTGGAACTCATCCACCTCGCGCAGTACGGCAGCAGGGACTGCGCGACTTCCCGCACCCAGGCCATGCTGTATGCGATGGAGGCGCGCGCGTACGCCAACATGGGCCAGCCGGGGAAGTGCAAGCGCGCCGTGCGGATGGCCGAGGACACCTTCTCCGACGCCGGCCACGACGGCGAGGCGGAGCCCGACTGGATCCGTTTCTTCTCCGAGGCCGAACTGAACGGGGAGAACGCCCACTCCTACCGCGACCTCGCCTACGTCGCCGGTCGCAGCCCCACGTACGCCTCCCTCGCGGAACCGCTCATGGAGCGCGCCGTCGAGCTGTTCGAGAAGGACACGGAACATCAGCGGTCGTACGCGCTGAACCTGGTCGGCATGGCCACCGTCCACCTCCTCAAGCGGGAGCCGGAACACGCCACGGAGCTGGCCCGGCAGGCGCTCGACGTGGCGGGCAAGGTCCGTTCCGAGCGCGTCAACACCCGGCTGCGCAAGACCGTCGACACCGCCGCCAGGGATTTCGGGGACGTCGCCCGGGTCACCGACCTCACCGACCTGCTCACCGACCGGCTTCCGGAATCCGCGGAAGCCGTCTGACACTCCGGCCGCGGTCCCCACCCCGTACCGCCCGATGCGGCTCCCCCGCGCCAGGTTCACCGGGTGGGTGCCGCGGCCGGTTTCCGACCCTCGCGGACGGGGCGGCGCGGCTCCGCACCGCCCCCGCCGGTTCATCGGCCCGTAACACGCGGCGCGCCTTCGTCACTGGTGTGAAACATGCAGCGGCACTGACGGAAACGGCGTTGCGCGAATCTCCTCAGCACAGTCGGCCCATAACTTCGTGAGCATCCGCACGGGCCGTTCCGACCACGAGGAGACGCTGGCCTTGAATGGCGCAGATACCGCATTCGTACTGATCAGTGCCGCGCTCGTCATGCTGATGACGCCCGGCCTGGCATTCTTCTACGGCGGCATGGTGCGGGTGAAGAGCGCCCTCAACATGCTCATGATGTCCATGATCGCGCTCGCCGTCGTCAGCGTCCTGTGGGTGCTCTACGGGTACTCGCTGACCTTCGGTGACGACCTGGGCGCGGGGCTGCTCGGCAACTTCGACCACGTCGGCTTCCAGGGCATCTCGGCCGACACGCTCACCGGCGGCAAGACCGGCATCCCGGTCTTCGTCTTCGCGCTCTTCCAGATGATGTTCGCCGTCCTCACCCCCGCGCTGATGAGCGGTGCGCTCGCCGACCGCGTGAAGTTCAGTGCCTGGACGCTGTTCATCGCGCTCTGGGTCACCGTCGTGTACTTCCCGGTCGCCCACTGGGTCTGGTCGGAGGACGGCTGGCTGCACACCCTCGGCGTGATCGACTTCGCCGGCGGTACGGCGGTCCACATCAACGCGGGCATCGGCGGCCTCGCCGCGGTCCTGGTGGTCGGCAAGCGCATCGGATTCAAGAAGGACCCGATGCGCCCGCACAGCCTGCCCCTCGTCGTCCTCGGCGCCGGACTGCTGTGGTTCGGCTGGTTCGGCTTCAACGCGGGCTCCGAGCTGGCCGCCGACGGAACCGCCGGCCTGATGGCCTTCAACACGCAGATCGCCACCGCCGCCGCGATGATCGGCTGGCTCGCCTACGAGCGCATCCGGCACGGCGCGTTCACCACGCTGGGCGCCGCCTCGGGCGCGGTCGCCGGTCTGGTCGCCATCACGCCCTCCGGTGCCAACGTCAACCCGTTCGGCGCGCTGCTCATCGGTGTCCTCGCCGGTGCCGTCTGCTCCTGGGCCGTCAGCCTCAAGTACAAGCTGGGCTACGACGACTCCCTCGACGTGGTCGGCGTCCACCTCGTCGGCGGTGTGATCGGCACCCTGCTCGTCGGAGTCCTCGCGATCGACGGCGCCGGCGGCATCTCGCAGCTCGGCAAGCAGGCCGTCGGAGCGTTCTCCGTGATGGCGTACTCGTTCGTGGTCTCCTGGATCCTCGCCAAGATCGTCCAGGCGACGATCGGGTTCCGGTCCTCCGAGGACGACGAGACCAGCGGTGTCGACATGGCGTACCACGCGGAGTCCGCATACGACTTCAGCGCGCTGGGCGGCTCCCCTTCGAGCCGCGGTAGCGTGCTCGCCCCCGGCCAGGACGCCTCCCCGGCGACGATCAAGAAGGTGGACGCATGAAGCTCATCACCGCAGTCGTGAAGCCCCACAGGCTCGACGAGATCAAGGAGGCTCTCCAGGCCTTCGGCATACAGGGGCTCACGGTCACGGAGGCCAGCGGATACGGCCGGCAGCGCGGCCACACCGAGGTCTACCGGGGTGCGGAGTACACCGTCGACCTCGTACCGAAGATCCGCATCGAGGTGCTGGTCGAGGACGAGGACGCGGAACAGCTCATCGACGTAGTGGTCAAGGCCGCCAGGACCGGCAAGATCGGTGACGGCAAGGTATGGAGCGTGCCGGTCGAGACGGCGGTCCGGGTACGGACCGGCGAACGCGGCCCGGACGCACTCTGAGAGACGGGAACACCTGGGTGACGAGCCTCGAAGAGACGACCGACCAGACAGACTCGGGACCCAGCGGTTACGCGGCGGCCCGGCTGTGCCTCCTCCAGGAGAAGGCACAGCCCGGGCCGCCGCGCCGTTCCGCCCTGGCCCGGCTGACCGACAACTGGCTGAACGCACTGTTCACCACCGCGGCCCGGGAAGCCGGCGTACGCGGCGCGGCGCTCGTCGCCGTCGGCGGCTACGGACGCGGTGAACTGTCCCCGCGCAGCGACCTCGACCTGCTGCTCCTGCACGACGGCAAGGCGGGACCCGCCGCCGTCGCCGCCCTCGCCGACCGCGTCTGGTACCCCGTCTGGGACCTCGGAGTGGCACTCGACCACTCCGTCCGCACCCCCGCCGAGGTGCGCAAGGCAGCCGGCGAGGACCTCAAGGTGCAGCTCGGCCTCCTCGACGCCCGCCACATCGCGGGCGACCTCGGGCTGCTGACGGGGCTGCGCACCACGGTCCTCGCGGACTGGCGCAACTCCGCGGCCAAGCGCCTGCCCGAACTGCACGAACTGTGCAGGGACCGGGCCGAGCGCCAGGGCGAGCTGCAGTTCCTCCTCGAACCGGACCTCAAGGAAGCCAGGGGCGGGCTGCGCGACGCCACCGTGCTGCGCGCCGTCGCCGCCTCCTGGCTCGCCGACGCGCCCCGCGAAGGCCTCGCCGAGGCCCGCCGCAGTCTCCTCGACACCCGTGACGCCCTGCACCTGACGACCGGACGCGCCACCGACCGGCTCTCCCTCCAGGAGCAGGACCCCGTCGCCGAGGAACTCGGCCTGCTGGACGCCGACGTACTCCTGCGCCAGGTGTACGAAGCGGCCCGCACGGTCTCCTACGCGTCCGACGTCACCTGGCGCGAGGTGAACCGGGTGCTGCGCGCCCGGGCGGGACGGCCCAGGCTGCGCACCATGCTCGGCGGCGGCAGGCCCGCCCCGGAACGCAACCCGCTCGCCGAAGGCGTGGTCGAACAGGACGGCGAAGTCGTCCTCGCCCGCTCGGCCCGCGCGGAACGCGACCCCGTCCTGCCCCTGCGCGCCGCGGCCGCCGCCGCGCAGGCCGGCCTGCCGATCTCCCTGCACGCCGTCCGGCGCCTCGCCGCCGCCGCGAAACCCCTGCCCGTGCCCTGGCCGGCGGAGGCCCGCGACGAACTCGTCACCCTGCTCGGCGCGGGCGAGTCGACCGTCCCCGTCTGGGAGGCCCTGGAGGCCGAAGGCCTGATCAGCCGGCTCCTGCCCGACTGGGAACGGGTCCGCTGCCGCCCTCAGCGCAACCCCGTCCACACCTGGACCGTCGACCGCCACCTGGTCGAGACCGCGGTCCAGGCCTCCTCGCTCACCCGCCGGGTGAGCCGCCCCGACCTGCTGCTCGTCAGCGCGCTGCTGCACGACATCGGCAAGGGCTGGCCCGGCGACCACTCGGTGGCCGGTGAGGTCATCGCCCGCGACGTCGCCGCCCGGATGGGCTTCGGCCACGACGACATGAACGTCATCGCGACCGTCGTACGCCACCACCTGCTGCTCGTCGACACCGCGACCCGGCGCGACCTCGACGACCCGGCCACCGTCGACGCCGTGGCCTCCCGGATCGGTTCGCCCGCCACCCTGGAACTCCTGCACGCCCTCACCGAGGCCGACGCCCTCGCCACCGGGCCCGCCGCCTGGTCGTCCTGGCGCGCCTCGCTCGTGGACGAGCTGGTCAGCCGCGTCGCCGCCGTCCTCACGGGCGACGCCGTCCCGGAACCCGACACCACCGCGCCCAGCGCCGAGCAGGAACGGCTGGCCGTCGAGGCGCTTCGTACCGGCGGACCCGTCCTGGCGCTGCACACCCAGAACGAGCCCTCGCAGGAGGACGGGGCGGCCGGCACGGAGGGTCTCGAACCCGTCGGCGTCGAACTGCTCATCGCCGTGCCCGACCAGCCGGGTGTGCTGCCCGCGGCCGCCGGTGTGCTGGCCCTGCACCGGCTCACCGTCCGGGCGGCCGACCTGCGCGCCGTCGAACTCCCCACCGGTCTCGGAGAGCCCGCCGAAGTCCTGCTGCTGAGCTGGCGGGTGGCGGCCGCGTACGGTTCGCTGCCGCACGCCGACCGCCTGCGTGCCGATCTCGTACGCGCCCTGGACGGCTCGCTCAACATCAGCTCCAGGCTCGCGGAACGCGAGGCCGCGTACCCGCGCCGCCGGGGTGTGAAGGCCCCGCCGCCCCGGGTGACCGTCGCCCCCACCGCCTCCCGGCAGGCGACCGTGATCGAGGTGCGCGCCCAGGACGCACCCGGTCTGCTGCACCGGATCGGGCACGCGCTGGAATCGGCCGGGGTACGGGTGCGCAGCGCGCACGTCTCGACGCTGGGAGCGAACGCCGTCGACACCGTCTACGTCACCCGTGAGGACGGCTCCCGGCTGCCCGAGGCGGACGCGGCCGGCCTCGCCGGGGAACTGGAGGAACTGCTGCGGGGGTGACCCCGGCGTACGCGGAGCGGTATTCGTCCCCGGGCAGGGGGCTCGCGCTTGCCCGGGCCGGATATCCTTGAGGACGACCTGTCCGCCCGCCCCCGACCTGAGGATCCGCGACCACCGTGTTCGATACTCTCTCCGACCGCCTCGCAGCCACCTTCAAGAGCCTCCGGGGCAAAGGGCGCCTCAGCCCGGAGGACATCGACGCCACGGCCCGCGAGATCCGTATCGCCCTGCTGGAAGCCGACGTTGCCCTGCCCGTCGTCCGGGCCTTCATCGCGAAGGTCAAGGAGCGCGCGAACGGCGCCGAGGTCTCGCGTGCGCTGAACCCCAGCCAGCAGGTCGTCAAGATCGTCAACGAGGAACTGGTCACCATCCTCGGCGGCGAGACCCGCCGGCTGCGCTTCGCCAAGCAGGCGCCGACCGTCATCATGCTCGCGGGTCTCCAGGGCGCCGGCAAGACCACCCTCGCGGGAAAGCTCGGCCTCTGGCTCAAGAGCCAGGGCCACTCCCCGCTGCTCGTCGCGTGTGACCTCCAGCGTCCCAACGCCGTGACCCAGCTCTCCGTCGTCGCGGAGCGCGCGGGCGTCGCGGTCTACGCGCCGGAGCCGGGCAACGGTGTCGGTGACCCGGTCAAGGTCGCCAAGGACTCCATCGAGCACGCCCGCGCCAAGCAGTACGACGTGGTCGTGGTCGACACCGCGGGCCGCCTCGGCATCGACCAGGAACTGATGCGGCAGGCCTCGGACATCCGGGACGCCGTCCAGCCCGACGAGACGCTGTTCGTCGTCGACGCGATGATCGGCCAGGACGCGGTCAACACCGCGGAGGCCTTCCGCGACGGCGTGGGCTTCGACGGCGTGGTCCTCTCCAAGCTGGACGGCGACGCCCGCGGTGGCGCCGCGCTCTCCATCGCGCACGTCACCGGCAAGCAGATCATGTTCGCCTCCAACGGCGAGAAGCTGGACGAGTTCGACGCGTTCCACCCGGACCGCATGGCGTCCCGCATCCTCGACATGGGTGACCTGCTCAGCCTGATCGAGAAGGCCGAGCAGACGTTCAGCCAGGACGAGGCCGAGAAGATGGCCTCCAAGCTGGCGAGCAGCAAGGGCAAGGACTTCACGCTCGACGACTTCCTGGCCCAGATGGAGCAGGTCAGGAAGATGGGCTCCCTCTCCAAGCTGCTCGGGATGCTGCCCGGCATGGGCCAGATGAAGGACCAGATCGCCAACCTGGACGAGCGTGACGTCGACCGCACCGCCGCGATCATCAAGTCGATGACCCCCGGCGAGCGCCAGGAACCGACGATCATCAACGGCTCACGCCGGGCCCGTATCGCCCGTGGCTCCGGCGTCGAGGTCAGTGCGGTGAAGAACCTGGTGGAGCGGTTCTTCGAGGCCCGCAAGATGATGTCGAGGATGGCGCAGGGCGGCGGCATGCCCGGGATGCCGGGCATGCCGGGCATGGGCGGCGGCCCCGGCCGCCAGAAGAAGCAGCAGAAGAAGGCCAAGGGCAAGCAGCGCTCGGGCAACCCGATGAAGCGCAAGGCCGAGGAGCAGGCGGCACTGGCGCGCCGCGAGGAATCGGCGCAGTCGGGCAACGCGTTCGGCCTGCCGGCCGGGGAGCAGGACAAGAACTTCGAACTGCCCGACGAGTTCAAGAAGTTCATGGGCTGACGGGCTCGCCGTCCGGAGTGACGGACGGCGCTTGGCTCCCCCTCCTCTCCGTCCGGCGCGATGGGGGCCCGTGGGTTGATCAGGCGGGGGAGTGCTGGGCGAGCACGGCGAGATGCAGGGAGAGGAAGCCGATCTCGGAGGCGGGCAGCGGGGCGCCCAACTCCCTTCCCGCCCGCACCGACAGGGCGCGCGCCCGGGCCACCGCCTCGGGGTTTTCGGCGAGTTGGGCCGCGACCTGCGCGTCGGTCCGGAACTGCTCGACCGGTTCGCCGTCGAGGAGACGGGTGAGCGCCATCATCAGATGACTGGTGAGCATGCCCGCCGTGTTCTCGGTGACGGTCTGGCCCTCGGCGGTCAGGATGTTCAGCTCGTCGGCCACGAACGCGGCGACTTCGGGCCTGACGCGGCCGCCCTCGCGGAAGAGCCGGATCCGGAGGGCGAGCTGATCGTCCATGAGGTTCCTTGCTTTCCTTCCGCACCGAGGAGAACGCGTCGGTACGAGGGGCCGGGGGAGGATCGCGCCGGGACGACCGCGCGCCGAGGTCTCCATGGCGGCGGCCTTCTCCCGCAGTCGGGGCAACGGCCTGAACGGTGCCGTTGTCCACGTTCCGCACGCTGGGCGGACAGGTGTCCGGCTCAGGGCTCGCGGCTCCGCATGAGCACCGCGGGCTGCCGGGCCGCGAGGGACACCGGCGAAGGGTTCGTTCGTGCACGGCGTTCCCGCCGGCCGCCCCGCGCCGGCACGCGTCAGGGCGCTGCGCGCTCATGTCCGCTCAGGGCGTCCTGGCGATGAGGTACCGGAAGACGTTCGGCATCCAGACCGTGCCGTCGCGGCGCAGGTGCGGATGCAGCGCCTCACCGATCTCCTTCTCCACCTGCCGCCGGTCCGTCGCCCGTACCGCCCCGTCGAACACCCCGGTCGACAGCAGCCCGCGGACCGCGCTCTCCCGGTCCGCGTAACCGAAGGGGCAGGCGACCCGCCCCGAACCGTCCGGCTTCAGACCGGCCCGCGCGGCGACATCCTCCAGCTCGTCACGGTGCGCCGGGCGCCAGCCGCCCTTGCGCAGCCGGTCGGTCAGCCGGCCCGCCACCCGCAGGACGGCGGCCGTGGCGCAGCGCTCCGGCGGCCCCCAGGACGCCAGCACCACCGGTGTGCCCCGCTTCGCCAGCGGGATGGCCGCGTCCAGTTCGGGACCGAGCCCCTTGCCGTCGCCCTCCGCGCCGCCGATCGGCTGGAACGCGGTGATCACGTCGTACGCCGGTTCTCCCGGCTCCGCCGCCTCCGCCAGGTGGTCCGTCGCCAGCAGGGTGCCGGTGGGGCTCGGACGCACTGGAGTGCGGTCGCGCGCGCCGTCTGTGTGCAGCCGCTCGCGGGCCAGCGCGAGCCGTTCGCCGTCGGAGTCCACGCCGGTGACCCGCGCGCCCCGGGAGGCGGCGAGCAGCAGGGCCAGCCCCGAGCCGCAGCCGAGACCGAGCAGCCTGGTCCCGGCGTTCACCTCAAGGCGCTCGTACACCGCTTCGTAGAGCGGCACCAGCATCCGTTCCTGAATCTCGGCCCAGTCGCGCGCCCGGCCCTCCGTGTCCGTGCCAGCCGCCGGGTCCGGGGCCGCGTTCACCCCGTACTGGTGGTGCTGGACGAGCGTATGTGTCATGGATAGCGCCCCAATCCGCCGAGAGGTCCTTACCGCCCTGAATGGCAACCCCCGTGTGCATGCGCTCCCGCATCCCCCGTATGCCAGGGAACTCCGCATCCGTGCCCGCGTCCAGTGGGCGCTTGGCAAAGCGTCCGTGAACCCCGGTTGTGCTCCCCGGAGTACGCCCCGGCGCACACGGCTGATTCCTTTCCCCGTGCGCGACCGCCGTACGATGCCCGCCATGGCCAAAGCACCCGTTCTCACACCGCGGGCGGACGATTTCCCCCGCTGGTACCAGGATCTGATCAACAAAGCCGAGCTGGCCGACAACGGTCCCGTGCGCGGCACGATGGTGATTAGGCCATACGGGTATGGCCTGTGGGAGCGGATGCAGGCGGACCTGGACACCAGGATCAAGGCGACCGGCACCCAGAACGCGTACTTCCCCCTGCTCATCCCCCAGGCGTACCTGTCCAGGGAGGCCGAGCACGTCGAGGGCTTCGCGCCGGAACTCGCCGTCGTCACCCGCGCGGGCGGGAAGGAACTGGAGGAGCCGGTCGTCGTCCGGCCCACCTCGGAGACGATCGTCAACGAGTACTTCTCCAAGTGGGTGCAGAGCTACCGCGACCTGCCGCTGCTCATCAACCAGTGGGCGAACGTGGTCCGCTGGGAACTGCGCCCCCGGCTCTTCCTGCGCACGTCGGAGTTCCTGTGGCAGGAGGGCCACACCGCGCACGCCTCCTACGAGGACGCGCGCGACTTCGCCGCCCGCATCCACCGGGACGTATACGGCGACTTCATGGAGAACGTGCTCGCCATGGACTTCGTGCTCGGGCGCAAAACCCCCAAGGAGCGCTTCGCCGGCGCCCTCAACACCCTGACGCTCGAAGGGATGATGGGTGACGGCAAGGCGCTCCAGCTGGGAACCAGCCACGAACTCGGCCAGAACTTCGCCAAGGCCTTCCACACCCAGTACCTGTCCAGGGACGGCGGGCAGGAGTACGTCTGGCAGACGTCCTGGGGCGCCACCACCCGCATGATCGGCGCCCTGGTGATGATGCACGGCGACGACAACGGCCTGCGCGTTCCGCCGCGCCTCGCCGCCGTTCAGGTCGTCGTCCTGGCGATCAAGGGCGACGACGCCGTCCTGGCCAAGGTCAGGGAGACCGGCGACCGGCTCAGGGCCGCGGGCCTGCGCGTCCAGGTCGACGACCGTACGGACGTGCCCTTCGGCCGCCGCGCCGTCGACTGGGAGCTGAAGGGCGTGCCCGTACGGGTCGAGATCGGCCCCCGCGACCTGGAAAACGGTACGGCGATGCTGGCAAGGCGGATCCCCGGCGGCAAGGAGCCCGTCGCCGTCGACGCCCTCGCCGGGCTGCTGCCCGCCCTCCTGGAAGAGGACCAGGCGCTGCTGCTGAGGCAGTCGCGGGAGCGCCGTGTGGCGCGAACCAGCGAGGTCAGCACGGTCGCGGAGGCCGCGGAGGCGGCCGTCGCCGGCGGCTGGGCGCGCATCCCCTGGGCGACGCTCGGCGCCGGGGGAGAGGCCGCGCTCGCCGAACACGGAGTGACCGTCCGGTGTCTGGTCGCCGAGGACGGGTCGGTGCCGGAAACGGACGACGCCCCGGGTACTGTCGCACTCGTGGCCCGCGCCTACTGAGCGGCTTTTCCCGCGTCGCGCGAGCGCCGTCCACGCGCCTCTCCGTGCGCCCCCTCCCTCGGGGGAGGGGGCCTGTGCGTAGATCATCTACGCCTCGTTGCGTAGCCGTCACTACGTACCACCTTGGGAGGAGCTGCGAGGCTTCTCCGCAGATCGGCGCACCCGCCCTCGTCCGGACGCATCAAGGGCAACTGACGGGTACGTGCAAATTATTTGGGATGCCCCGGAATGGAACCCGGGAGCGCTCCGGCTCGTTATTCACGACGTGAGCACGACACCACCTGTTCTCGCCGCAGAGCTGGCGCAGGCGTGGGCCGATATTCAGAGGTCCCACCCCGAGCTGCCGGATCTTGCCGCGCCAGAGTCCCTGATCGGAGAGTCCTCGTCCGCATGCGGCGCGGAGCTCTCTTTCGAACGACTGCTTCATGAAGCGGTCCATGGCATCGCCGCGGCCAGAGGCGTCCGTGACACCTCGCGCGCGGGCCGCTACCACAACCGCCGATTCCTCGCGATCGCCGAGGAGATGGGCCTCGATCATGCCGAGGAGCCGCATCCGAGCAGCGGTTTCTCGCTGGTCACGCTCAGCCTTGAGGCGAAGCGGCGGTACCGCCCCACGATGGAGCGGCTGCAGCGCGCCCTCAAGGCCCACACGGTCGCGACGGCAGCCGACACCAAACGCAGCTTCCGCGGGCCCGCCGCCCGGCACGGTTCGTCAGGAGGCGGCGTCCGCGTCAAGGCCGTCTGCGACTGCGGCCGTAACGTGCGGGTCGTTCCCTCCGTGCTCGCCCAGGCGCCGATCGTCTGCGGCGGATGCGGCAAGCCGTTCCGTATCCCGGACGTGGTCGCCGCTGCGAGCTGAGAGCGGCGACCACGGCGGCTCCGCGAGCGGAGGGCCGCCCCGTCAAGGCGGCTGACCTCGGCCGGGTCAAGCCGAGCCGCAGCGATGTGGCACAATGGCCAGCTGTACTCGACAGTCGCACAGGACCCCTCTCTCCTCCGGCTGACGCGTCCATCGGGCGGATCGGGTACCGCAACCCCACGCGGCATCCCGCTGTGCTCAACCACGTCAAGATCCAGGAGACACCACTCCAGTGGCAGTCAAGATCAAGCTGAAGCGTCTGGGCAAGATCCGTTCGCCTCACTACCGCATCATCGTCGCCGACTCCCGTACCCGCCGCGACGGCCGGGCCATCGAGGAGATCGGTCTGTACCACCCGGTGCAGAACCCCTCGCGTATCGAGGTCGACTCGGACCGCGCGCGTTACTGGCTGTCTGTCGGCGCCCAGCCGACCGAGCCGGTTCTCGCGATCCTCAAGCTCACCGGTGACTGGCAGGCGCACAAGGGCCTGCCGGCCCCCGCGCCGCTGCTTCAGCCGGAGCCGAAGGCCGACAAGCGCGCCCTCTTCGAGGCCGCCGCCAAGGACGCCGGCGACGAGCCCAAGGGCGAGGCGATCACTCAGAAGGCCAAGAAGTCCGACAAGAAGGCGGACGACGCCGGGACCGAGTCCCCGGCCGCCGCCGAGTCGACCGAGGCCTGATCATGCTCGAGGAGGCTCTCGAGCACCTCGTGAAGGGCATCGTCGACAACCCGGACGAAGTGCAGGTCGCCTCGCGTGACCTGCGCCGTGGGCGCGTTCTCGAGGTCAGGGTTCACCCCGAGGACCTCGGGAAGGTGATCGGTCGCAACGGCCGCACCGCGCGTGCTCTGCGTACCGTCGTGGGCGCCATCGGCGGCCGTGGCATCCGCGTCGATCTGATCGACGTGGACCAGGTCCGCTGACTGAGTTGTACACCGGCACGGGCCGGGGAGGGCGTTCGCCTTCTCCGGCCCGTGTTTGGTTTGTGCTGTGTGTGACCGTAAAGGGGCGTGTAGTCAGTTGCAGTTGGTAGTCGCGCGTATCGGCCGCGCCCATGGGATCAAGGGCGAGGTCACCGTCGAGGTGCGTACGGACGAGCCCGAGCAGCGGCTCGGCCCCGGCGCCGTACTCGCCACCGAACCGGCCTCGGCCGGCCCGCTGACGATCGAGACGGGCAGGGTGCACAGCGGGAAGCTGCTGCTGCGGTTCGCGGGGGTCAGCGACCGTTCCGGAGCGGAGGCGCTGCGCAACACCCTGCTCATCGCCGAGGTCGACCCGGAACAGCTGCCCGAGGACCCGGAGGAGTTCTACGACCATCAGCTGATGGACCTGGACGTGGTCCTCGCCGACGGCACGGAGATCGGCCGGATCACCGAGATCACGCACCTGCCCTCGCAGGACCTGTTCATCGTGGAGCGCCCCGACGGCAGCGAGGTGATGATCCCCTTCGTAGAGGAGATCGTCACCGAGATCGACCTCGAGGAGCAGAAGGCCGTCGTGAACCCGCCGCCGGGACTTCTCGACGACGGCGCCGCCGAGATCGCCGCGCCGGGCGCGCCCGAGGCCTCCGAGACGGGTTCGCCCGGCAAGGACGACGTCTGATGCGCCTCGACGTCGTCACGATCTTCCCCGAGTACCTGGAACCGCTGAACGTCTCGCTGGTCGGCAAGGCGCGTGTGAGCGGGCGGCTCGACGTACACGTGCACGACCTCCGGGAGTGGACGTACGACCGGCACAACACCGTGGACGACACCCCCTACGGCGGCGGCCCCGGCATGGTCATGAAGACCGGCCCCTGGGGCGACGCCCTGGACGAAACCCTCGCGAGCGGATACGAGTCCGGCGCCCACGGCCCTGTCCTCGTCGTGCCCACGCCCAGCGGACGCCCGTTCACCCAGGAACTGGCCGTCGAGCTGTCCGAGCGCCCCTGGCTGATCTTCGCCCCCGCCCGTTACGAGGGCATCGACCGCCGGGTCGTGGACGAGTACGCGACCCGGATGCCGGTCCACGAGGTGTCCATCGGCGACTACGTACTGGCCGGCGGTGAGGCCGCCGTACTGGTGATCACCGAGGCCGTCGCCCGGCTGCTGCCCGGTGTCCTCGGCAACGCGGAGTCGCACCGCGACGACTCGTTCGCTCCCGGCGCGATGGCCGATCTGCTGGAGGGTCCCGTCTACACCAAGCCGCCGGAGTGGCGCGGACGCGGGATTCCCGACGTACTCCTCAGCGGTCACCACGGAAAGATCGCGCGCTGGCGACGGGACGAGGCGTTCCGCCGTACCGCCCTCAACAGGCCTGATCTGATCGAGCGTTGCGACGCGTCGGCCTTCGACAAGAAGGACCGCGAGACGCTGTCCATCCTGGGCTGGTCGCCCGAGCCCGGTGGACGATTTTGGCGCAGGCCCGCGGCCGTGGAAGAATGAGCCGTTGCCGTACGTCCGGTGTGCGCCCCTGCCACAGGGGGAACGACGCCCGCCCGACGCGAACGGCACACCTCACACTCTCCTCTCGAGATTCCGTTGATGACCTGTGGCATCAGCGAGGAAGCAGATCAACATGACCAGCCTGCTCGACAGCGTCGATGCCGCATCGCTGCGCACCGACCTCCCCGCCTTCCGCGCGGGCGACACGGTGAACGTGCACGTACGAGTCATCGAAGGCAACCGCTCCCGTATCCAGCAGTTCAAGGGCGTTGTCATCCGCCGCCAGGGCTCGGGCGTCCGTGAGACCTTCACGGTCCGCAAGGTCTCGTTCTCCGTGGGTGTCGAGCGCACCTTCCCGGTGCACAGCCCGATCTTCGAGAAGATCGAGCTGGTGAGCCGCGGTGACGTCCGTCGCGCCAAGCTGTACTACCTCCGTGAGCTGCGCGGCAAGGCCGCGAAGATCAAGGAGAAGCGCGACCGCTGAGCCACGGCTCGCGCGCGCTGCCGGGTCCACAGGGCGGCCGGATAAGCTCTGGGCCCGATGGACACCGAAGCACAGCACAGAGAGCGCGGCTCCTCTTCCGCAACCCCGACCAGGGCGGAAGAGGGGTCGCGCTTCATGCGTTCCACCGGACTCTCGTGGCGCAGGACGGCTCTGCTCGGCAGCGCCTGCGCCCTCTTCGCGCTGCTGTTCAGCCACTTCGTGATCCAGCCCTTCCTGATCCCGAGCGGCTCGATGGAGCCAACTCTCCAGGTCGGGGACCGTGTGCTGGTCAACAAGTTGGCGTACCGTTTCGGTGCCGAGCCGCACCGCGGTGACGTGGTCGTCTTCGACGGCACCGGATCTTTCGTCCAGGAGCCGCCGGGACAGAACCCCGTCACCGCTCTGCTGCGCGGGGCGGCCGCGGCCCTCGGTCTCGCCGAGCCCGCCGAGACCGACTTCGTGAAGCGCGTGGTCGGTGTGGGCGGCGATCGCGTGGTCTGCTGCGACAAGGGGGGCATGGTCGAGGTGAACGGCCGGGCGGTCGAGGAACAGTACGTGTATCCGGGTGACGTGCCCTCCAGCGTCCCTTTCGACATCGTCGTACCGCCAGGGACCCTCTGGGTCATGGGTGATCACCGCGGCAACTCGCGTGACTCCCGCGATCATCTCGGCAGTCCCGGCGGCGGCATGGTCCCCGTGGGCAGGGTCGTCGGGCGGGCGGACTGGATCGGCTGGCCTTTCGGCCGGTGGTCCTCGGTGGAGCCCACCGGCACCTTCAGCACCGTGCCGTCCCCGGACGGCGCCCATGGGTAAGCGAGGCCGCCCACCGGGCAGCCTCCCCGAAGACGGCCCGCCGGCCGGCACCACGCCGGAGAGCACCAGAACGCTGCCCGGGCGCGCGGAGCGGCGCAAGCTCGCGCGCAAGGTGAAGCGCAAGCGCCGTCGCTCCGCCATCTTCGAAATACCCGTACTGATCATGGTGGCGCTGCTGATCGCGCTCGTGCTCAAGACGTTCCTGGTGCAGGCGTTCGTGATCCCGTCGGGCTCGATGGAGCAGACGATCAGGATCAGCGACCGGGTTCTCGTGGACAAACTGACGCCATGGTTCGGCCGGCAGCCGACCCGCGGCGACGTGGTCGTCTTCAAGGACCCGGGGACCTGGCTCAAGGGCGAGGAGGCGGCCCCGGACGATTCGCCGGTGGTCGTCAGGCAGATCAAGCAGGGGCTGACCTTCATCGGGCTGCTGCCGTCCGCGGAAGAGCAGGATCTGATCAAGCGGGTCGTCGCCATCGGCGGTGACACGGTCAAATGTTGTGACAAGGACGGCAAAATCACCGTCAACGGATTCCCGCTCGACGAGCCGTATCTCTACCCGGGGAATGTGCCCTCGACTCTCCCATTCGAGGTGAAAGTGCCCACAGGGCGCATCTTCGTCATGGGGGACCACCGGGCTCTTTCCGCCGACTCCCGCTTTCATCTCACCGAGGATTTCAACGGGACAGTCTCCGAGAACGAGGTGGTCGGACGGGCTGTCGTCATCGGGTGGCCGTTCGCTCACTGGCGCAGGCTGGAGGAGCCCGGGACATTCTCCGGCGTCCCCGAGCCGCGCGCCGGGCCGCCGTAGGGCGCGGCGGCGTCGAATAGTCTGTCTTCCCAGGATCGGCATGGATTGGTCCAACTCCCGAGCCCTGCGGAACTCCCGCTCGTTAGGGGAGTGATGGGTCTGTCGCATATCGGGGCAGGCGCGCACACGGAGTCAATCGCACGGAGTGAAGGAGTGGATGTGGGGGACGTGGCGGTCGGCGCACGATTCGGACACGATGATCCCGAGGAGGGACACGAGCAGCTCGCCCAGTCGCCCGCAGCCCCGACGGACAGCATGACGAATGAGCCGCTGGGAAGTGCGACGGAGCAGGAACGCGAGAGCGGAACCTTGGACAACGGCGGTCGGGTGCCGAAGAAGCAGCGTTCCTTCTGGAAGGAACTGCCGCTGCTGATCGGTATCGCGCTGATCCTGGCGCTGCTGATCAAGACCTTCCTGGTGCAGGCTTTCTCGATCCCGTCCGACTCCATGCAGGACACCCTGCAGCGGGGCGACCGGGTGCTGGTGGACAAGCTCACGCCCTGGTTCGGCGCCGAGCCGAAGCGCGGCGAGGTCGTGGTCTTCCACGATCCGGGCGGCTGGCTGGAGGACACCGCGACGCCCACGCCGAACGTGGCGCAGAAGTTCCTCAGCTTCATCGGGCTCATGCCGTCCGCCGAGGAGAAGGACCTGATCAAGCGGGTCATCGCGGTCGGCGGCGACACGGTGGAGTGCAAGGAGGGCGGCAAGGTCGAGGTCAACGGGACCGCGCTCCAGGAGTCGTCGTACATCTACCCCGGCAACACGCCCTGTGACGACAAGCCCTTCGGTCCGATCAAGGTCCCCAAGGACCGCATCTGGGTGATGGGCGACCACCGGCAGAACTCGCTGGACTCGCGCTACCACCAGGAGCTGCCCGGCAACGGGACGGTCTCCGTCAACGAGGTCGTCGGCCGCGCGTTCGTCGTGGCCTGGCCGGTCAACCGCTGGTCGGTGCTGTCCGTTCCCGGCACGTTCGACCAGTCGGGACTGAGCAGCGCGGCCGCCGCGGCGGCTCCGGCGGCGATGGGTGTGGCGGGTGCGGTGCCGCTCGTCCTGTGGCGCAGGAGGAAGCTGACCGGCGGACGTACCGCCGGGTAGGGTGCCGTCCCAGATCGTCGATCTCCGAGGATCGTTATCTCCGGAACGGGGGAGCGCTGGGATGAGCGGGACACCGCGTACGAACGGTACGAACGGCGGCCGCGGCGGCCTCGGCAGTGTTCTGTCGGGGGCGGCCGTGGCCGTCGGCTGCGTTCTGTTCCTCGGAGGCTTCGGCTGGGGCGCCTTCACGTACCAGCCGTACACGGTGCCGACCGATTCGATGACCCCCACCATCAAGGCGGGGGAGCGGGTGCTCGCGCAGCGGATATCCGGCGATGACGTCCGGCGCGGTGACGTGGTGGTCTTCACGGACCCGGTGTGGGGCAACATGCCGATGGTGAAGCGGGTGGTCGGCGTCGGCGGCGACAAGGTCGCCTGCTGCGACCGGGACGGCCGGCTCACGGTCGACGGCAAGCCGATCGCGGAGCCGTATCTGGCGAAGTCGCTCGGCGGGCCCGCCTCCATGCAGACCTTCACGTCGTCGGTCCCCGAGGGCCGGCTGTTCCTGCTCGGTGACGAACGCAGCGGCTCGCTCGACTCGCGCGTCCACCTCCAGGACCCGAGCCAGGGTGCCGTAGCGCGCTCGGAGGTCAACGCCCGGGTGGACGCCGTGGTCTGGCCGATGGGGAGCCTGATCGACCGGCCGGCGGGCTTCGCGGCGCTGCCCGGCGGGGTGTCCGAGCCGGGGCCGCTGAAGCTGGTGGCCGGAGCGATGGTGGCCGGTGCGGTGCTGATCCTGGGCGGGGCGGCGTACGGACCGCTGGCGCGCCGCCGCAGGCCGGTGGAGCGGGACGGCCGCAGGGCGGGCGACGGAGTCTCGGCCGGTGTCTGAGGAACCGTCGAGGGACGCCGACGGCGGTGACCTGCTGCGGCCCGACGGCGACGGCGGGGGCTACGGCGTTCCGGGCACGGATGGCGGTGGCGTGCCGGTGCCGGACGGCGGTGGTGCGCTGCGGAAGGTCGCACGGGTGGTGCTGCTCGACCCCGCCGACCGGATCCTGCTGATGCGCGGATACGAGCCCGACGATCCGTCCAGGACCTGGTGGTTCACCCCTGGCGGCGGGCTGGAGGGCGACGAGACGCGCGAAGAGGCGGCGCTGCGCGAGCTGGCCGAAGAGACAGGAATCACACAGGTCGACCTCGGGCCCGTGCTGTGGCGCCGGATCTGCTCGTTTCCGTTCGACGGGCGGCGCTGGGACCAGGACGAGTGGTATTTCCTGGCGCGTACGACGCAGACCGAGACCTCTTCCGACGGCCTGACCGAGCTGGAGCGGCGCAGTGTCGCGGGCCTGAGGTGGTGGACTTCCGCCGAACTTCTCGCGGCGCGTGAGACGGTGTATCCGACCAGGCTCGCCGGGCTGCTGCGCACGCTGCTCGACGAGGGTCCTCCGGGATGCGCCGGTGGTCCTCGCCCCCGAAATCGTCCAGGGGCGGGGAGCGCGGGAGCACAATAGGGGGACGCACGGCTGAAGGGGAACATGCCATGAGCGCCGAGGACCTCGAGAAGTACGAGACCGAGATGGAGCTGAAGCTCTACCGGGAGTACCGCGATGTCGTCGGTCTGTTCAAATATGTGATCGAGACCGAGCGTCGCTTCTATCTCACCAATGACTACGAGATGCAGGTGCACTCGGTTCAGGGTGAAGTTTTCTTCGAAGTGACCATGGCGGACGCATGGGTCTGGGACATGTACAGGCCGGCGAGATTCGTCAAGCAGGTACGGGTGCTCACGTTCAAGGACGTGAACATCGAGGAGCTGAACAAGAGCGACCTCGAACTGCCCAGCGGCTGAAGCGCCTGACCTGGGCATACGGCGGGTGACCCGGGTGCCTGGGACCCCTGGGGTGCCTGCCCTGGGGGCGCCCGGCGCCTGCTCGGGAGTACGTGGTGCCCGCCCCGGTGGAGCGTGACGCCCGTCCCGGTGACTGCGGTGTGCGACGTGGGCCGGCCACGCGTACGGGTGGCCGAGTTGTCCACAACTGGTGAGTTTTCCACCAAGATCCACTAGTTCCGGACGGTCGCGGCAGAGTCGGTGCCGGAGGTGGTGCCGACATGAACGCGAACGCGACGGGCGCACTGGGACGGTACGGCGAGGATCTGGCGGCGCGGCGGCTGATCGCGGCCGGAATGACCCTGCTGGCGCGCAACTGGCGGTGCGGCAGGGCCGGTGAGATCGACATCGTGGCGCGGGACGCGGACGCGCTGGTCATCTGTGAGGTGAAGACCCGCAGGGACGGATCGTTCGAACACCCGATGGCGGCGGTCACGCCGGCCAAGGCCGAGCGGCTGCGACGGCTCGCGGCCTGCTGGCTGGAGCGGTCGGGCGGGCCGCCGCCCGGTGGGGTGCGCATCGATCTGATCGGTGTGCTGCTGCCCCGGCGCGGCGCGCCCGTGGTCGAGCACGCGCGGGGGGTGGCCTGACATGGGTTTCGCGCGAGCGTGTGCGGTGGCGCTGGTGGGCGTCGAGGGCGTGGTGGTGGAGGTCCAGGCAGATCTGGAGCCCGGGGTGGCCGCCTTCACTCTGGTCGGGCTGCCGGACAAGAGCCTGGTGGAAAGCCGGGACCGGGTGCGTGCGGCGGTGGTGAACTCGGGCGGCGAGTGGCCGCAGAAGAAACTCACGGTCGGCCTGAGCCCCGCCTCCGTACCGAAGGGCGGCAGCGGATTCGATCTCGCCGTCGCGGCGGCGGTGCTCGGGGCGGCGGAGCGTATCGATCCGCGGGCCATCGCCGACCTGGTGCTGATCGGTGAACTCGGCCTCGACGGGAGAGTCAGACCGGTACGCGGCGTCCTGCCCGCCGTCCTCGCGGCGGCCGAGGCGGGCTACCGGCAGGTCGTCGTCCCGGAACAGACGGCGGGCGAAGCCGCGTTGGTGCCGGGAGTCTCGGTCCTCGGAGTGCGGAGCCTGCGGCAGCTCATCGCCGTGCTGACCGGAGAACCGGTTCCGGACGAGCCGCAGGAGCCCGTGCCGGGGCGCCCCGACCCGATGCTGGCCGGTCTGATGGTGCCGGGCGCCGGGGTCGGCACGGGGCTGTCCGGCGGGGCCGGACCGCGGGCGGGACACCGCCCCGACCTGGCGGACGTCGCGGGCCAGGCGGCGGCACGCACGGCCCTGGAGGTGGCAGCGGCGGGCGGACACCACCTGCTGCTGCACGGCCCGCCGGGAGCGGGCAAGACGATGCTCGCGGAGCGGCTGCCCGGCATCCTGCCGCCCCTGACCAGACAGGAATCCCTGGAGGTCACCGCCGTGCACTCGGTGGCGGGCCTGCTCCCGCCCGGGGAACCGCTCGTGCACGCGGCGCCCTACTGCGCGCCGCACCATTCGGCGACGATGCAGTCCCTGGTCGGAGGCGGAAACGGGCTCCCCAGACCGGGAGCGGTCTCCCTCGCTCATCGGGGAGTGCTTTTTCTGGATGAGGCTCCTGAGTTCTCCGGACGGGCGCTGGACGCCTTGCGCCAGCCGCTCGAATCGGGGCACGTGGTGGTGGCGCGCAGCGCGGGAGTGGTGCGGCTGCCCGCCCGCTTCCTGATGATCCTGGCGGCCAACCCGTGCCCCTGCGGGCGGCACACGCTGGAGGGCGCGGGATGCGAGTGCCCGCCCTCCGTGATCCGCCGCTACCAGGCGCGCCTGTCGGGGCCCCTGCTCGACCGGGTCGATCTGCGGGTCGGCGTTCAGCCGGTGCACCGCGCCGACCTGCTGGGCCAGAGCGGCAGAGGCGAGTCCACGGCGGCGGTCGCCGCGCGGGTGCTGGACGCGAGACAGCGCTCGGCCGCCCGCCTCGACGGCACACCGTGGTCCGTCAACAGCGAGGTTCCCGGGCACGAGCTGCGTACCCGCTGGTGCCTCGCCCCCGGAGCGCTCGACGTGGCCGAGCGGGATCTGGAGCGCGGGCTGCTCACCGCCCGCGGTCTGGACCGGGTGCTGCGGGTGGCGTGGACGGTCGCCGACCTCGCGGGGCGTGACCGGCCGGGCGCCCGTGAGGTGGCGCTCGCACTGGAGCTGCGCACCGGCGTCGCGCGCGGCAGCCTGGCCGCCGCCGGGGGTGTCTCATGACGTCCGGCGGGATCACCTCACGGGAGCGGCTGGCACGGGCGGCGCTCACCCGGATCTTCGAGCCGGGGGACGAGACCGGCGGCCGGTGGCTGGAACGGTTCGGCGCCCCGGGGCTGCTCGCGCGGCTCACCGCCCGGGAGACGGGCCGGACCTCGCTCACCGGAGTGCGTGCCCAGCGGCTCGGCGGCTATCGGTTACGCGCCGAGGCGGCCGATCCGGAACGCGACCTGGCGGCGGTGACGGCCGTCGGCGGACGGTTCGTCTGCCCCGGCGACCAGGAGTGGCCCAGTCAGCTCGACGACCTGGGCGATGCCAGGCCCATCGGCCTCTGGGTCCGCGGCAGACCGGATCTGCGGATGTGGGCGCTGCGCTCCGTCGCCGTGGTCGGGGCACGGGCGTGTACCCCGTACGGGGCACATATGGCGGCGGCCCTCGGCTCCGGGCTGGCCGAGCGCGGCTGGGTCGTGACGTCGGGCGCGGCCTTCGGGGTGGACGGCGCGGCGCACCGGGGGGCGCTGGCGGCGGGCGGAGCCACCGTCGCCGTGCTGGCCTGCGGTGTCGATGTCGTCTATCCGCGCGGTCATGCCGAGTTGATCGCACGCATCGCCGAACAGGGTCTGGTCATCGGTGAATTACCACCGGGCGACCACCCGACCCGCAGCAGATTCGTGCTGCGCAACCGTGTGATCGCCGCGCTCACCCGGGGCACCGTCGTGGTGGAAGCCCAGTACCGCAGCGGATCCCTGGCCACGGCGCGCGACGCCCAACGCCTCGGCCGCTTCACGATGGGGGTGCCGGGGCCGGCCACGAGCGGACTCTCGGCCGGCGTACACGAACTGCTGAGAGGCGAGGGAGTGCTGGTCACGGACGCGGCGGAAGTCGCCGAACTGGTCGGGGACATCGGTGATCTCGCGCCGCAGCGCGAGGGTCCCGTCCTTCCCCGGGATCTGCTGGATCCCACCGTGCTGCGGGTCCTCGAAGCGCTGCCGGGACGGGGCGCCGCCCAGGGAAGGGAGATCGCCAGAGGAGCCGGGACGACCGAGGACGAGGCCCTGGGCAGGCTGTACGAACTCCACTCGTTGGGGTTTGTCGAACGGTGCGGCGACGCGTGGCAGTTGGCGCACGACGCGCCGACGGCGGGCGGGGCGCGGCGAGGCGGTGCTTGACGTGGAGTAATCGGGTGAAAGGGTGTTGACGATGACCTTTTTAATCCCATCAGTGACACTCCGGGAGCCGGCGCGAGCGGTGTCGGCCCTGGGGCGTGTTGTGAAAGTCCCGCCCGGCTCGCGACGCCCGGCACGCATACTCGCCGCGTCGTCGGAGTCATCCGAGTACGTCCGGGCCATCGAAGACGCTGATTCTCCGCCTTGCGATCGCACGCACCGGACGCCGCAAGCCCCGCCCTCCGGGCGGACGGCGCTACTTTCGCAACACGCCCCGGGCCGAAGGCGTGGCCCCGGGGGCCTGTCGGGGCGGTCGTCGTCGCCGGTTCCTCGCGTACCGCGACGCTTCAGTCACGCTACGCTCACCTGGATTCCGGCCCAGACAGACGTCCTCCAGCACTTCACAGCAGAACGGCTCAAGGCAACGCATGCCCCAGCACACCTCCGGGTCTGACCGCGCGGCAGCGCCTCCCGCTGCCCGGGGAGCCGTGCGGCCCCCTCCGCCCTCGTCGCTCGACGAGCTGTGGAGGTCGTACAAGTCAACGGGCGACGAGCGGCTGCGCGAGCAGTTGATCCTGCACTACTCACCCCTGGTGAAGTACGTCGCGGGCCGGGTGAGTGTGGGACTGCCTTCCAACGTCGAGCAGGCGGATTTCGTCTCGTCCGGGGTCTTCGGTCTCATCGACGCCATCGAGAAGTTCGACATCGAACGGTCCATCAAGTTCGAGACCTACGCGATCACCCGGATCCGTGGCGCGATGATCGACGAGCTCAGGGCCCTGGACTGGATCCCGCGGTCCGTGCGGCAGAAGGCGCGGGCCGTCGAGCGCGCCTACGCCACGCTGGAGGCCCAGCTCCGGCGCACCCCCTCCGAGGCCGAGGTCGCCGCGGAGATGGGCGTCACGATGGAGGAACTGCACGCGGTTTTCAGCCAGTTGTCCCTCGCCAATGTGGTGGCCCTGGAGGAGTTGCTGCACGTCGGAGGCGAGGGCGGCGACCGGCTCAGCCTGATGGACACCCTGGAAGACACCGCCGCGGACAATCCGGTGGAGGTGGCCGAAGGCCGCGAGCTGCGGCGGCTGCTGGCCCGCGCCATCAACACCCTCCCCGACCGTGAGAAGACCGTGGTGACGCTGTACTACTACGAGGGCCTGACGCTCGCCGAGATCGGCAACGTCCTCGGCGTCACCGAGAGCAGGGTCAGTCAGATCCACACAAAGTCCGTGCTCCAGCTGCGTGCCAAGCTGGCCGACGTCGGACGCTGATGCCGAGCTGGGGCTGAATCGCCGCCCGCTCATCCGTACAGTGGACGCGTGCCCAGGATTCGAGCGGCCTCCGTGGCCGAGCACCGGACCATGCAGCGAGGCGCCCTGCTGGACGCCGCGCGCTCCCTCCTGTCAGAAGGCGGTACGGAAGCGCTGACCTTCCCCGCACTCGCCGAGCGCACGGGCCTTGCCAGGTCCTCGGTCTATGAATACTTCCGCTCCCGCGCCGCCGTCGTCGAGGAGCTGTGCGCCGTCGACTTCCCCGTGTGGGCGGCGGAGGTCGAGGCGGCGATGACCGGGGCCGACACGCCGGAAGCCAAGGTCGAGGCGTATGTGCGACAGCAGCTGGCGCTTGTCGGGGACCGGCGTCACCGCGCCGTCGTCGCCATCTCCGCCAGTGAGCTGGACCCCGGCGCCCGCGAGAAGATCCGCGCAGCGCACGGCGGGCTGATCGCGATCATCGTGGATGCCCTGGGAGCGCTGGGCCACCGGCAGCCGCGCCTCGCCGCGATGATGCTGCAGGGTGTCGTGGACGCGGCGGTGCGCCGTATCGAGCTGGGCGCGGCCGAGGAGCCGACGGAGATCGCCGAGGCCGCGGTGTCCATGGCCCTGCGCGGAGTACGGGGCTGACGCCACCGCTTCCCGAGTCCACTGCCTCCAGGCCTCACGGCCCCGACCTCACCGTCTCCGGGCCGGGCCCCCGGACACCGAGCCCCACCGTCTCCGGCCTCACTGCCTCCCGTCTCCCCGCCTCCGACCCCGCTGCCTCCAAGCCTCACCGCCTCCGACCACACCGTCTCCGGGCCCCTGCACGCCAGGCCCGGTGCCCGGGTGCGTGAGGCGGGCGTCGCCGGTGGCGTGAAGTGCCGTTGGTGAGGGCGGCCGCCATCAGCAGCGCCGTACCCCGCGCCGCGTCCGGGGCCATGGACGCCCCGCGCGGGGGCGGAAGGGCCGCGGGCAGCGGACGCGCGGGCGGCTCCGGGACCCCCGAGACGGGGAGCAGCCGTGACGGCGGCCGGCGCAGCAGCTCGGGCGGGAGCAGCGACAGCGGGTTCAGATACGTCTCGCCCCGCAGCAGCCCCCAGTGCAGACAGCCGGCCGCGCAGTGCGAAGGCGCCGCCGCGAGCCTCGCCACCACCTGCCCCGCCGCCACCTCGTCCCCCTCGGCGGCCAGCGGCTCCACCGGCTCGTACGTCGTACGCAGCGGCGGATCGCCCGTGCCGGAGAGCGCGACCGAGAGCACCCCGCGTCCCGCCACCCGCCCCGCGAAGGAGACCCGCCCCGCCGTCACGGCACGCACCGGTGCGCCCGGGGCGCCCTTGAGGTCCACACCTCGGTGACCCGGTCCGTACGCGGAATCCGGCGGCTCCCATCCCCGCTCCACGGCGGGGCGCGAGCCCACCGGCCAGACGCGCCCGGCGGGCTCGCCCACCGGAGACCGGGCGGCCACGGCGGTGGCGGAGGCCGCGGACATCCACAACGTGGGCATCCACAGCAAAGCCGCCACGAGACAGCACAGAAAACGGACAGTGATCATGCGGCTCACTCTCGCCCGGAACGGTCCGATCGCGCTGATCATGGGCTGGTTCTGTGGACGAGTGACCTGTTGTGGACAACGCCGTCACCCGGCGGTGTGTCGGTCCCGTACACTTCTTGTGGCGATCCGGGTCACCGGGTCGACTTCGCACGCCCCGTCATCGGCCTCTTCGTGCCGGTGCTCGCGCTACTCGGTCCTTCGCGGCAGAGCGCATCGGGGCGTCAGGCGCGACCGCCGTCCGGCGGACGCGACAACCGAGTACCTCAAGGAGTGCGGCCATGGCCGTCGTCACGATGCGGGAGCTGCTGGAAAGCGGCGTCCACTTCGGTCACCAGACCCGTCGCTGGAACCCGAAGATGAAGCGTTTCATCTTCACGGAGCGCAACGGCATCTACATCATCGACCTGCTCCAGTCGCTGTCGTACATCGACCGCGCCTACGAGTTCGTCAAGGAGACCGTCGCCCACGGCGGCTCCATCATGTTCATCGGCACCAAGAAGCAGGCGCAGGAAGCGATCGCCGAGCAGGCGACGCGCGTGGGCATGCCCTACGTCAACCAGCGCTGGCTCGGCGGCATGCTGACCAACTTCTCCACCGTCTACAAGCGCCTGCAGCGGCTCAAGGAGCTTGAGCAGATCGACTTCGACGACGTGGCGGCCTCCGGCCTCACGAAGAAGGAGCTGCTTGTCCTCTCCCGCGAGAAGGCCAAGCTGGAGAAGACCCTCGGCGGTATCCGCGAGATGCAGAAGGTGCCCAGCGCCGTCTGGATCGTGGACACCAAGAAGGAGCACATCGCCGTCGGTGAGGCGCGCAAGCTCCACATCCCGGTCGTCGCGATCCTCGACACCAACTGCGACCCCGACGAGGTCGACTACAAGATCCCGGGCAACGACGACGCGATCCGCTCCGTCACCCTGCTCACCCGCGTGATCGCCGACGCCGTCGCCGAGGGCCTCATCGCCCGTTCCGGTGCCGCCACCGGTGACTCGAAGCCGGGCGAGAAGGCCGCCGGCGAGCCGCTCGCCGAGTGGGAGCGCGACCTCCTCGAGAAGAAGGACGACGCCGAGAAGCCGGCCGAGGCCGAGGTTCAGTCGTCCGCCGAGACGGAGAAGGTCGCCGACGCCGAGCAGGCCGAAGAGACCGCCGCTCCGGCCGAGGCCGCTGCCGAGGCGCCGGCCGCGGACGCCGAGAAGGCCTGACCTTCACACGGTTCGGTTGCCGACGGCGGGGGCTTGCCGGTCACACGGTCACAGCCCCCGCCGTCCACCCGTAGATCTTCGACTTCCGAGAGAGATTCACAGACATGGCGAACTACACCGCCGCTGACGTCAAGAAGCTCCGTGAGCTGACCGGCGCCGGCATGATGGACTGCAAGAAGGCCCTGGTCGAGGCCGACGGCGACGTCGACAAGGCCGTCGAGGTCCTGCGCGTCAAGGGCCAGAAGGGCGTCGCCAAGCGCGAGAGCCGCAACGCCGAGAACGGCGCCGTGGTCTCCCTGATCGCCGACGACAACGCCTCCGGCGTGCTGCTCGAGCTGAAGTGCGAGACGGACTTCGTCGCCAAGGGTGACAAGTTCCAGGCCGTCGCCAACACGCTCGCCGCGCACGTCGCCGCCACCACCCCGGCCGACCTGGCGACCCTGCTCGCCTCGGAGATCGAGGCCGGCAAGACCGTCCAGGCGTACGTCGACGAGGCCAACGCCAACCTCGGCGAGAAGATCGTCCTCGACCGCTTCGCGCAGTTCCCCGCGGACGGTGGCTTCGTGGCCACCTACATGCACCGCACCATGCCCGACCTTCCGCCGCAGGTCGGCGTCATCGTCGAGCTGGACAAGGAGAACGCCGAGGTCGCCAAGGACATCGCGCAGCACATCGCCGCGTTCGCCCCGCGCTACCTCACGCGTGACGAGGTGCCGGCCGACGTCGTCGAGAACGAGCGCCGTGTCGCCGAGGCCACCTCGCGCGAGGAGGGCAAGCCCGAGGCCGCCCTCCCGAAGATCGTCGAGGGTCGCGTGAACGGCTTCTTCAAGGAGGTCACCCTCCTCGACCAGCCGTTCGCCAAGGACAACAAGAAGAGCGTCAAGAAGATTCTGGACGAGGCCGGTGTCACGCTGAAGCGCTTCTCGCGCATCCGCGTCGGCGCCTGACCGTCAGCGCAGTTGTACGCGAACGACGCCGGACCCCGCTAGGGTCGGGTGCAGTCGTCGGCCGTGCACGTGCCGGACGACCGCAGATCTGACGAGGAGGCCATTGCCGCGAGGGACACCACTACCCAACGGCAATGGCCTTCTTCGTATGTGCATGAGGAGATCTCGATGAACAAGGGCGCGGACGCCAACCAGTCTGCCGACTACAGGATCGACCCCGGCAAAGGGACCGGACGCTTCATGCTGAAGCTCTCCGGTGAGGCGTTCGCCGGCGGGGGAGGACTCGGAGTCGACCCCGACGTCGTACACGCCATCGCCCGCGAGATCGCCGCCGTCGTACGCGACGGCGCACAGATCGCGGTCGTACTCGGCGGTGGGAACTTCTTCCGCGGCGCCGAGCTTCAGCAGCGCGGTATGGACCGGGCACGCTCTGACTACATGGGCATGCTCGGCACGGTGATGAACTGCCTGGCGCTCCAGGACTTCCTGGAGAAGGAAGGCATCGACTCCCGCGTCCAGACCGCCATCACCATGGGACAGGTCGCGGAGCCCTACATCCCGCTGCGCGCCGTGCGCCACCTCCAGAAGGGGCGCGTCGTCATCTTCGGCGCCGGTATGGGCATGCCGTACTTCTCCACGGACACGACGGCGGCCCAGCGTGCTCTGGAGATCGACGCCGAGGCGCTGCTGATGGGCAAGAACGGCGTGGACGGGGTGTACGACTCCGACCCCAAGACGCATCCCCAGGCGGTCAAGTTCGACGCGCTGGAGTACAGCGAGGTCATCGGCCGTGACCTGCGGGTCGCGGACATGACCGCGATCACGCTGTGCCAGGACAACAAACTGCCGATCCTCGTCTTCGAATTGCTGGCCGAGGGCAATATCGCGCGTGCGGTCAAGGGTGAGAAGATCGGCACTCTCGTGAGCGACCAGGGCACCAGGGACTGATCCTGGGCTGCCCCGCACGGGGATGGACAAAGCCCTGCCGGTCGGACACCGTGCAGGAGAAGACGCGACGCAGGTTCCGCAAGGACCGGTAGCAGGCCGGACCGCTCAAGACACGCAGGAGCAAGTGGTGATCGAAGAGACCCTCCTCGAGGCCGAGGAGAAGATGGAGAAGGCCGTCCTGGTCGCCAAAGACGACTTCGCCGCGATCCGCACAGGGCGGGCGCACCCGGCGATGTTCAACAAGATCGTGGCGGACTACTACGGTGCCCTCACCCCGATCAACCAGCTCGCCTCGTTCTCCGTGCCCGAGCCGCGGATGGCCGTGGTGACCCCGTTCGACAAGAGCGCGCTGCGCAATATCGAACAGGCGATCAGGGACTCCGACCTCGGGGTCAACCCGGGCAACGACGGCAACATCATCCGGGTGGTGTTCCCCGAGCTGACGCAGGACCGCCGCAAGGAGTTCATCAAGGTCGCCAAGACCAAGGCCGAGGACTCGAAGATCTCGATCCGTGCCGTGCGCCGCAAGGCCAAGGAAACGATCGACAAGCTCGTGAAGGACGGCGAGGTCGGCGAGGACGAGGGCCGCCGCGCGGAGAAGGAACTCGACGACACCACCGCGAAGTATGTCGCCCAGGTGGACGACCTGCTCAAGCACAAGGAAGCCGAGCTGCTCGAAGTCTGATGAACGACTCTTCCTGGGGTGCCCCGCCGACAGCCGGTTCCTGGGGACCGCCCGACCCGGGGGCTCCCTCGGCGGGTCCCGCATACGATGAGCCGGACGCACAGCAGACTCGTCCCATGCCCATCGTGCCCGAAGGACCCGTGAACGGCGGGGACCAGGACGCCGCCCGGAGAGCTGTCCGGCCGCCGGGCGCCCCCCTGTTCCGCGACGAGAGGCCGCAGGAGTCCATGTCAGCCCCTCCGCCGCCCCCGCCTGAGAAGAAGCGGGCGGGCCGTGACCTGCGCGCGGCCATAGGGGTCGGCCTCGGGCTCGGTGTGGTCGTCGTGGCCGCGCTCTTCATCGTGAAGGCCGTGTTCGTCGGCGTCGTCGTGGTCGCCTCCGTGGTCGGTCTGTGGGAGCTGACGTCCCGGCTGGACGAGAAGAAGGGCATCAAGGCCCCGCTCGTCCCGCTGGCGCTGGGCGGCGCCGCGATGATCGTCGCCGGATACGTACGCGGCGCGGAGGGTGCCTGGGTCGCGATGGCCCTCACCGCGCTCGCCGTACTGATCTGGCGGATGACGGAGCCCCCCGAGGGCTATCTGAAGGACGTCACGGCCGGCGTGTTCGCCGCGTTCTACGTGCCGTTCCTCGCCACGTTCGTGGCACTGCTGCTCACGGCGGACGACGGCCCCCGGCGCGTCCTGATGTTCCTGGTGCTGACGGTCGTCAGCGACACCGGCGCGTACGCCGTCGGCTGGCGCTTCGGCCGGCACAAGCTCGCGCCGCGCATCAGTCCCGGCAAGACCCGGGAGGGTCTTTTCGGGGCGATCGCCTTCTCGATGGCGGCCGGTGCGCTCTGCATGGAGTTCCTCATCGACGGCGGGATCTGGTGGCAGGGGCTGCTGATCGGCCTCGGAGTCGCCGTCAGCGCCACCCTCGGTGACCTCGGCGAGTCCATGATCAAGCGGGATCTCGGCATCAAGGACATGGGCACGCTGCTGCCGGGACACGGCGGCATCATGGACCGGCTCGACTCCCTGCTGCCGACCGCTCCGGTGGTCTGGCTGCTGCTGGTGCTGTTCGTCGGTTCCTGAGCTGTCCGGTCCCTGGGTGGTTCGGTTGGTGGTTTCGTCCGTTCCTGAGTTCATCGGTTGTCACCAGGACCGCGCCTGACCAGGCACGTTGGAGCAGAGGGTCCGTTGTCCACAGGGCAGCGGACCCTTTCTCGTGCGTCTGCGACACTGGTACGACCATGCCTGTACCCGGAGAACTCACTTTTGCCGCGCCCCGCGGAGCCAAGAAGCCCCCGCGGCATCTCGCCGACCTCACCCCCGCCGAGCGCCGCGAGGCCGTCGCCGCGGTCGGGGAGAAGGCGTTCCGCGCCAAGCAGCTGTCCCAGCACTACTTCGCGCGCTATGCCCACGACCCCGAGCAGTGGACGGACATCCCGGCCGCCTCGCGCCAGAAGCTCGCCGACGAACTGCTGCCCGACCTGATGTCGGTCGTGCGCCACATCTCGACCGACGACGACACCACCCGCAAGACGCTGTGGCGGCTGCATGACGGCACGCTGGTCGAGTCCGTGCTCATGCGCTACCCGGACCGGGTCACCATGTGCATCTCGTCGCAGGCGGGTTGCGGGATGAACTGCCCGTTCTGCGCGACGGGACAGGCCGGCCTCGACCGCAACCTCTCCACCGCCGAGATCGTGCACCAGATCGTGGACGGCATGCGCGCGCTGCGCGACGGCGAGGTCCCCGGCGGGCCCGCCCGGCTCTCCAACATCGTCTTCATGGGCATGGGCGAGCCGCTCGCCAACTACAAGCGGGTGGTCGGAGCGGTCCGCAGGCTGACCGACCCCGAGCCCGACGGGCTGGGTCTCTCCCAGCGCGGGATCACGGTCTCGACCGTCGGTCTGGTCCCCGCGATGCACCGGTTCGCCGACGAGGGCTTCAAATGCCGTCTCGCCGTCTCGCTGCACGCGCCGGACGACGAGCTGCGCGACACCCTCGTGCCGGTCAACACCCGGTGGAAGGTCCGCGAAGTGCTGGACGCCGCGTGGGAGTACGCGGAGAAGTCCGGCCGCCGGGTCTCCATCGAGTACGCACTGATCCGGGACATCAACGACCAGGCGTGGCGCGGCGATCTGCTGGGCCGGCTGCTGAAGAACAAGCGGGTGCACGTCAACCTGATCCCGCTCAACCCGACTCCGGGATCGAAGTGGACGGCGTCGCGCCCCGAGGACGAGAAGGCGTTCGTCGACGCGATCGCGTCCCACGGCGTGCCCGTGACCGTACGGGACACCCGCGGCCAGGAGATCGACGGCGCGTGCGGACAGCTGGCGGCGGCCGAGCAGTAGAGCGTTTCGCCAGGGCATCTCTTACGGGAGCGCCGACGGGCCGGTGGCTCGCGGCCCCCTGTAGCCTTGGTTCGAACGAAAAACATATTCCGACAGGGGAGCGCCACAGCGCTGAGAGTGCGGCACATGTCCGTGAGAACGGGCAGCGGCCGCAGACCCTCTGAACCTTGCCCAGGTCATTCTGGGTAGGAAGTTCGGACATCACTCAAGCTGTTGCGCCCTGCCCGGATTCCGCTCGCCCGCGAGCGGAATCCGGGCAGGGCCGCGTCTTCTCCTGGTCATCCCAGGAGGAATTTCAGTGGGCACCACCAGAAAGATCACGCTGGCCGCCGTCGCCGCCGCGCTCGGCGTCTCGACCCTCGCCGCCTGCGGCTCGGGCGGCTCCGGCGGCTCGTCGGCGTCCGGTGACGGCGCGAAGTCCAAGGACGTCACGCTCGTCAGCCACGATTCCTTCGCCGCCTCTCCGGCCGTGCTGAAGGAATTCACCAAGGAGACCGGTTACACGGTCCATGTGATCAAGAGCGGTGACGCCGGCGAGGCGGTCAACAAGGCCGTTCTCACCAAGGGCTCGCCGCAGGGCGACGTCTTCTTCGGCGTCGACAACACCCTGCTCTCGCGCGCCCTCGACAACGGCCTGTTCACGCCGTACAAGGCCAAGGGCCTCGACCAGGTCGAGCCGGCCGCTCAGCTCGACAAGGACAAGAACCGCGTCACCCCGATCGACACCGGCGACCTCTGCGTCAACTATGACAAGAAGTACTTCGCCGACAGGAAGCTCGCGCCGCCGGCGTCCTTCGACGATCTGATCAAGCCCCAGTACAAGAACCTCCTCGTCACCGAGAACGTCGCGACCTCCTCACCTGGCCTCGGCTTCCTGCTCGGCACGGTCGCGCGGTACGGCGACGACGGCTGGCAGGACTACTGGAAGAAGCTCACGGCCAACGGCGTGCGCGTGGTGGACAGCTGGGAGCAGGCCTACAACGAGGACTTCTCCGGATCCGCCGGCGGCAAGAAGGCCAAGGCCGACCGGCCGCTCGTCGTCTCGTACGCCTCCAGCCCGCCGGCGGAGGTCGTGTACGCCGAACCGCGGCCGGCGCAGGCACCGACCGGTGTCGCCACGGGCACCTGCTTCCGGCAGATCGAGTTCGCCGGGCTGCTGGACGGCGCGAAGAACGAGGCGGGCGGCAAGGCGCTGATCGACTTCATGATCAGCAAGGAGTTCCAGGCGGACATGCCGCTCAACATGTTCGTGGACCCGGTGGTCAGGGGAGTGAAGCTGCCGGACGTCTTCACCGAGTTCGGCGCGAGCGTCGACAAGCCGTGGACCGTGACTCCGGACAGGATCGCGGCCGGGCGTGAACAGTGGATCCAGTCGTGGACCTCACTCGTCGTGAAGTAACCGGACCGCCCACCGGTCCCCAGCCGTCCCCGGACGCCCGGACAGCCGCCCGTTCCCGGGCGGCCGTTCGCGCGAACGCCGTGCGGCTGGGGCTGATGGCCGGCCCGCTCGTGTTCTTCGCGGTCTTCTTCGCCTATCCGGTGGCCGCGATCGTCGGCCGCGGGCTGAAGACCGGCGGCGCCTGGCAGTTCGGCCGGATCGGGGACGTGCTCGGCCGCCCCGACATCCAGCACGTCCTGTGGTTCACCACCTGGCAGGCCTTCGCCTCCACCGCCCTCACCCTGCTGATCGCGCTGCCCGGAGCGTATGTCTTCGCGCGCTTCGAGTTCCCCGGCAAGCAGCTGCTGCGCGCCGTGGTCACCGTGCCGTTCGTCCTGCCGACCGTCGTCGCCGGTACGGCCTTCCTCGCGCTGCTCGGCCGGGGCGGGCTGCTGGACGAGCTGTGGGGCGTACGGCTCGACACCACGGTCTGGGCGATCCTGCTCGCGCATGTCTTCTTCAACTACGCGGTGGTCGTACGGACCGTGGGCGGCCTGTGGTCCCAGCTCGATCCGCGGCAGGAAGAGGCCGCGCGGGTACTGGGCGCCGGACGGTTCACCGCCTGGCGCCGGGTGACGCTGCCCGCCCTCGGCCCGGCCGTCGCGGCCGCCGCCCTGATGGTCTTCCTTTTCACCTTCACCTCCTTCGGCGTCGTACAGATCCTGGGCGGTCCCGCGTACTCCACCCTGGAGGTGGAGATCTACCGGCAGACCGCACAGCTGCTCGCCCTGCCGGAAGCGGCCGTGCTGACACTCGTCCAGTTCGCCGCCGTCGGCGCGATCCTCGCCCTGCACGCGTGGACCGTACGGCGCCGGGAAACCGCTCTGAGGCTGGTCGACCCCGCGACCACCGCGGGCAGGCCGCGCGGCGCCGGCCAGTGGACGCTGTTCGGCGGCGTCCTCGTGAGCGTGACGCTGCTGATCCTGCTGCCGCTCGGCGTGCTGGTCGAGCGGTCCTTCGAAGGGCCCGGCGGGTACGGCCTCGCGTTCTACCGGGCGCTCGTCTCCGTCGACACGAGCGGTACCTTCCCCGTACCGCCGATCGACGCGGTGTGGAACTCACTGCGCTACGCCGTGGTCGCGACGGCCATCGCCCTGCTGGTGGGCGGGCTCGCGGCGGCGGCGCTCACCCGCAGGGCCGGCCGGTTCGTACGGGGCTTCGACGCGCTGCTGATGCTGCCGCTCGGCGTCTCCGCGGTGACCGTCGGCTTCGGCTTCCTGATCACGCTCGACAAGCCCCCGCTGGACCTGCGTACGTCATGGATCCTGGTGCCGCTCGCGCAGGCGCTGGTCGGCGTGCCGTTCGTGGTGCGGACCATGCTGCCGGTGCTGCGCGCGGTGGACGGACGGCTGCGCGAGGCGGCCTCGGTGCTCGGCGCTTCGCCGCTGCGCGCCTGGCGCGAGGTTGATCTGCCTTTCGTGCGGCGGGCGTTGCTCGTCGCGGCGGGGTTCGCTTTCGCCGTGTCGCTGGGCGAATTCGGCGCGACGGTCTTCATCGCGCGCGCCGACAGTCCGACGCTTCCGGTCGCCGTGGCCCGGCTGCTCGGACGGCCCGGCGAGATGAACTACGGCCAGGCGATGGCGCTGAGCACGGTCCTGATGATCGTGTGCGCCGCGTCGCTCCTGGTCCTCGAACGTATCCGCACCGACCGCACCGGAGAGTTCTGATGGCCTTGCTGACCCTGGCGGACGTCACCGTACGGTTCGGAGAGCGCAAGGACGCGCGTACCGCGCTCCACGCGGTGGACCTGGAGGTCGCCGAGCACGAGATCGTCTGCGTGCTGGGACCGAGCGGCAGCGGCAAATCGACACTGCTGCGGGTCGTCGCAGGGCTGCAACCTCTCGACGGGGGACGGGTGTTGCTGGACGGAGCCGACCAGGCCGGTGTACCCGTGCACCGGCGCGGGGTCGGCCTGATGTTTCAGGACCACCAGCTCTTCCCCCAGCGCGACGTCGGCGGCAACGTCGCCTTCGGACTGCGTATGCACGGAGTGCCGCGAGACGAACAGCGGCGCAGGGTCGAGGAGTTGCTTGACCTCGTGGGCCTCCCCGGCGCCCGTCGGCGGGCCGTCGCCGCGCTGTCGGGCGGTGAGCAGCAGCGGGTCGCGCTGGCCAGGGCGCTCGCGCCCCGGCCCAGGCTGCTGATGCTCGACGAACCGCTCGGCCAGCTCGACCGCGGTCTGCGCGAACGGCTGGTGGTCGAACTTCGCCTGCTGTTCGGCCGGTTGGGTACGACCGTGCTGGCCGTCACGCACGACCAGGGCGAGGCCTTCGCGCTGGCCGACCGGGTGGTGGTGATGCGCGACGGCCAGATCGCCCAGTCCGGCGCCCCGTTGGAGGTCTGGCAGCGTCCCGCGTCCGCCTTCGTCGCGCGCTTCCTCGGCTTCGACAACGTCGTGGCCGCGACCGTCGGCGGCGCGGCCGCCCACACGGTCTGGGGCAGAATTCCGGTGCCCGCGGGCTCCCCGCAGGGCGAACAGACGCTGCTGGTACGCCCGGCGGGGGTGCGGCTGGTCGCGCCGGCGCAGGCCGCCGGCGGACTGCGCTGCACGGTGGAGGCCCGTACGTTCCGCGGCAGCCGGGTCGCCGTACTGCTGCGCCCCGACAGCGGCCCGGTGCTGGAGGCGGAGTGCGGTCTGCACGAGGCGCCCGAGGAAGGGGCCGCGGTCGGGGTCACCTTCGGCGTGGAGGACGTGGTGGTACTGCCGCGAGAGGAGGGCGAGCGGGGCGCGAGTTGAACGCCCCGCTCGCCGGGTCCGGCCGTCAGGCGGCGGTCAGCCGGGCCAGCGCGCCGGGGGCTTCCTCGACCGTGTCGACCAGCGCGATACGTGCCTCCATCGGACGCTCCTTCGCCAGCGCCTGGAGCAGCGGCCAGGTGGGCAGCTTCCGCGTCCAGTGTTCGCGGTCGACGAGGACCATCGGGGTCGGTTCGCCGTGCGACTGGTAGTAGTTCGGCGTGGCGTTGTCGAAGATCTCCTGGACGGTGCCCGCGGCGCCCGGCAGGAAGATCACGCCGGCGTTGGAGCGGGCCAGCAGGCCGTCCTCGCGGGTCGCGTTCGCGAAGTACTTCGCGATGTGTTCCGCGAACGCGTTGGGCGGCTCGTGGCCGTAGAACCAGGTGGGTATGCCCACGGACGCGCCGCCCTGCGGCCACTTGGCCCGCACATCGAACGCGGCGCGCGCCCAGTCGGCGATGGACGGGTCGAACGACGGTGTCCTGCCGAGGAGTTCCAGCGCCTCGTCCAGCATCTCGTCCGGGTGGGGCGCGGCGTACGCGCCGAGATTGGCGGCCTCCATGGCGCCGGGGCCGCCGCCGGTCGCGACCGTCAGTCCCGTGCGCGCCAGGGACCGGCCGAGCCGGGCCGCCCCGGTGTACGCGTCGGTGCCGCGCGCCATCGCGTGGCCGCCCATGACCCCCACGACCCGTGCGCCGACGAGGAGTTCGTCCAGGGCGTCGGAGATCGCGTCGTCGTGGATGGAGCGCAGCATGGACGCGAAGATGTCGCCGTCGGACCTGGTCCGCCGGAACCACTCGTAGGCGAGGGCGTCCGGGGTCGTCTCGTACCCGTCCGCGAGGCCGTCGAAGAGCTGGTCGGGGGAGTAGAGCAGCCCCCGGTACGGATCGAAGGGCAGGTCCGGCACGGGCGGGAAGACCAGGGCGCCGTCCGCCCGCACCTTGGCGAGGCCCTCGGGCTCCATCGGGCAGCCGAGGAAGACGGCGCCGGTGGTGTCGGTGTCGAGCAGGACGGACGTACGGCCGGTCAGGTCGACGGACTGGAGGCGGAATCCGCCGAGCCCTCCGCGCCGGACCGTCACGTCGAACTCGTCAAGGGACTCGATCTCGCGGTCGTCGTCCGCGGGTATCTGCTCGCTATTCGCCATGCGGTCACGATAGGCCCTGGCCAAGGGAGTTGATCCCGCAGGCCCCGCCCGGCGCGGGCCCAGCCCGGCGCGGGCCCTGCCCGCCGCAGACCCCGCCCGCCGCCGGGACCGCTCCCGTCGAGCCGCCCGCGTATCCCGCGTATCCGCCTGTCAGGCGGACAGCGGGATAGCGGCCAGCGCCGAGACGGCCCACGTCAGGGGGATGAAGACAGCGAGCAGCGCTGTCGCCCGCACCGCCGCCGCCGTACGGAGCGTCCCGGCCGGAGCGCCCAGATGGGCCAGGGTCGCCATCGTGTCCGCGCGGGCCTGCCTCGATTCCAGCGTCGCCGTCAGCAGCGTCGCCGCCGTACAGCCGATGACCAGCGTCGCGCCGAGACCGGTCAGGAGACCGTACGGGCGCGCGCCGCCGGAGCCGTACAGGGCCGTCGCCGCGAAGATCCCGGCGATCACCGCGCACAGCACGCCCAGCGGGCGGCCGATGCCGCGCGCCTCGGTCATCAGGATGCGTCCCGCGAGGAGGCGGATCGTGCCCGGGCGCACGGCCTGGAGCAGCCGGCCGCTCAGGTGGGTGAGGCCCGGGCCGGCCAGGGCGAGCCCCAGCGCGGTCAGCGACCAGCCGGCCAGCACACCGGCCTGGCTGCCGCCGAAGCCGCCGGGCAGCGGCACCGGCGAACCGCCGCCGCCCCGGCTCGCGTACGTCTCGACGGCGAGACCCGCCGCCGTGAGGGCGACGCCCCACGGCAGCCCGGTCGGCGCGGGCGCCTCCGCGAACGCGTCGGGGCGTTCCGGCTCGCCGGGGGGAGCGACGGCCTCGGGGGCCGCCGCCCGGCGGCGCGGGCGCAGCGCGAGCGCGGCGGCGCCCGACGCCAGCGCGGGCACGACCGCCAGCAGCGTCAGCGCCGCGCCGAGCGGCAGCGGCCGGTCCGCGGCCAGGAGTTCCGCGGCGCCGTCGGGCGCCCTGCCGGACAGCCCGCCGCGCAGCCGCAGGAAGACGAGCAGCGCCACCGCGCTGCCGACGGCGCAGGACACCGCCGTCGACGTGGCGGCCACCGCGGCCAGCCGGGCGGGGCCGTAGCCGATCGCCGACAGACCGTGCCGCGGCCGGGTTCCCGGATCCGTACGGGCCACCGCGACCGCGAACTGCGTCGTCGCCGCCACCGGGATCAGGCACCACAGCAGCCGCACGAGGGATCCGTCCGGATGGCCCATCGCGGAGCCGAGCGTGCACAGCAGCAGAAAACCGGCGCCCGCGGACGCCACCGCGACGAGCAGCCGGCGCAGCAGGACGAGCGGACGGGACCCGCGGGCTAGACGGAGAGCGAGCACGCGGCGGCCCGGCCTTCCGCCTCGAACGGCCGCAGCGCGCCCGTGCGGCGGCCGTCGACCAGTGACACCGTACGGTCGGCGAGCGCCGCGGCCTCTGGATCCAGGGTCGCGAGGACGACGGTGATGGCGTGTGAGCGGGCCGCCGTGGTGATCGTACGGAGGACCTGCGCGCGCTCCTTCTCGTGCAGCGCGGCGGTCGGCTCGTCGGCGAAGAGCACGGTGGGGGTGGTGACCAGAGCGCGGGCGACGGCGACGCGCTGCCGCTCGGAGTGGAGCATGGCGTGCGGACGCTTGCGGGCGCAGGCGCCGATGTCGAGCCGTTCCAGCCACTCCAGCGCGGCGGTCTTGGCGGCCCGGCGCGGGGTGCCGCGCAGGAGCATCGGCAGGGCCGCGTTCTCCCACGCCGTCAGCTCGGGGACGAGCGCGGGTGCGGCGTCGATCCAGCCGAAGCGGTCGCGGCGCAGCCGCTCCCGCCCCTGTGCGCTCAGGGTGTGGACGGGGGAGCTGTTGAACCAGACCTCGCCCTCGCGCGGAACCAGTTGGCCCGACAGGCAGCGCAGCAGGGTCGTCTTGCCGCTGCCACGGGCGCCGTTCACGGCCAGGATCTCGCCCTCGCGCACGCCGAGCGAGACGCCGGTGAGGGCGGGCGAGCCGCAGTGGGAGTAGTGCAGGGAACGCGCCCAGAGCACGTCGTTGTCCGGCGGGGCCACCATCGCGTACACCTCACCTCGGATCCGATCGAACCGGTCCCTGGGCACGCTAGGCAACGCGCGCCGGGTGTGGGTACAGCACACGGCCCGGGCGGCCTCCTTCTCACTCGAAAGAGGGCACCCGGGCCGGGTGGAAAACAAGCGTGCGGAGGGAGCCTTCCGCGTTCCGGCTTCCGGCCTCCGCGTTTCGTCCTCCGCATTCCGGCTTCCGGCTCCGCGACGCTGCCTACAGCTTCGTCCAGGCTTCCGTCAGCACCGACCGGAGGATTCCCTCGATCTCGTCGAACGTCGACTGGTCGGAGATCAGCGGCGGCGCCAGCTGGACGACGGGGTCGCCGCGGTCGTCGGCCCGGCAGTACAGGCCGTTCTCGTACAGCTCCTTGGAGAGGAAGCCGTACAGCACGCGCTCCGTCTCCTCGTCCGTGAAGGTCTCCTTGGTGGCCTTGTCCTTCACCAGCTCGATGCCGTAGAAGAAGCCGTTGCCGCGGACGTCGCCCACGATCGGCAGGTCGTGCAGCTTCTTCAGCGTGTCGAAGAAGGCGCCCTCGTTGTCGAGGACGTGCTGGTTCAGGCCCTCGCGCTCGAAGATGTCGAGGTTGGCGAGGCCCACGGCCGCGGAGACCGGGTGGCCGCCGAAGGTGTAGCCGTGCAGGAAGGTGTTGTCCCCCTGGTAGAACGGCTCGGCCAGCCGGTCGGAGACGATGCACGCGCCTATCGGGGAGTAACCCGACGTCATGCCCTTGGCACAGGTGATCATGTCCGGTACGTAGCCGAACTTGTCGCACGCGAACATCGTGCCCAGCCGGCCGAACGCGCAGATGACCTCGTCGGAGACCAGCAGGACGTCGTACTCGTCGCAGATCTCGCGGACCCGCTGGAAGTAACCGGGCGGGGGCGGGAAGCAGCCGCCCGCGTTCTGCACCGGCTCCAGGAAGACCGCGGCGACCGTCTCCGGGCCTTCGAAAAGGATCTCCTGCTCGATCTGGTCCGCGCACCAGCGGCCGTACGCCTCAGGGTCGTCGCCGTGGATCGGCGCGCGGTAGATGTTGGTGTTCGGGACCTTGTGCGCGCCGGGGACCAGCGGCTCGAAGGGCGCCTTCAGGGCCGGCAGGCCGGTGATCGACAGGGCTCCCTGCGGAGTGCCGTGGTAGGCGACCGCACGCGAGATGACCTTGTACTTCGTGGGCTTGCCGGTGAGCTTGAAGTACTGCTTCGCGAGCTTCCAGGCGGTCTCGACCGCCTCGCCGCCGCCGGTGGTGAAGAAGACCTTGTTGAGGTCGCCGGGCGCGTAGTGCGCCAGCCGCTCCGCCAGCTCGACCGCGTTGGGGTGGGCGTAGGACCACACCGGGAAGAAGGCCAGTTCCTGGCCCTGCTTGTAGGCGGTCTCGGCGAGTTCGTGCCTGCCGTGACCGGCGTTGACCACGAACAGGCCCGAGAGGCCGTCGAGGTAACGCTTGCCCTTGTCGTCGTAGATGTAAGTGCCCTCGCCACGCACGATGGTGGGCACGGGCGCGTTCTCGTAGTCCGACATGCGGGTGAAGTGCATCCACAAGTGGTCGTACGCGGTTTTGGAGAGGTCCTTGCTCACGGCTATCGGGTTCCCCACATATAGGTCTGCTTCTTCAGCTTGAGGTAGACGAAGCTCTCGGTGGAGCGCACGCCGGGGAGTGCGCGGATCCGTTTGTTGATCACTTCCAGCAGGTGGTCGTCGTCCTCGCAGACGACCTCCACCATCAGGTCGAAGGAGCCCGCGGTCATCACCACGTACTCGCATTCGTCCATGGCCGTCAGCGCGTCGGCGACCGCGTCCATGTCGCCCTCGACATTGATGCCGATCATCGCCTGGCGCCGGAACCCCACGGTGAGCGGGTCGGTGACGGCGACGATCTGCATCACGCCCTGGTCGAGCAGCTTCTGGACGCGCTGGCGCACGGCCGCTTCGGAGAGGCCCACGGCCTTGCCGATCGCGGCGTACGGGCGCCGGCCGTCCTCCTGGAGCTGCTCGATGATGGCGAGGGAGACGGCATCGATCGACGAGGAGGGTCCGTTTCCGGTCCTGGAATCTGCGCTGCGACTGGCCACACGTTTCACTGTGCCCTGCGACTCGTCTGTCACGCAACCCCGCACCGATGAAATTCGTTGTTCTGGGACTCAAATATAACCGAATCCGCAGTTGCCGAGCGTCGGGTCTGTCGAAAGCGTCGACTGAGCCCTTATGGTGGGTGTCTCACCCATCGGACATCTGACAGGAGGGGTGGCAGTGACCACCGAGCTGCGCCGTCTGCGTAACTACATCAACGGGGAGTTCAGGGACGCGGCCGACGGGCGGACCATCGACGTGGTCAACCCGGCCACGGGCGAGGTGTACGCCACATCACCGCTCTCGCGCCAGGCCGACGTCGACGCCGCGATGCAGGCCGCCGAGGCCGCCTTCCCCGCCTGGCGCGACACGACCCCGGCCGAGCGCCAGAAGGTTCTGCTCAAGATCGCGGACGCCTTCGAGGAGCGCGCCGAGGACCTGATCGCCGCCGAGTCGGAGAACACCGGCAAGCCGCTGGGGCTCACCCGTACCGAAGAGATCCCGCCGATGGTGGACCAGATCCGCTTCTTCGCGGGCGCGGCCCGGATGCTCGAAGGACGCTCGGCCGGCGAGTACATGGAAGGGCTCACCTCCATCGTCCGGCGCGAGCCGATCGGCGTCTGCGCGCAGGTCGCGCCGTGGAACTACCCGATGATGATGGGCGTGTGGAAGTTCGCTCCTGCGCTCGCCGCGGGCAACACCGTCGTGCTGAAGCCGTCGGACACCACCCCCGCCTCGACGGTCCTGATGGCCGAGATCATCGGTGCGATCGCGCCCAAGGGCGTCTTCAACGTCATCTGCGGCGACCGCGACACCGGCCGCGCGATGGTCGAGCACCCCACGCCCGCGATGGCGTCCATCACCGGCTCCGTACGCGCCGGGATGCAGGTCGCGGAGTCCGCGGCGAAGGACCTCAAGCGGGTCCACCTGGAGCTGGGCGGCAAGGCGCCCGTCGTCGTGTTCGAGGATGTCGACATCGCCAAGGCCGTCGAGGAGATCTCCGTGGCGGGGTACTTCAACGCGGGCCAGGACTGTACGGCCGCCTGCCGGGTCCTCGTGCACGAGTCCATCCACGACGAGTTCGTGGCGGCGCTCGCGAAGGCCGCCGAGGAGACGAAGACCGGCGCCGCCGACGACGAGGACGTGCTGTACGGCCCGCTCAACAACGCGACGCAGCTCAAGCACGTCTCGGGCTTCATCGAGCGCCTGCCTGCCCACGCCCGGGTCGAGGCGGGCGGCCACCAGGTCGGTGACCAGGGCTACTTCTACGCGCCGACGGTCGTCTCAGGACTCAAGCAGGACGACGAGATCATCCAGCACGAGGTCTTCGGCCCGGTCATCACCGTCCAGTCCTTCACGGACGAGGCGCAGGCCCTGGCGTACGCGAACGACGTCCCCTATGCCCTCGCCTCCTCCGTGTGGACGAAGGACCACGGACGCGCGATGCGGATGTCGAGGTCGCTGGACTTCGGCTGCGTGTGGATCAACACCCACATCGCGCTGGTCGCGGAGATGCCGCACGGCGGCTTCAAGCAGTCCGGTTACGGCAAGGACCTCTCGGCGTACGGCTTCGACGACTACACGCGCATCAAGCACGTGATGACGTCGCTCGACGGCTGACGGAGCGTCCGCGAGCGGGCTGATGAACAGAGCGACGGGCGGTGGACCTGGTGTCCACCGCCCGTCCGCGCACCGGAGACGCGCGCCGTCGGCGCTTCGGTGCCCGTACGTCAGGGCCTCGGTCCCCGCACGCGGGACAGGACGTCGATCCGGTTGGTGGTGATCGAGTCGACCCCGTCCCTGATCAGCCGGCGCATGGAGCGACCGGTGTCCACCGTCCAGGCGGAGACCAGCAGGCCGTCGCGGTGGTTGCGGTCCGTCAGCTCGCTACCGACCAGGCCGAAGCGGTAGTTGAGCCAGCGCGGCCGCACGGCAGCAAGCAGCTCGGGGCGCGGCGGCGCGACGGTCGTCCACGTCATCGCGATCTCGGCGTCCCGGTCCGTCTCGCGGACGGCGAGCATCGTGGTGGGCGAGGCGCAGTAGTAGACGCGTTCGGCCGCGCCGCACGCGCGGACGGTGCCGACCACCTCACGGACCGCCTCCCGAGTGGCGCCGGGCAGATCGATCATCACGCGGGTGGACGCCATGGCCGCGAGCGCTTCCCGCAGTGTGGGCACGCCGCCGCCGGTCAGCTCGCGCAACTCGTCGTGGGTCACCTCCGCGAGGAGCCGTTCATGCCCCCAGAGCCGCTTCAGCGAGGCGTCGTGCAGCAGCACGGGCACGCCGTCCCGGGTGAGCCTGACATCGGTCTCGACCGCGTCGGCGCCCCGTTCCAGCGCGGAGCGGAGTGAGGCGAGGGTGTTCTCGCGGACGCGGTAGGGATCACCGCGGTGGCCGACGGCGACAACGGTGCGCGCGGGGCCCCGGAGGCCGGTGAACGCCATTACCCGGCAAGCCAGTCGGTGGTGTACGCGTCGATCTCCGCCGCGATGCGCGTCTTGCCGGCCTCGTCGAGGAAGGACGCCTCCACGCCGTTCTTGGCGAGATCGGCGATACCCCGCTCGTCCAGGCCCAGCAGCCGGGCCGCGACGCCGTACTCCTGATTGAGGTCCGTGCCGAACATCGGCGGGTCGTCGCTGTTCACCGTCACGAGCACCCCCGCGGCGACCATCTGCTTGATCGGGTGCTCATCGAGGTCCCGCACCGCGCGCGTAGCGATGTTCGAGGTGGGGCAGACCTCCAGCGGGATGCGGTGCTCGGCGAGGTGCGCCAGCAGTTTCGGGTCCTGGACGGAGCTGGTGCCGTGGCCGATGCGCTCCGCGCGCAGCGACGTGAGCGCGTCCCAGATGGTCTCGGGGCCCGTGGTCTCCCCGGCGTGCGGCACGGAATGCAGGCCCGCGTCGATCGCCCGGTCGAAGTACGGCTTGAACTGCGGCCGGGGCACACCGATCTCGGGACCGCCGAGCCCGAAGGAGACCAGGCCCTCGGGGCGCAGGTCCAGCGCGAGCCGCGTGGTCTCCGCCGCGGAGAGCAGTCCCGCCTCGCCCGGGATGTCGAAGCACCAGCGCAGGACGACGCCCAGTTCGGACTCCGCGGCCTTCCTCGCGTCCTCGATCGCCTCCATGAACGCCTCTCCGGCGATGCCCCGGCTGGTGGAGCTGAACGGCGTGACCGTCAGCTCCGCATAGCGGATGTTCTGCCGCGCCATGTCACGGGCGACCTCGTAAGTCAGCAGCCGGACGTCCTCCGGGGTGCGGATCAGGTCCACGACCGAGAGATAGACCTCGATGAAGTGCGCGAAGTCCGTGAAGGTGAAGTAGTCGACCAGGGCCTCGGGGTCGGTGGGCACCTTGGAGTCCGGGTGCCGCGCGGCCAGTTCGGACACGATGCGCGGGGACGCGGAGCCGACATGGTGCACATGCAGTTCGGCCTTGGGCAGCCCCGCGATGAAGGGGTGCAGATCGGTCATGTGAGGTCCTCCGGTGCTGGGGCATGGCGCCCGGTGGAGCGTGGTCGGCAGGGCGCCGGGTCGCCCCCTGCCCGGGGCCGCCCGGGGTCGGGGATCATCGTAGGCCGGGCCGGATCGGCACGGAGCCGAGGCCGTAGCATGACGGGATCATGATGGGGGAGGACCATGTCTGAGAAGAGCGAGCAGCCGCCGAGCGGCTACGAGCCGCACGATCCCTGGGCTCCGCCCGGGCGCGGGCAGGCGCAGGACGCATCCGCGTCACAGCCGCCCCGGCCGGGTCAGCAGCCGCAGTGGCAAGCGCCCCAGCCGTATCCGCCGCAGGCTCCACCGCCTCCCGGATCGGTGCACGACCAGCCGACGGTCGTCGGAATACCCAGCCCGGATCCCGGCAAGGGCCCCGCGTCCGGCGCCGTACCGCCGCCGCCGGTCGCGCCGGGGGGACCGGCCCAGCCCGCTCCCGGACCGTACGGCTACCCGGGCGCGCCACAGACCGCGCCTTCCGGCGTCCCGCCGTACCCCGATCCCTACGCCCCCGGCGCCACCTATGGGCCGCCGCCCGCCGCGCCCGGTTATCCCGGGACGGGTTACGCCGGGACCGGCTACCCCGGTTCGGAATATCCGAGTGGCGGTTACCCCGCCTACGGCAACAGCGGATGGCCGCCGGCTCCTCAAGGCCAGTCGAACGGCCTGGGCGTCACCGCGATGGTGCTCGGCATCCTGTCCGTGGTGCTGTTCTGGTTCGTCGGGCTGGGCATCGTCCTCGGCATCCTCGCGCTGATCTTCGGAGCCGTCGGCCTGCGCAAGGCCCGCCGCGGCGAGGCGAGCAACAGCGGTGTGGCGCTCGCGGGCGTCATCCTCGGGCCCATCGGCGTCGTGGCGAGTGCGGCCTTCCTCGCCCTGATCCTCTGGACGGCGAACCACGACGACGGCTACGACTCGACCGTGTATGACGACTCGTACGAGACCTCGCTCGTCGTACACGGCGTCAGCCGGTAGCGACCTCCGCCCGCAGTTGCTTGCGCGCCTCCACCAGGGCGTACCCGAGCAGATTGAGCCCGCGCCAGCGCGCGGGGTCCTGCGCCCGCTCGTCGCCCGCGGCCAGTCCGATGCCCCAGATCCGGTCCATCGGGCTGGCCTCGACGAGTATCCGGTCGCCGGTGGCCAGCAGATAGCCGCGCAGTCCGGGGTCCTGGCCGAACTTGTGGACGCTGCCCTCGACCACTATGCCGAACCGCTCGCGCTCCCACACGGCCGCGTCGAAATCACGCACCAGCCGCCCCGCCTTCTTGGCCAGCGAGGGGTGCGCCGCCCCGACGGCGTTGCGCTCCGCCTCCCCGTCGCCGAAAAGCCGTGCCTTGGCGGCCATCATCCAGTGTTCGGCCGTGGCGTACCGGACGCCGTCGACCGTGAACGGCGCGGACCACCACTGGCTCAGACAGTGCGGCCCGAGAGCGCCGTCCCGAGCCGGTGTGTGTCCCCAGAAGTACAGATACTTCTCTCTCATGCACGCGATTCTGGCAGCCACCACTGACAGCCCGTCTGCCGAACCGAACCGCGCGCCAACTGGACACATGGTCCACCGATTCCGTCGCGTAACCAAAAGGCAACAACGGAATCACTTGTTGGGGGCAAGCTGCTCTGTCAGGATCGGCACTCAATCACAGCTGGAGCAACGGAGAGCGGTATGGGCAACGGCTTCCAGGTACGGGACCGCTTCGCGGCCGGTGCGCAGTTCATCGGCGGACAGCTGCGGGCCGGCACCTCGGGACGCACGCAGGACGTGGTGGATCCGGCCACCGGCGAGCCGATCCATACGTACGAACTCGCGGGCACGGCCGATGTCGACGCGGCCGTCGCCGCCGCGCGCGAGGCCTTCCCCGGCTGGGCGGGCGCGACACCCGGCGAGCGTTCCGACGCCCTGCACCGCTTCGCGACCGTACTGGCCGGGCAGGCCGCCGACTTCGCGTACGCCGAATCGCTCCAGTGCGGCAAGCCCATCAAGCTCTCCACCGAGTTCGACGTACCGGGGACGGTGGACAACGCGGCGTTCTTCGCCGGCGCCGCCCGCCACCTCGAAGGTGTCTCCGCCGGTGAGTACAGCGGCGACCACACCTCCTGCGTGCGCAGGGAGCCGATCGGGGTCGTCGGCTCCATCGCACCGTGGAACTACCCGCTCCAGATGGCCGCCTGGAAGATCCTCCCGGCGGTCGCCGCGGGCAACACCATCGTGCTCAAGCCCGCCGAGATCACCCCGTTCACCTCGCTGATGTTCGCCCAGGCCGCCCAGGAGGCCGGAATCCCGGACGGTGTCATCAACATCGTCAACGGCGCGGGCCCGGACGCGGGCGAACACCTGGTCGGCCACCCCGACGTCGTGATGACCTCCTTCACCGGCTCCACCTCCGTCGGCAAGCGCGTCGCCGGGATCGCCGCCGCGACCGTCACCCGCCTGCACCTCGAACTCGGCGGCAAAGCGCCCTTCCTGGTCTTCGACGACGCCGACCCGGAAGCCGCCGTCCACGGCGCGGTCGCCGCCTCGCTCATCAACTCCGGCCAGGACTGCACCGCCGCCACCCGCGCCTACGTCCAGCGCCCGCTGTACGACGCCTTCGTGAGCGGTGTCGCCGAGCTGATGGAGACCGTACGTCTTGGCGACCCCTTCGACCCGGCCACCGACCTCGGACCGCTGATCTCGCACGTCCAGCGCGACCGGGTCGCGGGCTTCGTGGACCGGGCCCGCGGCTACGCCCGGGTCGTCACGGGAGGCGCCGCGCCCGGCGGTGACCTCGCGGCAGGCGCGTACTACCTGCCCACGCTCATCACCGGCGCCGCACAGGACAGTGAGATCGTCCAGTCCGAGATCTTCGGCCCGGTGCTGGTCGTGCTGCCCTTCGACTCCGACGACGAGGGCCTGCGCCTTGCCAACGACACCCCGTACGGCCTCGCCGCCTCGGTCTGGAGCCGTGACGTCTACCGGACAGGACGGGCGACGCGCGAGATCAAGGCGGGCTGCGTCTGGGTCAACGACCACATTCCGATCATCAGCGAGATGCCGCACGGCGGCTACAAGGCCAGCGGCTTCGGAAAAGACATGTCGGCGTACTCGTTCGAGGAGTACACACAGCTCAAGCACGTGATGTACGACAACACCGCGGAGGCCAGGAAGGACTGGCACCGCACGATCTTCGGGGACCGTTCCTGACGGCACAGGTCATCGAGGCACACTCCCCAGAAAACACCCTCGGCCCTGATCACCCACCCGAAAGGGCACAGCGCATGGAGCAGTACGAGCCCGGCCGTCTGTCCGGGGCCCAACTGGCCGCGATGCGGCGCAGCGTGACCAGCGGCAGGGGCGCCCTCACCCGCCGCTCGATGCTGCGCGCCTCCGGTGCCGGCGCGCTCGCGATCGGCGGACTGGCCGGTCTGAGCGGCTGCGGGATCCCGCCCGCGAAACGGGACGAGAACGGGCCCGCGTCCATCGACGACTCGGCGAAGGAGAAGCGGATCGTCTTCTCCAACTGGACCGAGTACATGGACACCAGCGAGGACGAGAAGCACTATCCGTCCCTGGAGGCGTTCACGAAACGCACCGGGATCACGGTGAAGTACACGGCGGACATCAACGACAACGTCGAGTTCTTCGGCAAGATCCAGCCGCAGCTCGCGGCCGGGCAGGACACCGGCCGTGACCTCATCTGCGTCACCGACTGGCTCGCCGCCCGCATGATCAGGCTCGGCTACGCGCAGAAGCTCGACCCGTCGAATCTGCCGCACGCGTTCGCGAACCTGGCCGAGCAGTTCCGGATGCCCGACTGGGACCCCGGCCGTGCCTACTCGTACCCGTGGACGGGCATCCCCACCGTCATCGCCTACAACGCCAAGGCGACCGGCGGACGCGCGGTCACCTCCGTCTCCCAGCTGCTGGAGGACCCCAGGCTCAAGGGACGCACCTCCTTCCTCACCGAGATGCGCGACAGCGTCGGCATGACCCTGCTCGACCTCGGCAAGGACCCGGCGGACTTCACCGACGACGACTTCGACGCCGCGATCGCGCGGCTCCAGAAGGGCGCCGACACCGGTCAGATACGCCGCTTCACCGGCAACGACTACACGGCGGACCTCGACAAGGGCGACATCGCCGCGTGTCTGGCCTGGGCCGGGGACATCGTCCAGTTGCAGGCGGACAACCCGAACATCAAGTACACGCTCCCGAAGACCGGTTACATGATCTCCAGCGACAATCTGCTGGTCCCGGCGCAGGCGCGGCACAAGACCAACGCCGAGATGCTGATCGACCACTACTACCGGCCGCCGATCGCCGCCGAGCTGGCCGCGTACATCAACTACGTCTGTCCCGTCGACGGAGTGCGTCCGGAGCTCGCGAAGATCGACAAGACGATGGCGGACAACCCGCTCATCATCCCGGACGCGGAAATGGCCGCCACGTCACACGCCTTCCGCTCCCTCAGCAGCAAGGAAGAGACGGCGTACGAAGCGAAGTTCGCCAAGCTCATCGGCGCCTGACCCGCGCGGCGCCCGGCCCGCGCGATGCACGATCCGCGCGGTGCCGGAATCCCTCCGCCGCCCGATCCGCACGCCCGTCCACATCTCTCCAGCCCCCGGGACCGTTACCCATGACAGAGACCGCATCCACCAGCCGGGGCGGCGGCGACGTCCGCCTCACCGGGATCAGCAAGACATACGGCTCCTTCCAGGCCGTCCGGCCGCTCGATCTCACCGTGCCGCAGGGCTCGTTCTTCGCACTCCTCGGCGCGTCGGGCTGCGGCAAGACCACGACCCTGCGGATGATCGCGGGTCTGGAGGACCCGACCACCGGCACGGTCCACCTGGGTGACAAGGACGTCACCGATCTGCCGCCCTACAAGCGCCCGGTCAACACCGTCTTCCAGAGCTACGCGCTCTTCCCGCACCTCGACATCTACGAGAACGTCGCCTTCGGCCTGCGCCGCCGGGGCATCAAGTCCGTCCGCGAGGACGTCGGCGCGATGCTCGACCTCGTCCAGCTCGGCGACTTCGCCAAGCGCAAGCCGCACCAGCTCTCCGGCGGCCAGCAGCAGCGCGTCGCCGTCGCCCGGGCGCTGATCAACCGCCCGCAGGTGCTGCTGCTCGACGAACCGCTCGGCGCCCTCGACCTCAAGCTGCGCCGGCAGATGCAGCTGGAACTCAAGCGCATCCAGACCGAGGTGGGCATCACCTTCGTCCATGTCACCCACGACCAGGAGGAGGCCATGACGATGGCCGACACCGTCGCGGTGATGAACGCGGGCCGGGTGGAGCAACTGGGCGCCCCCGCCGATCTGTACGAGAACCCGAAGACCACCTTCGTCGCCAACTTCCTCGGCACCTCCAACCTCATCGAGGCCGAGATCGCCGGGAAGCACGGGGACGACGTGGTGGTCACCGCGGGCGGCGCCAAGCTGCTGCTCCCCGCCGGCCGGTGCGCGGCGCCCACCGCGAGCGGCGGAAAGCTGCTGATCGGCGTACGCCCCGAGAAGATCTCCCTGACCCACGCCGACGACGCCGGCGTGATCCCCGCCGGCCGCAACCGGGTCACCGGGCGGATCGCCGACTCCAGCTTCATCGGCGTCTCGACGCAGTACGTGATCGACAGCCCGGTCGGCCCCGGCCTCGAGGTGTACGCGCAGAACATCGAACGCGACACGCGGCTGGTTCCCGGCGCCGAGGTCGTCCTGCACTGGAACCCGGCGCACAGCTTCGGCCTCGACGCCGAACAGTCGCCGCTCGCCGGGACCGTGGGTGTCGGCGCGGTGGACGAGGAGGTGTCATGACCGCCACGCAGGCACCGCCCGTCCCGGCCCAGGAAGAGACCGGTCTCCCGCCGCGCAGGCCCTCCGCGCGCCGGCGGCTCGTACCGTACTGGCTGCTGCTGCCCGGCATCCTCTGGCTGCTCGTCTTCTTCGCGCTGCCGCTCGTCTACCAGGCGTCGACCTCCGTGCAGACCGGGTCCCTCGAAGACGGATTCCAGGTCACCTGGCACTTCCAGACCTACTGGGACGCGCTCCAGGAGTACTACCCGCAGTTCGTGCGCTCCCTGCTGTACGCCGGTACGGCCACGATCCTGTGCCTGCTGGTCGGTTACCCGCTCGCCTATCTCATCGCCTTCCGGGCAGGCCGGTGGCGCAATCTGCTGCTCGTCCTGGTCATCGCGCCGTTCTTCACCAGCTTCCTGATCCGTACGCTCGCGTGGAAGACGATCCTCGCGGACGGCGGCCCGGTCGTCTCCGTACTCAACGGCCTGCACATCCTCGACGTGACCAGCTGGATCGGCTGGACCGAGGGCGACCGCGTCCTCGCCACGCCCATGGCCGTGGTCTGCGGACTGACGTACAACTTCCTGCCGTTCATGATCCTGCCGCTCTACACCTCGCTGGAGCGCATCGACCGCCGGCTGCACGAGGCCGCGGGCGACCTGTACGCGAGGCCCCTGACCACCTTCCGCCGTGTGACGTTCCCCCTGTCGCTCCCGGGGGTCGTCTCCGGCACGCTGCTCACGTTCATCCCGGCGAGCGGCGACTACGTCAACGCCGAACTGCTCGGCTCCACCGACACCAAGATGGTGGGAAGCGTCATCCAGACGCAGTTCCTGCGGGTCCTCGACTACCCGACGGCAGCCGCGCTCTCCTTCATCCTGATGGCCGTCGTCCTGCTGATGGTCACGTTCTACATCCGCCGAGCGGGAACGGAGGAGCTGGTCTGATGAGTGTGACGCGCTGGATCCGCCGCAACCTGGTCGTCGTCGCCGGACTGCTGACGCTCGGCTACATGATCGTGCCGAACGTCGTCGTCATGGTCTTCTCCTTCAACAAGCCCGCCGGGCGCTTCAACTACTCCTGGCAGCGCTTCTCCCTCGACGCCTGGAAGGACCCCTGCGGCGTCGCCGACCTCTGCGGCTCGCTGGGGCTCTCGCTCCAGATCGCCGCCTGGGCCACCCTCGCCGCCACCGCGCTCGGCACGATGATCGCCTTCGCGCTCGTCCGCTACCGCTTCCGGGCGCGCGGCCCGATCAACTCGCTGATCTTCCTGCCGATGGCGATGCCCGAGGTCGTGATGGCCGCCTCGCTGCTCACGCTCTTCCTCAACCTCGGCGCGCGGCTGGGCTTCTGGACCATTCTGATCGCGCACATCATGTTCTGCCTCAGCTTCGTCGTGACCGCCGTCAAGGCGCGGGTCATGTCCATGGACCCGCGGCTCGAGGAAGCGGCGCGCGACCTCTACGCGGGTCCCGTGCAGACCTTCCTGCGCGTCACGTTCCCGATCGCGCTGCCGGGCATCGCGGCCGGCGCGCTGCTGGCCTTCGCCCTGTCCTTCGACGACTTCATCATCACCAACTTCAACGCGGGATCGACCGTGACCTTCCCGATGTTCGTCTGGGGCTCCGCGCAGCGCGGCACGCCGGTGCAGATCAACGTCATCGGGACAGCGATGTTCATCATTGCCGTAGCCGTGGTCGTGGCGGCACAACTGGTCAGCAACCGGCGGAAGAAGACCGCCACCCCCTGACAACCGCCCTGAGTACGAGCCGGACACGAACTGAAGGAGTTGGAAGACATGGCCGCAAGCGCCATGCGCACCACCGCCGCGGCGGCCGCGGCGTCGCTCAACGACGTCCAGCGGGGCTCCTTCTGGCTGGACGCCCCGGGCAGGCCCAAGGCCCTGCCCGCCCTCACCGGGGACGAGCGCACCGATCTGCTCGTCGTCGGAGGCGGCTACAGCGGACTGTGGACCGCGCTGCTCGCCAAGGAACGCGATCCCGCACGGGACGTCGTACTGATCGAGGGCCACGAGGTGGGCTGGGCGGCCTCCGGCCGCAACGGCGGCTTCTGCGCCGCCTCCCTGACGCACGGATTCAGCAACGGCCTCGCCCGCTGGCCGGACGAGTTGGCGGCGCTGGAGGACCTGGGCGCGCGCAACCTCGACGCCATCGAGGCGACCGTCGCCCGGTACTCCCTCGACTGCGACTTCGAGCGCAGCGGCGAGATCGACGTCGCCACAGAACCGCACCAGCTCGACGCGCTTCGCGAGCTGCGGGACGAGGCGGCGAAGCTCGGCTTCGGCGGACTCGAACTGCTCGACCGTGACGAGGTCCGTGCCGAGGTCGACTCACCGACGTTCCTCGGCGGCCTCCAGGACCGTCGCGGTGTGGCCATGCTCCACCCGGCCAAGCTGGCCTGGGGCCTCAAGCGGGCCTGCCTCGACCTCGGTGTACGGATCTACGAGCACACGCGCGGTCTGGAGCTGGCCAGGTCGGGCGCGGGCATGGCCGTCCGTACGCCGTACGGCAGGGTCTTCGCGCGCCGGGTCGCCCTCGGCACGAACGTCTTCCCCTCGCTGGTCAAGCGGGTGCGCCCGTACACCGTGCCGGTCTACGACTACGCCCTGACGACCGAGCCGCTGACGGACGAGCAACTGGCCGCGATCGGGTGGCGCAACCGGCAGGGGCTCAGCGACACCGCGAATCAGTTCCACTACTTCCGGATCACCGCCGACCACCGTGTCCTGTGGGGCGGTTACGACGCGGTCTATCCGTACGGCGGCCGGCTCAGCGCCGGTCTCGACCACCGCCCGGAGACGTACCTGAAGCTCGCGACCCACTTCCTGCGCTGCTTCCCGCAACTGGAAGGCGTGCGGTTCAGCCATGCCTGGGGCGGTGCGATCGACACCTGTTCCCGCTTCTCGCCCTTCTTCGGTACGGCGTACGAGGGCCGGGTCGCCTACGCAGCCGGGTACACCGGGCTCGGCGTCGGGGCGACCCGCTTCGGCGGGGACGTGATGCTCGACCTGCTGGCGGCCGAGCGCACCGAACGCACCGCGCTGGAGATGGTCCGCAGCAAGCCGCTGCCGTTCCCGCCGGAGCCGGTGGCCTGGGCCGGTATCGGTCTGACCAAGTGGTCACTGGCCCGCGCCGACGCGCGGGGCGGCAAGCGCAACATGTGGCTGCGGACGATGGACAGCCTGGGACTCGGCTTCGACAGCTGAGCGCCGCCCTTCTCCCTCGACCGCTCTCTCCGTTTTCGTGGTCCGAAGTCTCGTCATAGTTCGGCCCGAACGCCTTCTCCTCTTGTGGACAGAAAGTCTGCCGACACGGATGGAGGCCGGGCGGATGACGGGCGCGGGGGCGAACAGAGCGGTGGAATGGCTGGCATCGGTGGCGCCGGATCCCGGTGTCTGCCGGTGGGAGTGGGAGCGCAACCCCTACGGGGTGGCGCTCCTTCCCGCCGGTAAACGCTGGGATGTCCTGATCCTGACGGCCGGCCTCGGCTATCCCACACTCGACGTACTGACCAGACTGATCCAGCGGACGGGCCCGGTACTGGCGGGCTTCGGAGACGCCCGCATGGGCTTCTTCGTACCGCCCGGCACGGTCTCGCACTGGCTCGGCACGGGGGTGCGGGGCGCGGGGAGCGGTACCTGGATCGTCGTGCCGTACCCGGGGCGCACCGGTGTCGGAACGCGCTGGCTGGTCCCGCCGGACGGGTCGGGCACGCTCACCGACCCGTCGCTGCTGGAGCTGGCGATGCACGAGGCGGCGGCCGGGCTCGCGGCCCCGGGCGGCGCGAGCGGGGACGACGGGCCGTGACGCAGGGCCGTCAGCCGGCCGGCGTTCCCGGCGTACCGCGCCGCGTACGCCGGCCGGCGCCGTCCGGGCCGATGCGGTTCAGGACGAGCGCCAGCAGGAGCAGCAGGATCCCGCACAGCAGCAGACTGCCGAGGACGTCCAGCGGCCAGTGGTAGCCGCGCAGGATCAGACCGGTGCCCGTCGCGACCGTGAGCACCGCGGCGGCGGGCGCCGTTCCGCGCGCCCCCGCGTACGGGGTGAGCAGCAGCGCGGCGGCGCCGTACGCCACCATCGCCGTCGCCGTGTGCCCCGACGGGTAGTAGCCGGTCGCGTCGGTGAGCGGACCCGGCCGGTCGGTCCAGATCTTGAGCGGTACGACGAGCGCGGGGACCACGGCCATCGTGACGGCGGCCGCCAGCGCGCGGGCGCGCTGCCCGCGCCACAGCGCGTACCCGGCGGCCAGGGCCAGCACGGGCAGGGCGACCGGCATGCTGCCGAGGTCGGCGAGTGCTTCCGTCAGGGCGCGCGGGCCGTGCCCGACGAGCGCGCGGTCCAGCCGTTCGTCGGCCGTACGCAGCGGACCACCGGCAGCGGCCTGCCACGTCACGAGCGCGAAGAGCGCGAGGAGGACCACGCAGAGCGCGAAGGCCCGGGAGAGGAGGTTCGGCCGTCCCGGAACGGGGGGGATGGTTCCGGGACGGCCGACAAGATCGGTGTGCCGCTCGCCCCGGGGGGTGTGGAGCGGGCGGCCATCCGACCGGTGAGGAGTTCCGGAGCCCGAGGCCCCGGTGGTGTGCGCGATGGCACGGCCAGAACGGCGCTGGGGACGCTCCGCTCCGGAATCGTCCGCAGTCCCCTGCGGACGGGGTGTTTCTCTCATCTGCGGAAACCGTACGTCAGCGGCGAGGGGACCGACAGCGGGAAACGGACCCCGCCATCGCCCTCGCACACCTTCTTCACAGCGTGACTCGGACGGACGCACGAGGGCCGGTCCGAAGCGTCCGGTACGGCTTGGCCCCGCATACGTCACCTCATGGAAGAAGGGGTCGCGTGGCGGCCCGGAGAACTCCGGGCCGGGGCGGCGCGCTCGCGGCACCGGCGCGCCGGCTCCGTCCACGAGCGAACAGTACTTCGGCGGCGGTTCGGGAGGCGTACCGCGCCGCCGGGCGCGCCGCCCCCTTCGGCAGTGCGTCCTGAGTGCGTCCGGGGCGGCGAGCGGATTCGATTCCAGTTGCGTGGCGGTAACTGTACAAGTAACAACCATGCACTTGTTGTTAATGGTCGACGCTTCTAACGTCGAGGTGCGGGGACGGGGCAGCGCCCAAGTCGCCCCGCTTTCAATGGAATCCAGGGAAAGTGCCATGGCCGGGCACCGTCACCCACCTGGACGGCAAGCGGAATCGGCGGGACGGCAGTGCACAGCCGCTTCGCCCCCCAGGGTGAGCCCCGTCAGAGGCTCCGGCTGCCGACCCGTACCCGAGACGATCCACAGACAGGACAGCCATGACCACTCTTTCCACGCCCCGAACCACCCCGCCGCCCCGGGCCAACCGGATCCGCTGGAGCATCCCGGCCCGACTGCGCAAGAGCATCCTGGTCACGCACGTCGCGTCGGCGGGAATCTGGATCGGCATCGATGTCGTCTCGATCATTACGGTGGCGATCGGCTGGGTGCGCGAGGGCGAGGCCCGTACCTCCGCCTACCGGGCGCTCGCGGACTACTTCGTCGTCCCCCTCCTGGTGGCGGCTCTCATAGCGGGGGCGATCTGCCTCGTCACCGGTCTCCTGCTGGGGATGGCGACCAAGTGGGGACTCGTGCGCTACTGGTGGGTCGCGGTGAAGCTGGTCCTCAATGTCGCAGCCCTCGCGATGATGCTGGCATTCCTGGGCCCCTTCACCGAACTCGCCTCGGGCGAACAGCCGCTGGAGGACATCTGGTTCGTCTCGTTCCTCGCCGCCACCGCCATGAGCTTCCTGAGCTTCGCCATGGTGATCTCGGTCTTCAAGCCGTGGGGCCGGGTCCGCAAGTGATTTCCCTGGCCTGCGAGGAGTAAGAGCACGGAACGGAAAGATCCGGGATCTGGTCGCCCGCGCCTGAAACCCTGACGAGTCGAGAGCAGGGTTTCAGGCGCAGGACACCGGCACACACGGAAGCGCCGACCGGCGGGAAGCGCGACACGAAGCGCCCCGGCGGTCTCAGACCGTGGTGAACGCCTGCTCCAGGATGTCCAGGCCCTCGTTCAGCAGGTCCTCGCCGATCACCAGCGGCGGCAGGAACCGCAGCACGTTGCTGTAGGTGCCGGTGGTCAGGACCAGCAGACCCTCGGAGTGGCACGCCTTGGCGAGCGCGGCCGTCCCCTCCGGGTTGGGCTCCTTGGTCTCCCGGTCCTTCACCAGTTCGAGCGCGAGCATTCCGCCGCGCCCGCGCACATCACCGATGATGTCGAACTTCTCCTGCATCGCGGAGAGCCGGCCCTTCATGATCTCCTCGACGCGCCTGGCCTTGGCGGGGAGGTCCAGCTCCTTCATCGTCTCGATGGCGCCGAGCGCGGCGGCGCAGGCCACCGGGTTGCCGCCGTACGTGCCACCGAGGCCGCCGGAGTGCGCGGCGTCCATGATCTCGGCGCGGCCGGTGACGGCGGCCAGCGGCAGGCCGCCCGCGATGCCCTTCGCCGTGGTGATCAGGTCGGGGACGATGCCCTCGTCCTCACAGGCGAACCACTGGCCGGTACGGCAGAAACCGGACTGGATCTCGTCCGCCACGAACACGATGCCGTTGTCCTTGGCGAACTTCGCCAGCGCGGGCAGGAAGCCCTTGGCCGGCTCGATGAAGCCACCCTCGCCGAGAAGCGGCTCGATGACGATCGCCGCGACGTTCTCGGCACCGATCTGCTTGTTGATCTGGTCGATGGCCTGGGCGGATGCCTCAGGACCGCAGTTCTCGGGACCGGTCGGCCAGCGGTAGCCGTACGCGACGGGCACGCGGTAGATCTCCGGCGCGAACGGTCCGAAGCCGTTCTTGTACGGCATGTTCTTCGAGGTCAGGGCCATGGTCAGGTTCGTACGGCCGTGGTAGCCGTGGTCGAACACGACGATCGCCTGGCGCTTGGTGTGGATCCGGGCGATCTTCACGGCGTTCTCGACGGCCTCGGCGCCCGAGTTGAACAGCGCCGACTTCTTGGCGTGGTCACCGGGGGTCAGCTCGGCCAGCTGCTCGCAGACCTCCACGTACCCCTCGTACGGGGTGACCATGAAACAGGTGTGGGTGAAGTCCGCGAGCTGGGCGGAGGCCCGGCGCACGACGGCCTCGGCGCTGTTGCCCACCGTGGTCACGGCGATACCGGAACCGAAGTCGATCAGCCGGTTGCCGTCCACGTCCTCCAGGACACCGCCGCCGGCGCGGGCGGCGAAGACGGGCATCACGGACCCCACGCCACCGGCGACGGCGGCGCTGCGGCGGGCCTGCAACTCCTGCGACTTGGGGCCGGGGATGGCGGTGACGAGGCGGCGCTCCTGCGGGATTGCGGTCATGAGGGGCTCCTGAGGGGTGGGCGCGGACGCTGGTCTCTTCTTCGCAGGCTAGGGGCGGGGGAGCGGGCCGGGCATGCACCGTTCGGGAGTGTTGCGGGGTGTGTCGTTGTCCGCTGCGGACAAGCGCCGTGATCGTCGCGGACGCGGGGCGGGCGACACCGAGCCATTGTGGAACGCTGAACTTCCCCCCGATGTATTGCAGTGGCAATACATTGGGGCGCGTACGGAGCGGACTTGGCTGGTCAGGGGGCAGGGGCAGATGGAGACCGACGGCACGCAGGACCCGCGGGGTACACGCGCCAACCCCGTGCCACGCCCGGCAGGGCCACCACCCATGCCGGCGGCCGCGCCGCACTCGGCGCCGGCGGGGCCGCCCCCGTACCAGGAAGCGGGCAGTTACCCAGAAGCGAGCGGCTACCCGGGAGCGGCCGGTCTTCCTCCCGCGCCCGGCCACCCGCCCACCACCGGGCCCACACTGCGCGACTGGCTGCACATCCCGCGGGCCGCGGCGGCGCCGGGCACCTGGGCGTACGGGCATGTGGCACGGGCCGCGGTGGAACCGGAGCGCACGCCGCTGCGCCAGCTCGTCACCGGCGCGCTGATCTCGTTCCTCGCCGGGCTGCTGCTCTGGTCCCTGATCCGCAACGGCTACCTCGGCAGCTTCTGGGTCTGGCCGCTCCTGGTCCTCACCCCCGACTCCTGGCCCGGTACGGAGACCGGGACGACGGCCCTGAACGTCTACTACGTCCTCATGGCCGCCGTGCTGATCGTCGTCTTCGGCCGGCTCGGCCGCTGGACCGAACTGGCCCGCCGGATCCTCGGCCTCGACCGCCACACGGCCGAGGCGGCCGCCGTCCTGCCCGCGCACCCCGAACCCGAGGACGACCTCGCCGAGTGGCCCGAGCTACGGGCGGCCGGCCAGGGCGAGAGCGCCGCGCGGCTCGCGGCCGAGGTACGGGACGGACGGATGAACGACGTCGACTACGCCCGCATCCGGCGCGCCTGGCAGACCGTACGGGCCGACCCCTCCCGGCTGCCCGCCTTCGCGGAAGCCGTACGGACCCAGGGCGCGGGCGCCTGCGTCCACCCCTCCGGCAGGCGTGACCTGCCCGTGCGCGCGGCCCGGCACGACCTGCTCGTCCAGCAGGTCAGGATCGGCACGGTCCACGACGGCGAGCGGAACCCCTACGCGCGGCGCGGCTCCGGTCTCGCCCTGGAACCGGCCCTGCTCGGCACGTCCCTGCTGGCCGTAGGACCGCCCGGAGCGGGCAAGACGCACGCCGTCGTCAGGCCCGTCGTCGAATCGCTCTCGCTCCAGGCGCTCGCCGGACAGGCCGCCGTCATCGCCGTCTGCGCGGCCGGCACCCGGCTGGGCCCCGACGACGCGTACGACGTGGTCGTCAGGATCGGCGACCCGGACTCGGTCTACGACCTCGACCTGTACGGCGGGACCAGCGACCCGGACGAGGCCGCCGCCGTACTCGCCGAGGGGCTGGTCGGAGACCTCCCGGACACCGACAGCCGGCGCGCCACCACCGTGCTCGCCCAGCTGCTCGGCCCGTTCCGGGCCGCGCACGGCCGCCTGCCCTCCGTACCCGAGCTGCGCGAACTCCTCGACGGAACACCCACGGCGCTCGCCGCGCTGCGCGAGGGCCTTGACGCCGAGGGCCAGTACGCCATGCGGCGCGAACTCGACGTCCGTGAACGCCAGCAGGGCGCGCCCGGCGACCCCGGCCGTGCGCTCGCCGACCGGATCGCGCTCCTCGACCGGCCCGCGTTCGCCGGGTTCTTCGACACGACCGGCCGCACCCGGCCGTTCTCGCTGCGCACCCTGGAGCACCCGCTGCGGGTCCGTATCGACCTGCCGGAGCGCGGGCACGCCGAGGCGTCCCGGATGCTCGCCCGGCTCCTGCTCGCGCAGTTCACGGCGAACGCGGCGGTCCGCGCGGACCGTTCGCTCTTCGCGTGCCTGGTCCTGGACGACGCGACGCGCACCCTCACCCCCGAGACGCTGCGCGGAGTGCAGCGGCTGCGGTCCGTGAACGCCGGGGCGGTGCTCACGCTGCGCAGCCTGGACGACGTACCGGAGGCGCTGCACGCGGCGCTGCTGGGCGCCGTCGGGTGCCGGATGGCGTTCGCCGGGATCACGACCTGGGACGGTAAGCGCTTCGCGGAGGCGTGGGGCACGGAGTGGGTGGAGACGCGGGACGTCACCCAGCGCACGGTCTTCGCCGACCAGCCGCTGACCCGGGCCATCCACTCGTTCAGGAAGCTGGTCACCGGCAAGGCGGTCACGACGGACGCGGTGACCGTTCGGCAGGTCGAGCGCGAGCGGTGGTCGGCTTCCGAGCTGGCGCACTCGGTACCGGCCGGGCACGCGGTGCTGTCGGTACGGACGGTGGGCGGAGAGCACGCGCCGCCGGTGCTGGTGGACCTGCGGGACTGACCGGCGTAACGAACGCGTGGGGCGGCTCCGGCGCACGGACCGCCGGGCGGCTCCGGCGTACGTGTCCGGTGTACGGCTCCCGTGTACGTGTCCGGCGTGTCCGGCGTGTCCGGCGTACGGATCCCCGCACGGGTCTGCCGCCCCGGCGTGCCAGAGTGGCAGAATTGGGGTCCTCTGTGAGGACATGGCGGCGTACGTGTCCGGCGTACCGCCGTGCCCCCCTCTCCGTCCCCGCTCGTGCCCCTCCTGTCCGGTACACCGCCCCGTTCCCCGTCCGCTGCCGAAGGCCACGGTTCCCACCATGCCGCTCACGCTCGCCGCGCTCGTCCAGCACTCGGCGCTCAAGCTCACCGTGCGCGCCGGGGAGGACCGGCTCGGGACGCCCGTGCGCTGGGTGCACGCCAGCGAGCTGGCCGACCCCGTGCCGTACATGGAGGGCGGCGAACTGCTGCTCATCACCGCGACGACGCTGGACGCCGAGGATTCCGAGGCGATGCGGCGCTATGTACGGAGGCTGGTGTGCGCCGGGGTCGTCGGGCTCGGCTTCGCGGTGGGCGTCACGTACCCGGATGTCCCGGAGGAACTGGTCGAGGCGGCCCGCGCGGAGGGACTGCCGCTGCTGGAGGTGCCGCGCCCGACCCCGTTCCTCGCCATCAGCAAGGCGGTCTCCAAGGCGGTGGCCGCCGACCAGTACCGGTCGGTGACGGCCGGGTTCGAGGCCCAGCGCGAGCTGACCCGCGCGGCGCTGAGTGAAGGCTCCTCGGCGCTGCTCGGCCGGCTGGCGGGGTACGTCGACGGCTGGGCCGCGCTGTACGACGCCTCCGGCGCGGTCGTCGCGGCCCAGCCCGAGTGGGCCGCGCGGCGCGCGGCACGGCTGGCCGCTGACGTCGCCAGACTGGGCGAGCGGCCCGCCCCCGCGAGCACCGTGGTGGGCGGCGCGGACGACCGGGTGGAACTCCAGTCACTGGGCACGGGCCGCCGGGCACGCGGCGCGCTGGCGGTGGGCACAGGCTCCGCGCTGGGCACCGCGGAGCGGTACGCCGTCCACTCGGCGGTCGCGCTGCTGACGCTGACGACAGAACGGTCCCGGGCGCTTCAGGAGGCCGAGCGGCGGGTGGGCTCCGCCGTGCTGAGGATGCTGCTGTCGGGACAGACGGACCACGCGCGGGCGGTGGCGGGCGACCTGTACGGGGCCCTCCTGGACGCGCCGTTCAGGCTGCTGATCGCGGAGCCGGCGGAATCGTCGGCGGGGTCGTCGAGCGGGTCGCCGGCCGGGACGTCGGAACCGGCGGACGGCTCCCCGCTCGAAACGCTGGATTCACTGGCCGAGGCGCTGGAGGCGGCGGGCGCGCGGGCCGGCGAATCGGTGCTGGCCGTACCGGACGGCGGGAGACGGCTCGTGGTACTGGCCGCGGACGACGGAGCGGTGGTCACGGCTGCCGGGGACTACGCGGAGCGGGACGCGGTAGAGGTGGGGGTCGTGGTCGGCCTGTCGGCGCCCGCCGGCCCGATCGCCGCGGCGGGCGCGTACAAACAGGCCGAACAGGCTCTCTCGGTGGCCCGCAGGCGCGGGCGCGCCCTGGTGGAACACGAGGAACTGGCGGCGGGCTCGATCCTCCCCCTGCTCGGCGACGACGCCGTGCGTGCCTTCGCGGACGGCATGCTGCGCCCGCTGTACGAGCACGACGCGAAGGGCCGGGGAGACCTGGTGGCCTCGCTGCGCGCGTGGCTGTCCCGTCACGGCCAGTGGGACGCGGCTGCGGCGGACCTGGGCGTACACCGGCACACGCTGCGCTACCGGATGCGGCGGGTGGAGGAGATCCTGGGGCGGTCGCTGGACGACCCGGACGTGCGGATGGAACTGTGGCTGTCCCTGAAGACGACAGGCCCGGGAGGTCCGGGCTCCAGTTGACCTGAGTGTGACGCACCTTGCGGGGACATGGGCTGCTCGGGTTGCCGCGAGTCCGGGACCGCAGGCCTCGCAGGCGCGCCGGTCGGGTGACCCAGGGAGTGGCAGCCGTACGACCTGATCGCGAATCCCGCGAGGGCCTGCGGCCGGGGGCGCCCCGAGTACAGGCCTCGCGCGTCCCGCAGTCCCGCCGGTCGCGCAGTCCCGCCTGGTCGCGCGGCCGGATCCGGTCGCCCGGGTCCCGGAGGCCCGGAGTTCTACGGGCCCCGTTTCTGTGCGGCGTGGATGGTGGCCCCGGCCGCACGGCACAGAGCGGCGCGCGGCGAGGCCCGGGCGCGGGGTCCGGTGCCCCGGGGACCGTGCCGGCCCTCGCCTGCCGCCCGGCCTTCGGACCGGGGAACCGGATGATCTGAGTTCTGAGTGCGTCGAGCCGCGCCAGGGCCTGCTGCTCGGCCTCCGCCGGTTCGGGCCCCGTCCGCCCGCCGGTCGCGCGTCCTCGCGGGCCTCCCGGCTTCCGGCGCCCGCATTTCGCCTCCCGCGAACGCCGGGCGCTCGTTTTCGTACGACGCGGAGTGAATCCGCCCCGCCGTACCCGACAAAGCGGCGCACCGTGCCGAGGTCACCACTCCACCCCGGACAAGCGACCCTCCGCCTCCGCGCCCCTACGGTGGACAGCAGACACCCCGACTAACCGAAGGGCCGGGCACGCAATGACTTCCACCCACGCCTTCTGGCTCGCCGGCCGCCAGGCCACCGGCGAGGACACGTTCGACGTCACCTCCCCCTGGGACGGCCGGCTTGTCGGTACCGTCGCCGTGCCGACCGACGAACAGGTCGAACAGGCCGTCGCGGCCGCGCACGCCGTCGTCGACGAGTTCTCCGCGACGCCCGCACACGTACGCGCCGCCGCGCTCGACCACGTCTGGCACCGCCTCATCGAGCGCACCGAGGAGATCGCCGCGCTCATCTCCGCCGAGAACGGCAAGCCGCTCAAGTGGGCGCGCGGTGAGGTCGGCCGCGCTGTCTCCGTGTTCCGGTTCGCCGCCGAGGAGGCCCGGCGGTTCAACAGCGGCGAGGCACAGCGCCTCGACACCGACGCGGGCGGCGCCGGCCGCCTCGCGCTGACGCGGCGCTTCCCCCGTGGCGCCGTCCTCGGGATCGCGCCGTTCAACTTCCCGCTCAACCTGTGCGCCCACAAGATCGCCCCGGCCATCGCCGCCGGCGCCCCGATCATCCTCAAGCCCGCTCCCGCGACCCCGCTGTCCGGCCTGCTGCTCGGTGAGCTGCTCGCCGAGACGCAGCTGCCCGAAGGCAGCTGGTCCGTGCTGCCGGTGGCGAACGACCGGATGCCCGCCCTCGTGCAGGACGAGCGGCTGCCGGTGATCTCGTTCACCGGATCCGACAAGGTCGGCTTCGCGATCATGGACTCGGTCCCGCGCAAGCGCTGCACGCTCGAACTCGGCGGCAACGGCGCCGCCGTCGTCCTCGCCGACTACGCGAGCGAGAAGGACCTGGACTGGGCGGCGACCCGCATCGCCACGTTCGCGAACTACCAGGGCGGCCAGTCCTGCATCTCGGTGCAGCGCGTCATCGCCGACACCTCCGTGTACGAACGGCTCGTGCCCAAGATCCTCGCCGCGGTCGGGGCGCAGGTCACCGGAGACCCGTCCGACGACGCCACCGATGTGGGACCGCTGGTCAGCGAGGACGCCGCCAAGCGGGTCGAGACATGGGTCGACGAGGCTGTCCAGGGCGGCGCCCAGCTGCTCGCCGGCGGCAAGCGGGACGGCGCGAGCTACGCGCCCACCGTGCTCGCCGACGTCCCCGCGGACGCCACGCTCTCCCACGAGGAGGTCTTCGGGCCCGTACTGACGCTCCGCCGGGTCGACGGCGAGGCCGAGGCCTTCGCTGCGGTGAACGACTCCAAGTACGGCCTCCAGGCAGGGCTGTTCACCAACGACCTGCAGGCCGCCTTCCGCGCGCACCGCGCCCTGGAGGTCGGCGGTGTGATCGTCGGCGACGTCCCCTCCTACCGCGCCGACCAGATGCCGTACGGCGGCGTCAAGCAGTCCGGTGTCGGCCGCGAGGGCGTGCGGTTCGCCATGGAGGACTACACCTACGAGCGGGTCATGGTGCTCACCGGACTCGCTCTGTAGGCGCGCGACTCGCGGGCCGCACGACTCTCGCCTCGCAGCCCGCACGCGGGCCGGCCGTCAGAAGTGATCGGCCGGCCCACCAGTGGTGCGGCTCCGCGGAATCGGGTAGATACGGACGAGTAGTACCGGACGGTACATCCGTCTCTGTCCCCGATTTCGCGGCGAGGTGAGTCCTTCATGTCCGCCCCATCCACAGCATCCGCATCGCAGGACAGGCCCAAGGTGTCCGAGCGGGAGGCGCGGCAGGTCGCCGAGGCCGCCCGCGAGCAGGGCTGGCGCAAACCGAGCTTCGCCAAGGAGATGTTCCTCGGCCGCTTCCGGCTCGATCTCATCCACCCGCATCCCCTTCCCGCCCCGGAGGACGTCCGGCGGGGCGAGGCCTTCCTGACCAAGCTCAGGGAGTTCTGCGAGAGCCGGATCGACGGCCCGCTCATCGAGCGCGAGGCCCGGATCCCCGACGACGTGGTGCGCGGCCTCAAGGAGCTGGGCGCCCTCGGGATGAAGATCGACACCAAGTACGGCGGTCTCGGTCTCACCCAGGTGTACTACAACAAGGCCCTGTCGCTGGTCGGCTCGGCGAGCCCGGCCGTCGGCGCGCTGCTCTCCGCCCATCAGTCGATCGGCGTACCGCAGCCGCTCAAACTTTTCGGCAGCCAGGAGCAGAAGGACAGGTTCCTGCCCCGGGTGGCCCGCACCGACATCTCGGCGTTCCTCCTCACCGAGCCGGACGTGGGCTCCGACCCCGCCCGGCTGGCGACCACTGCCGTGCCCGACGGCGACGCGTACGTCCTGGACGGCGTGAAGCTGTGGACGACCAACGGCGTGGTCGCCGATCTGCTCGTCGTGATGGCGCGCGTGCCGAAGACCGCAGACCGCAAGGGCGGCATCACCGCCTTCGTGGTCGAGGCGGACTCCCCGGGCATCACGGTCGAGAACCGCAACGCGTTCATGGGCCTGCGCGGCCTGGAGAACGGGGTGACGCGCTTCCACCAGGTCCGGGTCCCGGTGGCGAACCGCGTCGGCGCCGAGGGCGAGGGTCTCAAGATCGCGCTGACGACGCTCAACACCGGGCGTCTCTCGCTGCCCGCGATGTGCGTGGGCGCGGGCAAGTGGTGCCTGAAGATCGCCCGCGAGTGGTCGGCGGAGCGCGAGCAGTGGGGCAGGCCGGTCGCCAGGCACGAGGCCGTGGGCGAGAAGATCTCGTTCATCGCCGCGACGACGTTCGCACTGGAAGCGGTCGTGGACCTGTCGTCGCAGATGGCCGACGAGGACCGCAACGACATCCGGATCGAAGCCGCGCTGGCGAAGCTGTACGGCTCCGAGATGGGCTGGCGGATGGCGGACGAGCTGGTCCAGATCCGGGGCGGCCGCGGCTTCGAGACGGCGGACTCGCTGGCCGCCCGGGGCGAACGGGCCGTGCCGGCCGAGCAGATGCTCCGCGACATGCGCATCAACCGGATCTTCGAGGGCTCGACGGAGATCATGCATCTGCTGATCGCCCGCGAGGCCGTCGATGCCCACCTCGCGGTGGCCGGCGACATCATCGACCCGGACACGTCCCTCTCGGACAAGGCGAAAGCGGGCGCGCGGGCGGGCCGGTTCTACGCGGGCTGGCTGCCCAAACTGGTCGCGGGCCCGGGCCAACTGCCTTCCTCTTACGCCGACTTCCACCCGGCGGGCCATACGGACCTCTCGTCGCACCTGCGGTACGTCGAGCGGGGCTCCCGCAAGCTCGCCCGCTCCACCTTCTACGCCATGTCGCGCTGGCAGGGAAAGATGGAGACCAAGCAGGGCTTCCTCGGCCGGATCGTCGACATCGGCGCCGAGCTGTTCGCGATGAGCGCCGCGTGTGTACGGGCCGAGATGCTGCGGACGAGCGGCGAGCACGGCCGCGAGGCGTACCAACTGGCCGACGCCTTCTGCCGGCAGGCCAGGATCCGGGTCGAGGAGCTGTTCGGGCGGCTGTGGTCCAACACGGACGACATCGACCACAGGGTGGTGAACGGTGTCCTGGCCGGTACGTACTCCTGGCTGGAGGAGGGTGTGATCGACGCCAGCGGCGAAGGCGCCTGGATCGCGGACGCGACCCCGGGCCCCTCGCGACGGGAGAACGTCCACCGCAAGATCCCCTGAGAGCGCCGCCGTTGTCCCGCCCGCCGCGTCAACGGTACGGACGCGGCGGGCGCGCCCGGCCGCTCAGCATCCGGGCGGACGCGCTGTTCCGGTGGTGAGCCGCGGGCACCGGCGCGTACTGTCCCCGGGTGATGACAGCTGACGGCGCGCTGGCCGTGCTCACCCTGCTGCGTGGCGCCGACGTCTGGATCGCGGGCGGCTGGGGCATCGACGCGCTGGTGGGCAAGCAGACCAGGCCGCACCGCGATCTCGACCTCGCCCACCGCGCGGACCACGAGCCGCGAGTGATCGAGGCGCTGGCGGCGGCCGGGTTCACGGAGACTCTGGACCAGCGGCCGGTGCGGTTCGTGATGGCCCGTCCGAGCGGTGAGTCGGTCGACCTGCATCCGCTCGTCTTCGCTCCTGACGGCTCCGCCGTCCAGTCCTCGCACGACCCGGACGAGCCCTTCCGCTACCCGGCTGACTGCTTCACGGCCGGCACCATCGGGGGCGAGCGGGTGCCGTGCCTCTCGGCCGCGCAGCAGGTCGCCTTCCATCAGGGGTACGAGCCGGCCGGCCACGACCGGCACGACATGGCGCTGCTGCGCGAGACGTTCGGGATCGCCACGCACTTCTGACTCCGCCGCCGAGCGCCCGCCGGAGGGCCGCGCCGCGTGGTAATTTTTGTATACCAGTTGTATGCGAGCGAGAGCTGTGGGGGATCTTGTGCTGTCGGGCCGTGACAAGGCGTACGCGTATCTCAAGGACATCGTGCTGGTGGACCCCGCCATGCAGGGGAGGTTCCTCACCGAGCAGGAGATCGCCGACCGCATCGGCGTCTCCCGCACTCCGATCCGCGAGGCGCTGCTCATGCTCGCCGCCGAGGATCTGATCCAGCTCGTACCGAAGCGCGGCGCGCACATCGCACCACTGTCCGGCCGTGAGATCACCGAACTCATGGAACTGCGCGGGATCGTCGAGCGTTACGCGGCCCAGCAGACGATCGGCGCGGACGCCGTGCCCGTCGAGGCGCTGGCCGGGCTTCTGGAGCGGCAGCGTGGCCTCAAGGGCCAGGAGGACGCGAAGGAGTTCATCGCCGCGGACCACCTCTTCCACTCCACGCTGGTCTCCGCCGTCGGCAACGGACTTCTCGACCGGCACTACGAAGGGCTCCGCAGCCGGCAGATCCGCGCGGGCATCGTGGCCCTGTACAACAGGGCGGGGCGCCAGGACGCCGTGCTCCATGAGCATCAGGCGATCCTGGACGCCCTGGCCTCCGGTGACGCCGAGGCCGCGTGCGCGGCGATCAGCGGCCACCTGGAGACGACGCTGAAGGTCCTGCTCTCCGGCTGACCGGCCCGGCCCCGGTAGGTCCGAGCGTCCCCGTCGGGACCGGACGCCCCGTCGGGAGCACGCGCCCGTCGGGACCGCACGCCCCGTCGGGCCGGCCGCACGGCCGTCAGACGGCCGGATCCGGATAGGTGACCACGAGCATCGTGACGCCCGCGTCCGAGGTCCAGGGCCCGTGCGGCATCCCCGGCGGCCGGCACGCGTACGTGTCCTTCGCGAACGTCTCTCCCAGCGTCAGGTCGTGCAGGTCGCCGTCGAGGACGTAGACCTCCTCCCAGTGCTCGTGCACCGCCACGCCCGACGCCGAGGTGTCGGTTCCCGGTGCCCAGCGCACGAGCGCCGTGCGGTGAGCGCCGTCCGCGTCGGCGGCGAGGGTGCGCTCCCGGATTCCGGGCGCGGATCCCGGGGGCTTCTCCCACGGGCCCGAGGGGGCGTGGAATTCCAGTTCCGGCTTGCTCATGCGCGCCCCAGCCTCCGGTTGGCGAGCACCGACACCTTCTGCCGCACCGCGGCGACCTCCTCGACGTCGATGTCCGCCGTCAGCAGGCCGGGCTCCGCGCCCAGCCGCTCCCGTACGGAGCCGTCGGGGCCCACCACGGCGCTGTGGCCGATGCCGGTGGGAGCCGTGGTCGCGGGCGGGCCCCCGGGGACCGACGCAGGGTCCGCCTGGTCCACCGCGGCCAGCCACACGGTCGCGTCCAGCGCCCGCGCGCGGACCAGCAGCTCCCACTGCTCGCGCTTGCCGGGACCGGCGCCCCAGGACGCCGGCAGCAGCGACAGCGCCGCTCCGGCGTCCGCGTGCGCCCGGAACAGCTCCGGGAAGCGGACGTCGTAACAGGTCGCCAGCCCGATCGTGACGCCGTCGACGGAGATGGTGACCACCTCGGAGCCCGGCGCGACCGTGTCGGACTCGGCGAAGCCGAAGGCGTCGTACAGATGGATCTTGTCGTAGGCGGCCTCGACCCCGGCTCCGGTCGCCAGCAGCGTGTTGGTCACGCGGCCGTCCGGCGCGGGGGTGAACATGCCGGCCACGATCACGAGCCCCGCCTCCTCGGCGATGCTCCGCACCCCGTCGGCCCAGGGGCCGTCCAGGGGTTCGGCGAGCGGGCCCAGCGGCGTGCCGAAGCGCGCCATCGTGGCCTCGGGGAAGACGGCGATCCGGGCCCCCGCCCCGGCGGCGCGCAGCGCCTGCTCCCGTACGGTTTCCAGGTTCTTCGCGGGCTCGGGGTCCGCGGTGATCTGACTGAGTGCGATACGCACGCTGCCTGCTTCCTTTCCTGCTTCGTTTGTCACGACGGGTGTGATGACGGGATGGCGGCCTCCGCGCGGAGTTTGTTGCCCTGCTCGAACTCCTCGTCCTCCGTGTGATCGGCGTCCCTGCCCAGCCGGACACCGGTCACGGTGAGCACCGCGGTGACCGCGATGTACAGCGCGAGCGGTACCCACGCGTCGTACGCGCCGAGCAGCGCGGTGAAGAGCACCGGAGCGACCGCACCGCCGATCAGCCCGGCCAGGGTGTACGCGAGCGACGAGCCGGTGTAGCGCAGCCGGGGCGCGAACTGCTCGGCCACGAACGCCGCTTGCGGTCCGTACATGAGCGAGTGAATCACCAGACCGCCGATCACGCCGAGCGTGAGCAGCCCCCAGTTGCCGCCGTCGACCATCGGGAAGAACACGAACGGCCAGATCCCGGCCGCCACCGCCGACCAGCCGTACAGGCGGCGCCGGTTGATCCGGTCCGACAGGGCGCCGGCCAGCGGGATCAGGAAGATCTGGAGGGAGGACCCGATGAGGACGGCGGTCAGGGCGGAACCGCGTGACATGCCCAGTTCGCCGGTCGCGTACGTCAGGACGAAGACGGTGAACATCGCGTAGAGCACGTCGGGGGCGACCCGGCTGAGGATCGCGGAGACGAGCGCCCTCGGCTGGTCGCGGAAGACCTCGCGGACCGGGGCCTCGGGGCGGTTCTGGGCCGCTTCGATGGCCTGGAAGACCGGGGTCTCCTCCAGCTGCGTGCGGATCCAGAGGCCGAAGGCGACCAGGACGCCGGAGAGCAGGAAGGCGACCCGCCAGCCCCAGGAGAGGAACTGCTCCTCGCTGAGCCAGGCACCGAGCGCCGCCAGAACACCGTTGGCCAGCAGGTTTCCGGCGGGCGGTCCGATCTGGGCGGCCGAGGCGTAGAAGCCGCGCCGTTTCGGGTCACCGAATTCGCTGGAGAGCAGCACCGCGCCGCCCCACTCGCCGCCGACCCCGACGCCCTGCGCGAAGCGCAGCACCACCAGGCCGATGGGGGCGGCGATGCCGACGGTGCCGTAGGCCGGCAGCAGGCCGATCAGCAGCGTCGCCGCGCCGATCAGCACCAGCGTGGCCATCAGGACTTTCTTGCGGCCGATGACGTCTCCGAGGCGGCCGAACACGAATCCGCCGAGCGGCCGGGAGAGATACCCGACGGCATACGTCGAGAACGCCAGGATCGTCCCGGTGAAGGGGTTCTCCGAGGGGAAGAAGAGATCCCCGAAGACCAGTGCGGCGGCCGCGGAGTAGACGGCGAAGTCGTACCACTCCAGCGCGGTGCCGGTGAGGCTGGCGAAGAAGGCGCGGCCCACCGGGTTCCTGCCCGCGGGCTGGTCCTGCGGCCGCGTGTTGGTGCTCTGCATGCGTGTCATCCCTGTCCGGGGGGAGGGGTCTCGAACCATTGGCATACTTGCTGTATACCAGTCGTATGCGCAAGGGTCTGCGGGAAGTCGCATGCTTCGAAGCAGACGAAAGCGCCTGTACCGGACAGGAAGAATCACCCTCATCCGCTCGGAGGATCCGTGAACACGCTGATATTCGAACTTCCCGACGGCTCGACCCGCAGCGTGGTCGTGACCCAGGTGCTGAACGCCGGGTACGCGGGGCGCAGTCAGGACGAGGTGGCCGCCCACGTCGCCGAACTGGCCGCGCTCGGCGTCCCGGCCCCCGCCACGACCCCCGCCCTCTACCCGGTTTCCCCCTATCTGGCTCAGCAGACGGGCCGGGTCAGCGTCCAGCACGGACGTACGTCCGGCGAGGCCGAATGGGCCCTGGTCGTGGCCGCCGGCGGCGAGCTGCTGCTGACGGCGGCCTGCGACCACACCGACCGGGATCTCGAAGTGCACGGCGTGGCCTGGAGCAAGAACGCGGGCCCCGACGTCCTGGCCACCCGCGCGTGGCGGCTGGACGACATCCAGGGCGGCACGGACGCGCTGACCCTCAGGGCGTGGGTCACCCATGACGGCGAGGAGAGCCGGATCCAGAACGGCACCTGCGGCGAACTCCTCACGCCCGCCTACTGGGCCGGAGTGCTCGAGGAGCGCGGCGAGCTGGTGCCGGGCACCGTGCTGATCTCCGGCACGATCCCGATGGCCGAGGACGTCAACCAGTTCGCCGAGGGCTGGCGCGTGGAGCTGGGCGACCCGGCCACCGGTGACACGATCGCACTGGCCTACGACGTGGTGCGGATGGCCGAACCGGTCGGCTGAACCGCCGGAACGAGTGGTGTACGGGGACGCGATGTCCTCGCGCGCGGCCGATGGGGCAAGAATGGGGCCATGAGCGACAGCCCAGCCCCTCTCGCGGACCCGCACATCGCCTTCGACCCGGCCGACGGCCGCAGGGACGTCGTCGTCCTCGGGTCGACCGGCTCCATCGGCACCCAGGCCGTCGACCTGGTCCTGCGCAACCCCGACCGCTTCCGCGTCACCGCGCTGTCCGCCGCGGGCGGCCGGGTGGCGCTCCTCGCGGAGCAGGCGCGGCGGCTGCGGGTCCGGACGGTCGCCGTGGCCCGTGAGGCCGCCGTTCCCGCGCTGCGCGAGGCGCTGCGGGCGGAGTACGGGGCGGGCGAACCGCTCCCGGAGATCCTCGCGGGACCGGAGGCGGCCACCGAACTGGCCGCCTCCGACTGCCACACGGTTCTCAACGGCATCACCGGATCCATCGGCCTCGCTCCCACCCTCGCCGCGCTCGACGCCGGCAGGACACTCGCCCTGGCCAACAAGGAATCGCTGATCGTCGGCGGCCCGCTGGTCAAGGCGGCCGCCGCGCCCGGCCAGATCATCCCCGTCGACTCCGAGCACGCCGCGCTCTTCCAGGGGCTGGCCGCCGGTACCCGCGCGGAGGTCCGCAAGCTCGTCGTCACCGCCTCGGGCGGCCCGTTCCGCGGCCGTACGAGGGCCGAGCTGGCCGGCGTCACCCCGGAAGCCGCCCTCGCGCACCCGACCTGGGCGATGGGCCCGGTCATCACGATCAACTCCGCGACCCTCGTCAACAAGGGCCTCGAAGTGATCGAGGCGCACCTGCTGTACGACATCCCCTTCGAGCGCATCGAGGTCGTCGTACACCCGCAGTCGTACGTCCACTCGATGGTGGAGTTCAACGACGGTTCCACCCTCGCGCAGGCCACCCCGCCCGACATGCGCGGTCCCATCGCCATCGGCCTCGGCTGGCCGCAGCGCGTACCGGACGCCGCCGCCGCGTTCGACTGGACCAAGGCGTCGACGTGGGAGTTCTTCCCGCTCGACACCGAGGCCTTCCCGTCCGTGGGACTCGCCAGGCACGTCGGAGCGCTCGGCGGTACGGCCCCGGCGGTGTTCAATGCCGCCAACGAGGAGTGCGTGGACGCGTTCCTGGCGGGACGGCTGCCGTTCAACGGCATCATGGACACCGTCACGGAGGTCGTCGCGGAGCACGGGCACCCCGCCCCGGGAGCCTCGCTCACCGTGGCGGACGTCCTCGAAGCGGAGACCTGGGCCCGCGCCCGGGCCCGTGAAATGGCAGACACATTCAGCGAAGAACGGCCCGCGGAGGCTCGCGCATGACGGTTCTGTTGACGGTCCTCGGCATAGTCGTTTTTGCCTTCGGACTGCTCTTCTCCATCGCCTTCCACGAATTGGGCCACCTCTCGACGGCCAAGTTCTTCGGCATCAAGGTGCCCCAGTACATGGTCGGTTTCGGACCGACGCTCTTCTCGCGCAAGCGCGGGGAGACCGAGTACGGGGTCAAGGCGATCCCGCTCGGCGGCTACATCCGCATGATCGGGATGTTCCCGCCCGGTCCCGACGGCCGCATCGAGGCCCGCTCCACCTCGCCCTGGCGCGGCATGATCGAGGACGCGCGCTCGGCGGCCTTCGAAGAGCTCGAACCGGGCGACGAGACGCGCCTGTTCTACACGCGCAAGCCGTGGAAGCGGCTCATCGTGATGTTCGCGGGCCCCTTCATGAACCTCGTCCTCGCCGTGGTGATCTTCCTCAGCGTGGCGATGTCCTTCGGCTTCCAGACCCAGACGACCGATGTCGCCGGCGTCCAGAAGTGCGTCATCTCGCAGAGCGAGCAGCGGCAGACCTGCCGGCAGGGCGACCCCGTCTCACCCGCCCAGGCGGCCGGGCTCAAGAAGGGTGACAAGATCGTCGCCTTCGACGGCAAGCGCGTCGACGACTGGGCGACGCTCTCCGGCCTCATCCGCGAGACCACCGGCCCCGCCACTCTCACCGTCCGGCGCGACGGCACGGAGCAGGTGCTGCACGCCGAGCTGGCGAAGAACCTCGTCGCCAAGAAGGACTCCGACGGCGAGGTCGTCCCTGGCAAGTTCGTCCCGGCCGGCTACCTCGGCTTCGCGGCCTCCACCGAGATCGTCCCGCTCTCCTTCCCGGACTCCGTGGACCGGATGGGCGGCATGATCGGGGACGGCGTCCATTCGATCGTCGCGCTCCCCGGCAAGATCCCCGACCTCTGGAACGCGGCCTTCGACGGCGGCGAGCGCAAGCAGGACTCGCCGGTCGGTGTCGTCGGCGCGGCGCGCATCGGGGGCGAGGTGATGAACCTCGACGTACCGGCGCAGAACCAGATCGCGATGATGCTGTTCCTGCTGGCGGGCTTCAACCTCTCGCTGTTCCTCTTCAACATGCTGCCGCTGCTGCCGCTCGACGGCGGACACATGGCGGGAGCGCTGTGGGAGGCCCTGCGCCGCAACCTCGCGCGTGTCTTCAAGCGGCCCGACCCGGGCCCGTTCGACGTGGCGAAACTCATGCCGGTCGCCTATGTGGTCGCGGGGGTCTTCATCTGTTTCACCGTGCTCGTTCTGATCGCGGATGTGGTCAACCCCGTGAAGATCACCTGATTTTGGCGACTTCTCAGCGGCCGGACACCTGTGGTGTCCGGCCGCTTGACTTTGGGCGCATATTTCGCGGCGGTGTGCTCCCGCGCCGCGCGGTGGCGTAATCTCGGACCGGAGCCCGCTGATCTCGGGACCTCTCGATCCACACCTTGGGGTTGCACAGCAGATGACTGCCATTGCTCTCGGAATGCCGTCCGTACCGACCAAGCTCGCCGACCGCAGGGTCAGCCGCCAGATTCAGGTCGGTACGGTAGCGGTCGGGGGAGACGCGCCGGTGTCGGTGCAGTCGATGACCACGACCCGCACGTCCGACATCGGGGCGACGCTCCAGCAGATCGCCGAGCTGACCGCCTCGGGCTGTCAGATCGTCCGCGTCGCGTGCCCCACTCAGGACGATGCGGACGCGCTGGCGACAATCGCGAGGAAGTCCCAGATCCCGGTGATCGCGGACATCCATTTCCAGCCGAAATACGTCTTCGCGGCGATCGACGCGGGCTGCGCGGCGGTCCGCGTGAACCCCGGGAACATCAAGCAGTTCGACGACAAGGTCAAGGAGATCGCGCGGGCCGCGAACGAGACCCACACCCCGATCCGCATCGGCGTGAACGCGGGCTCGCTCGACGCGCGACTGCTGAAGAAGTACGGCAAGGCGACGCCCGAGGCGCTCGTCGAGTCCGCGCTGTGGGAGGCGTCCCTCTTCGAGGAGCACGGCTTCCGCGACATCAAGATCTCGGTGAAGCACAACGACCCGGTCGTGATGGTCAACGCCTACCGCCAGCTCGCCCAGCAGTGCGACTACCCGCTGCACCTCGGTGTGACCGAGGCGGGCCCCGCGTTCCAGGGCACGATCAAGTCCGCGGTCGCCTTCGGCGCCCTGCTGGCCGAGGGCATCGGCGACACCATCCGCGTCTCCCTGTCGGCCCCGCCGGCCGAGGAGGTCAAGGTCGGCCTCCAGATCCTGGAGTCGCTGAACCTGAAGCAGCGCCGCCTCGAAATCGTCTCGTGCCCGTCCTGCGGGCGCGCCCAGGTCGACGTGTACAAGCTGGCCGACGAGGTGACGGCGGGCCTGGAGGGCATGGAGGTCCCGCTGCGCGTCGCCGTCATGGGCTGTGTGGTGAACGGGCCCGGCGAGGCGCGTGAGGCGGACCTCGGGGTCGCGTCGGGCAACGGCAAGGGCCAGATCTTCGTCAAGGGCGAGATCATCAAGACCGTGCCGGAGTCGAAGATCGTGGAGACCCTGATCGACGAGGCGATGAAGATCGCCGAGCAGATGGAGCGCGACGGCATCGCCTCCGGCGAGCCCGAGGTCTCCGTCAGCTGACCCTCCCGGCGGCCTTCGCCGGGCCGCGACACCAGCTCGCCGGCCGTCCGCACCTGGACGGCCGGCGTTCTGCGTACCGGGGTTCCGCCGCTGCCCCGCGCACTCGGGGCACGGAACCGTTTCGCGGACCCGGACACCCCGGCGTGCCTCCGGTCCCGGGGCCGCCCCTGTCGGCGGCACCCCGCGGAGCCGCCAGGTACAGTGCGGAGACAAGCAGACCGTCCGGTGAGGCCCCCTCGTGTTGACGCAGACCACCACCCGGGTCCTCGAACCCAGTGAACTCGGCGCCGCGCTCGCCATCCTGGAGAGCGAGCCCGTCGCCAACGCCTTTGTGACCTCGCGCGTCCAGATCGCCGGGCTCGACCCCTGGCGCCTCGGCGGCGAGATGTGGGGCTGGTACGAGGAAGGCCGGCTGCGCTCGCTCTGCTACGCCGGCGCCAACCTCGTCCCCATCTGCGCCACCCCCGAAGCCGTACGCGGCTTCGCCGAGCGCGCCAGGCGGACCGGCCGCAGGTGCTCCTCGATAGTGGGCCCCGCCGACCCCACAGCCCAGCTCTGGCAGCTGCTCGAGCCCAACTGGGGCCCCGCCCGCGAAGTCCGCGCCAACCAGCCGCTCATGGTCACGGAACAGGCCTCCACCGCCGTCGAGCCCGACCCCCTCGTACGCCGCATCCGCAAGGACGAGCTGGAACTGATCATGCCCGCCTGCGTGGCGATGTTCACCGAGGAGGTCGGCGTCTCGCCGCTCGCCGGCGACGGCGGACTCCTCTACCAGGCCCGGGTCGCCGAACTGGTCGGTGCGGGCCGCGCGTTCGCCCGGATCGAGGACGGCAGGGTCGTCTTCAAGGCGGAGATCGGCGCGGCCACTCCGCGCGCCTGCCAGATCCAGGGCGTCTGGGTCGATCCCGAGTACCGCGGCCGGGGACTTTCCGAGACCGGCATGGCGGCCGTCGTCCGCCACGCGCTCGCCGACGTCGCGCCCGTGGCCAGCCTGTACGTGAACGACTACAACACCCCGGCGCGCGCCGCGTACCGCCGAGTCGGTTTCCGTGAGGTGGGGGCCTTCATGAGCGTGCTGTTCTGAACGTAGGGTTCGGACCATGCTGCGCATTCCCGGGGACGACCCCCGGACCCCGGACGTACAGGTAGGGCCGGTCGACCTCACCGAACGCGTGGACGACGCCCTCGCCGTACAGGCCCTCGCGTTCGGGCTCAGCGACGAAGAGATCGGCGTACGCCGCCACATCGTGCTCCGGCACCTCATGTACCCCGGCTGCCGCGCCCTCGGCGCGACCACCGACGACGGACGGCTCGTCGGATTCGTCTACGGGCTGCCGAACGACCGCGCCCACTGGTGGTCCACGGTGGTCGAGCCCTACCTCGGCCGGACCGGCTCCGACGGCTGGCTCGACCACTCCTTCGTCATCACGGAACTCCACGTCCACCCCGAGTTCCAGGCGCGCGGCATCGGCCGCGCCCTGATCACGTCCATCACGGACCGCGCGACGCAGCCCCGGTCCATCCTCTCCGCCATCGACATCGAGAACCCGGCCCGCCGGCTCTACCGGGCACTCGGATACGAGGACCTGGCCCGCCAGGTCCTCTTCCCCAGCGCGCCCCGCCCGTACGCCGTGATGGGTGCCCCGCTGCCGCTGCGACGGCCGGACAAGTCCTAACTGATTTCCGCCTGCCGGTATGCCCCGGTTAACCTCCTGCCATCACCCGACAGAACGCAGGAGAACTCCCATGCCCCAGGTCCAGCGCATGTCCCGTTTGATGGTCAAGACATTGCGCGACGACCCGGCGGACGCCGAGACGCTCAGCCACAAGCTGCTCGTCCGCGCCGGTTACGTCCGCCGTACGTCGGCGGGCATCTGGAGCTGGCTGCCGCTCGGCAAGAAGGTCTTCGACAACGTCTCGCGCGTCGTACGCGAGGAGATGGACGCGATCGGCGCGCAGGAAGTACTGCTTCCCGCGCTGCTCCCGAAGGAGCCGTACGAGCAGAGCGGACGCTGGGAGGAGTACGGCGACCTGCTGTTCCGCCTCAAGGACCGCAAGGGCGCCGACTACCTCCTCGGCCCGACGCACGAGGAGATCTTCACCCAGGTCGTCAAGGACCAGTGCACGTCCTACAAGGACCTGCCGGTCATGCTCTACCAGATCCAGACGAAGTACCGCGACGAGGCGCGTCCGCGCTCGGGCGTGCTGCGCGGCCGCGAGTTCCAGATGAAGGACTCGTACTCCTTCGACACGACGGACGAGGGCCTGGCCACCTCGTACGCGCTGCACCGCGAGGCGTACCAGAAGATCTTCGCGCGCCTCGGCCTCGACTTCCGTATCGTGTCGGCGGTCTCGGGTGCCATGGGCGGCTCGGCCTCCGAGGAGTTCCTGGCGCCGGCCGCGGCGGGCGAGGACACCTTCGTGGACTGCCCGGCCTGTGACTACGCGGCGAACACGGAGGCGGTGACCTTCCCCCGGTCCGCCTCCGCCGGCGAAGCCGTCGCGCACCCTCCCGTCGAGGAGGTGGACACCCCCGACACGCCCACCATCGAGACGCTGGCCGCGCACCTCGGTGTGCCCGCGTCCGCGACCCTGAAGAACCTGCTCGTGAAGGTCGACGGCGAGATCACCGCGGTCGGCGTGCCCGGTGACCGCGAGGTGGACCTCGGCAAGCTGGGCGAACACCTGGCGCCCGCGGTCGTGGAGCTGGTGACGGCCGAGGACTTCGAGGACCGGCCCGACCTCGTACGCGGTTACGTCGGTCCGCAGGGCCTCAAGATCCGCTACATCGCCGACCCCCGGGTCGCGGCGGGCACGGCCTGGGTGACCGGCGCCAACAAGCCCGACACCCACGCCAGGAACGTCGTCGCGGGACGGGACTTCGAGGTGGACGACTACCTCGACGTGGTCGTCGTCGAGGAGGGCGACCCGTGCCCGGCGTGCGGCGCGGGCCTCAAGCTCGACCGGGCGATCGAGATCGGCCACATCTTCCAGCTGGGCCGCAAGTACGCCGACACCTTCCAGCTGGACGTCCTGGGCCAGCAGGGCAAGCCGGTACGCGTGACGATGGGCTCGTACGGCATCGGCGTCTCGCGCGCCGTGGCGGCCCTGGCCGAGCAGAGCGCCGACGAGCAGGGCCTGTGCTGGCCGCGCGAGATCGCGCCCGCCGACGTCCACGTCGTCGCCGCGGGCAAGGCGCTCCAGACGGAGCTGGCCCTGTCGGTCTCGGAGAAGCTGGCAGCCGCCGGACTGCGGGTGCTGGTGGACGAGCGCCCCGGCGTCTCCCCGGGCGTGAAGTTCACGGACGCCGAGCTGATCGGGGTGCCGCACATCCTGGTGGCGGGACGGCGTTCGGCCGACGGCGTGGTCGAACTGAAGGACCGGCGCACCGGTGAGCGCGAGGAGCTGACCGTCGACGAGGCGATCGCGCGGCTCACCGCCTGATCCCGGAGGCCTGAGGACGGGCGGGGTTCGCCGGCGGCCGGCCTGCGAACCCCGCCCGCGGTCCTGTTCCGGCGCAGCGCGGCGCCGGGCGGCTCACTCCCGCTCGGCGAGCCCGGGAAAGGCCACGGCGCCGCCGCGCCAGCGCACCGCGCGGACCGCGGCCTCGCGCAGCGCGCCCGCCGCGTCCCGGCGCTGGGCGCCCTCCGTGGCACGTACGAGGTCCGAGTAGGCGTCCGCGATCCGGTCCTCCAGCCGCGCGGCGAGCCGTACGGCCGCCGCCGGGTCGGTCACCGGGAAGGGCAGGCGGTACGCGGCGGACGCGACGGCCGGGCTGCCGCCGAGGTCCCGCACGGCGCGGGCGAGGACATCGCGCCGCGAACGGTGCGCGGTGTACGCGGCGGTGGCCTCCGCCCTGCGCTCGCGGCCGACCCGGCCGCCGACGACTCCGTACCCGTAGACCGCCGCGTGCTCGGCGGTCAGTGCCGCCTGCGCGGCGTCCAGCGCGTTGCTCACGAGCGGGGTCCTTCCGTCAGCAGCCAGACATGGGCGGCGCTCGCGGCCGCCAGTGAGGCCAGCAGCCTGGCGAGTTCCGGGGGCGCGGTCATGAGCGCGGCGGTGTGGGCGTCGCCCGTGCGGCGTTCCGCCGCGACCAGGGCCCTGACCGCCTCAGCGGGGTCGGCGGGAACGGCCGGGACGTCCGGCGCCTGCGCGGCGGCGGCCTCCGGCGAGGACGTGGGAGCGGGCGAGGGCCGGGCGGTGGTCAGCGCCTCGACGTGCCGGGCGACGGCCGAACGCAGCGGAGCCAGGCGCGTGTGCTCCGCGGGATGGCGTTCCAGCACCGCGTCGTACCGCGCGAGCAGTCCGCGGCTGGTGCGCGCGGCGCGGGACCGCAGCGCGGTCTCGGCACGCGCGGCGGCCTCCGCGGCGGCTTTCCGTGCCTCTTCCGAGGGATCTCCGCCGGGCTCCGGGGAGCAGGACGTCAACAGAGCGACCGTCGCCGCCCCCGCGGCCATGAGGGCACGCCTTCGTGTCGTACCCGTGCGCGCCACGCGTCTCTCCCTTGGGTTTCGCGGTGATCACCGCAGGCGAGCGTACCTGCGGTTCACTCGAACGTGGACGGCAACACCCCTTGCGACCGGATACCCTAGCCATCTGACACACGACATCCCACAACAGCACACGCGGCCGAGGAGTCACCCGGATGAGCACCACCGAGAGCGAGAGGCTGCGCGGACTGCTGGAGCCGCTCGTCACCGCTGAGGACCTGGATCTGGAAGAGATCGAAGTGTCCCGGGCAGGCAGGCGCCGTGTGCTGAGGATCGTGGTGGACTCCGACGACGGCGTGGATCTCGACGAATGCGCCGAGGTGAGCCGTGCGATCTCGGAGAAGCTGGACGAGACGGACGCGATGGGCGAGGGCGAGTACCAGCTCGAAGTGACCTCGCCGGGGGCGGAGCGCCCGCTGAGCGAGCACCGCCATTACGTGCGTGCCACCGGCCGTCTCGCCAAGTTCCAGCTGCACGAGGGCGACGAATTCGTGGCCCGCGTTCTCACCGTGGACGAAGAGGGACTCGACCTCGAGGTGCCGGGCGTGAAGGGGCGCAAGCCCACCGCCCGCCGCGTCGAATTCACGCAGATCGCCAAGGCGCGCGTGGAACTCGAGTTCAACCGCAAGGACAAGAAGGAAGAGGAGGCGTAGGCGTGGACATCGATGTGAAGCTCCTGAAGGGCTTGGCGAAAGAGAAGGAGATCCCCTTCGATCTGCTGGTCGAGGCGATCGAATCGGCGCTCCTCATCGCGTATCACCGCACGGACGGCAGCCACCGGCACGCCCGCGCCGTGCTCAGCCGCGACAACGGTCATGTCACCGTGTGGGCCAAGGAGGACCCCGCCGATCTGGAGGAGGGGCAGGAGGCCAAGGAGTTCGACGACACCCCGTCGGACTTCGGCCGCATCGCCGCCACCACCGCGCGCCAGGTCATCCAGCAGCGGCTGCGCGACGCCGAGAACGACGTCACCTTCGGCGAGTACGCGCGCCGCGAGGGCGATGTCGTCGCCGGTATGGTGCAGCAGGGCAAGGACCCGAAGAACGTCCTGGTCAAGCTGGACGACAAGATGGAAGCCATCCTTCCGGTGCAGGAGCAGGTGCCGGGCGAGAACTACACGCACGGTCTGCGGCTGCGCACGTACGTCGTCCGGGTGGCCAGGGGTGTACGCGGCCCCTCGGTGACGCTCTCGCGCACCCACCCGAACCTGGTCAAGAAGCTGTTCGCGCTGGAGGTCCCCGAGATCGCGGACGGATCCGTCGAGATCGCGGCGATCGCCCGCGAGGCCGGCGCCCGCAGCAAGATCGCCGTGCGCTCGACGCGCTCGGGCCTCAACGCCAAGGGCGCCTGCATCGGCCCGATGGGCCAGCGCGTACGCAATGTCATGGCCGAGCTGCTCGGCGAGAAGATCGACATTGTCGACTGGTCCGACGACCCGGCCGAGATGGTGGCCAACGCGCTGTCGCCGGCCCGGGTCAGCAAGGTCGAGGTCGTGGACTTCGGCATGCGCTCCGCGCGGGTGACCGTGCCCGACTACCAGCTGTCGCTGGCCATCGGCAAGGAAGGGCAGAACGCCCGCCTCGCGGCCCGGCTCACGGGATGGCGCATCGACATCCGTCCGGACACGGAGCCGTCCGACGGGAACGACGCCGAGCGCTCCGACCTCGCCCCGGAGGGGTGACGTCCGCGCGGGGAGGTAGACTGAAGATGTCTGGCCGGACAAGTGCCCGAGCCTGCCCTGAGCGAACGTGCGTAGGGTGCCGGGAACGAGCGGCCAAGCGCGATCTGCTGCGCATCGTGGTGAGCGACGAACAATGTGTTCCCGATCAACGCGGTACGCTGCCCGGCCGGGGTGCGTACATGCACCCCGCCTTGGTCTGTCTCGATCTGGCGGTCCGCCGCCGGGCGTTTCCCCGGGCCTTCCGGGTCAAGGGACCGCTCGACACCGCGGCACTGCGACGATATGCCGAGCGGGCAGCACATGCGCCACGGTAAGAAGAAGTACGGCACGGGACCCCGTGCGGTTCAGGTACCTCGCGAGTTGGAAGTAGGTCGAGATTGCGATGAGCACTCGATGAGTACGCGATGAGTACGCCCATGAAGTAGCGACGGTCCGGCGGTAACCCGGACCTAAAAGGAGCGAAGTGGCTAAGGTCCGGGTATACGAACTCGCCAAGGAGTTCGGCGTCGAGAGCAAGGTCGTCATGGCCAAGCTCCAAGAACTCGGTGAATTCGTCCGTTCGGCGTCCTCGACGATCGAGGCGCCGGTTGTACGCAAGCTGACAGATGCTTTGCAGGGACCCTCCGGCAACGGCGGCAAGTCCGCCGCGAAGCCCGGGGCACCGCGCAAGGCGACCCCCGCGCGTCCCTCCGCACCGTCCCCGGCCGCATCGGCCCCGACGGCGCGTCCCGGCGCCCCCAAGCCCGGTGCACCGGCCCCCAGGCCGGCCGCCGCCGAGGCGCCCAGGAGCAACACCCCCTCTCCCTCCGCGGCGCCGACTCCCGGCCCGCGTCCGGCTCCGGCCGCGCCCGCCCCGGCTCCCAAGCCCGCGGCGGCCACGCCGAAGCCGGCTCCCGCGGCTCCGGCCGTCCCGGAGTTCACCGCGCCTCCGTCGGCTCCGGCCGCCGGTCCCCGGCCCGGTGCGACCCCCGGCCCGCGTCCCTCGAACCGCCCCCAGGGCGGCCAGGGCGACCAGCGTCAGGGCGGCGACCGCGAGCAGCGCCAGGGTGGCGACCGTGACCAGCGTCAGGGCGGCCGTCCCGGCGGCGCCCGTCCCGGTCAGGGTCAGGCCGCGCGTCCCGGCGCGCGTCCCGCGGGACCGCGTCCCGGCAACAACCCCTTCACCTCCGGTGGCTCCACCGGCATGGCGCGGCCGCAGTCGCCGCGTCCCGGCGGCGGCGCTCCGCGCCCCGGCGGCGCCGGCGCTCCCGGTGGTCCGCGCCCGCAGGGCGCCGGTCAGGGCGCGCCGCGTCCGCAGGCCGGTCCCGGTGGATCCTCGCGTCCCTCTCCCGGCGGCATGCCGCGTCCGCAGGCTCCGCGTTCCGCGGGTCCCGGCGGCGGCCCCGGTGGTAACCGTCCGAACCCGGGCATGATGCCGCAGCGTCCCGCTGCCGGCCCGCGTCCCGGTGGTGGCCCCGGCGGTGGCCGTGGTCCTGGCGGTCCCGGTGGTCGTCCCGCCGGTCCCGGTGGCGGCGGTCGTCCCGGTGGCGGCGGCTTCGCCGGTCGCCCGGGTGGCGGCGGTGGCGGTTTCGCCGGTCGTCCCGGTGGCGGCGGCGGTGCCCCGGGTCGTCCCGGTGGCGGCGGCTTCGGTGGTGGCGGCGGTGGCCGTCCCGGCTTCGGCGGACGTCCGGGTGGTCCCGGTGGCCGCGGTGGCACACAGGGCGCCTTCGGCCGTCCCGGCGGGCCCGCCCGTCGTGGCCGCAAGTCGAAGAGGCAGAGGCGCCAGGAGTACGAGGCCATGCAGGCCCCGTCGGTAGGCGGCGTGATGCTGCCGCGCGGCCAGGGCCAGAGTGTCCGGCTGTCGCGCGGTGCGTCGCTCACCGACTTCGCGGAGAAGATCAACGCCAACCCGGCGTCGCTCGTCGCCGTGATGATGAACCTCGGCGAGATGGTCACTGCCACGCAGTCCGTCTCCGACGAGACGCTGCACCTGCTCGCCGGCGAGATGAACTACGTCGTCGAGATCGTCAGCCCGGAGGAGGAGGACCGCGAGCTTCTCGAGTCCTTCGACATCGAGTTCGGCGAGGACGAGGGCGGCGAGGAAGCGCTCGTGTCCCGTCCGCCGGTCGTCACCGTCATGGGTCACGTCGACCACGGTAAGACCCGGCTCCTCGACGCGATCCGCAAGACGAACGTGGTCGCGGGCGAAGCCGGCGGTATCACGCAGCACATCGGCGCGTACCAGGTGGCGACCGAGGTCAACGGCGACGACCGCCGTATCACCTTCATCGACACCCCCGGTCACGAGGCGTTCACCGCCATGCGTGCCCGTGGTGCCAAGTCCACCGACATCGCGATCCTGGTGGTCGCGGCCAACGACGGTGTGATGCCTCAGACGATCGAGGCGCTGAACCACGCCAAGGCGGCCGACGTGCCGATCGTGGTCGCGGTCAACAAGATCGACGTCGAGGGCGCCGACCCGACCAAGGTGCGCGGTCAGCTCACCGAATTCGGTCTGGTGGCAGAGGAGTACGGCGGCGACACCATGTTCGTCGACATCTCCGCCAAGCAGGGTCTGAACATCGACAGCCTGCTGGAAGCCGTGATCCTCACGGCGGACGCCTCGCTCGACCTGCGGGCCAACCCGGAGCAGGACGCGCAGGGTATCGCCATCGAGGCACACCTCGACCGCGGTCGCGGCGCCGTCGCCACCGTGCTCGTCCAGCGCGGCACGCTGCGCGTCGGCGACACGATGGTCGCCGGTGACGCGTACGGCCGTGTCAGGGCGATGCTCGACGACAACGGCAACAACGTCGAGGTGGCGACGCCTTCGACGCCCGTCCTGGTCCTGGGGCTCACCAACGTCCCCGGCGCCGGCGACAACTTCCTGGTCGTCGACGAGGACCGCACCGCCCGGCAGATCGCCGAGAAGCGTGCCGCTCGCGAGCGGAACGCGGCCTTCGCCCGCAGGGGTGTCCGGTTCTCCCTGGAGAACCTGGACGAGGCCCTCAAGGCCGGTCTGGTGCAGGAACTCAACCTCATCATCAAGGGCGACGCGTCCGGTTCGGTGGAGGCTCTCGAGTCCTCGCTGCTCCAGCTCGACGTCGGCGACGAGGTCGACATCCGGGTCCTGCACCGCGGTGTGGGTGCGGTCACCGAGTCGGACATCGACCTGGCGATGGGCTCCGACGCCATCGTGATCGGCTTCAACGTGCGCGCCGCAGGGCGTGCCGCGCAGATGGCCGAGCGCGAAGGGGTGGACGTCCGGTACTACTCGGTCATCTACCAGGCGATCGAAGAGATCGAAGCGGCCCTCAAGGGCATGCTCAAGCCGGAGTACGAAGAGGTCGAGCTGGGTACGGCGGAGATCCGCGAGGTCTTTCGCTCGTCCAAGCTGGGCAACATCGCGGGTGTTCTCATCCGTTCCGGCGAGGTCAAGCGCAACACCAAGGCCCGGCTCGTCCGCGATGGCAAGGTCATCGCGGAAGACCTCAACATCCAGGGTCTGCGCCGCTTCAAGGACGACGTCACCGAGATCCGCGAAGGCTTCGAGGGCGGTATCAACCTCGGAAACTTCAACGACATCAAGATCGACGACGTCATCGCGACGTACGAGATGCGCGAGAAGCCGCGAGGCTGACGCACGGCATCACGACCGGGGCCGGTCGACGGGACGTATTTCCGTCGACCGGCCCCGGCCGCTGCGTTACGGTTCAGAGTCTGCCAACTGCTGGCAGGCTCTGAACCCGCACCGGCGGGACATCCGGATGTACATGTATGTGGGGACGCTGTCCTTCGATCTGCTCCTCGGCGACGTACGGTCGCTCAAGGAGAAACGCTCCGTCGTCCGGCCGATCGTCGCCGAGCTCCAGCGGAAATTCGCGGTGAGCGTGGCGGAGACCGGTGACCAGGACCTTCACCGCAGGGCCGAGATCGGCCTGGCGGTGGTGTCGGGAGACTGGAGCCATCTCACGGACGTGCTCGACCGGTGCGAACGCATGGTCGCCGGCCATCCGGAGGTGGAGCTGCTGTCGGTACGCCGACGGCTGCACGGCGACGATGACTGAAACGCACGACAAGAACCCAGAAGGAAGAGTGACGGACCGGTGACCGACAACGCGCGGGCCCGCAAGCTGGCCGATCGCATCCAGGTCGTGGTCGCGGAGACCCTGGACCGGCGTATCAAGGATCCGCGGCTCGGCTTCGTGACCATCACGGACGCCCGGGTCACCGGCGACCTGCGGGAGGCCACGGTCTTCTACACGGTCTACGGCGACGACGAGGAGCGGGCGGCGTCCGCCGCCGCCCTGGAGAGCGCCAAGGGCGTACTGCGCTCCGAGGTGGGCCGTCAGACCGGCGTCCGCTTCACCCCGACCCTGACGTTCGTCCCCGACGCCCTGCCGGACAACGCCCGCACCATAGAGGATCTCCTCGACAAGGCGCGTGCCAAGGACGCGGAGGTACGGCAGGTGTCGACCGGCAAGACGTACGCGGCCGGTGCCGACCCGTACCGCAAGCCGGACGAGGACGACGACGCCGCCGATGGCACTGACGCCACCGACACCGACGACACGGACGGCGCCGCCGCAGAATGACACAGCAGAACAAGACGCCCGACGGCCTGGTCATCGTGGACAAGCCGGCGGGGTTCACCTCGCACGACGTCGTGGCCAAGATGCGCGGGATCGCCAGGACCCGCCGTGTCGGCCACGCCGGAACGCTCGACCCCATGGCGACGGGCGTGCTCGTCCTCGGCGTGGAACGGGCCACCAAACTGCTCGGCCACCTCGCGCTGACCGAGAAGGAATACCTCGGCACCATCAGACTGGGCCAGGACACCGTCACGGACGACGCCGAGGGCGAGATCATCTCCTCGTCCGACGCGTCCGCGGTCACCCGCGAGGCGATCGACGCCGGAGTCGCGGCCCTGTCCGGCAAGATCATGCAGGTTCCGTCGAAGGTCAGCGCCATCAAGATCGACGGCAAGCGGTCGTACGCGCGGGTGCGCGGGGGCGAGGAGTTCGAGATCCCGGCCCGCCCGGTGACCGTCTCCTCGTTCCGGGTGTACGACGTCCGCGAGGCGGTGGCCGAGGACGGGACGCCCGTCCGCGACCTCGTCGTCTCCGTCGTCTGCTCGTCCGGTACGTACGTCCGCGCCCTCGCCCGTGACCTCGGCGCGGGCCTCGGCCTCGGCGGCCACCTCACCGCGCTGCGCAGGACCCGGGTCGGCCCGTACGCGCTGGACGCCGCGAAGACGCTCGACCAGCTCCAGGAGGAGCTGACGGTCATGCCGATCGCCGACGCGGCCGGTGCGGCCTTCGCCCGCTGGGACGTCGACGAGAAGCGGGCGAAGCTCCTGCTCAACGGCGTACGCCTGGACATGCCGTCGTACGGCACCACGCCGGTCGCCGTGTTCGGTCCCGAGGGGCGCTTCCTGGCGCTCGTCGAGGAGCAGCACGGCAAGGCGAAGAGCCTCGCCGTCTTCGGCTGAGCGGCTGTTCCTGTGGAGCGGCCCGCCGGCCGCTCCACAGGACCCTTCCCAGTGCCGATGCGGGGCACGGTCCCCGGACATGGCAGTCTTAGACCTGCGTAACCGGCAATGACGTACATAGTTTCGGGCGAGGAGCGGTCACAGTGCAGCGCTGGCGTGGCTTGGAGGACATCCCCCAGGACTGGGGGCGCAGCGTCGTCACCATCGGCTCCTACGACGGCGTGCACCGCGGGCACCAGCTCATCATCGGCCGCGCGGTGGAGCGGGCGCGCGACCTGGGCGTCCCCGCCGTGGTGGTGACCTTCGACCCGCACCCCAGCGAGGTCGTGCGTCCCGGCAGCCACCCGCCCCTGCTCGCGCCCCATCACCGGCGTGCCGAACTGATGGCCGGCCTCGGGGTGGACGCGCTGCTGATCCTGCCGTTCACCGTCGAGTTCTCGAAGCTGTCGCCCGCCGACTTCATCGTGAAGGTGCTGGTCGACAAGTTGCACGCGCGGGCCGTCATCGAGGGTCCGAACTTCCGTTTCGGCCACAAGGCGGCCGGCGACGTCTCCGTCCTGTCTGACCTGGGGGCCACGTACGACTACGAGGTCGAGGTCGTCGACCTGTATGTGACCGGTGAGGCGGGCGGCGGCGAGCCCTTCTCGTCCACGCTCACGCGCCGGCTGGTCGCGGAGGGCGATGTCGGGGGCGCGGCGGAGATCCTCGGCCGTCCGCACCGCGTCGAGGGCGTTGTGGTCCGCGGTGCGCAGCGCGGCCGCGAACTCGGCTATCCGACGGCCAACGTGGAGACCCTGCCGCACACGGCGATCCCTGCGGACGGCGTGTACGCGGGCTGGCTCACGGCGGCGGGCGAGCGGATGCCGGCAGCGATCTCGGTCGGCACGAACCCGCAGTTCGAGGGGACGGAGCGGACGGTCGAGGCGTACGCCATCGACCGGATCGGACTGGACCTGTACGGGCTGCACGTGAGCGTGGACTTCCTGTCCTACGTCCGGGGCATGGCGAAGTTCGAGACGATCGACGCGCTGCTCGAGGCCATCGGCGACGACGTGAAGCGCGCACGGGCGCTGACGGAGCGGTACGACGCGCCGTAACGGTACCGCTCTGCCCGTCACCTGCTCTGCGCGGTGGGGCGGACGACGCTGTGGCGAGCGTCGGTCCCGTCCGGCTGCCCGATGGCGAAGGTGACCTCATACCGGGCGGCCTGAAACCCGTCGCGCGCGGACCGGGCGTCGCGTTGTCCTGACCGTGCCGCGCCGGCCTGACCGGGTAGTGACGCCCGGTCAGGCCGCTTCGGGCTCGGGTTCAGGCCCGGTTCAGGCTTCGGTGTGCTCGCGGGTGGCGTAGTGGCACGCCACCCGCGCCTCGGGACCGGCCGTGAGCACCGGCAGTGCGGTCGTACGGCATCGCTCGTCCACCCCGGCACGCGCCGCCTCGCCCGAGGCCAGTACCTGGCACCGGGCGTGGAAGCGGCAGCCGCCCGGGATGCGCGAGGGGTCCGGCGGCTCGCCCGTGAGTACGACCGGTGTGTCAGCGGACTCCGGCAGTACGGACAACAGCGCCTGGGTGTAAGGGTGCTGGGGAGAGGTCAAGACCTGCTCCACCGGACCGGCCTCCACGATCCGGCCCAGGTACATCACCGCCACCCGGTCCGCGATGTTCCAGGCGAGCCCCAGGTCGTGCGTCACCACCAGCGCGGAGAGGCCGAGTTCGTCGCGCAGCGACAGCAGCAGCGCCAGGATCTCGCCCCGTACGGACGCGTCCAGGGACGCCACCGGCTCGTCTGCGACGATCAGTTCGGGCTCCAGGACGAGTGCGCCCGCGATCACCACGCGCTGGCGCTGGCCGCCGGACAGCTCGTGCGGGTAGCGGAGCATGAACCGCTCCGGCGGCCGCAGCCCCGCGCGGGACAACGCCCCTGCCACGGCGGCCCGTTCGTCGCCCGCGTACTCGTGGATCCGCAGCCCCTCGGCCACCGCGTCGTACACGGTGTGCCGGGGATTGAGCGACCCGCTCGGATCCTGGAGCACCAACTGGGCGCGTTTGCGGTACGCCTTGAGGTCGCGGGAGCCGTAGGTGAGCGGCTTTCCCGCGAAGCTGATCGTCCCCGCCGTGGGCGGGACCAGACCGAGCAGGGACCGCGCCAGCGTGGTCTTGCCGCAGCCGGACTCACCGACGAGCGCGACGATCTCGCCCGCCCCGATGTCGAGGTCCACACCGTCGACGGCGCGGGCGGCGGGTCCGCCGCGACGGCCGGGGAAGGTGACGCCGAGGCCGGCGGCCGAGAGGAGGGGAGTGCTGTTCATGGGTGGCTCCTGAGGGGTGGACACGGTCGCCGTCATGAACGTGGCTCCGCCGAGGCCGGCATACCGGCGTGCACGCACGCCGCCGTGCGTCCGGGACCCGCGTCCCGCAGCACCTGGTCCTCGACCGCGCAGGCCGGAATCGCGACGCCGCAGCGCGGATGGAACGTACAGCCGGAGGGCAGCGCGGAAGGATCCGGCGGATCGCCGGGCAGACCACGCGGCGCGCGCCGCGAGGCGGGATCGCCGATGCGCGGGAACGCGGCGGACAGGGCACGGCCGTACGGGTGCTCCGCCGCGTCGTACACCGCCTTCGCCGGGCCCTCCTCGACGATCCGGCCCGCGTACATCACGGCGAGCCGGTCACAGGTGTCCGAGAGGACCGCGAGGTCGTGGCTGATCATCAGCAGGCTGATGTTCTGGTCGGCGACCAACCGCTCGATCAGCCGCAGGATCTGCGCCTGGATCATCACGTCGAGCGCGGTGGTCGGCTCGTCCGCGACGATCAGCAGCGGGTCGCAGGCGAGCGCCATGGCTATCATCACGCGCTGGCGCTGGCCGCCGGAGAGTTCGTGCGGATAGGCGTCCGCCCGAGCGGCGGGCAGGCCGACCTGCTCCAGCAGGGCGTGGGCGCGGGTGCGGGCGGCGGCCGGGGTGGCGTGCTGGTGCAGCACCACCGGCTCGGCTATCTGGTCACCGATCCTGTGCACCGCGTTGAGCGAGTGCATCGCGCCCTGGAAGACGATCGACGCGCCCGCCCACCGTACGGCGCGCAGCCGGCCCCACTTCATGGTGACGATGTCCTCGCCGTCGAGCAGCATCTGCCCAGACAGCTTCGCGGAGGGCGGCAGCAGCCGGAGCAGCGCCAGCGCCAGGGTGGACTTGCCGCACCCCGACTCGCCCGCGAGGCCCAGCTTCTGCCCGGTGCCGACGCTCAGATCGACACCGCGTACGGCGGGAACGGCGGACGCCCCCGAGCCGTACGTGACCCGCAGGTCCTTGATTTCCAGCAGGCTCGCTGTGTTCAACGGGTCGCCCCCAGCTTCGGGTTGAGCACGGTCTCGATCGCACGGCCGCAGAGGGTGAAGGAGAGCGCCACGAGCGCGATCGCGAGGCCGGGCGGTGCCAGATACCACCAGTGGCCCGAGGAGACCGCGCCCGCCTCGCGCGCGTCCTGGAGCATGCCGCCCCAGGAGATGATCGTCGGATCGCCGAGGCCGAGGAAGGCGAGCGTCGCTTCCGTGAGGATCGCGGTGGAGATGCCGAGCGTCGTCTGCGCCAGCACCAGCGGAAGCACGTTGGGCAGCACATGGCGGGTCATGATGTGCCGGTCGCCGCCGCCGAGCGCGCGGGCCCGCTCGATGAACGGACGGGACTCCACTGCGATCGTCTGCGCCCGCACCAGCCGTGCGGTCGTGGGCCAACTGGCCACGCCGATGGCGAGGATGACCGTCCAGATGGAGCGGGACAGTACGGTCGCCAGCACGATCGCGAGTACCAGCGTGGGCATCACGAGGAACCAGTCGGTGATCCGCATGACGACGGTCGAGAACCAGCCCCGGTAGTGCCCGGCGACGACACCCACCAGGGTGCCTATCGCCACGGAGAGACCGGCGGCCAGCAGCCCCACGGTCAGCGAGATCCGCGAACCCCAGACCAGCAGCCCGAGCAGCGAGCGCCCGAACTGGTCGGTGCCGAGCGGGAATTCGCCGCTGGGGGCTTCCAGGGCCGTGCCCGGCGCGTGGGTCACACTCTGTACGTCACCGCCGACGAGCAGCGGGGCGCAGAGCGCGATCAGAGCGATCAGAATCAGTCCCGCGAGGCCGAGCAGACCGGCCCGCTGAGCGCGGTACTGCCGCCAGAAGCGGGCCAGTGAGCCGCGTCTGCGGGCCCAGGCGAGCGAGGAGGCCGACGCGGCGGCGGTCGAGGACGCGTCGGGCGCGGGTCCGGACGACGTGGGCCCGGACGGCTGGGTCGGCGGTGTGTCGGCTGTGGTCATCGGCCCACCCGGGGATCGAGCAGTGGATAGATCAGGTCGGCGAGGAGGTTCATCACGATCATCGCGCCGGCGAACACCACGAACAGCCCCTGGACCAGCGGCAGATCCGGCACGCTCAGCGCCTGGTAGAAGAGACCGCCGAGGCCCGGCCAGGAGAAGACGGTCTCGACGAGGATCGAACCGGCCGCCACGAAGCCCAGGTTGATGAAGACCATCGTGACGGTCGGCAGCAGTGCGTTGGGCACTGCGTGGTGGCGGCGTACGGCCGCGTCCCGCAGCCCCTTGGCCCGGGCGGTCGTCAGGTAGTCGCTGCCCATCTCGTCCAGCAGCGAGGACCGCATGACGAGCAGGGTCTGCGCGTACCCGACCGCGACCAGTGTGATCACCGGCAGCACCATGTGGTGCGCCACGTCGAGGACGTACCCGAAGCCGCTCGAATCGCCGGACGACATACCGCCGGTGGGGAACATGCCGGGGATCGGGCCGATGCCCACCGCGAAGACGATGATCAGCAGCAGGCCCAGCCAGAAGGCGGGCACGGACCACAGCGTCAGTGCCAGACCGGTGTTGATCCGGTCGCCCAGGCTGCCGTTGCGCCAGGCCGTGCGGGTGCCGAGCCAGAGGCCGAGCACCGAGTAGATCACCACGGAGACGCCGGTGAGCAGCAGGGTCGCAGGCAGCTTGTCGAGAATCAACTCACCGACCGGGGCGTGGAATTGGTACGACGTACCGAGGTCGCCGGTGAGCGCGGCCGAGCAGTAGTGGGTGAACTGCTGCCACATCGGCAGGTCGAGGCCGAACTGCTTGCGCAGCGTGGCCATTTGCTCCACGGACGTCGGCGCGCCATGCGTCATGGCCTTCACCGGGTCGCGCGAGATCACACGGAAGAGGAAGAAGCTGGTGACGAGCACGGCGAGCAGCGAGACGACCGCGCCGCCCAGCTTGCCCGCCACGTACAGCAGGTACGCGGTTTTGGTGCCGGTCGAGGTACGGGATCCGGCGCCGGACGGCCCGGTGTCCACCGGGCCGTCGACGGCGTCCCGCGCCGCACCGGAGGTGCTTGCGGTACTCATGGATTATTCACGGTCTTCCGCGGTGGAACGGCGGCGCATCGCGACGAAGACGCCGGCCGCGGCGAGCACCACGACGACCACTCCGATCCCGATCACCACACCGGTCGAGGAGGAGGAACTGCCGGAGTCGGCGGCGGTGTCATCGGCCGGAACCGCGGACCACCAGCTCCAGTAGCCGTCCTGGCCCCAGATGTTGCCCGCGGCCTCCGGCATCGTCGTGATGGACTTGATCTGGTCCGTACGGTAGGCCTCGACGGCGTTCGGGTACGCCATGACGTTCATGTACCCGGTGTCGTACAGCCGCGACTCCATCTGCTTGACGAGGTCCGCGCGCTTGGCGGGGTCGTACTCCGCCGTCTGCTTCGCGTACAGCTCGTCGAACTGCTTGTCGCAGATGAAGTTGTCGGTGGCACCGCTGACCTTGGGCGTCGCGGGAAGCGCGGCACACGTGTGGATCGACAGGACGTAGTCCGGGTCGGGGTTGACCGACCAGCCGTCGAAGGCCAGGTCGTACTCGCCCGCGAGCCACGGGTCGGAGACGCTGTCGAGGCAGTCGACCTTCAGCCCGATGCCGAGCTTGGACCACCATTCCTGGAGGTACTTGGAGACGGCCTTGTCGTTCGGGTCGTTCGCGTGGCACAGGATGCGGAAGTTCAGCGGCTTGCCGTCCTTGCCGAGGCGCGTGCCGCCGCTGTTCTTCTTGTATCCGGCCTGGTCGAGGGTCTGCGCCGCCTTCGCCGGGTCGTACGCGATCCGCTGGCCGGCCGCGGGCTTCCAGAAGTACGACGGGAAACGGGGCGGGATGTAGCCCTCGCCCTTCTCCGCGTGGCCCTGGAAGACCTTGTCGATGATGGTGTCGACATCGACGGACTCGAAGAGCGCCTTGCGGACGGCGGGGTCGAGGAGCGCCGGATTGCCGTCGCCCATCTTCTCGCCGTTCTTGGCCCTGGCACCGGGGTTGGTGGCGAGCGCGTAGAAGCGGCGCCCCGGGGCGTCGTTGACCTTGATGTTGCCGGCGTTCTTCAGCGCCGCCGCCTGGGCCGGGGTGAGGTTGGGAACGAAGGAGACCTCACCCTTCTGGAGCGCCGCGACGGCCGCGTCCTGGTCCTTGTAGTACGTGAAGTCCAGCTCGTCGAACTTGGGCGCGCCGCGCCAGAAGGACTTGTTCGGCTTGAGCTTGATGTACTGGTCGACCTTGAAGTCCGTGATGATGAACGGGCCGTTGCCGACGACCGGGAACGTCTTGTCGTTGTTGAAGGTGGAGAAGTCGCCGACCTTCTCCCAGATGTGCTTCGGCACGATCGGCACGTCCAGCGCCGTCATCGTCGCCTGCGGCTTCTTCAACTCGATGACGAGCGTGGCCGGATCGGGCGCCGTGACCTTCTTGAAGTTGGCGGTGAAGCTGCCGTTGGCGGTGGCCGCGTTCGGGTCCGTCATCATCTTGTTGAAGGTCCACGCGGCGTCCTCGGCCGTGGCCTGCACGCCGTCGGACCACTTCGAGTCACCACGGATGGTGAAGGTCCACGTCAGCTTGTCCGCGGACGGCTTCCACGCCGTCGCGAAGCCGGGGACCGTGTGTCCGTCCTTGGCGTCGTAGTTCGTCAGGTACTCGTTCGTGAGCCGCAGGACGCTGGTGGCGGTCAGTGTCTGCGCCAGGAACGGGCTCAGCGAGTCGATGCTCTGGTTGACCGCGACGTTGAGGACCTTCTTGCCGCCGTCGTCGGCGGCCTGCGCCTGCTGAGGCGCCGGGAGCAAGGGGCCGGCGGGTATGACGGATCCGGCCACCAGCGCTGCGGAAGCGGCGGCTGAGGCCAGGATCAGACGGAAGCGGGAACGCCGCCGGACGGGCTGTCCGGTCGGACGGGGAAGAATTCTTCGGACCATGGGACGGTGACCTCGTGTCATCACTCGCAAGGAGAAATCCGGCTGTTTTCTGGTTCGCCAACTGGTGAAGCGAGGTTTATCAGCGCATGTCAGGCTACGTCAACGGTCACTCAAACCCCGTGTGGTCTGCGGTAATGCAATGAGGGCCCACCCCGCGGACGCGGTGCGGACCCTCATTGGTCTCAACCTCTGTTGCCTTACTGCTGAGGCGCCGGCGGCGCCTGTGGGGGCTGCTGCCCCGGCCACCCCACCGGCGGGACGGGTCCCTTCGGGTCAGGTCCGCCTTCCTGCTGCGGATAACCCTGCTGACCGTACGGCGCGTACGGCCCTGGCGGCGGTCCCGCCGGAGCCGCGGAGGGCTGCGCCGGGGGCGGAGCCGACTGCTGCCAGCCCTGCTGCGGTCCTGGCCCCGGCTGCTGCGGGTAGGGATACGGGGGCTGTTGCTGGGGGTAGTACGGCTGCTGCGGTTGCTGAGGCGGCTGTTGGGGCTGGTGCTGCGGGTGCTGCTGCGGCGGGTAGTACGGTTGGCCCTGCGCCGGCTGACCCGGTACCTGCTGGCCCTGGGCTCCCGGCATCGGCGGCACGACGTGCGGCGGCGGGTTGCCGTCCGCGGTCCACAGCCCCTGCGCGTTCTGGGCACGCGAGAAGTCCTCGGCGACCAGCGCGGACAGGTTGAAGTACGCCTCGCGCGTCTTCGGGCGCATCATGTCGAGATCCACCTCGGCGCCGGCGGACAGGTGCTCGTCGAAGGGGATCACGACCACACCGCGGCAGCGGGTCTCGAAGTGCTGCACGATGTCCTCGACCTTGATCATCTTTCCGGTCTCGCGCACCCCGGAGATGACCGTCAGCGAACGCTGCACCAGCTCCGCGTACCCGTGCGCGGACAGCCAGTCGAGCGTGGTCGAGGCGCTGCTCGCGCCGTCCACGGACGGTGTCGAGATGATGATCAGCTGGTCGGCGAGGTCGAGAACACCGCGCATCGCGCTGTAGAGCAGACCCGTACCGGAGTCCGTCAGGATGACCGGATACTGCTTGCCCAGCACATCGATCGCACGCCGGTAGTCGTCGTCGTTGAACGTCGTGGAGACGGCCGGGTCCACGTCGTTGGCGATGATCTCCAGACCGGAGGGCGCCTGCGAGGTGAAGCGGCGGATGTCCATGTAGCTGTGCAGGTGCGGGATCGCCTGGACCAGGTCGCGGATCGTCGCGCCGGTCTCGCGCCGCACCCGGCGGCCGAGCGTACCGGCGTCCGGGTTCGCGTCGATCGCCAGGATCTTGTCCTGCCGCTCGGTGGCCAGGGTGGCGCCCAGAGCGGTGGTCGTCGTGGTCTTTCCGACCCCGCCCTTGAGGCTGATGACCGCGATCCGGTAGCAGGAGAGCACCGGTGTACGGATCAGGTCGAGCTTGCGCTGCCGCTCGGCCTCCGCGGCCTTTCCGCCCAGCTTGAAGCGGTTCGCCGCGCCGTGCGGATTGCGGCTGCTCTTGGGCTTCTGCTTGTTGTTGCGCAGCAGGCGGTCGGACGACAGCTCCACGGCCGCCGTGTAGCCGAGAGGCGCGCCGCCCTGTACGGAACGCTCGCGCTGGTCGTGCGAGACGGGCGAGGGCCAGGCCGCGCCGGTACGCGGATCCACGGGCGGCGCACCCGGCATGGACTGCTGGGGCAGGCCCTGGGGCTGCTGGTGCGGCTGCTGCTGCTGGACGGGCGGCTGCGGCTGCTGCGTACCGGGCTGCTGCGTACCCGGCTGACCGGGGTAGCCGTACTGCCCTGGCTGCGGGAAGCCGTAACCGGCCTGCTGCGGAGGCTGCGGTCCCTGCTGGGGGAACCCGTATCCGGTCTGCTGCGGTCCCTGTTGGGGGAACCCGTAACCACTGGGCGGTACCTGGGCGTTCGACGGCGGCGCGGCGGGCGGCGCGGCGGGCGGCGAGGTGCCCGGGCCCTGCTGTCCGGGGTAACCCGGCTGTCCCTGCTGGGGGAATCCGTAGCCGGCCTGCAGCGGCGGGTACGCGCCGGGAGTCTGCTGGACAGGCGGCGGGGGCACCGGCGCGGGCGGCTGCGCGGGCGCGGGATACGCGTAGGCGTTCGGCGGCTGCGGCTGCGGCGCGTGCGGCGGCTGGGCCGGTGACGGTGGCTGGTGGGGCGACGGCTGAGGCTGTGCCGACTCCTCGGCGGTGTGCGCCGACACGGGCCACTGCGGCGCGGACGGCGGCGCGGCCGGCGGTGGCGCAGGCTGGAACGTCGGCGGCAGCGGGGGCAGTCCGGAGTCCTGCACGGGGGGCTTGACGGACCAGGGCGTGGCCGGCGCCGGAGCCGTCGTGGGGGCCGGCGGGGCGAGTGGCGTGTCCCGGGGCTCGTCGGCAGGGGCGGCCTCCGCGCTCGGTACCGCCGGCGCGATGGCGGCGGGGCCTTCGTCCTCGGCTGCCTCCTCGGCTTCGTCCTCGTCCTTGTCGGCGTCCTTGTCGGCGTCCTTGTCGGCGTCGGCCGCCGTTTCCCGGACGCCGCCGGATTCGCCGGCCTGCCCGTTCCCGCCGCTCTCGGGGACACTTCCGGTCCCGGCGGTCTCCGTAGCCAGTGCGTCAGACGCCCCGGCCTCGTCCGTACCGCCGGATTCGTCGGCGGTGCCGGACGCTTCCGCGGCCGCCTGCGCCTTCTTGGCGGCGTCGCGCTCCTCGATCTCCCGCTTGACCGCCGACGGTGAGATGCGCATGGTCGCGCCGCTCTCCACGTTGCCGGCTCCGAACGGCTGCGGCAGCCCCGCAGGGGAGTCGGACGCGCTGGTCACCGGCTGTGGGGGAAGAGACGCGGGAGTGAAGGGCGGAACCGAAGCCTGGACGGGTCCGGGCGCGGGTGCGGCCGGAGGCACCCGGTCCTGGGCAGGCGGCTGCGCCGGTGCCCAACCGGACGGGGAACCACCCAAAGGCAGTCCCGGCACGGCCACGGGTGAGTCGGCGGGCGGTGGGGGAGCCGACGGCGTGGACGCGGAGGAATCAGGCGTCCCGTCGTCGTCCGGCGTATCACCCGAGGTGTTCGCGGACGTGTCCCCCGACGCGTTCTGCGTGTACCAGGCGGGCGGGGTGTAGTCGATGGTGAACTCACCCGTCAACTCGGGCTCCGCGTCGGACTGATCGTCCACGGGCGGCCGGTTCCAGCCTCCGCGGATCTCGTCCCGATCGCCGTTCACTTTGCCTCCTGTGGTCGAGCACCCTTGTGCCGTTGTGGGTGGGGGCGACGGGACCTGTCGTCCGGGCCGCCCGGCTCTCCCCCTGACGGCGCGACCGACCTGTCCACAGGTTCTCTGCCGCGCCCGTACCCCACCCTAATCGCCATCCGCGTCCGTCCGGCAGGGGAGACCGTCTGTCAACAGCCGTGCGGGGCCGGTCCGGTACGGCATGCCCCGCCGCCAAGTGAACCGACCACGCGGGGGCGTGCTCTCACGGTAGGGGCAAATGGGCGCATCCCCCCAAGAGATCCTGACACAATCCGCACTTCTCGGGCTCCTGCGGACCGGCCGGGGCCGGCGGGAAACGCCGCCCAACAATCCGGTCTCAGTGTGCGGGCGCGAAAGAGGGCACGCTCCGGACGGAGCGTGCCCCTCAGCCGTGTCTTCCGGCGCACCGGTCCGCCGCGCCGGTGCCGCCGTGCTGGGCGGCGGCCGGTGCCGCGGGAACTCCGGCCCTGTGCGATTCCGGCCCCCGGCGATCCCGCGTGCCGGTCGCAGGCCGCTCAGTGCAGATCGAACTCGCCGTCACGCGCGCCGAGTACGAACGCCCGCCACTCCGCTTCCGTGTACCGCAGCACAGTGTCCGGATCCAGGGACGACCGCATGGCCACGGCTCCCTCGGGCAGATAGGCGATCTCGACCCGCTCCTCGTCCTCACTGGTGCCAGGTGCGCTGTGCCACTCGACGCCTGAGATGTCGAGGGCGTACAACTCGTCCTTCTCCTGTGCGCTCCCCATCGGTCAAGCTCCCCTTCGGTACGGCCGACACCAACGTCACTCGCCACTTCGGACATCTTAGGACAGCGCTTTCGCGAGAACGGGGTTGTCCGGCCAACTCACCTCGCGGACAAGGTGAGTCAGTCCATCCGGCGGGGCGTGCCCAGCAGTCCCGTCTCCGCGTCCGTTCCGCTCGTGACCACCCAGTGGCGCTCACGGCCCGCGCACCACAGCGTCACCCCGTCCCCGAGCGTGGGCAGGGCCTGGCTCTCGGCCTTGGTCAGCCCCAGTATCCGGCTGGTCTGCTCCGCCTCCTGCGGCGAGACGCGCTGCACACCCACCAGCGTCGAATTGCGCATCAACCGGGGGGCCACCGGGCTCAGATAGGGCAGCAGCGTCACCACGGACTGCCACGGTGACGAGACCACGCGCCCGCGTGGCGGGCGCATGCCACAGTCCCGTATCACCACGACCGGACTGCCGACCGTCGCACCCATCGGCGGGACCCGGCCGACGTCATGGATGGTCACGCACTCCAGGCCCGCGCCCGCGGCCTGTGCCATGAGCGTCCACGCCTGCGGGCGGCCGGTCTCGACCGCGACCCGCCCGCCCGTGGCCGCCGCGCGCAGGGCCAGCACCTGAGCCGTCCAGAGACCGCCGATCAACAGCACGTCGTACGGCGTCGATCGGTGCAGTCCCAGCAGCAGCGGGCGCCCCTCCGCGTCGTCACCGATCATCACGCCGTCGTCCCCGACGGGCAGTGACAGCGTGCCCAGATGATCCGCCGCCATCGTGTGTCCGGCATGGCGCGGGCCGCGCAGTCCGCGCGAGCCCCGTACCGTCCCGCTCCCCGTGCTCATCGCGCACCTCCCAGCGGCAGCGTCGCCAGAACACCGGGCAACTGCTCCCTGTCCAGCCGTACGAGACTCACTTTCGCGGACCGCGCGGCCTGCTCCAACGCCCTGCGGACCCGCACCAGTCCGGTGTCGGTGCCGCCGGTGATCCGTACATGCCCGCTCACGGTCATCGTCCCCCGGTGCGCCCCGGCCCGCAGGGTGACGCTGAACGTGGTCGCGTACGCCGGGGCGGAGGTGAGCAGTGCCACCAGCTGGGGCAGCGGTGTGGCGCCCCGGCCCAACTCGGGCCAGCGGCCCACCGCGTACGTGGTGTGCCAGCGGTCGTCGCAGCGCCAGACACGGGGTGTCTCCGCCGTACGCCGCCGGGGCGCGGTCTCGGTCCTGCCCGGCCGTGCCGACAGCGCCGGACTGGCGCAGGCGGACGTCGCCAGGGCGGAGTTCAGCTCCTCCTGGTTGAGCACCACGGCGCGAAACCCGGCCCCGGCAACGCGGCTCGCCACATGGTCCGCCACCCGCACCAGACAGCGCTGGGCTCCCTCGACGCCGCCGCCACGGGCCTCGACGGCCTCCCGGCACAGCTCGGGATCCAGCTTCAGCGCCACCCACGTCATCCGCAGCGCGGGCGCCCCCGTCCGCTCCTGCAGCGGCGCGTACGAGAGCCTGGCCATCGCCTGCTCGGGAAGGTGCGGCGCGGGCGCCGCCCGTACCTGCTGCACCAACTGCGCGGATTCCAGGACGATGTCGTCCACCGTCAGGGCGTCACCGAGCAGTGTCATCGGCAGCGACCGCGCACCGGACACCGGGCGCAGCGCGTCGCTGGTGGCCTCGACCCGCACCACGGCGGTCAGGAAGCTGCCGTCGCCGAGCATCCCCACCGCGCGCCGGTCGCGGTCGACGTACGGGAAAGGACCGAACCCCGGCACGCTCTCCGCGACCGGGGCCAGCGACACCTCGGTCCCCGCCGCGCACGGTTCGGCCGACCGCCGGCGCGCGCGGAGCTCCAGAGCCGTCGCCAGCCAGTCCTGCACGGCGTGCCCGCGCCGCCGTACGACGGCGATCAGCACCAGCACGCAGGCGACAACGACAGCGGGCACCAGCCAGAGCCCGCCGAGAGCGCCCCCGATCAGCGTCAACGCCAGCGCGACCTCGACGAGCACCAACTGCCGCAGCTGGAAGGGACCGAGATTGCCGCCACGCGACAGCGCGCGCAGGGTCGTCTTCGCGGGAGGGCCCGCAGGCGGGACAGCGGCCGGAACGCTCCCTCCGCGTCGCCGCGTGGGGTCGGAGACCCGTGCGGTGGACCGCCCATTGCGCTCGCGCATCGCCGTAGTCATCGCCGACTCGCACCCCCGTGCAGTAATTGCCCTTTTCGCCACGGGTGTTGACCGGGCGATCATCTTGTCCGAGCACTGAGGCGCACGCCTCAGCATGCATAGTAGGGGGCCGGTACGACAGCAGGCCGTCTCGGTGACCACGAGAACAGGCCGCTCCGTGGGGGAGAGGGACAGCGGACACATGGCTTCACGACGGGACGAACTCAACGCCTACACCTTCGCGAAGCGAAGGCTGATCGCGCAGTTCACGCAGCCGAATCCGACCGGTTCCGAGGAAGGCGCGCCCCGCCCGTTGCGCGCGGTGCTGCCCGGCGCGGTCGTGGGCGTGGTCATCCTCGCCGCCTTCGGCGCCTGGGGGATGTTCAAGCCGGTGGCGCCGCAGGACTGGGACGCCGTACAGGAGCACGTCATCATCGCCAGCAAGTCGACCACCCGGTACGTGGTGCTGAAGACGAAGGGCAAGACGCAGCTGCACCCGGTCCTGAACATGTCGTCCGCCAGGCTCCTCCTCGACGCGGACAAGGGCACCGTCATCAACGTCGACGAGTCCGTCATCGACAACGGCGCGATCCCGCACGGCGCCACCCTCGGCATCCCGTACGCCCCCGACCGCCTGCCCGACACCGCGGAGGCCGGCGCCGCCAAGCGCTGGGCGGTCTGCGAGCGGCCGGGCGAAGGCGGCAGGGCCATCCAGCGGGCGGCCTTCGTCCTCGCCGAGCGCGAACAGAAGAAGACCGAGGGCGCGCAGCGGCTGCGCGGCGGTGAGCTGCTGTACGTCGAGGGGCCGGGACCGGATCGCCGGCGCTACGTCGTGGACGCGGGCGGCAAGGCGTACCCCGTCGAGAAGGACGAACTGCTGCTGCGTCAGCTGGTGGGCGGGAACCGCAAGCCCCAACGGGTCTCGGCGGCCTGGCTGGACACCCTGCACAAGGGTGACACCATCGACTTCCCGAAGATTGACGGTAACCCCGGCGACCCCTCGGGAGCCCCCGGCGGTCTGCCGCACGAGGTGGACAAGGTGGGCATGGTCCTCACCGCCACCGACGGCACCGGGCGTCAGCAGTACATCGTGCTGCCCGGGCGGGTCGCACCGGTCTCGGACTTCACCGCGAAGCTGCTGCGCAGCAGCAGGGCCCTGAGCAGCCTCGGCCAGGCCGGCGGCGCGACACCCGTCAGCCCCGCCTCCATCGAGCCCGGTGAGGCGTTCGGGAACGACAAGGACTGGCCCCGTGAGGTACCCGCGCAGGTCAACTCCGCCAGCACCGCCCCGGGCAGCCGCAACACCGTGTGCAACGTCCTGCGCGGGGTGGACAAGGGCGACGGCGCCACCACGCTGAGCACCTGGGCCGGCACCGACTTCCCCGCGACGCTGCCGACCGGCTCGTCCAGCGCCTACGTCACGCCCGGGTCCGGCCAGCTCTTCCGGCAGTTCCAGGGCTCCACGACCGGCTCCGGCTTCGTCTTCCTGGTCACTGACACCGGTCTGCGCTATGCCATGCAGTCCAACGGGGACAGCGCGACGGACGATTCCGGAATCGGTTCCTCCGGCTCCGCCGAGGAGAAGCAGGCGGCGGAACAGGACGCGCAGCAGGCCCAGAAGAGTCTCGGCTACAAGGACGTGGCCCCGGCGCCCGTACCGCTCGCCTGGTCCTCGTTCCTGCCGACCGGGCCGCGGCTCTCGACGGCCGCGGCCCGCCAGCCGCAGGGCTCCTGAGAGAGGTGGCGGACGACATGACGTACACGTACCGGCGCGTTCTCACGGCCGCGGCGGCCACCGCGCTCACCTTCATCGCCCTTCCGGCGCCCGCCGCGCTCTCCGACGACGGAGATCAGGGCGGGCAGTGCACGTTCCCGGGCAAGACGTACGAGGGCCGCCCGTGGGCACTGCAACGCGTCCTGCTCGACGAGCTGTGGCGGCAGTCCACCGGTAAGGGTGTGCGCGTCGCGGTCATCGACACCGGGGTCGACGTCAAGAACCCGCAGCTCACCAAGGCGGTGGACGTCAGGAGCGGCGAGAACCTGCTGTCCCCGAACGCCAAGGACGAGTTCGGCCAGAAGATCGAGCGCGGTAACGCCAACGGCACCACCGACACGGTCGGCCACGGCACGAAGGTTGCGGGCATCATCGCGGCACGCCCCCTGAAGGGCACCGGCTTCGTCGGCCTGGCACCCGACGCCACGATCATTCCCATCCAGCAGAACGACGCCGAGGGACACGGCACTGCGGAAACCCTCGCCACGGGTATCGACGACGCCGTGCGGGCCGGCGCGGACGTCATCAACATCTCCCAGGACACGGCCAACGCGGTGAAGCCCACCCCCAAGCTGAAACAGGCCGTGGACGCGGCGCTGGACAGCGACGTCGTCGTCGTCGCCTCGGCGGGCAACGACGGTCTGGGCGGCAACGTCAAGCGGACCTACCCGGCCTCGTACGACGGTGTCCTGGCCGTGGCGTCGTCCGACCGCAACAACGAACGCGCGGCGTTCTCCCAGTCCGGCGACTTCGTCGGCATCGCGGCCCCGGGCGTCGACATGATCTCCACCGTCCCCGGCGGCGGTCACTGCGCCGACAACGGCACCAGTTTCTCGGCTCCTTATGTCGCGGGCGTCGCCGCTCTCCTCAAGAGCAAGCACGGGGACTGGACGGGGAAGGAGATCGTCGCCCAGATCCAGCAGACGGCGGAACGGTCGATCGCGGGCCACGACCGCCTGGTCGGCTGGGGGGTCGTCGACCCGGTACGCGCCCTGACGGAGGACGACAAACCCGTCGAACGACCGGTCGCGGGCGGAGGCATGACCAACGCCGAAGCCCCCACCCCGGCCCGGCTCTCGCTGGGCGAGACCCCGGAGGAACGCGACGCCCGCCTCGCGACGTACGTCATGGTCGGCGGCGGGGTCCTGGTCGCGGCGATCGCGGGCACCGCGGTCGCGCTGCGCGACGCGCGACGCCGAAAGAGGGCAACGACCGTCTCCGTCTCTCCCTGACGTGTGATCAAATCATCAGATTTGCACGCCAGTTGGCGTCCAATGTACTTGGGACTGTCAGAGGCAGTGGCTAAAGTGTCAGTCACGTGATCGGTGATGTGCGAACAGTGATGTGGGCGATGGCGCACGCGGCACCACGATCGCGACGGGTGGCGAAAGAAGTGAACGGGGAGGCACGGGCCTTGCGCTCGGTGCTGTCGGTAACGGGGGGCGAAGCGGTCGATGGCAAGTGACCTCGAACGTGGCGTAGGGGCGCTGACGCGATTTCAGACGCGCGTCAACGCGTTGCTGTCGGATCTCGAAGGCGGACCGGCGAGCCGCAAGCGGGTGGCCGCGCAGAAGATCTCACGCGGGTCTCTGAGCGGGACCGGCGCGCATTTCGCCGAGGCGGACGGGCTCTACAGCCAGTACAACCGTGTCCACGAGGCACTTGTCTCGCTCTCCCAGTCCCTCGGCGACCAGATCGAGGCCCTGAGTATCGGGGTGCACGCGGCTGAGGTCGGTTTCGACAACGTCGAGGAAGACATGCGGAGGCGGTACGCGGAGATCCAGACCCGTATCGATGAGGAGCACGCGGCACGGCGGGACCGCGAGCACGGCGCCCGGCCGAAGCAGGGATTCAACGACGACCGGACCGGCACGACGTACGACCCGGGTGGTAACTGATGAGCGACAAGAAGACACCGAGACTCAGCCACGCGGCGCAGCACGAGCAGGACCAGGCGCGGGTCAGTATCCGGAACACCCAGATCGACATCGCCCAGATGATGCGAAGGGGCACCGACAGCCCCCTCGGCGCGGGCGGCAGCACGGGCAGTGGCGGCAGGACGAGCTTCGAGGGCCACGATCTCAACGCGATGATCGACCTGGTGGAACACGCGAATCCGGCGGACCTGGAGAGCGCGGGCAACGCGCTCTGGGACGCCAGGGACGCGCTCAGGGACGCCGCGCAGGAACTCCAGGACTATGTCGACAAGGTCGAATGGAAAGGCGAGTCGGGCACCGAGTTCCGTTCGTTCGGAAGGGCACTCGCCGAGCACGCCAGAAACCTGGGCACGTTCGCGGAGACCGCGGGCACACAGATCGTCGCCGCGGGCACGGGGCTGTCGTCGGTGCACAAGTCGATGCCTCCGCGTGACAGCCGGGCGGTCAAGAAACCGGTCGATGAGTTCCTGTTCACGGGGCCCGAGTACGACGAGGCCGTTAAGGTGGAGGCGAACCGCCAGGAGGCCATCAACCAGATGAACCGGCTGGCGTCGTTCTACTCGGTGTCAGAGGAGACGCTGGCGGGGGAGGAACCGCCGGAGTTCGGCAGGATGTTGAAGGCGAGTGTGCCCCGGCCGGATGAGCGACTTGGGACGGAGGGGCCCGCAGGGGTAGCTGGTGCGGGTGCCGATCTTTCCGGCGGTACTGCTCCGCAGCCAGTATCGGGCTACAGCAATCTCGGCAACGCGAGTCACGGGTCCGAGGAAAGAGCGGTCAGAACGGATTTGCCCAATCGGGACCGTGACACGTCCTTGGAGATCAACAGTGTCGCGGCACCGCCGTCTCCCGCCGTGCACTACGCTGCCACTTCTTTGCCTGCCTCCAACGCCCCGGCAAGTTCCTCCGGCGGGTTCGTCCCGCCGTCGGCGGGCGGGTTCACGAAGCCCGTGACGAGTGGGGTACCACGACCGGCGGGTACCTCCGGCACGCCGCGGACCGGGGGACAGAACGTCCCCAGGGCAGACGGGCGATCGTCTCCGACTGGGCGGCCGGGCGCAGGCAGCAGCCAGAACCCCGTGGCAGGTCGGCCAGGTTCTCCTGGGGGCAATCCTTCGGCAGGCCGTGCGGGAACGGGCGGCCCGACTGGCCCGCGTCCGGGCCGTGCGAGCGGGATCGTAGGCGGCACCCCTCAACCTGCCGCTTCGGGTCCCTCCGGATCGCGTATGCCGCGCGGAACAGTCGTCGGTGGCCAGGGTTCCGGGGTGGGGCGTCCTTCGGCAGGGAGGCCCGGCCAGCAGGGCGTCATCGGCGCGAGCCCGGCGAATGACACGTCCCGGCCCGGAGGGCGGAGCGCCGCAGGTTCCAACGGAGTTGTCGGCACGCCTCGTGGCAGCGCTTCTGGCTCGCGGCCCGGCACGAAAGGCTTCACTCAAGGTGGCGCCGGTCTCGTGCGCGGTCCTGCGGGCCGAAACCGGCCCGGAGAGGACGAGCACGAGGAGACCGGCTCATCGCGGCCGGACTACCTCACGGAAGACGAACAGACATGGACGGCCGGGCGGCGTAGCGCTGTTCCCCCGGTGATCGAGTAGGTACAGGGAAGGTCCGGAAGTCAGGATGACGGCACGAATGAGCCAGACCCACAAGCGCAGGAAGCCCCAGGCCTTAAGGCGAGCACTGCTCGGCACAGTGGCCTCAGCCGGCGTCTGGGCTGTGGGCGTCGCAGGGATGGCTCCGGCCGCCGTTGCCGCGGATGTGCAGTCCAAGCAGTGGTACCTGGACGCGATGCGCGCGGACGAGATGTGGAAGGTCACCACCGGCGAAGGCATCACGGTCGCTGTCATCGACACCGGGGTCAATCCGTCTACGCCGTCTTTGAAGGGGCAGGTCCTGAAGGGGCTTGACGCCACCGAGACCAAAGGTGATGAGACGGACGATTATACCGGTCACGGGACAACCATGGCCGAACTGATCGCTGGCACGGGGAGAGGAGGCGGGCTTCAAGGTCTCGCGCCCGGCGTAAAGATCATCCCCATGCGGATCTCGGATACGGAATATCAGAACCATAAAATGGTGAATGGGCAGGACTCTGCGGACGCCATCCGGGCGGCGGCGGATAGCGACGCACGGATCATCAGCATGTCGTTCGGCAGCGACTATTCCTACAGTGATGAGCGTGCAGCGGTCGAGTACGCCGAAAGTAAGGGAAAGCTTTTCTTCGCTGGTGTCGGAAACAACGCCGAATCAGACAATAAGAAGAAGTACCCTGCCGGCTACCCGCAAGTGATCGGCGTAGCCTCAGCCGATCGCAAGGGCACAGTGTCCGATTACTCCCAGCACGGAAAGGACGTAGATATCGCTTCTCCGGGAAGCGATATTCCGTTCTGGTGCAACGAGAACTTCAAGAGCTACTGCGACGGCGACGGCGGAACCAGCGCAGCCACAGCCATCGCCTCCGCCTCCGCCGCCCTCGTATGGTCCATGCACCCCGACTGGACAGCGAACCAGGTGCTGCGTGTGCTCTTCGACACGGCCAGCCGGGATTGGAAAGACGACGATCGCAGCACCTATCTCGGCCACGGTCTGATCCGTCCCGGAGCCAACATTCTCCACGGTGAGGGAAAGCCGGGGGACCCGGAGATGAACCCCCTCACCGGCGAAAAGACGCCCGCGCTCCGCGGCAGTTCCACTCCTTCCGCACCGGCTTCGGCATCAGCCCCGCAGGGCAAGCCCGGTGCCGAGCCCGTGGCGGCAGCATCAGCTGAGGAGTCGAGTGGCGGAGGTCGGCTCGGTTGGATCCTCGGTGGAGTGGCTGTCGTCGTGGTTCTCGCCGGTGGCGCTTTTGCCGTATTCCGTCGGCGTCGTACCAGCTACTGAAACCTCTGAACGCGCGCCGCGCGTACGTACTTCGGTGAGGCTCGGACTCACCGGGAATCCCACGAGAGGAAAACCATCGCATGGCAGTCCAGAAGGTCAATGGCCATTCCCTGGCGAAGTTGCAGGACGAGCTGGGCCGCAACTTCGACAGTGTCAAAGCCCAGTTGCGCTCTCTCCAAGGCACGATCGACGGCCTTGAGGGTCACTGGAAGGGTATCGGCGCCGGCGCGTTCAACAAGAAGCAGACCGAGATCAACGACCACATGGTCAACATCGGCAATCTGCTGGTCAAGTACCAGGATGCGATCCAGGCCGCCCGCACCATTTCCGGCAACACCGAGGACGAGATCGAGGCGGCCATGAAGGGCATCGACGTGAGCAGTGGTGGTGACTCCGGCGCGTCGGCAGCGACGTCCAACCTCAGCAGTTACTGACACCACGTGGCCGCACTCCGCAGTCGGCTTTCACCCCACCCCAGAGAACAGTAGGAGGATATTCCGTGGCATATGACGACGGCACGATGGTCGTTACATACTCATCGCTCGAGGGCGCGGCCCGTGACATCAGGGCCCAGGCAAAAGCTCTTGAAACGAGCCTGAGCGACATCCAGGCGAAGATCGCCTCCGTGTCCGACGTCTGGGCCGGTGACGCACGCGAGGCGTACAACACCGCTCAGGCCAAGTGGAACAAGGAGGCCGCGGGGATCCACCAGGCTCTCGACCAGATCGCCCGAGCGGTGGAGAGCGCGGCTCCCGCGTACCAGAGCGGGGACAAGAGGGCCGCCGCGAACTTCCAGTAGGCGGCGCAGGACCAACGTCACAACGTCACGAGGCAGGGTGGGCACGCGCGGGAGGCGCCCACCCTGCCTCTTTCATCGTTACCGCGCCCCAGGCACCTCGGGTGCCGGAACCTTGGCCGGGAGCCGCGCCTCGTCCGCGCATCCGGCCTCCGCCGCGAGCCGCCGCGAAACGGAGTTGAGGATGGTCATCCGGTCCTTGCTCGTGGAGTTTCCTTTGAGCTGATTTCCGACGCTGAACACGCCGGCTCTGATGTAAGCGGTGCTTCCCTTCGCGCCCTTTGTTGTGCAACGGAAGTACAGGGAAGTGGAGTTGTCCGCTTTGGTGCTCGCGTACACGCCGATTGGGTAGAAGATGAGGAGCCCTCGTGGGTCCTCATCTTCGGCCACACTTCGGCTCGGGTAGCTCTCAGAGGCCGAGAAATCAAGTTGCACCAGCGGTGCCCCGCTTTTGTTATCGGCTGTGTAAACGGTGCACGTGCTCAGCTGAGCATTGTCGTCGTGAAGATGGGCCATTGCTCTGGGCATGGAGAATTTTTTCGACTCTCCCGTATCGGTGATTCCTGTTGATTCGTTGAAATCATCGGTGCCGCCGAGCCGTCGTAATGCCGAGATTCCGTTTTCATCGAGGGTCCGGTCGCAGATTTTACTTGCCGAGATTCTAGGCCCGTATTCTTCCGCGGTGTTCTGTGAGCATCCGGAGGCGCCAGTCGCGACCGTCATGCCGAGGGCGGCCCAGCGTAGGACCATAAAAGCCTTCTGCCTGCTGCTTCGAATTCGGTAATGCATCGGAATCATTCCTTGTATGCCGGATTCCCGCGAAGGTCGTCCTCGTCGGAACCGGTTGAAATGTACGCAGTTTTGAGGTTGTGGGCGACATTGTCGAAGTCGGCTTTTCCGCCAGCCTTCGTGTATTTGTCGAAGTAGTGTTGATAACTCTTTCCCAGGTCGTCGACACCCTTGTCGTAGAGATCGCGACTTTGCAATTGGGTATCCTCAATGTGATCCTTCTCGGCCTTGTTCAAAGCTCGGTCGGTCTCTTGGCCGATGAAATTGTTCAGAGCCTCACCAGCCACGTCCGCCGCGATAGGCGCGATGGCGATACCGGCGACTGTCGTGCCCGGCAGCGGGATCGCGGCCACTCCGACGCCGACAATCGTCCCCGCCGCGAACTTGCCCCATTCCGCAGCTCTCGCGTTGGACTTGTTCGCCTCTTCGGATCCCGCTTTGAAGTCGCTCTCAGCCTGCTGCACATGCGAATGGTCCAGGATTCCGCGGGCCTCGGCCTCTGTCATCAGAGCATCGACCCCGTGGTCGTAATTGGCGTCGCTGGTCGGCGGATGCGCGTCGAGCAGGCTCAGTGTGTACATGTGCTGGCCGGCCGTCACGATGCCGTGTGACGTCTCGTTCTGGCCCAGCACGCTGAGGAAGTCGATGGCGCCCTGGTTCCCGAAGTCCGCGCGCCCCGGGTATCGGGCCGGGAAGTCGCCCGCGTCCTTCGCGTGGTCACCGAGGCCCGAGAGGTGGTAATCGATGTCGTCGATGTACGCGGCCCCCATCTTGCCCAGGCTGTCCGCCAGTTGAGGCTGGTCGTGCAGCATCTTGGGGCCGTCCTTGCCGCCGTAGAGATACACCACCTGCTCCATGACCCCTGCCGTCGCCGCGGTGCGGTGGTCGCCCAGAGCACCCTTGTCGGGCGCTGCCGTCGCGTCGTACGCGTAGCCCGTGGTCGCCGCCTCCATCGCGTGGCCCAGCGCGTCGTGTCCGGCGATGGTCCTGTGGTCGCCGTTCAGTGTCGCGTCCGGCAGCCAGACGCGGTCCTTGGTGAGGTACGTGAGGTGGTCGTTGAGTTCGGAGTCCTTGTCGACCCGGCCTCCCGTGTGCTCCGGCTGGGCGAAGAACTCCGTGGCGGCGCCCGGGTTGTGGCCCAGGGCCTCCAGGAATCCGTTCATCGGGTCGCGGCCGCGGTCGTTCTTGCCCCAGAAGTTGAGGTCACCCTGGTTCCAGTTGTTGATCCACGGGCTCATGTTCTCGACGCTGTGTTCCTTGTCGAAGGCGATGAGCTTGTCGCCGTACTCGTTGAGGAACTGGTCGTCGTAGTCCCCGAAGCGCATGAGGTTGCTCATGACCGCGAAACCGCGCGGGTTGTTGGCGTCGTCGGTCCCGAGCAGGTCCGGGCCGAGGTCCACCATCCGCTTCTCCCACCCCTGCATCGCGGAGCTGTCGGAGCGGGTGGCGGTGCCGAGGGCGATGCCCAGGTTCTTCTGGATCTGTTTGGCCAGCTCGCCGCGCTTCGCGTCGTAGCCGTAGCCCTGATACGGGTCGGCGATACCGGCGTAGAACTCCAGCGTCTTCTTCGGACCGACCGACGTGGCCAGCTTCTCGGCGAAGAGCGGGTCCTTGCCGTACAAGGCGACCGTCTTGCTGAACTCGTCCAGCTCCGTGTCGGTGAGGTCATGAGGATCCTTCTTCATGATCCTGGCCATCGCCTCGGCGGCCTTGACACTCTCGACCGCCGTGTCCCGGTCCTTGTAATCGGCGTCCGAGAATCCCTTGTCCGCCTGGTCCACAATGAGCCTGAGGACCTCAGCCGCGCTGCTGTCACTCTCCGTGGCCCTGCTGAGAATGCCCTGCACTTCGTCGCGGAGGCCGTCGACATCCCGCTGACTGTGTTCGGGCCCCGTCGTGCCCGGGGCGGCCCGGTCGGGGTGGACGTTCATGGTGACGGTGAAGGAGCCCTTGCCGGTGTCCGTCACCGTGAGATTCTTCTTCAGACCGCGCGCGATGGCCTCGTTGAGCTGATCGCGGTAGCCGGTGAGTTCGTCGCGTGTGTCGCCGAGGATCTTCGAGATCGTCGTCGCCTGGGTATGGGCATCGCCGAACTCACCTGCCGTCCTGTCGATGAACCCGCGCGTGACCGTTGCGTTCACGCCTGCCCAACTGGCCTTGTCCGCTTTGGCCTTGAGGTTGTGCTCGGCATCACTCCGCAGAGTCCGCAGGTGTTCGGCCAACTCTTCCCAGTCAGTGATCGCGCCGCTGAGACGGCTGAAATTCCCGAAACGCAGCGAGTCGAGGTCCACTATTTCGCCGCCCCGTCGTTGACGCCGTCGCCGGCACTCTCGTCAAAGCCGCGGTCGAGCTGGGAGATGCTGCTGAAGGTCCCGCCGATGAAAACCTCGTCACCGGTATGTGCGTTCTTCGTGTAGTCGAGGTGGTTGGAGATGTGTCCGCACGCGTCCAGCAACGACTGCACCTGCTCGTCCCACCGCTCGGCCACATGCTCGAGAGCCCCGCCGATGGCGAAACTCTCGTTCCTGAGCCCGCTGCCCGCCGACACGGAGGACGCGTGGGCGTGGCCGCCCAACCGGCTGAGTTTTCCGTGCAGTTCGAACGCGGCGTTGCCCACGGCTGCCAGATCGGACTGGTTGACCTTCAGGTCGCCCTCGTACTCCCCCGCGTAGCCGCCCGGATCCGGGGCCTGGTTCAACTCCATCCGCGTCGACCGCTTCTCGGCGGCCTCGGCCTTCAGCTGTTCCCACTCGTCCCATCCCATGCCCGCATCTTTCCCCTGCGCGGGCATGGAATGGGCGATTTCCGCACCGACTCAACTCTTACGCGTGGTGTTCCTCCGGCATCAGTCCCGTCTGCACCAAGGGGTTCCCGCGGCGCCGCGTGAGGAACACCCCCCGGCCCGCCGGCATCGGCCGGGGCCGGGCGCCCGGCAGGATGTCGCCCTCGCTCGGGTCGCCGGAGAGCAGCAGGGCCTGCGCCCCCAGCTCCTGCATACGCTGCATGAACGGCTCGTACGCCGCCCTGCTCGCGCCCGCCGTGTTGCGGGCGATGATGAAGCGGACACCCACGTCGCGGGCGAAGGGCAGCTGCTCGGTGAGCTTGGCCAGCGGGTTGCCGCTCGACGTCGACACCAGGTCGTAGTCGTCGATGACCACGAACACCGTGGGACCGCGCCACCAACTGCGCTGCCGCAACTGCTCCGCCGTGACATCGGCCGACGGGGTACGGCGCTCCATCAGATCCGCCAGCGCGTCCACGTGGTGGTCCATGTTGTTGGACATGGGGACGTACTCCGCCAGGTGGGTGGGCGGGGTGGCGTCCAGCAGGCCGCGCCGGTTGTCGATCACGAAGATCTTGCAGGAATCGCCGTCGTACCGCTCGGTCAGCTGCTTGATGAGCAGCCGCAGCAGGTTGGACTTGCCGGACTCGCCCTCGCCGAACACCAGGAAGAACGGCTCGTGTTCGAAGTCGAGGTAGACCGGTTCCAGGTTGTTCTCGTCAATGCCGAAGGCGACCCCGCGCTCCGGCTGCGCGTAGCCCGCGGGAAGGCTGCCGGCGGGCAGTTCGCGCGGCAGCAGCCGTACCTGCGGGGCGGCGGGCGCCGTCCAGTGCCGTGCGACCTCCTGGGTCATGGCGGCCGTCGCCTCCGACAGATCGCTGTCGGAGTTGATGCTGTCGATCCTCGGCACCGCGCCCATGAAGTGCAGCTTCTCCGGCGTCAGTCCGCGTCCCGGCACCCCCGCGGGCACATTGACGGCCGACTTGCGGTCCAGCTCGGAGTCCATGGTGTCGCCGAGCCGCAGCTCCAGCCGGTTCATCAGCTGGTCCTTGAGAATGGCGCGCACCTCCATCGAACGCGAGGCGGTGAGGATGACGTGGATGCCGTAGCCCAGGCCGCGCGCCGCGACGTCCAGGACCGCCTGTTCCAGGCCCTCGTAGTCCGCGCGGAAACCGCCCCAGCCGTCGATGACCAGGAACACGTCGCCCCACGGCTGCTCCGCCGGCGAGATGTCCCCGCGCGCCCGCATCCTGCGGAAGGTGGCGATGGAGTCGATCCCGGCGGTACGGAAATACTCCTCGCGGCGCGACATGATCCCGTACACCTCGGCGACCGTACGCCGCACCCGCTCGGGATCGAGGCGGGAAGCCACCCCGCCGACGTGCGGCAGGCCGGCGATGGACGACAGGCCGCCGCCACCGAAGTCGAGCCCGTAGAACTGCACTTCCTGCGGCGTGTGCGTCAGCGCGAAGGCCGCGACGAGCGTACGCAGCAAGGTCGACTTGCCCGACTGGGGACCACCGACGATCTGCATGTGACCGGCCGCGCCGGAGAAGTCCCGGTAGAGGGTGTCACGGCGCTGCTCGAACGGCTTGTCCACCACGCCCAGCGGTACGACAAGCCGCCCCGCGCCCTCGAAGCCCGGCTGCGTCAGCCCGCGGCCCGGCACCCCCGCGAGCCCGGGAAGCAGTTCGTCCAGCGCCGGCGGGTTGTCCAGCGGCGGCAGCCACACCTGGTGGGCCTCCGCGCCCCGGCCCTCCAGCCGCCGCACGATCACATCCAGGACGGAGTCGGCGAGCGCGTCGTCCTCCGGCGCACGCCCCTCCGGCACGCGCGGCTGTTCCTTCGCCTCGACGTAGTGAACCGGTACGTGCGCCGCCGTGAACGGAACGGGCCTGCGGTCCACCGGCAGCGGACCGCCCGGCACCGCCGACCTCTGAGGGCTCGTGCGGTACACCCCGGAGACGTAGGCAGCCTTGAACCGCACCATCTCGTCGGTACCGAACTTCAGATACCCGGAGCCCGGGACGTTGGGCAGTTGGTACGCGTCGGGTACGCCCAGCGCCGCACGCGACTCGGCCGCGGAGAACGTCCGCAGACCGACGCGGTACGACAGGTACGTCTCCAGGCCGCGCAGCCGCCCTTCCTCCAACCGCTGTGACGCCAGCAGCAGATGAACACCGAGCGAGCGCCCGATCCGGCCGATCTGCACGAACATCTCGATGAAGTCCGGCATGGCGGTGAGGAGTTCGCTGAACTCGTCGATGACCAGGACGAGCGAGGGAATGGGCTGGAGCGGGGCGCCCGCGGCGCGCGCCTTCTCGTAGTCGTTGATGTTGGCGTAGTTCCCCGCGTCGCGCAGCATCTCCTGGCGGCGGTTCAGCTCACCCCGGATGGAGTCGCCCATGCGGTCCACCAGCGTCAGATCGTCCGCCAAGTTGGTGATCACCGCGGCGACATGCGGCATCTGCGACATCCCGGCGAAGGTGGCGCCACCCTTGAAGTCCGCGAGGACGAAGTTCAGCGTCTCCGACGAATGGGTGACGGCGAGGCCAAGGACGAGCGTGCGCAGCAGCTCGGACTTGCCGGAACCGGTCGCACCCACACACAGTCCGTGCGGCCCCATGCCCTCCTGCGCGGCCTCCTTCAGGTCGAGCATCACCGGAGCGCCGTCCTCGCCGACGCCGATGGGGACGCGCAGCCGCTCCGCCTGCGCACGCGGCCGCCAGGTGCGGCCGACATCGACCGAGGCGGCGTCGCCCAGATTCAGCAGGTCCGTGAAGTCCAGGTTGGCGAGCAGTGGTTCGTCGTCGTCCCCGCCCGACGCCACGCCGAGCGGGGCGAGTTGACGGGCCAGCGCCTCGGCGGCCTCACCGCTCAGCCGGTCGGGCGTTCCGTCGTAGACCAGACCGTCCCCCGACTCCAGCCGCAGCGCCTCGGGACGTACGACGACCGACAGACCGCCGCGCGCGCCGGTGACCTCGCCCGGTACGACCTCGATGACCGTCACGCCCTGCAGACCCTCGGGCGTCGCGAGCGGCGACAGGGGAGGGACCGACTGACCGTCGAGTACGACGACGACATGCGGCTGCTCCAGGAACGGCTGCCCGCCCGGCTGGAAACGGGGACGCCCTTCGAGGCGCTCCGCGAGCATCTCCTCCAGCTCCCGCGCGTCGGTGGTGATGAGCCGGCGGCTGCCCGCGCCGTCGGTGGCGCCCGGCGCCTGGACGTGCGGCAGCCACTTCGCCCACTCCCACGACGGAGCCTCCTCGCGCCCGGCGGCGACGGCGACGACCAGGTCCTCGGGGGAGTGCAGCGCGGCGAGCGAGCCGACGATCGCACGGGTCGCGGCGCGGACCGACTCCGCCTCACCGCTGACCGTCACGTGGTAGAAGGCGCGCAGCGAGACGGCCATGGGCAGACCGTCCAGTGTGCTGTGCGCCGTCAGGAACTGCTGCATCGCGCCCGCCGTCAGCGGCTCCAGCTCCTCCACCGGCGCGGTCTCGGGCGCGATGAGCGGGGTGGCGAGCTGCTGGCTGCCGAGCCCGATCCGCACCTGCCCGAAGTCGGGGTCGCCGAAGCGGCGTTCCCACACCCGGCTGCCCTCGGCCACCAGCGCCCACAGCTGTTCGGGAGACGGGTGGAGGTAGAACTGGGCGTCCCGCTGAAGATGCGCGGTCCGCAGTACGGAACGCCTGGTCTGCGTCAGGTACTTCAGATAATCGCGCCGCATGTCCGCCAACTGGCCCTGCGTGCCCCGCCGGTAGCGGACCAGCATCGCGATGGCCATCGAGACCGTCGACGCGATCATCACCATGCCCATGATCCGCATGACCGGATTCGGGGTCATGAAGAAGAAGACGACGGAGCCGCCCATCCCGAGCATCGGCAGCAGCTGCATCAGCGCGCCCTCCTGCTGTCCTCTCGGCAGCTCGGGCGGAGATTGCAACTGCACCTGCTCGTCAGGCACTTCGGACGGAAGAGCCCGCGGTGGGCGCTTGACGACGATCTGACTCACAGGTCCGCAACTCCCTCGCCGGACAGAAGGTTTTCCATCGGCGCCCCCGTGGCGACGGTCTCCGTCCGCGGGGACGGATCCTACTTGCGTGACGGCCCGCCAACTGACGGTAGGGTGACCCGACGCGTATGCGAAGTGGTGAATCAGCCCGGGAAAAAGGGGCGTTGGCGCACCGTCGCGGGCACCTCGGCCTCGCGGGACCCGCACCATCGCGGCATGCGCACCATCGCCGTCTCCGCGACACCGCCCGCGCGCGGCACCACCCGGTCCGCGAGCCCGGTCACCACGGAGACCGAGAACCACCAAGGGGGAGCAGCAGGTGAGTATGACGGCCTCAGCGACGGGCTCAGCGGCGGCCACCAGGACCGGTCACCCCGGTCATGGCACGGCTCCGTCCGGCGGCGGGACCGGCTTCTGCCGGGTCACGGTCGTCGCGCCGGACAGCCGCGTCGACGTGGCACTGCCCGAGGACATCCCGGTCGCCGACCTCTATCCGGAAATCCTCCGGCTCTCGGGACAGAGCCCGGCGGAGGGTGCCCCCGTCGGCTACCACCTGGTCCGCCGCGACGGCACCGTACTCGACGGCTCGCTCTCGCTGGCCGCCCAGCGCATCCTCGACGGCGAGCTGCTGTCGCTGCGCCCCTTCGCCGAGTCGCTGCCCCCCGCCGTCTTCGACGACGTGTCCGACGCCGTCGCCTCCGCGGTCGCCCGCGACCGCACCCTGTGGACCGACGGCCTCATGCGCGGCGCCGGTCTCTTCGGCGGCTCCGTCCTGCTCACGCTCGTCGCGTTCGTCCTGTGGACCGCCGACCCCCGCCACGACATGCACGGCCTGCCCGGCATCCTGGCCGCCGTCACCGGCGTCCTGCTGCTCGCGCTCGCCTGCGTACGCGCCCGGGTGTACGACGACCGGGCCTCGTCCGTCGCGCTGGGCACCGGCGCGCTCGCCAATGCCGCCGTGGCCGGCTCCGGGCTGCTGGCGCCGGCGGACGGGCAGGGCATCGGCCGGCTCCAGTTCCTGCTCGCCTGCGCAGCCGTGCTGATCGCCTCGGTGATCCTGGTGATCGTCTCCCCGGGTGGGGACGGCCCCTTCGTCGCGTTCGTCTTCGCCGCCACCGTCGGCATGCTGGTGATCTTCGCCGCGATCATGACCGACCTCGAACCCGCCGAGACCGCCGCCGTGTGCGCCCCGCTCTCCGTGGGAGCCCTCGCCTTCCTGCCCGGCCTCTCCACCCGCTTCGCCCGCCTCCCGATCGGCTTCGAACCCCCGCGCTCGGCCGTCAGCACCTACGGGACGCCCGCCGAAACCGCCCCCCAGGGCCCGGTCGACGCCGAACGGATCGCCGCCCAGGCCCGCCGCGGCCACGAGCTGCTGGTCGGCCTGGTCGGGGGCTGCGCGCTGCTGGCCGTGGGCGCCGCCGGAGTGCTCGGCTTCTCCGACGACGTATGGGGACAGCTGCTCGCGCTCACCACCGGCATCGCCATGCTCATGCGTGCCCACCTCTTCCGCTACACGGCCCAGGTCGGCTGCGCCCTGGCCGCGGGCCTCGGCGCCCTTGTGCTGCTCGTACTCGGCCTCTGCCTCAACCCGCCCGCCGGCCTGATGCGCGAGGCCCTGGGCGGCGACGGCCGGGCGCTCGACATCCGTACCGTCTGGCTCACCACGGCGGTCGCCGCCGTCGCCGCGGTGATCACCGCCGTCGGCCTTATCGTGCCGCGCAAGGGCCTCACCCCGTTCTGGGGCCGCTTCCTGGAGATCGCGGAAACCTGTGTGCTGCTCACGCTCGTCCCGCTGTGCCTCGCGGTCTTCGACGTGTACCACTCGATCCGGGCACTGACGTCCTGAGGTCCTGAGCGGACTGGTACGCTGTGTGACGGCCGTTTGTGTACGTGAATCCCGGAGCCTGTGGCCCCGCGGTCGGCGATACGACGGATCCCCCGCCTCCCGAGTAACAGAAGCTCCCCAGAGTATTCGACCTGGGGCACTCGGTGGCCACGAAGACCCACGAGGAGTACGCGTGCCGCTCGACAGCGCTACGAAGAAGCAGATCATGACGGAGTTCGGCCAGAAGGAGGGCGACACCGGCTCCCCCGAGGTCCAGGTCGCCATGCTTTCGCGCCGGATCTCGGACCTGACCGAGCACCTCAAGCTCCACAAGCACGACCACCACTCCCGTCGTGGTCTGCTGATCCTGGTCGGTCAGCGTCGCCGCCTGCTGCAGTACCTGGCCAAGAAGGACATCCAGCGCTTCCGTGCGCTGGTCGACCGCCTGGGCATCCGCCGCGGTGCGGCCGGCGGTGCCAAGTAAAGACGCAGACGCCGTGAGGGGAGCGGTCCCACCTTTCAGGGGGGACCGCTCCCTTTGGTGTACGCGCGGACGTCACGCAGGCCGGAATGTCATCCTGAGACGAAGCTCAGTAATCTGGTCACACGGGGACAACCGAAGACCACAACTGAACAGCAGTACCGAAGAGCACGACTGAAGAGCCCAACCGAAGAGCAGAACTGACGAGGAGGAGCGCCTTCCGCCGCCGCCGGTCCTCGGTAGTGGCGCCCGGAAAGGCGCGGCCCATGCCGCCGCCCCGGGTGCTTCGATCGAAGACCGGCCCGCACCAAGGAGCGCTTCTCCGCCCACGTCCCCTGCCACACGGGCACGGGACGAAGACGAGGAGAGAACGCTAGTGGAGAACGAGACCCACTACGCCGAGGCCGTTATCGACAACGGAACCTTCGGCACCCGCACCATCCGCTTCGAGACGGGCCGGCTGGCCCGTCAGGCCGGCGGCTCCGCCGTGGCCTACCTGGACGACGACACCATGGTGATGTCGGCCACCACCGCTTCCAAGAAGCCCAAGGACCAGCTCGACTTCTTCCCCCTCACGGTGGACGTCGAGGAGCGCCAGTACGCGGCCGGCAAGATCCCCGGCTCCTTCTTCCGTCGCGAGGGCCGGCCCTCCGAGGACGCGATCCTCACCTGCCGCCTGATCGACCGCCCGCTGCGCCCCTCCTTCAAGAAGGGCCTGCGCAACGAGATCCAGGTCGTCGAGACGATCATGGCGCTCAACCCCGACCACCTGTACGACGTGGTCGCGATCAACGCCGCCTCCTGCTCCACGATCCTGGCGGGCCTGCCCTTCTCCGGCCCCATCGGCGGCACCCGCGTCGCCCTGATCAAGGGCCAGTGGGTCGCCTTCCCGACGCACACCGAGCTCGAGGACGCCGTCTTCGACATGGTCGTCGCCGGTCGCGTCCTGGAGGACGGCGACGTCGCGATCATGATGGTCGAGGCCGAGGCCACCGAGAAGACGATCCAGCTCGTCCAGGACGGCGCCGAGGCTCCCACCGAGGAGATCGTCGCCGCCGGCCTCGAGGCCGCGAAGCCGTTCATCAAGGCGCTCTGCAAGGCCCAGTCGGACCTCGCCGCCAAGGCCGCCAAGCCGACCGGCGAGTTCCCGATCTTCCTCGACTACGAGGACGACGTGCTGGAGTCCCTGACCGCCGCGGTCAAGGGCGAGCTGGCCCAGGCGCTCACCATCGCCGGCAAGCAGGAGCGCGAGGCCGAGCTGGACCGCGTCAAGGTCCTCGCGGGCGAGAAGCTGCTCCCGCAGTTCGAGGGACGCGAGAAGGAGATCTCCGCCGCGTACCGCTCGCTGACGAAGTCCCTGGTCCGCGAGCGCGTCATCAAGGACAAGGTCCGTATCGACGGCCGCGGCATCACGGACATCCGTACGCTCGCCGCCGAGGTCGAGGCCATCCCGCGCGTGCACGGCTCCGCGCTGTTCGAGCGTGGCGAGACCCAGATCCTGGGCGTCACCACCCTCAACATGCTCCGCATGGAGCAGCAGCTGGACACCCTCTCCCCGGTGACCCGCAAGCGCTACATGCACAACTACAACTTCCCGCCGTACTCCACCGGTGAGACCGGCCGCGTCGGTTCGCCGAAGCGCCGCGAGATCGGCCACGGCGCCCTGGCCGAGCGCGCGCTCGTGCCGGTGCTGCCGACGCGCGAGGAGTTCCCGTACGCCATCCGCCAGGTCTCCGAGGCGCTGGGCTCCAACGGCTCGACGTCCATGGGCTCGGTCTGCGCCTCCACGATGTCGCTGCTGAACGCCGGTGTGCCGCTCAAGGCCCCCGTCGCCGGTATCGCCATGGGCCTGATCTCCCAGGAGATCGACGGCGAGACCCACTACGTCACCCTCACCGACATCCTCGGTGCGGAGGACGCCTTCGGTGACATGGACTTCAAGGTCGCCGGTACGAAGACCTTCGTCACCGCGCTCCAGCTCGACACCAAGCTCGACGGCATCCCCGCCTCGGTCCTGGCCGCCGCGCTGAAGCAGGCCCGCGACGCACGCCTCCACATCCTCGATGTGATGAACGAGGCCATCGACGTCCCGGACGAGATGTCCCCGAACGCCCCGCGGATCATCACCGTCAAGATCCCCGTGGACAAGATCGGTGAGGTCATCGGCCCCAAGGGCAAGATGATCAACCAGATCCAGGAGGACACCGGCGCCGACATCACGATCGAGGACGACGGCACCATCTACATCGGTGCCGCTGTCGGATCGGCCGCCGAGGCGGCCCGCGCCACGATCAACGGCATCGCCAACCCGACGATGCCGGAGGTCGGCGAGCGCTACCTGGGTACGGTCGTCAAGACCACCACCTTCGGTGCGTTCGTCTCGCTGACCCCGGGCAAGGACGGACTGCTGCACATCTCGCAGATCCGCAAGCTCGCGGGCGGCAAGCGCGTGGAGAACGTCGAGGACGTGCTCGGTGTGGGCCAGAAGGTCCAGGTCGAGATCGCCGAGATCGACCAGCGCGGCAAGCTCTCCCTCATCCCCGTGATCGACGGCGAAGAGGGCGCGGAGTCCGAGGACGCGAAGGACGAAGCGGCCAAGTGACCACCCGTTCCAGGACAACGGCCCGCACCTCCTCGGAGGCGCGGGCCGTTGCCCGTACACAGACACTGCTCAAGGGCGAGAACGGCATCGGTACGGTCCGCCGTACCACCCTGCCGGGCGGCCTGCGCGTCGTCACGGAAACCCTGCCGTCGGTGCGTTCCGCGACCTTCGGCATCTGGGTCCAGGCAGGCTCCCGCGATGAGACGCCCGCGCTCAACGGTGCCACCCACTATCTGGAACACCTCCTCTTCAAGGGCACGAAGAAGCGCAGCGCCCTCGACATCTCCTCCGCCATCGACGCGGTCGGCGGCGAGATGAACGCCTTCACGGCGAAGGAGTACACCTGCTACTACGCGCGCGTCCTCGACACCGACCTGCCGCTGGCCATAGACGTGGTCTGCGACATGCTCACCGGTTCGCTCATCGAGCAGGCCGACGTCGACGCCGAGCGCGGGGTGATCCTCGAAGAGATCGCCATGACCGAGGACGATCCGGGCGACGTCGTGCACGACCTGTTCGCGCAGACCATGTTCGGCGACACCCCCCTCGGCCGCCCGGTCCTCGGCACCGTCGACACCGTCAACGCCCTGGACCGCGAGCGCATCACCCGCTTCTACAAGAAGCACTACGACCCGACGCACCTCGTCGTCGCGGCCGCGGGCAACGTCGACCACGCCACGGTCGTACGCCAGGTCCGCAAGGCCTTCGACAAGGCCGGCGCGCTGTCCCGCACCGACGCCACGCCCCTCGCACCCCGCGAAGGCAGCCGCGCCCTGCGTACGGCCGGCCGCGTCGACCTGCTGAACCGCAAGACCGAACAGGCCCACGTCGTCCTCGGCATGCCGGGCCTCGCCCGCACCGACGACCGCCGCTGGGCCCTCGGCGTCCTGAACACCGCACTCGGCGGCGGAATGAGCTCCCGGCTCTTCCAGGAGGTGCGGGAGAAGCGCGGCCTCGCCTACAGCGTCTACTCGTACACCTCGGGCTTCGCCGACTGCGGACTCTTCGGGGTCTACGCCGGATGCCGCCCGAACCAGGTCCACGACGTCCTGAGGATCTGCCGCGACGAACTCGACCGCGCCTCCTCCGAGGGCCTCACCGACGACGAGGTCGGCCGCGCCGTCGGCCAGCTCTCCGGCTCCACCGTCCTCGGCCTGGAGGACACCGGCGCGCTGATGAACCGCATCGGCAAGAGTGAACTGTGCTGGGGCGAGCAGATGTCCACCGACGACATGCTGGCGCGGATAGCGGCGGTCACTCCCGACGAGGTACGCGCGGTCGCCCGCGACGTCCTGGGACAGCGTCCCTCGCTGGCGGTCATCGGACCGCTCAGGGACAAGCAGGCGGACCGCCTCGACGAAGCTGTCGCCCGCTGAGTCCCTTCCCCATCGCACCCGACGCTGAAGGAAACAGAGCAATGAGCAAGCTGCGCGTGGCCGTTCTCGGTGCCAAGGGCCGTATCGGCTCCGAGGCCGTACGGGCCGTCGAGGCCGCGGACGACCTGGAGCTGGTCGCGGCCCTCGGCCGGGGCGACAAGCTGGAGACGCTGGTGGAGACCGGCGCACAGGTCGCGGTCGAACTGACCACGCCCGCCTCGGTGATGGGCAACCTCGACTTCTGCGTACGCCACGGCATCCACGCCGTAGTCGGCACCACGGGCTGGACCGAGGACCGGCTCGCGCAGCTGCACACCTCGCTGGCCGCCTCCCCGGAGACCGGCGTCCTGATCGCGCCGAACTTCTCCATCGGCGCGGTCCTCACCATGAAGTTCTCCGAGACCGCCGCGCGCTACTTCGAGTCGGTCGAGGTCGTCGAACTGCACCACCCGGACAAGGCGGACGCGCCGTCCGGCACCGCCACCCGCACCGCCCAGCTGATCGCGGCCGCCCGCGCGGAGGCGGGCAGCGCCCCGCAGCCCGACGCCACGGTCACGGAGCTGGACGGCGCGCGCGGCGCCGACGTCGACGGCGTACGGGTGCACTCCGTACGCCTGCGGGGCCTGCTCGCCCACCAGGAGGTCATCCTCGGCGGCGAGGGCGAGACCCTCACGGTCCGCCACGACTCCCTGCACCACAGCAGTTTCATGCCCGGCATCCTGCTCGGCGTCCGCCGTGTGGTCTCCACCCCCGGCCTCACCTTCGGCCTGGAACACTTCCTCGACCTGAGCTGACACTGACACCCATGCGCGCAAAGATCACTTATATCGTCACGGCCGCCGTCCTGGTCCTCTACTTCGTCCTGGTCGGCAGCCGGGGCGTGCTGCTGATCAAGGCAGGCACGCCGCTCACCGTCACCTTCGGCGTCGCGGTGCTGATCCTGCCTCTCATCGGCTTCTGGTTCCTCTGGAAGAACACCCAGTTCGTCAGCAGGGCCAACCGGCTCGCGGCCGAGCTGGACGCCGAAGGGGGCCTGCCCGTCGACGAGTTGGTCCGTACGGCGGGCGGCCGCATCGACCGCGACTCCGCGGACGCCGTCTTCGCGGAGCGCCGCGCCCAGACGGAGGACTCGCCCGACGACTGGCGCTGCTGGTTCCGGCTCGCGGTCGCCTACCGGGACGCCAGGGACACCCCGCGGGCCCGCAAGGCGATGCAGCGGGCGATCTCGCTCCACGCCGGCCGTGACGGCCACGACGGCCGGCCGGTGGGCGCCTGACCCGGTACCGGTACGCCACGCTAACGGCCTTCGCGGGCCGCCGTACGCCTTCTCGCACGACAGAGCCGGGTCCCTCCCCACAGGGGAGAAACCCGGCTCTGTCGCTGTTACGGCGCTGTCAGGGGCGGCGGTACTCGTCGCCCCAGGCCTCGACGGTGTCGGCCGCCCGGTCGAACGCCTCACGACGCGACAGGAAGTCCGCGTTGTGATCGGTGAGCAGCGGAACCGATTCTCCCCGCCGCCGCACGGCGACGAGGGCCTGACCCTGCACCGTGCGCGGCAGCCCGAGCCACCGCACCGGCTGCTGGACCGTACGGACCGCGGTGATCTGGTCCCACGCCACGGTGGACGTCTTGTGCAGGCTCACCCGCCGTACGCCGTGGCGGCTGACCCAGGCACCGACCCGGAGCAGCCGCAGTGCGACGGCGACGAGCACCAGTGCCAGAGCCATGCAGACGCCGGCGCCCGCCACGGTGGCGGCGAACGCGATGATCATCGCGGCGAGCAGGATGAACGAGGCGAGCAGCAGAAGAAGCGCGGCGCCCGCCACGCGCCAGGGTCCTGGGCGGTACGGACGCCGCCATTGGTCGTGATCGTCGAACGGCAGCGCGACATCATCGGTGGTCGCGTCAACCCGGTCGGCCGTCAGGAAGGGCAGGGGCACGACTGATCCTCACTCACAAGCACGCTCGATTGCTGTGCTCGGTGAGGCTACCGATCGCGCACGTGTGCGGACCACTTGAGGGGGTCCGGTCGGGTCAGTGACTCCGCGCGGCCTCGGACGACTGCGTGTGCGCGGGCGACTGATCCGTCTCCAGCGACGGCAGCCCGAACAGCAGCGACCCGGCGAAACCGGCCACGAGCGTGAGCCCGATCAACGTACGGCCCATGAGCTGGGACCGGTCGGCGCGCTGCCTGGGCGGTGGTGTGACGTTACTGCGGAAGCGGTCGGCCTCGGCGACGAATGCGAACGGGACGGCCTCACGCCGGCGGAACATGGGAGGACTCTCCTTGCGGAATCGGGACGGCGGGGATCTCGTGACGGGCCCCGCGTACAGGTCGGTTGCCACCCGTGAGACGAACAACGGGGCTGATCGGTGCCCTCATTCCCGGGGGACTGTCGGAGCCTGCCCGTAGAGTGGGCGCCGCCAGAACGACGCAGATGGAAGGACCCTGTCGGTGAGCGACACCCCCGCCGAGACCAAGCCGAGCTTCCGCAGTGATGTCACCGTCGAGCTGGTGAAACACAGCGCGGGCGACTCCGACGTACTGTGGGCCGCGCGCGTCTCCACGGCGGGCGAGCAGTCGCTGGAAGAGCTCTCGAAGGACCCGGAGCGCTCCCGGGGGCTCATCAACTACCTGATGAGGGACCGGCACGGCAGCCCGTTCGAGCACAACTCGATGACCTTCTTCATCAGCGCCCCGATCTTCGTCTTCCGCGAGTTCATGCGCCACCGGGTGGGCTGGTGCGTCGCGGGGGACACGGAGATCACGATGGAGAGCGAGGCGGGCCGGGTACGCGGCAGGACCATCGCCGATCTCCACCGGCTCTGGCACCTCGACGCGGACGACCGGCTGCCGCATTCGGCCGGCGGTGTCAGCTGGCAGGGCCAGGCCGGCAAGTGGCGGGCCCAGGTCCACGACGGCGGGCAGGACCACTATCTGGGTCTGTTCGACAGCAGGGAAGCCGCGGATTCCGCGGTCGTGGAGTTCCGGGAGCCGCGTCCCGGCGCCCGCCTGCCGAAGCTGGAGTGCGTTCGCGCCAGTCACGTCCGCTGCTACGACGAGGACACGCTGACCGCCGGGCGCGCCCGTGTCGTCGATGTCATCGAGTCCGGTGTGAAGCCGCTCATCAGGATCACCACGGCCGGCGGCAGGACCCTCAGGTCCACGGTCGACCACGCCGTGCTGACTCCGGACGGCTGGCGCAAGGCCGGCGAGCTGTCGGTGGGGGACGCGGTCATGACGGCCGCGCCCGCGCCTTCGTCGCCGGAGGTGACCGTTCCACCGAGCCTGAGCCGCGGTATCGGGGTGTGGACGTCCGCTCGCCGCGAGCGCCTGATCAAGGACACCGACTCCTGCCACCTGTGCGGCGGCGAGTTCCCGCGTGACCGGCTCGCGCTCGACCATGTGGTCCCGGTCGCCGACGACCTCACGCGCGCGCTGGACGAGGCCAATCTCGCCCCCGCGTGCGAGGAGTGCCAGGTGCGCGGGAGCGCGGAGCGGCAGGCGCTCGCGGCGCGCGAAGGCACCGCGGCCGTCGCCGGGCCGGACGAGATCGTCTCGATCGCCGACGACGGCGAGGAGATGACGTACGACCTCTCCGTCGAGGGCCCGTGGCACAACTTCCTGGCCAACGGCATCGTCGTGCACAACTCGTACAACGAGGAATCGGGCCGCTACCGCGAGCTTCAGCCGGTGTTCTACGTACCGGGCGAGGACCGCAAGCTCGTCCAGGAGGGCCGTCCCGGCAAGTACGTGTTCGTCGACGGCACCCCGGAGCAGCAGGAGCTGACCGGACGGGCGATGGAGAGTTCCTACCTTCAGGCGTACGAGGCGTACCAGGAAATGCTGGCGGCCGGCGTCGCCCGCGAGGTGGCCCGTTCCGTCCTGCCCGTCGGCCTCTTCTCCTCCATGTACGCCACGTGCAACGCGCGCTCGCTGATGCACTTCCTCGGCCTGCGTACGCGCCACGAGCTGGCGAAGGCCCCGTCCTTCCCGCAGCGGGAGATCGAGATGGTCGCCGAGCAGATGGAAGCGCACTGGGCGGAGCTGATGCCGCTCACCCATGCGGCCTTCAACAGCAACGGCCGTGTCGCCCCCTGATTGCCCCAGGTGGCAACGGACGCGTTGCCTGCTCAAGTACAGATGTACGGGCAGCGAGGAGAAGTGTCCGTATTGCGGCCTTTGGATAAGTTCATCTAGGCTGATCAAACGGACCCGGCACTGCTTGAACCCCCGAGCAGGCAGTGCCGGGCTCCTCTTGTCCCGTCCCCGAGGGGGCATCCTGACCTGAGCAGCGAGTAGCGTGTTACCCATGGCTCCGATCTCCACTCCGCAGACCCCCTTCGGGCGGGTCCTCACCGCCATGGTCACGCCCTTCACGGCTGACGGCGCACTCGACCTCGACGGTGCTCAGCGGCTCGCCGCTCACCTGGTGGACGCAGGCAACGACGGCCTGATCCTCAACGGGACCACCGGCGAGTCGCCGACCACCAGTGACGCGGAGAAAGAGCAGCTCGTACGGGCTGTGCTGGAAGCCGTGGGCGACCGTGCCCACATCGTGGCCGGGGTCGGCACCAACGACACGCGCCACAGCGTGGAACTGGCGCGCGACGCCGAACGCGCCGGCGCGCACGGCCTGCTCGCGGTCACGCCGTACTACAACAAGCCGCCACAAGAGGGCCTGTTCCGGCACTTCTCGGCGATCGCCGACTCCACCGGCCTCCCGGTGATGCTGTACGACATCCCGGGCCGCAGCGGTGTCCCGATCGACACCGAGACGATCATCCGTCTCGCCCAGCACCCCCGCATCGTCGCGAACAAGGACGCCAAGGGCGACCTCGGACGCGCCAGCTGGGCCATCGCACAGTGCGACCTCGCCTGGTACTCGGGCGACGACATGCTCAATCTGCCGCTGCTCGCGGTCGGCGCGGTGGGCTTCGTCTCGGTCGTCGGCCATGTCGTCACCCCGGAGCTGCGGGCCCTCCTCGACGCACACCTCGCCGGTGACGTCCAGAAGGCCACCGAGATCCACCAGAAGCTGCTCCCGGTCTTCACCGGCATGTTCAGGACCCAGGGCGTCATCACCACCAAGGCGGCGCTCACCCTGCAGAACCTGCCGGCCGGTCCGCTGCGCCTTCCGCTGGTGGAGCTGTCGGCCCAGGAAACGGCCCAGCTCAAGATCGATCTCGCCGCCGGCGGGGTACAGCTCTAGCCACAGACTTCACAACTGAATACGCGACGACAGCAGCACGCCGAGAAATCGGTCAACACAGACGGTCAGAACTGACAACTGCAAGTGCACGAATGTCATGCGCGCCACGTGCCTGAGCGGTACGTGGCGCGCGTGGTGAGGAGAGTCTTTTGAGTCATCCGCATCCCGAACTCGGCGCGCCGCCGAAGCTTCCCAAGAACGGCCTTCGCGTCACCCCGCTCGGCGGGCTCGGCGAAATCGGCCGCAATATGACGGTGTTCGAATTCAACGGCCGTCTGCTCATCGTCGACTGCGGTGTCCTCTTCCCCGAAGAGGAGCAGCCCGGGATCGACCTGATCCTGCCGGACTTCACCACGATCCGGGACCGCCTCGACGACATCGACGGCATCGTGCTCACGCACGGCCACGAGGACCACATCGGTGGTGTCCCCTTCCTGCTCCGGCTGAAGGCGGACATCCCGCTGATCGGCTCCAAGCTGACCCTCGCGCTAATCGAGGCGAAGCTCCAGGAGCACCGCATCCGCCCGTACACCCTTGAGGTCACCGAGGGGCACCGCGAGCGGATCGGCCCGTTCGACTGCGAATTCGTCGCGGTGAACCACTCGATCCCCGACGCTCTCGCGGTCGCCATCCGCACGCCCGCCGGTATGGCGGTGCACACGGGCGACTTCAAGATGGACCAGCTCCCGCTGGACCGCAGGCTGACCGACCTGCCGACCTTCGCCAGGCTCGGCGAGGAGGGCATCGACCTGCTGCTCGCGGACTCCACGAACGCGGAGGTCCCGGGCTTCGTCCCGCCGGAGCGGGACATCGCCAATGTCCTGCGGCAGGTCTTCAGCAGTGCGCAGAAGCGCGTCATCGTGGCGAGCTTCGCCAGCCACGTCCACCGCATCCAGCAGATCCTGGACGCGGCGCACGAACACGGCCGCAGGGTCGCTTTCGTCGGCCGTTCGATGGTCCGCAACATGGGCATCGCCCGGGACCTGGGCTACCTGAAGGTGCCGGCCGGACTGGTCGTCGACGTGAAGACGCTGGACGATCTCCCCGGCGAACAGGTCGTGCTCGTCTGCACCGGTTCCCAGGGCGAACCGATGGCCGCGCTCTCCCGCATGGCCAACCGGGACCACCAGATCCGGATCGTCCAGGGCGACACCGTGATCCTGGCCTCCTCCCTCATCCCGGGCAACGAGAACGCGGTCTACCGCGTGATCAACGGCCTGACGAGGTGGGGCGCGAACGTCGTGCACAAGGGGAACGCGAAGGTCCATGTCTCGGGCCACGCGTCGGCCGGCGAGCTGTTGTACTTCTACAACATCTGCAAGCCGAAGAACCTGATGCCGGTCCACGGCGAATGGCGCCACCTGCGCGCCAACGCCGAGCTGGGCGCGCTGACGGGTGTTCCGAAGGACCACATCGTCATCGCGGAGGACGGCGTAGTGGTCGACCTCGTGGACGGCAAGGCGAGAATCGTCGGCAAGGTCCAGGCGGGTTACGTGTACGTCGACGGCCTCTCGGTCGGCGATGTCACGGAGACGTCTCTCAAGGACCGCCGCATCCTCGGCGACGAAGGCATCATCTCGGTGTTCGTGGTGGTCGATTCCACCACCGGCAAGGTCGTCGGCGGCCCGCACTTCCAGGCCCGCGGCTCCGGCATCGACGATTCGGCCTTCGCGGCCGTCCTGCCGAAGGTGGACGAGGCCATCGCGCGATCGGCCTCTGACGGCGTCGCGGAGCCGCACCAGCTCCAGCAGTTGGTGCGCCGTGTCGTCGGCAAGTGGGTCTCCGACACCTACCGCCGGCGTCCGATGATCCTTCCCGTCGTGGTCGAGGTCTGACCGATCTGACGTGCAGTCAGGAGCGGGGCGTCTCGATTTGCATCGGGGCGCCCCGCTCCAGTACGTTTACGTCTCCACCTCAGCGGGAAGCCCGGTAACTTATGTGCCCGGGGCCCTCCCAACAGGGGGAATCCGGCTCAGAGAATTCTGATAAAGTCGGATCAGCCGAAAGGCAAAAGGCCAATCCAAAGGCCATCGGATTTCACCGGGCAGAACAGCCCAACGGAATCTGATAGAGTC
>NZ_JBIVLO010000010.1:0-165830 GCF_044751305.1 Streptomyces sp. NPDC088725
CGCCCGTCGAATACGAGAACAACCACTACCGCGCAACCACGAAACCCCAGGTCACAACCAACATCTGAGCTCTCTACCGAACCCGGAACGGTTCAATCGAGACTTCACCGAACCCACCACGGAGTGCGGTCCGCGGTGAGCGAGTGGGCCGTCCAGTTGTCGTGAATCACGACGGGCGGGGCCGGTGTGCCCTCCTCACCGGTGTTGTGCGGTGGATTCTGGCGGCACCGCCGACCACCACCGACGCCCCCGCCGACGAGAAACGCCGGGACGCAGTCAGCGCATCGCCACGATGCGAGGACAATGGTGGTGACCGGCGTCCAGCACCTGCGACCGGCATCCAGCATCCGAAGGAAGCACCATGGCGATACCTCATCTGCGTTCCGACCCGGCGTTCCTCGACTTCTGGCAGGAACGCCACGTCGGCTTCCTCTCCACAACACGGCCGGACGGCACACACCATCTTGTGCCCGTCGGTGTGACGTACGACAGTGAGACCGGCATCGCGCGCGTCATCACCAGCAGCACCAGTAAGAAGGCACGCAACATCGTGGCCGGCGGCCCCGGCGCCGTCGCCGCGGTGAGCCAAGCCGACGGAGCGCGCTGGTCGACCCTGGAGGGGACGGCGAGCGTCAACGACGACCCGGACGCCATTGCCGATGCCGTCGAACGCTACGCCCGCCGCTACCGCCGGCCGCGTGTCAATCCCAAGCGCGTCGTGATCGAGATCGCCGTCACCAGGACCATGGGTTCGGTCAAGCCGCACTGAACGCCGCGAAGCGGCATTGCTTGTCTCATTCTGACAAGAACATTGCAGGTCAGGGGGGTGGCGGGGAGAGGGAACCAGCAATCGCCGGAAACGATCAAGGGCGCGCGGCGGGAGCGTGAATGTCTTTGGGCGGGTCACCCCGCGTCAAGGGGAATCACAGGGCTCTCGTTCTCCGGGGTGCCCGACCGTGTGTCCGACCACCTCGCGGGAGCGCCCGACCGTGCGTCCGACCTCCCCGCCCACGCGGCGAGGACAAAACCGTAGCGCTTCCGGATGCCGAGCACACCGGTGGCGCGGCCCGCGCTGCGGCTGGTTCCAGGCCTCGTGTGCGAGGCGCCGAGACGTTCGGCGGCAGTGACCGGGGCGAGACGAGGGGTCCTGCCCGTACGGGCAGGGCGGCGGTTCGATTCCGGCAGGACTCCGGGGAGGCTTGCACCTGACGCCCCATCATATGATGGCTGGATGGAGGCGTTTCGGCGCCGTCCCGGGTTTCCGTGTGAGACCTCGCGCCGTTGTCTCGTTCCTACAAAGTGTCGCCGAGCCCACTTCCCATCCGGCCTACGGATGAAGCCACTTGACATCGTCGGGCAGTCTCGTAATGTCCTCGTAAAAAAACACCCGCTGCGGACTCGCCCGGCGAGGGCATTTCGGTGCTGGACGGCGCCCTGCGCGACGGCCCACGGAGGCCCGCACACGCCCGTCTTCTCCGGTCCCCTGGATTGCGATCATGGCGCTGACCACGCATGGAGCGCCGGAAGCGGGGCAGCACTGATCAAGCAGATTGAGGCGCAAGGGGATTGACCTTGGTCCAAACGAGTCCTACGGTCTGCCGGGCAGCCCTCACTGCTGCTCATAGGAGGATTTCCCCACGTGCGCACCACCATGCCACTCTTGCTCGTCGCCGTTCTCGCCGCCGGTTCCCTCACGGCGTGCGGCTCCGGCAGTGATCCGAACACCGTAAAGGTTGCTTATAACCGCTCCACTGACAACAAAATCCGTTTCAAAGACGCCTTCTTGGGGTCAGTCAAGAAGCAGTTTGAGACAGCCCACCCGGGCAAGAAGATCGAACTCCTGCCGATCCAGGCGTCGGACGAGGACTACGCCACCAAGCTGCAGCAGATGATGCGCTCGCCGAGGACGGCTCCTGACCTGGTCTACGAGGACACCTTCCGCCTCAAGTCCGATATCGAGGCGGGGTATTTGCGTCCGCTGGACGACTACCTGAAGTCCTGGGACGGCTGGGACCAGTTCATCGACGCGTCGAAGGCGGCGGTCACGGCCGAGGACGGCAAGCCCTACGCTGTGCCGAGCGGCACCGACACCCGCGGACTGTGGTTCAACAAGGCGATCTTCGCGAAAGCGGGCCTGCCGGAGGACTGGCAGCCCCGCACCTGGGCGGACGTGCTGGACGCGGCCCGTACCATCAAGCGCAAGGTGCCCGGAGTGATCCCGCTCAACATCTACACCGGCAAGGGCGCCGGCGAGCGGTCGGTGATGCAGGACTTCGAGATGCTGTTGTACGGCACGGGCGAGGATCCGCTGTACAACCCCGACACGAAGAAGTGGGTGTCGGGCAGTAAGGGCTTCAAGGACGCGCTGGGCTTCGTCCAGACGGTCTACGGCGAGAAGCTCGGACCGGATGTCACCGATGCCCTCGACCCGAACGTCAACACCCGTGTGACCACGGAGTGGTTGCCCGAGGGGAAGCTGGCCATGGACCTGGACGGCTCGTGGCTGGGGCAGAACTGGGCGAAGGGCGGCCCGCGAGAATGGCCGGAGTGGTCGAAAGAACTGGGGCAGGCGGCGATGCCGACCCAGAACGGCCAGGCTCCCGGCAAGGTGTCGATGTCCGGCGGCTGGACGTGGGCCATGCCCGCACGGTCCAAGAACTCGGACTTGGCCTGGGATTTCCTTAAGGCACTGGAAACCCCTGACAACGTTGTCACATGGGCGATCGCCGACTCGCAGATCGCTTCACGGAAGGACGTGGCGGCCGATCCCCGCTATCTGAACTCACGGCCGGGCGTCAAGTTCTTCACCGACCTCGTCCAGAACACCCACTACCGGCCCGCGCTGCCCGTCTATCCGCAGGTCTCGACGGCGATCAGCGAGGCGATGGAGAGCGTGACCACGGGTGACGTCTCCGCCGCCAAGGCCGCGAAGGAATACGACGGTCAGCTCCGGACCATCATCGAGAACGCGGGAGGCGCACAGTGAGCGCGCTGAGTACGGCGGCGCCGGCCGAGTCCGGTGTCCCGGAGCCTTCGGGCGGAACGTCCGGCGGCCCCGGCGGACGCCAGCAGGGGCGCCTGTGGCGCTGGGTGCCGCTCGCCCCCGCCACCTTGCTGCTGCTGCTTTTCCTGGCAGGGCCGATCGTGTACTGCATCTGGATCGCTTTCACGAACACCCAGTTGACCGGTTCTTCGACCTCGGAGTTCGTCGGCTTCGCGAACTTCCGCAGGGCCTTCTCCGACGAGAACTTCCGTAACGCGGTCTGGCTGACCCTCGTCTTCACCATCATCTCGTCCATCCTGGGGCAGAACACGCTGGGCCTCGGGCTGGCCGGGCTGATGCGGACCGCGTCCCGGCCGGTCCGCACGATCACGGGCATGCTCGTGATCGCCGCCTGGGTGCTGCCGGAGGTCGTCGCGGCGTTCCTGCTGTACGCCTTCTTCCGCCGAGAGGGATCGCTGAACGTCATCCTGGACTGGCTGCATCTGCCGTCCCAGAACTGGCTGTTCACCCTGCCGATCCTGGCAGTGTCCTTCGCCAACGTCTGGCGCGGGACCGCCTTCTCCATGCTGATCTACTCGGCCGCGCTCTCCGAGATCCCGAAGGAGATCACCGAGGCGGCGGAGGTCGACGGCGCGAACGGAATCCGGCGGACGTGGTACGTCACGCTCCCGATGATCCGGCGCTCGATCGGCACCAACCTGATGCTGAACACCCTCTCGACGCTCTCCGTCTTCGGGCTGATCTGGGCGATGACGCGCGGCGGCCCCGGCAACCGCAGCGAGACCCTGCCGGTGTTCATGTACGACCAGGCGTTCCTGAAGAGCCTGATGGGCTACGGCACCGCGGTCGCCCTGCTGCTGCTGATCGTCGGCGCGCTCTTCTCGGTCGTCTACCTGAAGCTGATGAAGGTGGAAGTCTGATGAAGCGCCAGACCCAGGGCCGTCTCGCGGCGGATCTCGCCCTGCTCGTCATCTCCGCGGCTTTCGCGATACCGCTGATCTGGCTCGTGCTCGCGTCGGTCGACGTCGACGCGGACCTGCGCGTACGCATCCCCTCGTCACTGACGACGGACAACTTCAGCGCCGTCCTGACGGACGACATCACCTTCACGCCGATGCTCAACAGCCTTCTGCTGTGCGGCAGTGCGACGATCCTGACGGTGGTGTGCGCGGCGCTGGCGGCGTATCCGCTCTCCCGCTACAAGTCGCGCTTCAACCGCCCGTACCTGCTGACGATCCTCTTCTCGACCTGTCTGCCGATCACGGCGATCATGGTGCCGGTGTACGGACTGTTCGTCCAGGTCAACCTGGTGGACACGATGTACGGCACGTCGCTCTTCCTCGCGGCTTCGCAACTGCCTTTCTCCATCTGGCTGATGAAGAACTTCATGGACGGTGTGCCGACGGTCCTGGAGGAGGCGGCGTGGATGGACGGCGCCTCGAACTTCCAGGCGCTGACGCGGGTCGTGCTGCCGCTGATGGGGCCGGGGCTGTCCGTGGTGATGATCTACACGTTCATTCACCTCTGGGGAAACTTCTTCGTCCCCTTCATGCTGCTGCTCTCGCCCGACCAGCTGCCCGCCTCGGTGTCGATCTTCAGCTTCTTCGGCAACTACGGTTCGGTGGTCTACGGGCAGCTCGCCGCCTTCTCGATCCTCTACTCGGCGCCGGTGCTGATCCTGTACATCTTCATCTCGCGCCGCCTGGGCGGCGGCTTCGCGCTCGGCGGCGCGGTGAAGGGGTAACCGTCCCGGTCAACTCCGGGCGGCCCCCGGACCTGCCGCTTCCTTGCCCGTCCGAGGCAGCGCCTTCGGGCCGGTGAAGCGGGGTGGGCCGGGCTGGTCAGTGGTTTCAGAGGACTCGTGGTCCGAGGAGACTCGTCGTTCCGGAAAACTCGTCCGCCCTGCGTCGTCCGGCGCGCACCCGCGCTCGTACGCGCGCCGGGCGGACGAGGCCGCTGCGCGACACGGCCCGGCTCGCCGCCCATGGGTGCTGCGGTCGGCGGTGGGGGCTGTTCGAGCCGGCTTCCGCGGCTCCGTCCATCCTGCGGACGCGAATCGTGAGGTACGTCACAGTGCTGCGGGTGGCCGATGTCCGCGGTTCGGTCGCGGCGCGGGCAACGGCCCACCTCTGCTGGCCGATCCGGGGATGCCCGGCGACGGGCCGGGTGGAGCCTCGTGCCGGGCGGCCCAGAGGCGACTTAGGTCACCCTTCCCTGTGGCCGCGGGTGCCTGGTACAGATGGATGGGTACCGACCGCAGACCGGAAGTATCACCATGAGCCAGGACAAAGAAGCGGACCTCACCCCCTTCATGATCGACCTGACCGTCGAGGAGGCCCGGCGACGGACCGAGGTCATGGCCGCGCTCGGCCCCGACTGGGACCCGGTCGCCGCCCTCCAGGGCGAGGACGAGGCGTACGCCCTTCTCTACTCGGGCCTGGACGCAGAGCAGCAGCACACCTACGACATGCTGGTGGCGGCCGGTGTCCTGCCGGCGAAGGGGCAGGGCCGTGCGGGTACCCATTGATCCCCAGGCGGACTCCTCGCGCCGCGCCTGGGTGGCCTGCCCCGTCTGCGACGACGCCCGCCACTGCGAGACCTGCGCCGACCTCCGCAACTGCGGCGAGCACTGGCGCTATCTGATCTCCAACAGCGGGCCGGTCCTCCACCTCCAGTGCCCTCAGTGCACGCACCTGTGGTCACTGAACACCCGCCCCGGCGTCACCCGCCGAGGCGACGGCACTCCCTGCTCCTGACGCGTCGGAGAGGCCGAGCGGGACGAGGGTCGCTGTCTATCGTCGGGTAATGCAACGGCCTCACGATCCGTCCAACGCCTCCCTTGTCCTGACGGTGTCCTTTCCGGGCCGTCTCGCGGGTGGCGTGCGGAGTGTCCTGGCGGTCGTGCCGGACACCGGGCCGGGATCCGCCGGAACTGTTCGCGCCGACCTGGGCGTCTCAACTGCCGTGTTTTGAAGCCCAGTTGTCCCGGTTCTGCAACGGCATGAAGCCGTACAACTTCCTCGCGGTGGTGTGGGTCCAACCTGATGTGCCGTTCGACCGACGTCACCTCTCGCACACCCGAAACGGGCAAGCGCATGATTCACGCCCGCCGAGCCGCCAGGGCCGTCGTCGCCACCGCCGTCACGCTCGTGGGCGCCACGCTTACTCTCGCGTCGGGAGCGAGTGCCGCGATCCCGACCGGCACGGCCGTCTCCGCCCGTACGGCCGTTCCGGCGGCGCTGCCCGCGACGGCCACACCGACGCGCGTTGTCCCGGCCGCCGAGGCCACGCCCTTCGGTACGATCGCGCCGTACAACGGGGCCTGTGGCGCAGGTTTCAGCGTGGTCAATTCGGCCGAGATCGGCACGCTGGGAACGGTCTACCCGACGTACAGTGCGGTCACGGGCAGCAACTACGTGGTGACCAGACGCAACAATGCCGGGGTGCCCGTACCTCTGGTGGCTCAGCTCGCCGTCACCTCCACCGGGGAGACAGGCGAGCGACAACGGCGACTTCACCACCTACGCGGGTCCGTTGTACCTGGAGGCGCGTGGTCGTTGCGTGAACTGGTACGGGGCGATCTCCGGTATCCCGGCCGGGACGATCGGCATGAACTGCGCCGCGCTCACCCGCTCGGAGTCCGCGTCCTCGCTCCGCCACGGGGCGGTGCGGAGGGCTCCGGGTTTGGTGGGACTGGAGGTGCGGAACCGGGGTAGAAGGGGGAGACCCCCGCATGGAACATGAGGTGTCGTGCGGGCATGGGGACAGGTGGTAGTCGTGGATCTGATGGCACTGGACAGCAGGAGCGGACTCACGTCCTCCGGCCGTTCAATGGCGGCCGGTGTCGCTTACGACGGCGGGCCGGGCATGATCGCGGAGGCGCGCCGTTTTGTCACGGACTTCCTGGAGAGCCTCCAGTCCACGCACGGTGTGCCGGTCTCGTCGCGGATGATCGGGACGGGCCAGCTCGTGGTGAGTGAGCTGGTGACCAACGTCTGCAAATACGCGCCTGGACCTTGCCTGCTGGATGTGGAATTCCTCGGTGACGTCGTGGAGATCACCGTCTGGGACGCCGACTCCACTCTGCCTTTCGCGCGTGCGGCCGAGCCCGGCCGGATCGGGCAGCACGGCCTGGAGATCGTCCTCGCGCTGTGCGAGGGCTTCGACGTCCGCCGCGAGCCCGTGGGCAAACGCATCAAAGTCCGGCTCGCCGTATAGGGGGTTCGCCGAGTGCGGCCTGTCAGAAGTATCGGCCTGAGGTGATCGGGCCCGGAAACGGCCCCGGCCCAGGAAACGGACTCCGCCCCCCCGACAGGCCTTGTCGGCAAGGGCGTTCAGCGGACGCGGGCCACCCCGACGTAGAAGCCGCTCAGCTCCTGCTTCGGCGCGGGCTCCTCCTGGTACCAGTGCGTGGCCGTCACCAGTCCCGGATCGACGAGATCGAGCCCGTCGAAGAACGGCAGGATCTCGGCGCGCGTCCGCATCCGCAGCGGGATGGCGCCTTCCTTGTACGCGGACGTCACGGTCTGGGTGAACTGCGGGTGCTCGTCGAAGGTGACGTGGGAGAGCGTCAGGTAACTGCCCGACGGCAGGGCGTCCACGAGCGTGCGGGTGATGCCGTACGGGTCCTGGTCATCGGTGATGAAGTGCATCAGCGCGATGAGGGACAGGGCGATGGGCCTGGTGAAGTCCAGGAAGGTGCGGGCGTGTTCAAGGATTTCCTCCGGGCGGCGCACATCCGCCTGGACGTAGTCCGTCCCGCCCTGCGGGCTGCTGATCAGCAGCGCTTCCGCGTGCCGCAGCACGATGGGATCGTTGTCCGTGTAGACGATCCGGGCCGTGGGGGTGATGTCCTGGACGATCTGGTGCAGGTTCGGCTCGGTCGGGATGCCCGTCCCGATGTCGAGGAACTGCTCCACGCCGCTGCGCGCGAGCCACGCCGATGCGCGGTGCATGAAAGCCCGGTTGCGTGCCGCGTTGCCCTGGGCCTCCGGCGGCAGCTTCTCCGCGACCCGCCGGTCGACCTCGTAGTTGTCCTTGCCGCCCAGGAGCCAGTCGTAGACACGGGCCGGATGGGCCTTGCTGGTGTCGACCTGGGCTCTGGGTATTCCCGCCGTCATGCGTGACTCCACAGGGAAGAGTGTCTGAAATTGAGAACGCCGGACTTCCTGCCTGCGGCACCGCGCCTGGGGGGAGTTGAGCGTACGCCACGCCGCGCGCACAGATTACGCTTCGAACGGCGGGGACGCGCCCGGCGCGCGGAGCCGCCCGGCGCTCCGTCCGGGAGCGATCACGCGGTCGGGTGACCGGCGCGTGCCTCCAGGGCCAGCCACACGCGGTCGGCGGTGAGCGGGAGTTGGGTGAAACGGATGCCCGTGGCGTCCCGCAGCGCGTTCGCCAGGGCCGGGGAGACCGGGTTGAACGGGCTCTCGCTCATGGACTTGGCACCAAGGGGGCCGATCTCGTCCGAGGTCTGTGCGAAGTACACCTCGGTACGCGGGACATCGGCGAAGGCCGGCAGCCGGTAGAGCCGGAACGAAGCGGTGCCGACCTCGCCCCGGTCATCCAGCCGTACGTGCTCGAAGAGCGTGGCCCCCAGCGCCTGGGCCACCCCGCCCTCCACCTGGCCCCGGCACTGCAGCGGGTTCAGCACCCGGCCCGCGTCGGCGGCGTGCACACTGCGCAGGACGCGGATCTCGCCCGTGCCGGGATCGACGGCGACGCGAAACCACTGCGCGTTGAAGCACACCGAGCGCGGAGTACCGCCGAAGTGCCCTTCCGCGGAGAGTGTTTGCCCTGCCGATCGCGCCGCCGCGTACAACTCCTCGAGCAGGAGGCACCGTCCAGGGGCCTCGACGGCCCCCTCCACCAGCCGGCACCGGTCGGCGACGGTCCCCAGATGGAGCGCGGCGAATTCCAGGATCCGCACGGACAGCGCCTGCGAGGCGCGCAGTGTCGCCTTCCCCGCGACCACGATGCCCGTGGAGGCGAACGCGCCCGTGTCGTGCCCCACGACGTCGGTGTCCGACTGGCGCACACTGATCTGCCCGACCGTGGTGGCCAGTTCGCCGGCCGCGATCTGCTGGAGTACCGTGGTGGTGCCGTTGCCGAACTCGGCGGTCCCCACCGCGAGATCGAACGAGCCGTCGGCCAGCAGTGTCGCGCACGCCTCGGCGACATGACCGCCGGGCGGCCCGGTCACATTCATCGACAGCGCGGAGCCCTCGCCCACCAGCCAGCCGGGGGGAGCTGGTTGAGCGGGCTCCGCCCGTGCCTTCCGCACGATGTCGAGGCACTGTTGTAGGCCGTAGCTGCCGATCCTCAGGTCCTCCTCCTCACCGGCGGGCGCGATCAAGGGGTCGCCGGGGCCGATGACGTTCCTCTCACGCAGGACCAGCGGGTCGAGGTCCAGCCGGCGTGCCAGTTCGTCCAGCGCCGATTCGACGGCGAACACGGCCTGGCCGAGACCGTATCCCCGGAACGCGCCCGACGGGACGGTATGGGTGTAGACGCAGTAGCCGTCCGCCTTCTTGTTCGGGCAGTGGTAGACGGACAGCGGCTCACCGCAGGCGTGGAACATCACGGCGGGCCCATGATTGCCGTACGCCCCGGTGTTGGACACCGCGTGCAGCTCCAGCGCGGTGAGCGTGCCGTCCCGCCGCGCACCCGCCTTCACCCGCACGGTGAACGGGTGGCGTGTGGTGGCTCCGTAGAACTGCTCCGCTCGGGTGTACTCCAGCTTCACCGGGCGCTTCGTGCGCAGTGCGGCGAGCGCGACGATGTCCTCGACCAGCATTTCCTGCTTGCCACCGAACCCACCGCCGACCCGGCCCGAGATCACGCGCACCTTGTCCTCCGGCAGGTCGAAGAGCGCGCACAGCGCGCGGCGGGTCAGGAAGGGCGTCTGCGTGCTGGACCGTACGGTCAGCCGCTCACCGCCCTCGTCCGTGTCCTCGAACCAGGCGACCGCGCCGTGCGTCTCCAGATGAGCGTGCTGTACCCGCTGCGTGCGGAACGTCTCCTCGTACACCGCGTCGGCTTCCGCGAACCCGGCTTCCACATCGCCGACTTCACCGTGCACCTCGGCCACCATATTGTTCCGCGGCCGCGCGATCCGGGCGGTGGTCGCGTCCTTGTCGTGCACGACGGGCGCGCCGGGGCGCATGGCCTCCTCCGGGTCGATGACCGCGGGCAGGACCTCGTACACCACCTCGACCCGCCGGCAGCCCTCCTCGGCCGCGGCCTCGCTGTCGGCGACGACCGCGGCGACCCGCTGGCCCACGTACCGCACGGTGTCGTCCAGCAGCCGGGTGTCGTCCGGGTTGCCCTCCGAGTGCTCCTGGCAGGCCGTCGTATAGAGCCGCTTCGGGGCATCGTGGTGTGTGAGCACCGTATGGACGCCCGGTACGCGCAGCGCGGCCGTCGTGTCGATCGCGACGACACGGGCGTGCGCGTGCGGGGAGCGCAGCAGCTTCAGGTGGAGCACGCCCGGGACATCGAAGTCGAAGGTGTAGCGGGCGGTACCGGTGACGATCTGCGGTCCCGCGGGGGCGGGAAGACTGCCGCCCACGGCCTTCCCCGCGCCGGGTGACTGCGCGTGCCTGACCCCGCGTACGGCGTCCTCGATCGCCCGGTAGCCGGTGCAACGGCACAGATTTCCCTTGAACGCGCGCGGCAGATCGGCCAGTTGCTCCTGGTCCAGGGCGGATGCCGTCATCAGGAACCCGGCGGTGCAGAACCCGCACTGGAAACCCTGGGCGTCGAGGAACCGCCGCTGTACGGGGTGGAGTTCGCCGTCGCCGGCCGCCAGCCCCTCGACGGTGGTCACTCTGCGGCCGCCGGCCCGCACCGCCGGATACAGGCAGCTGTGCACGGGCTCACCGTCCACATGGACGGTGCAGGCGCCGCAATCACCCGCGTCGCAGCCCTTCTTCACCCCGAACCAGCCGCGCTCGCGCAGATAGGTGCGCAGACACTGCCCCGGGCGTGGCTCGGTGTCGAAGAGCTTCTCGTTGACACTGATGTGAAAGGTCACCGCGCACCGACCCCGCCGGGCGTCAGTTCGGTACGGATCTCCTCGGCCAGCCGCAGCGTCATGTGGCGGCGCCAGGGCGGGAGTCCGTGGATGTCGTCGAACCACGCGTTGTCCGGGACGGCTCCCTCGATCGCGGCGCGCAGCTCCCTAGCCCCCGGAGGACACGGAAACCGGCAGCGGAACGGCCGTACGGTGGCGGCGGTGACCGTGACGGCCAGCGAGCCGTCCCGCGCGTCGAGCACGCCGGTGACCAGCGCTCCGGAGCGGCCCAGAGCGTACAGCGAGGCCTGGCGGAACGCCGTAAGCGAGGCCGTCGCCGGTGCCGGGAGGGTGATGGAGCGCAGCAGCTCGCCTTCTGCCAGGTCCGTGCGGCCCGCGCCGGTGACGAAGTCCACGACGGGGACCCGGCGCTCGGAGCCGTCCTGCGCCCGGAGGAGGCAGACGCCGTCGAGCGCGCAGGTCAGCGAGATCATCGGGCCGGCGGGCAGACCGTTGCAGAGATTGCCGCCCACGGTCGCCATGTTCCACACCTTGAAGGAGGCGAGGAACGCCCGGCAGCACTGTTCGAAGAGCGGGGCGGCTTTCGCGCGACTGTTCCTGGCGAACCGTGAGAGCTGCGTGATCGTGCAGGTCGCCGCGATCTCCCACGAGCCGTCAGGCAGGGTCAGCACCGGCTCCCAGCCCATCCGGCTCAGATCGAGCAGACGGCGCAGCCCGGGCTGAGGCTCGGAGAAGAGGTGCGTGCCTCCGGCCAGCCAGGCGTCACCGGGCCGCCAGGGCCCGCACCGGCGGGCGTCGCACACCTCCCGCACCGTATTCAGATCCATAGGGGTCCGTCACCGCCGTCCATGCCGGTTCACCACCGCTGCTCCGGCCGCCGAGGGGGAGGAGCGGACTCGCGCGCGTTCCCGATGTATTAACTCGCATCGGGCGGGCGAATTCCTCGCAGCGGGGTTCCGTGTCCCGCGACAGTTCGGGGAATTAGTGCGGAGCCACTGACGGCCGGATGACCGACTGGCCAGCGGGACAACAGTGCACCCAATGGGGTGAATACTCCGGACATGTCATGGATTAAGCCAATCCATCGCCCCCTCTCTCGCGAATGTGTCGGTAAGAGGGTCCGCGACGGCGCGGGCGCCGAGAGAGATGGGGCGTGATGGGCGCAGAGCGCATCGACACCCGACTGCTCGAAGAACTGACCGAGCAGTCGCAGGACCTGCACAGCGACGCGATGAGGATCACCGGGAGCGCGCTGACGGACTTCACGGAGGCCGCCGAGCGGCCCGGGCGCTGGTGGCAGCGGAGCGGGATGCTCACCGGAGCGTTCGGCGTGGCGGCCCTCCTCGGCTCCGGCCGCGCGATGGCGGCGACGACGAAGAACGACATCATGGCGCTGCAGACGGCGGCCTCGATCGAGAATCTCGCGGTGAGCGTCTACCAGACCGCCGCCGCACTGCCGTTCATCAAGAACGGCAACAAGACGATCGTCGAGTTCATCACCAAGACCACCCAGCAGCACGAGCAGCACGCCAAGGCGTTCAACGCGGCGGCGACCCAGGGCGGCGGCAAGGCGCAGACCGGCACCGACCCGAAGTACGCGGCCGTGGTCAAGCAGACGCTGCCGTCCATCAAGACCCCGGCTGATGTGGTCAAACTGGCCATCACCCTGGAGGACCTCGCGGCCCAGACGTACACCAAGAACGTCAGCCAGGTCAGCGACGCGCAGCTGCGCAGGCTCTTCGAGTCCGTCGCGCCGGTGGAGGCGCAGCACCGTGCCACACTGCTGGCCGTGCAGTCGCTGCTCGCCTCGGGCGACAACAGCCTGATCGCGATCCCCACGGACGTCGCCAAGCTGCCCGGGGCTGTCGGGACCGTCGGTTTCCCCGACGCCTTCTACCCGACCAACAACGCGTCGCCGATCTCCGAAGGGGCCGTGAAGTGAGTACGACGCAGGGCGGCTGGGAGCTGCCGATCAGCGAGGGCCAACTCGTCCGTCTCACCGCGGACATGGAGGAGGCGCACCGCGAGACACTGCCCGTGATGCACGCCAGCGCGGCTGATCTCACCGAGCGGATCAAGGCCGAGGAAGCGGTGGGGGAGAAGCCCGGCCGTACCGATGCAGGACGCCGTCGCTTCCTGCTGGGCGCCGGTGGTGTCGGAGCCGCGTTCCTGCTGGCGGCCTGTTCCAGCGACAAGGGTTCCTCCTCGACGCCGTCGGCACTCGACTCACCCGGTGCGGCGGCCGATTCGGTCACGTACACCGGCGACCTGAAGATCGTCGCGCTGGCGGTCGCGCTGGAGAACCAGGCGGTGGGCGCGTACAAGGCGACGCTGGCTGCCGCCAAGGCAGGCAAGCTCGGCAAGGTACCGCCGGCGGTGGCGAGCTTCGTCACCAAGGCGATGGCCCAGCACGCGGATCACGCGAAGGCGTGGAACGCGGTACTGACCGGGGCCGGCAAGCCGGCCATCACCAACGTGCCGCTGTCCAACCAGAAGCAGGTCACCTCGGAGCTGAGCAAGGCCACCAGCGTGGCGGCGGTCGCCAAACTGGCCCTGCAGCTGGAGGACCAGGCGGCTCAGACGTATTTCTTCGCGACCTACAACGTGAAGAGCGCCGGCGGGATCGCCACCGCCGCCACCATCGCGCCCGTCGAGGCGATGCACGCGGCGATCCTGCACTTCGTCCTCGGCCAGTACCCGGTCCCCGACGCCTTCCTGCCGGTCGACAAGGCCGCGAGCCCGAGCCTCCTGACGGTGTGACGGCGTGACATGACTGTGCGACGTGTGCCGGTGTGAAATGTCGGTGTGAACCGGTGGTGTGATGCCTCGGCGGTGTGAACCGCAGGTGTGAACATCCTCCGGAGCGCCGGCCGTTCCGTCAGTGCGACAGCTTCACTGACGGAACGGCCGGTCGCTCCGGCTTCTTCAGCTCCTCGTGAGTCCGCAGGACCGCGAGGGCGGTCTCCTGGTAACTGGCTCCGGCGTTCCACAGGATGAAGGAGTCCATCTTGTTGTCGGCGGCCGCCTTGATCTGCTCGGCCACCTGCTCGGGGCCGTAGTGCACACCCATCGAGAAGTCCTGGAGCCACGGGATGATCTGCGACCGGGTGCCCCTGGTCCTGTCGGCGAAGTCCTTGAGCGACCGCCGCACGATGGCGTAGGGCGCCGATCCCGGGTCGGACACGTCGTACTCGCCGGGGCCCCAGTGGGACGGGTAGACCATGGGCGCGATGTAGTCGCTCGCCCTGGCCAGCGCGGTGATGTCCTGGCCGATCTCCTTGGGCCGCGTGGCGGCGATACCGAAGACAGAAACGCCGAGGAACGCGCCCTGCGGCCGTACGGCGGCCCGGGTGTCGGCGACGAAGCCCGCGATGCTCCGTTCCGGTGAGAGAGCGCCGAGACCGGGAAACCTCATCCGGCTGAGCGGGCCGTCCGGGCGGCGTACGTAGTCGTACAGGATGTCGTCGAAGCCGAGCTTCGCGGCTTCGGTGGCCAGGTCCTCGTTGTACTGCCGGACGGCGGGGCTGGCGAAGTTGGTGAAGGCCATGGCGCCGTAATCGCTGCCTCCGTACGGCAGTCCGGCCGGTGTCTGCACGACCTCGTCGTGACGCCCGGCCTTCCAGGACGCCCCGGCGAGCAGTGGGTCGCGGAAGGCGACGATCCGTCCGACCACCTGTGCGCCCGCCGCGTGGATGTCGGCGATGGCCTCGCGCGCGTCGTAGTACCCCTTGGCCGCGCCGATGCTCCTGGCCCTCGGCACCCGCGAGGCGTACCCGACCTCGCCGTCCTCGTCCTTGATGTCGAGCTGTACGGCGTTGAGCCTGCCGCTCTTGACCAGCGCGAGGATACGGCCGCGCAACGTGGCGTCCGCCCAGCCGATGGAGGTGATGTGCGCCGCCCGCATGGGCGGATGCGTCACCTGGGCCCGTGCTTCCTTCGTGACCGTGTTCCCCGCCAGGTCGGTGGCGGAGACCTTGACGACGGCCGCGGGACGCGTGACGGTCGCGGTGAACACACCGGCGTGATCGGTCCCCACCTTCCGCCCGTCGACCGTGATCTCGGCGGCGCCCTTGGCGGTTCCCGTGACCGTGACCGGCGACCGCAGGGTCGCGGCCCTGGCGGGCTCCAGCCGGAGCGCCGGTGGCGTGGAGTCGACGCGGAACGCGAGCCGCCGCTTGGCAGGGACGAAGGGCAGCGAGCCGTGGCCCAGGACGACCATCTCGTGCGGGCCGTCCGCCAGTGCGGGCATGGCCAGCCGCAGCCGGGCGCCGTCCGCGCGGGTGGCGACCGGGGTCCCGTCGAGGGTGACCCGTATCTTCCCGGCGTGGTCCGCGCCCGCGCCGTCAAGGTAGAGATTCAGCCTGTCGACGGCGCTCGCGCCGAGGACGGCGCCGTCGGACAGTCCGTGCACGGGCGAGCCCGAGGAGAACGCCGTCCAGGTGAACGCGCCCGCGCCGGCGCAGGCGACCGTCACGGCGACGGTCAGCAGCGCGCGCCCGCGGCGCGGACGGGCCGCCGCTCTCCGTCGGCGGGTGGACTGGGCGAGGGGTGACCACGGTGTCGGCATACGGATTCCTTTGCGCCCGAATCGAGTAATCACCCTATTGATTGACATACGACACGCCGATGTGTCGGAAACAGCTGGTAAGTCATGCGAATGGCTCACGCTTTTGGCTCACACCACGCGGCGCGTCGCGTTGGCCCGTTCAGCCGGAGACCTGATAAGGATCGCGACGGCGGCGGTAGATGTGGTGCGACCGCTCCCCTTCAGGAGGACCCGTGCGCCGCTCCGCTGTCTCGCTGTTCCTGGCCCTCTCCACCGCGCTGGCCGTGTCCGGCTGCTCCTCCCCGGCCCCACCCGGCCGTACCGGCACCGCGCGCGAGCCGGCCGCCGCCTCGCCCGCCACCGTGCGCGCAGACCCCGCGACGGTGAAGGCCGACGAGCTGGGACTTGTGCCGGTACTGATGTACCACCAGCTCACGGCCCGGCCCGCCGGCGTCTACGACCGCACCCCGGCGGATTTCGCGGCCGAGCTGGAACGGCTGGCCAAGGAGGACTACGTCCCGGTCACCGCGGGCGACTTCAGCACCGGTGACCTCGACATCCCCGCCGGCAGCCACCCCGTGGTCCTCACCTTCGACGACTCCACCAACAGCCAGGTCAGGCTCGGCGCGAACGGCGTCCCGGCGCCCGACAGCGCGGTCGGTATCCTGCTCGCGACCGAACGGCGCCACCCCGGGTTCCACGCCACGGCGACCTTCTTCGTCAACGAGGAAGCCTTCACCGGAACCGGCTCCGCCAAGGCGCTCGTCTGGCTGGACCGGCACGGTTTCGAGATCGGCAATCACACCCTGCGCCACGGCGACCTCCGCACGATGGACCCGGCCGCCGTCGGGAAAGCCATCTCCGGCGAGCAGCGCAACATCAACCGCGCCGTGCCCGGCACCCGGGTCCGCTCGCTCGCCCTGCCGTACGGCTCGATGCCGCGGCCCGCGGAGCTGGCGGTACGGGGCCCCGGCTACCACCACCTCGGTGTGTATCTCGTCGGCGCCAACCCGGCACCGTCACCGTTCGCCGCGGCCTTCGACGCGGGAGCGATCCCGCGGATCCGCTCGGCAGGGGCCCACGACCAGGACGCCGCGTTCGGCTCCACCGTCTGGCTCGACAAGCTCGCGTCCTCCGGCGGCCGGTACACCTCGGACGGCGATCCGCGCACCATTTCCTTTCCCCGGTCCAGGGCGCGGGACCTGAAGGCCGCGTTCGCCGCCAGGGCCCGGCCGTACTGACCCGATCAGGCCCGCGCCTTCGCTCGCGGGCCTCTCACCCTTCGACTTCGCCGAGCCGTTGCAGCGACTCCGCCACGGTTGCCCTGCCGGCGGGCAACAGCGGCAGACGCACGTCGGGAGTGGGAATCAGGCCCCGGGTATGGAGGACCGCCTTGACGACGGCGGGGTTGGGCTCGCGGAACAGAACAGCAGACAGCCGGGCCAGCGTATGACCCAGGGAACGCGCCCGGCGGGTGTCGCCGGTTCGCCAGGCGTCCGCGAGTTCGGCGAACCGGCGTGTCGCGAGGTGGGCCGAGGCCAGGATGCCGCCCGCGGCGCCCATCGCCAACAAGGGGGAGACGAACAGGTCGTCACCCGCCAACATGGAGAGGCCTGGCGGAAGATCGCCGAGAAGTTCCACCGTCTCCTGGCTGATCCCGCCGCCGGCGTACTTGATGCCCACGATGTCCGGCATGCTTCCCAGCGTGCGGAGCGTGGCCACGCTCAGGGGCAGTGATGTGCGGTAGGGAATGTGATACACGATCAGGGGGACAGGGCTGACCGCCGTCAACCGGGCGAAGTGCGCGATCACGCCCTCCTCCGACGGGCGCGTGAAGGCGGGCACGGTGACCAGCGCGGCCGTCACTGCCGGCCATCGCGCGAGAGCGGCGAGAGCGGCCTCACTGCTCCGCGTGTCGTTCGACCCCGCCCCGACGGTCAGGGGCACGTCACGCTCCTGGCAGACGCGCACGCAGGTCTCCACCACCACGCGCTTCTCCTCGGCGTCCAGGGCGCCGGCCTCAGCGGTCGTCCCGAGCGCCACAAGCCCGGCGGCCCCCGCGTCCAGGAGGGTGTGAGCGAGCCCTTCAAGGGCTTCCCGGGCTACGAGACCGCCGGCCGTGAACGGGGTGACCAGAGGAACGTGAATGCCCTGCGGAAAAGTCTGCTCTGTCATGGGCAGAAGACTGCCCGGGCCCACCATTCAGGTCCAGTTCGCTTTTCTGACGTGAAGAGTAAGCTCAGCTGATGCTCGATGTCCGACGCCTGAGGCTGTTGCGGGAACTGTCCCACCGGGGCACCATCGCCGCGGTCGCCCATGCGTTCTCGTTCACCGCGTCCGCCGTCTCTCAGCAACTCAACGTCCTTGAGCGTGAGGCGGGTACACCCCTGCTGCAACGTACCGGCCGAGGCGTCGTACTCACTCCTGCGGGCCACCGGCTGGTTGGCCACGCCGAAGCCGTGCTGGAGCGGCTGGAACAAGCAGCGGCCGAACTGGCCGACGTACGCTCCGGGTTGGCGGGGTCCGTCCGCATCGGAGCCTTCCCGACGGCCATCAGAGCGCTGCTGCCCGCCATGCTCACCGCGCTCGGCGACAGGCACCCGGCTCTGGAAGCAATGATCTCGGAGATCGACCCGGCCGAAGTCGCCCACGCCCTTCGGGCGGGCGACTTGGACATCGCGCTCCTGCACGCGTACGACTTCGTGCCCGCTCCCGACGAGGCCGGGCTGGCAACCGAGCCTTTGTGCGTAGAAGCCCTGTATCTGGCATCACTCTCCTCCGGGAAAACACCACCCACCGACATCTCGTCGCTCGCATACTGGAAGAACGAGCCGTGGATCACCGCGACCCCGGGAACGCTCTGCCACACGATGACCGTCAGGGCATGCCAGGCCGCGGGCTTCACGCCTCATATCCGCCACCACGTCGATGAGTTCGCCACCATGCTCACTCTGGTGGCAGCCGGTCAGGGGGTGGCTGTCGTGCCCCACCTGGGGACCGCGGACACACCACCCACCGTGACCCTGACACCTCTCCCCATCCGGCGGCGCACCATGGCGGCCTACCGGCAGGGAGCGAGGCGCCACCCCGCCGTCGAAGCCGCCGTCACCGCGCTGCGCGCGGCGGTTCCCCAGGAACTGGCCAGCGACCCGGTCGCGTGATCTCCCGCGCCCGCGCTCCGGCCGGCGCGGGACGATTCACGGCGGGGTCCGAGGCGGGGAGTGCCGGGGGTCGTCGTTCGTCAGCCTATGTGCGGGACGGTGGACGACAGGGCCGTTACCTGGAGTGTGCCGCCGTCGACCACCCGCTCGAAGGCGAGGGTGCGGTGGGTCGTGGCGCCCGGTGGGGTCACTTCGAGGTACTGGGACTTCGCCGCGTCGTCGGCGCCGGTCTGGGTCCACGCCAGGTCGGCCCAGGCGCTCTGGCCGGACTTCAGTGTGACGGTGTGTTTTCCGGAATTCGGTGTGAAGTAGGTGTTGCCCCATGCTGCCGTTGTCTTCAGCGGCTTGTGGGCGGCATCCTCCAGGCCGAGCCCCGGGTACCCGTAGAGGGCGCAGGTGCCACTCCCGGTGTTCCGGAACCGCAGGAACTGCCCCGCGTGGCTCATCCCGCTCTGGCTGCCCGCCTGGCCTCCGTCGGACAGCGACACACTCAGGTCCGAGGTGTCGCAGCGCGGGGTGGCGGACGCGGACGCGCCCGTCTCCGCGGCCACGGCTCCGCCCGCGCACAGCGCGGCGCTCAGCACAGCGGCTCCGGTGACGGCGACGGTCTTGGTGCGGCGCATGATCTGCTCCTCTCGCGACCATGGCTCCGGACGTCCACGGTCCTGATGGGCTGCACCAGAACGTCTGACCGCTCGTGCGGCATCTCATGCCACGAAAGGGCAACGGGCCGCCGCCCCGGCTGTTGCCCGGCCGGCCGTACGTCCCGTGCGGGACCGGGCGCGGTGAGCGAGACTCGGTGGGATGAACGCCGACGATCAGGTGCCGCCGGAGAAGGAGCCCAGGCCGGGGAACGAGGCCCGGGCCTCGGGCGAAGCGCTGCCCGGGTGCGAGCCGCGGAGCGAGCCGCCCCCCGGGGACGAACGGGACAGCGCGGGATATCTCCCGATCGCCGAACACGGACTGATCGGCGACCTGCGTACCTCGGCACTGGTGGGGACCGACGGCCGGATCGACTGGTTCTGTGTCCCGCGCTTCGACTCTCCCAGTGTGTTCGGCTCGCTGATCGACGCCCGGCGCGGAGGCTACTGGGAGATCGTTCCGGTGTGCAGGACCGTCAAGCGCCACCAGTTCTACTTCCCCGACACGAACATCCTGATCACCCGTATGCACACCGACGACGGCATCGTGGAGATCCAGGACTTCATGCCGATCCGGCGGGAACGCGACCCGCACCACCAACAGCGCCTGGTACGGCGGGTGGTCAACGTGCGCGGCCGTATGGACATGTCCGTACGCGTCGCGCCGAGAATGAACTACGGCGCTGACCCGCACCGTCTGGACCAGATGGCGGAAGGCGTACGGTTCACCAGCGAATCGCTCGCCCTCACCGTGCGGGCCACCGTCCCGCTGGAACTCGACGACACCGACGCCCACGCGGAGTTCGAGCTGGACGAGGGCGACTCGGCGCTCTTCGTCCTGGAGACGGAGGCGCGGCACCCCGCGAGCGGCACGGACACACCCGGCACGGACACGCCCGGCACACAGACGCCCGCCACGGAGACGACCACCACGGGCACCGCCGAACGGGTCGACGCGGCCGCCGCCGACGAACTCTTCGAGGCCACAGTCGCGTTCTGGCGCCGCTGGCTGAAGCAGTCCACGTACACCGGCCGTTGGCGCGAGATGGTGCACCGATCAGCGCTGACCCTCAAACTGCTGACCCACGAACCCACCGGCGCGCTCGTCGCCGCACCGACGTGCGGGCTGCCCGAACAGCTCGGTGGCGGGCGCAACTGGGACTACCGGTACGTGTGGGTCAGGGACGCCGCATTCTCGCTGTACGCACTGCTGCGCCTCGGTTTCACGGACGAGGCCGAGGCGTTCATCGGCTGGCTCGCGGAGCGGCTGAGCGAGGCCACCGACGGCGAAGCCGGGCCGCTGCGGGTCGTGTACTCCATCGACGGCCATGAGCACCTGCCCGAGGAGGTTCTCGGGCATCTGGAGGGCTACCGCGGCTCGTACCCGGTCCGTACCGGCAACGACGCCAGTGGTCAGCGCCAGTTGGACACATACGGTGAACTGATCGACTCCGTCTACCTGTTCAACAAACATGGCGCGGGTATCTCGCACGAGAGCTGGACCGATCTGTGCGAAGTCCTCGAATGGCTGCTGCTGCACTGGGACAGCACCGACGAAAGTATCTGGGAGACCCGCGCCGGTCAGCAGCACCACACGTACTCACGGCTGATGTGCTGGGTCGCGGTCGAGCGGATGATCAGAATGGCGCGGCAGCGGGGCCTGCCCGCCGACATCGGCCGCTGGACCGCCGCCCGTGACAAGATCTATCACCAGATCATGTCGCGTGGCTGGAACGAAGAGGCCCGGACCTTCGTACAGCGACTCTCCACCGATGACGACCGGCCACCCGAGGTCATCCTGGACGCGTCCCTGCTGCTGATGCCCATGGTCAAGTTCGTCTCGCCGTCCGACCCCCGGTTCCTGTCCACCATCGACGCCATCGCCGACCGGCTCGTGGTGGACAGCCTGGTGTTCCGCTACGACCCGGAGCAGGCCCCGGACGGACTGGACGGAACCGAGGGCACGTTCTCCATCTGCTCGTTCTGGTGGGTGGAGGCGCTCGCGCGCAGCGGCAGGGTCGAACAGGCGCGGCTGGCGCTGGAGAAGATGTTCACCTACGCCAACCACGTCGGCCTGTACGCGGAACAGATCAGCCTGACCGGCGAGCACCTGGGCAACTTTCCGCAGGCCTTCACTCACCTCGCCCTCATCAGCTCGGCGATCAATCTAGACCGGGCGATGGGAAGTTGACCGCCCCGGTCCGTCACCCGGCCCCGGTCCGTCACCCGGCCCCGGTCCGTCACCCGGCCCGGTCCGTCAGCCGGACTGCGGCGCCGCGAGCGGGACGAGACTGCCGGGCACCGAACGCAGGGCGTCGTACCAGACCGTGGACATCTTTGCGTAGCCGGCGGGCGACGGGTGGACGCCGTCGGCGAGGTCGTCAGCGGTCAACGCCCCGTACATGTCGACCAGATGGACCCGTGAACCCTTTCCGCCCACGATGGCGGGCAGAGCCGCGTTGAACGCCTCCACACGGTTCTCGAGGTCGGGGCTCGACTCCGGCGTGATGGTCGCGACGAACACTTCCGCGTCCGGCTTCTGCGCGCGGATGTGATCGATGAGGGTGGACAGCCGCGCCGGAGCGTTCGCGATGTCGTAATTCTGGTTCATGTCGTTCGTGCCGATTTGCAGCATCACGGTGCGCGGGTCGCTGTCGTTCAGCCAGTTGACGATATTCGCGTCGAGCTCGTCGATACGCCAGCCCGAGTGGCCCTCGTGGTCGTGGTCGCCCAGCTCCGCGGGGCCGTTGGACTGCGAGCCGACGAAGTCGACCTGGTAACCGGCGCTTCCGAGCTGATTCCACAGGCCGATGCGGTAGCCGCCGGGCAGTGGGGTGAACCCGTCGGTGATCGAGTCACCGAGCGGCATGATGCGGACGCCGCCATTGGATTCGGCGGCGCCCGCGGTGGTCGGTGTCAGTGCCACGACCGCGGCGGCCGCGGCGACGACGACGGAGCTGAGGAGGGAGGTCACACGCCTGGATGTGGTTCTGCGCAAGGCAGTTCCTCTCATCGGGCCGCCTACGGGTGGGGGGTGGGGCGTGGCGGCTCGATGTTAATTACCACAGGAAAACCCTTGCCGATACGTGCTGAACCGTATCGGCCCGTAAAGGACCATTCAGGGGTAAGCGCTCTCCGGTCCGGCCCGGGCTTCGCCGACCCGGACCGGAAGACCGAAGACAGGTCTACACCGAGCCGGGCGTCCTGTCCTGCGCGTCGAGGCCCTGTGCCAGCTTGCGCAGGTGCGGGCCGTACTCCGGGTCGGCCAGAGCCGCGGCGAACTGGGCGGTGAGGTAGGCGAGCGGGTTACCGGTGTCGTACCAGGCACCCTGGATGACCTGCCCGTACACGGCACGGCTGCCCGCGTACGCGTTGATGGCGTCGGTCAGGTAGATCTCGCCCTCGCGGTGCTCGTGCCAGCGCTTCGTCTGTTCGCGCAGCTCGTCCACGATGCCCGGCGTGATGACGTAGCCACCGATGGCCGCGAACGCCGACGGCGCGTCCTCCGGCTTCGGCTTCTCGACCAGTCCGGTGATGCGCAGGAGGCCGTCGTCCAGATCCTCCTTGACCACCGGTACGCCGTAGCGCTGGGAGTCCGCGGGCGCCATCGGCATCAGGGCCAGGACGGGGCAGCTGGTTGCCTCGTACGCCCTGATCAGCTGCTGGGCGCGCGGTATCTCGGCCACGAAGACGTCATCGGGCCACAGGACCAGGATCGGTTCGTCGCCGAAGTTCCGCGCCGCGTTCAGGACGGGCGTTCCGTTGCCGTACGGGCCGTGCTGGTCCAGATAGGTGATGTGGCCGAGCCGGGACAGCTCGCCGACCTCCTCCACCGCGTCCGCGTAGGCGGTCTTGCCGTCCGAACGCAACTGGTCGACCAGGGCGGGGTTGGGGCGGAAGTGGTCCTGGATGAGCCCCTTGCCGCCGGAGACGACGATCGTGATGTCCGTGATCCCGGAGGAGACGAGTTCCCGGACGGTGTGTTCGATGACGGGCTTGTCGCCGACGGGCAGCATCTCCTTCGGCGTCGCCTTGGTCAGCGGGAGAAGGCGAGAGCCCAGTCCGGCGGCGGGGATTACTGCCCTGCGGATCGTCGTGACCATGGGAAACTCCCGTTGTGAAGCGGTTCGAAGGCGCGCTGCCGCCCCGACCGGCGGGGCTCGCGCCGAGGCTACCAACCGCGCCGGAGGACCCGGTGTGCGGGCTCAGTGTGGCCGCGGCCGTCCGCACTCCGGCGCGACGGCTGTCGTGGCCGGCCCGCCGCTCTACGCCTGGCGCTCTACGCCCGCGACTCGTCCACCCGGCTCGCCTTGTCCGCGTCGCCTGCCCCGTCCGTCTCCTCCGCCCACAGCGCGGTGGGCGCCTCGCGGCGGATCACCGGAGCGATCTCCTCGGCGAAACGCTGAAGCTGCTCACGCTGCGCCGACAGACTCAGGCCGAGTCCGTCGACGGTGACGGACTGGAGATCGTGCTGATAGACCTCGTGGTAGCCGAGGATCTTGTCGATGATCTGCTGCGGACCGCCGATCAGCTGGGGGCCGTCTCCGACCGCCTCCTCGATTGTGCGGAACGGTGTGTTGTAGCCGGCCTTTCCCACCAGACGCGGTTTGAAGTTCTGGCGTACGCGGGCTTCGTACAGTTCCTTGATGTCCGCGATCGCGCGCTCTGTCGTGTCCGCGATGTAGAGGCCGCCGGAACCCGCCGCGACATGCGCCCGCGCGGGGTCGTGCCCGTACTCCTCGAACTTCTCGCGGTAGTGCCTGATCAGCCGCGCGTACGCCTCGCGGGGCTGGATGGCGTTGGCCGTGAAGAGCGGATCGCCGTGTTTCGCCGCCAGCTCGGGTGAGTTGAGGCTCGTCGCGGAACCGTGCCAGACACGCGGCGGACCCTCGTACGGGCGCGGCACGGTCGTGACGTTCTTGAGCGGCGGACGGAACCGGCCCTCCCAGTCGAGGTTCTCCTCGCGCCAGAGCCTGCGCAGCAGCTCGTACTTCTCCGCCTGGTACTCCCACTGCAACTCCTCGTCCAGCCCGAAGAGGTCGAAGTGGCCTGCCTCCGCGCCCTTCCCGATCACCAACTCGATCCGGCCACGCGAGAGTTGATCGAGCGTCGCATAGTCCTCCGCCACCCGCACCGGGTCCAGGACGGCTACGACCGTGACCCCGGTCAGCAGCCGGATCGTGGTGGTGCGGGACGCGATCGCACCGAGGATCACCGTGGGACCGGACGACAGGAAGGGCCCGGCATGCCGCTCCCCGACGGCATACGCGTCGAAGCCCAACCGCTCCGCCTCGACGCCCAGCTCGACCACTTCGTGGAGCCGGTCGGCGGCGGGAAGAAGCTCGCCGGTGAGGGGATGCGGGGCATGACCCACGATGGTGAGTACGGAGAACTTCATGGCCTGCTCCGTTGTGTTGTGGTGCGATGTGTGGTGAGGCGGCGTGTCGTGGTGTGCCGCTGGGCCGTGTCTTCAAAGTGGCGTCGTCCGCCCGGAGGACGGGGCCGGATGCCACTTTGAAGACACGGCCTAGAGGACCTTGGACAGGAACGCCTTGGTGCGGACGTGCTGCGGACGGTCCAGCACCTCGGCGGGCGGCCCCTGTTCGACGACCACACCGCCGTCCATGAACACGACGGTGTCGGCCACCTCACGGGCGAAGCCGATCTCATGGGTGACCACGATCATCGTGGTACCGGAGCGCGCGAGGTCCTTGATGACATCGAGGACCTCGCCCACCAGCTCCGGATCGAGCGCCGAGGTGGGCTCATCGAAGAGCAGCACCTTCGGCTCCAGCGCCAGGGCGCGCGCGATGGCCACGCGCTGCTGCTGACCACCGGAGAGCTGCCGCGGATAGGCCCCCGCCTTTTCGCCGAGGCCCACCCGCTCCAGCAGTTGCCCCGCCTGCTCGACCACGGCCTTGCGGGGCCGGCGCAGTGCCGCGACCGGCGCCTCGATGATGTTCTCCAGCACGGTCAGATGCGGAAAGAGGTTGAAGTTCTGGAAGACGAACCCGATGTGCGTACGCTGCTTCAGGACTTCCCGCTCCTTGAGCTCGTGCAGCTTGTCGCCCGAGCGGCGGTAGCCGATCAGTTCGCCGTCGATGCTGACGTATCCCCGGTTCAGTTTCTCCAGGTGATTGATGCTGCGCAGCAGTGTCGACTTCCCCGAGCCGGAGGGGCCGAGTACGACGGCGACCTCCCCGGCGCGTACCTGGAGATCGACACCGCGCAGTACCTCAAGGGCGCCGAACCTCTTGTGGACGCCGTGCACATCGACCATCAGAGCGCTGTCGCTGCTCATCGCTGGAACCTCTCTCCGCGTGTGTGAACAAGGCCGCTGACGGCTATTTCTTCTCCGGCGGGCTGATCTCGGACCTCTCGATGGCGGAGTCGGTGGTGCCCCACTTGGCCAGGATCCGGTCATAAGTGCCATCGCTGATCAGCTTGTTGACCGCCCCCTGGAACGCTTTGAGCGCGGGCGAGCCCTTCTTGAAGGCGAAGCCGACGTCAAGACGGTGGAACTCCCCGAGGAACTTGACCCCGGCCGCCGACTGAGCCGCCTGGTACCTGAGGCCGTTGATCGTCCCCATCACCACATCGATCCGGCCCTGCTGAATGCCGGTGAGAATCGCGCCGTTGTCGGAGAACGCCTTGACCGAGTACCGCTTCCTGCCCGCGTCGGCGCACACGTGTCTGTTCGCGTTCAGGGTCGCCTCGAAGGTGGTGCCCGCCCCCGTCCCGACGACCTTGCCGCACAACTGGTCGAGCCGGGTCACCTCGGAGAGGCTGGTGTCGTCCTTGCGGACGGCGAAGCCCTGCCCGTCGTTGATGTACGTGACGAAGTCGATGGTCTTGCGCCGCACGTCGGTGACACCGAAGTTGCCTGTCCCGACGTCGTACTTGCCACTGCCGAGCGCGGGAAGGATCGCGTCGAAGGTGGCCTCCTGGCGGTCCAGCTTCAGCCCGAGCAGCTTGCCGACACTGTCGGCGATGTCGATGTCCAGACCGACGGGCTTCTTGCTCGACGCGTCGGGGAAGTACGCGGTCGGCGGAGCACCCACCGAGGTCGCGATCCGCAGGGTCCCCCGCTTCCGCACGTCTTCGGGGAGCAGCTTCGCCAGGGCCGGGTCCTTCTTCAGTGAGGCGGTGACGTCCTCCGACGGTGCCGACGCGGCGGCGCCGCTCTCCCGCCCGGACGCGGAGTCGTCACCGCAGCCCGCCAGGACGGGCAGCAGCAGAGCGGCGGCCAGAACGGCTGCCACGCGCGGGCGCGCGGCCCGGCGCGGGCTCGTAGTCGCGGTCAGGGTGCGCACGGGGTTACGCCTTTCCTTGGGTGGAAGCCGCGCGACGGCGCGTGAGGTGCTTCTCGAACGGGAGGGGGCCGATGGTCTCCGGGTCCGCCGCCGTGTCGAACAGCGGTGTGTACCCGGTGGCCAGGTACAGCCCGCGGGCCTCCGGCTGGCGGGGCCCGGTGGTGAGGTAGATCCGGCGGTAGTCCCGCACGGAGGCGACGCGTTCCAGCTCCGCCACCACACGGCGGGCCAGCCCGCGCCGGCGGTGGGCTGAGTGGGTCCAGATTCGCTTCAGCTCGGCGGTGACGTCGTCGTAGCGGCGGAAGGCCCCGCCCGCGACGGGCTCGCCGTCCTCCAGCAACAGCAGCAAGACACCGTGCGGCGGGTCGAACTCCTCGGCCGGATAACGGGCCAGCTCGCCGTGCGCGTCCTTGCCGTAGCGGGCGGAGTACTCGTCCCCCAGCTCCCGCAGCATCGGCCGCGCGAGCGGGTCACCCACCCTCGTACGCACCCAGGTCGAACCACCGGACTCGGCGACCGACCTCATCAGCCGGCCTCCACGAGGGAACGCGCGCCGCGTGCGGCGCCCTCGGCGTCCCGCTTGGCCACCTCTTCGCGGACCAGCGGAATGACGTACCGTCCGAAGTCGATCGCGTCGCCCAGCAGGTCGTAGCCGCGCGCGGAGAGGATGTCGACGCCCAAGTCGTAGTAGTCCAGCAGTGCTTGGGCGACCGTCTCCGGTGTACCGACCAGGGCGTTGGAGTTGCCGGCGCCCCCGGTCGCGGCGGCGGTCGGCGTCCACAGGGCCCGGTCGTAGCGCTCACCCGACTCGGCGATCGAGAGCAGCCGCTGCGATCCGGTGTTCTCGGGAGCACCCTGTCGGTGGTGACGTACGACAGCGGACTCGCCTTTCCCCCTGCGGGACTTGATGGCGTTGACCGTCCGGTGTGCCTTCTCCCAGGCGAGTTCCTCCGTCGGCGCGATGATCGGCCGGAAGGCCACCTGAATACGGGGAGCGGTGGTGCGGCCGGCCGCGCGCGCGGCGGCCTTCACGGCCTCGATCTGCTCCGCCGTCTTCTCCAGCGGCTCGCCCCAGAGGCAGTAGATGTCCGCCTCGGCGCCGCCCGCCGCGTAGGCGGCCTCGGAGGAACCGCCGAACGACACCTGCGGCCGGGGCTGTTGGACGGGGAAGACATCGCTGACGAAGTCCTGGAAGCGGTAGTGCTCACCCACGTGGTCGAACGGTTCATGGGTGGTCCAGATCCGCTTGACGATGTCGATGTACTCGCGGGTGCGGGAGTACCGCTGGTCCTTGGTAAGGGTGTCGCCCTCGCGCTGCTGCTCATGGTCGTTGCCACCGGTGATGAAGTGGACCGTGAGACGACCGTCACTGATCTGGTCCAGTGTGGCGAACGTCTTGGCCGCGTACGTCGGATACGAGACGTTCGGCCGGTGCGCCAGCAGGATCTGGAGCCTGTCCAGGCGGGAGGCGATGTAGGCGGCGGCCGGCGCGGGGTCGGCCGAGCCCGATCCGTAGGCGAACAGGACGCGGTCCCAGCCATGGTCCTCATGGGCGCGGGCGAGCTTGAGTGTGTACTCCTTGTCGAACGCGGCACCGGAGCGTTGATTCGTCTCCGATCCGTCGTGAGTGGCGGCGATACCCAGGAACTCGACAGGCATGACGGGCCTTTCGTGCGGAGAAGAGGGACCGGCGGAGGGCGAGCGGGGCCACTCCGGCCCGGAGGCAGGCGTACGGCCGGCGCGAGGCATGACGCGGGCAGTGTGTGACGGCGGGCAGCAGGCAGTGTGTGACAGCGGACAGCGGACAGCGGACAGCTGTGCCGACGAAGAGCGTGTGGGCGCGGGACGGTGCGTGACAACGGACGGCGCGAGACGACCTGGGGCTGTGGCGCGTGGTGTGTCGGAGATGGAGCGGCAGCGTGCGCCCGGTGAAGCGGAGGTGCTCGGCCCGCGACGGGGTCACCGAGGGAGGGAGGGGCCGGTCAGGCGGCCCGCTGCCGGGTCAGGCGCAACAGGAGGCGGACCACACGCGACCGAAGTCGATGTGTCCGCGGGTGACCAACGGCAGCTGCTTCTGCATGGAGTCAATTGAGCACGGCACGTATCCCGAAGTCAACAGCCGTTCGGAGTGTGGGCGGCAGGCCGAGCCCGGCACCGGAGCGCTCCTTGACAGTGCCGTTGCCGCACGTACGATCGAAAGGGCGTACGGCTCGGGCGCGAACCATGAGCCGTACCGGCCGTGTTGAGGGACGCGGTGTGGCGCGATGACCCCACCCCCGTCGACCGCATCTTCCGCCGGAGCCCTCCATGCCCGCATCTCCCGATGTCGCGAACGTCCCCGACGCGCTCTCCCCTGAACCCGCGAAACCCCCGAAGTCATCGGATCCCACGAAGAGTTCGAAGCGGACGGAAGACCCGCCGGGCAGCGACGAAGCACTGCGTATCGTTCCCCGCCGCCACCCCGGCCGGTGGCTGTCGGCCGCCGTCGCCCTGCTGGTACTCGCGATGGTCGTCAACTCGGTCGTCCGCAACGAGAGGTTCCAGTGGAACGTGGTCGGTGACTACTTCACCACCCCGGCCGTCCTGGACGGCCTCGTGCTCACCCTCTGGCTGACCGCGGCGGTGATGGTCCTCGGCTTCCTCATCGGCACCGTGTTCGCCGTCCTGCGCCTGTCGGCCAACCCCGTGCTGCGCGCCATCAGCTGGGGATACGTGTGGATCTTCCGTTCCACACCACTGCTCGTGCAGCTGCTGTTCTGGTTCAACATCGGCGCCCTCTATCCGACACTGGGCATCGGCATCCCCTTCGGCCCCGAATTCCTCACCTTCAAGACCGTGAACCTCTTCGGTGCGAGCTTCACCGCGCTGGTCGGCCTCACACTCCACGAGGCGGCCTACGCCGCGGAAGTCGTACGCGGAGGCATCCTCTCGGTCGACGCGGGACAGACAGAGGCGGCGCAGTCGCTGGGACTGAGCCGGTGGCGGGTGCTGCGCCGGATCGTCGTGCCGCAGGCGATGCGCTCCATCGTCCCCACGGCGGGGAACATGCTGATCGGCACCTTGAAGGGGACCAGCATCATCAGCGTGCTGGCTGTCCAGGATCTGCTCTACTCGGTGCAGTTGATCTACAACCGCACCTACCAGGTCATCCCCCTGCTGATGGTGGCGACCCTCTGGTACATCGCGGTGACCACGGTCCTGTCCGGGGGACAGTTCTACGTCGAGCGTTACTACGCGCGCGGCGCGGCCCGCGAGCTGCCGCCCACCCCGTTGCAGCGCCTGCGCCGACAGGCCGACGCCGTACGCGGCCGCGCGGTGTGACGCGGGCCGCGGACGGCTGCCAGGAGAGCGGCTGCGACGCGAACGGCTACGGCGCGGCGGTGACGGCCCGGTCCTGAGCCGCCGCCTGCGCCGGTACGGCGGCGTCGCCGCTCGCGTGGTCCGGCAGGGTGAAGGTCACCCGGGTGCCCGGGCGGTGTCCCGGGTCGATGGCGATGGCGCCACCGTGGTACTCGACGATCTTCTTGCACAGGGCGAGGCCGATGCCGTTCCCGGTGTACTGCTCGCGCGTGTGCAGCCGCTGGAAGATCACGAAGACCCGCTCGATGTACTCCTCGTCGATACCGATGCCGTTGTCGGAGACGGAGAACTCCCACGCGCCGTCGACGTGCCGGGCACCCAGGTGGATCGAGGGCGCGCGCTCCGGCGCCCGGAACTTGACGGCGTTGCCCAGCAAGTTCTGCAACAGCATGCCGAGTTGCGTCCGGTCTCCGTGAACCGTCGGCAGTGGGTCGTGCGTGATGACCGCCCCGGATTCCTCGACCGCCATGCTCAGCGAGTCCACGGAGCGGTCGAAGATCTCCTGGAGGCCCAGCGGGCTGTGGTCGGCGAGCAGCCGTCCGACCCGTGAGAACGCCAGGAGGTCGTTGATGAGCCCCTGCATACGGTTCGCCCCGTCCACCGCGAAGGCGATGTACTGCCTGGCCCGGTCGTCGAGCCGGTCACCGTAACGGCGCTCCAGCAGCTGGCAGAAGCTCGCGACCTTGCGCAGCGGCTCCTGGAGGTCGTGGGAGGCGACGTAAGCGAACTGCTCCAGCTCGGAGTTGGAGCGGCGCAGCTCTGCGGCCTGCTCGCTGAGACTCGTCCGCGCCGAGTCGCTGAAGGCCAGTTCGTCCGCGAGCCTGCGGCGCATGGACTCGACATCGGCCGCGAGCCGGCGCAGATCGGCGGGGCCCGTACCGGTCACCGGGTGGGCGAAATCTCCGTCGGCGACGCGGCGGACATCGGACGAGAGCCGGTCCACGGGCTCGGTGACGCCCCGGCGCAGACCCGCGAAGACCAGGCCTGTGAGGGCCAGGATGACCAGGGCCATGGCGCTGAAGGTCCAGTTGCGCAGAGCTCGTACGTGCTGGAGGTCGGCGCGCGCGAGATCCCGTTCGGCCTGCAGGTGCAGCTGTTGCGTCGCGACCGCCTCGCGTACGAAGTCGAAGGCGCGCTTGCCGTCCTCTGCGTGGGCCGTCGCGAACGGAACCGGCTCGGAGGACGCGGCGATGGGCCGGGCGATCGTGGACTGCCAGAACGCGGCCCGTTTCCGCACCTCGGCGAGGTCCTTCGCGGCCGTGGTGCCCTCACTGACAAGCTTTTCCAGCTGCTGTGTCGTTTTCTTCTGCCGCGTCAGTCCGTCGCGGTAGGGCGCGAGGAACTCGTCCCGTCCCGTCATTCCGTACCCGCGAATACCGGTCTCCTGATTGACCAGAGCGCTTTCGAGCTGCGCGGAGGCGATCAGCGCGGGCGTACTCCGGTCGACGAGACGGCCATTGATGGCGGTGGAGTGCGCGAAGATCCACGCCCCGCACCCGGAGAGCACGATCAGCACCGCCAGTGCCGCAGCGGTCCCGACGCCGAGCCAGCGCCGGGTCGTCCACCGCGATGACGCGGACGGCGAAGAGTCCACGCTCCGCGAGGACTCTTCATGGCCCACGGTGTCCATGGTGCTCACGGTGAGGTCTCCTCCTGGCAGGGCCCGGCCGGTGCCGGACGTGGCACAGCGTACCGTTGCATGACAACGGGTGTTGTCGCAGCACGGTCCGCACCCATAGGGTTCGGTCATGGCCCGTGACCTTTCCACCGTTCCCGATCACGACGAGTTGACCGAACTCGCCGAGAAAGCAGTGGAGGAACTGGTCCGCAGGCTGACGGAGCAGGCCTTCGGGCTTCCGGCGGACGGAGCGGGGGAGGGCGCGGCGGTGTCCGGAGGCGCGGCCGCGGGCCGCGACGACGAAGGACCGCTCGCCCGTCTGCGTGCTCTGGCCTACCTCGACCGGGCGGTGGACCGCTGCGCGAGACAGCAGGCCACAGCGGCGGCGCAAGCCGGTGCGAAGTACCCGCAACTGGGCGAGGCGTGGGGCATCAGCCGGCAGGGCGCCCGTCAGCGCTGGCCGGGACTGGTCTTCACGGCACGGCCCGCTTCCCGTCCCCTCCCCACCCCCGACCGCAGGAGCCCCACTGTGAACGCCTTCGCCTCAGACCGTCCGTACAGCGTCCTTCTCGTCGAGGACGATCCCGCCGACGCGATGCTGATCGAGGACGCGCTCGTGGAGCGGGGCATGGCCCGCACCATCGATCAGGTCGAGGACGGGGTCGCCGCCCTGGAGTACCTGCGCGATCCGGCCCGTGCGCGCCCGGATCTGATCGTTCTCGACCTGAACATGCCGAGGATGAACGGCCGGGAACTGCTCGCGGTCCTCAAGGACGACGCCGCCCTCGGCAGCATCCCCGTCGTGGTGCTGACCACCTCCGCCGCGCCCGACGACATCGAGGACGCGTACCGGCAGCACGCCAACGCCTATGTGACCAAGCCCGTCAATCTCGACGAATTCATCCACTCCGTCCAGGGGATCGACTCCTTCTTCCTCGACACCGCCGCGAAGCCGCCCCGTCCGTAGCGGCCGGCGGATCAGCCCGTCATGACGTGACGCCGCCGGGACCGGATGAATACTCTGCGTATCATGACCGTCGCGAATGAAGCTGATCCGCTGAAGAGGCTCATCCCGCTGACCGGGGGCTGGACACTGCGGCGCGAGGGATCCCCGGCACCCGGAGGTTCCCAGGCCGTCGGGGGTTACCGGGCACCCGAAGGGTCCGAGCCCGTCGGTACGTCCCCGATTCCCGCACAGGTCCCGGGCTGCGTCCATACCGATCTGCTCGCCGCCGGCCTCATCCCCGACCCCTTCCTCGGCCGTAACGAGGACGAGGTGGCCTGGGTGGGCCGCGCGGACTGGACGTACGAGACGCGACTCGGGCCCCGGCCCACCGCGCACGAACGCACCGACCTCGTCTTCGACGGCCTCGACACCGCCTCGGAGATCAGCCTCGGCGCGGAAGTGATCGGCCGGACCCGCAACATGCACCGCGGCTACCGCTTCGACATCACCGACCGGCCGGCGAGCGGGTCCACGGCACTCGCCGTGCGCTTCACCTCCGCGTACACCGAGGCCGAATCCGTACGCGAACAGCTGGGTGCCCGGCCCAACGCGTATCCGGAGCCGTTCCAGTTCATCCGCAAGATGGCCTGTTCCTTCGGCTGGGACTGGGGGCCGACCCTGGTCACCGCGGGCATCTGGCGGCCCGTGCGCCTGGAGCACTGGTCGACCGCGCGTCTCGCGCGGGTGCGCCCCGAGGTCACCGTCGACGGGACCACCGGCCGCGTCGACGTCCATGTCGAGGTGGAACGCACCGCGTCAGGAACGGGCCGCCCACTGGTGGCCGAGGTGCAGGTCGGCGGCCGGCGTGCGTCCCTGGGGTTCGACGGTGCGAGCGCCACCCTGGCCGTGACCGTGCCGGACGCCGACCTCTGGTGGCCGCGCGGGTACGGCCGACAGCCGCTCCACGACTGCGTGGTGACGCTCCACGACGAGAGCGGGGCCGTGATCGACCGCTGGTCGCGCCGCGTCGGCTTCCGTACCGTCGCACTCGACACCTCGCCCGACGAGCACGGCACCGGATTCACCCTCGTCATCAACGGTGAGCGGATCTTCGCACGCGGTGTGAACTGGATCCCCGACGACGTTTTCCCCTCCAGGATCTCTCCCCGCCGCTACCGTGAACGCCTCACGCAGGCCGCCGAAGCGGGCGTCGACCTGGTACGGGTCTGGGGCGGCGGCATCTACGAGAGCGACGACTTCTACGACGTCTGCGACGAACTGGGCCTGATGGTCTGGCAGGACTTCCTCTTCGCCTGCGCCGCCTACCCCGAGGAACAGCCGCTGCGTTCGGAGATCGAGGCGGAGGCACGGGAGAACGTCACCCGGCTCATGCCCCACGCCAGCCTCGTGCTGTGGAACGGCAACAACGAGAACCTGTGGGGCTTCCGCGACTGGGGCTGGGAACAGCGGCTCGCCGGCGCGTCCTGGGGCGAGGGCTACTACCTCGGCCTGCTGCCCCGGGTCGTCGCCGAGACCGACCCCACCCGTCCGTACTGGGCGGGCAGCCCGTGGTCGGGCTCCTGGGACCGCCATCCCAACGATCCGGCCCACGGCACGACACACTCGTGGGAGGTGTGGAACCGCACCGACTACACCGACTACCTCGCCGAAGTGCCGCGCTTCGTGGCCGAGTTCGGCTGGCAGGCGCCACCCGCGTACGCCACACTCCGCCGCGCCCTGCCGGACGAGGAGCTGGCCCCCGACTCACCCGGCGTCCTGCACCACCAGAAGGCGGCGGACGGCAATGGCAAGCTGGAGCGCGGACTCGCCCGCCACTTCGCACTCCCGGGCGACTTCGACCGCTGGCACTACCTCACCCAGGTCAACCAGGCCCGTGCTGTCGCCACCGGCATCGAACACTGGCGTTCCCACTGGCCGGTGTGCGCGGGCACGATCGTATGGCAGCTCAACGACTGCTGGCCGGTGACCTCATGGGCCGCCGTCGACGGCGACGCCAGGCTCAAGCCGCTCTGGTACGAACTGCGCCGTGTCTACGCCGACCGGCTGCTGACCGTACAGACCAGGCAGGGCCGCCTCGCCGTCGTCGCCGTCAACCAGTCGGCCGAAGCCTGGCAGCCGGACGTACGGCTGCGCCGGATGTCCGCCGGCGGTGAGGTGCTCGCCGAGACCGGGATCATGCTCTCGGCCCACAGCCGGGGCGTCGCGCACGTCCCGGTGCCCGGCGAACTGGTGCCCGACGCCACGTCGGCGCGGGAATTCCTCGTCGCCGACGCGGGCACCTCGCGCGCCGTGCATTTCCCCGTACGGGACCGGGACTTCGCGTATCCGGCGCCGCGCTACGACGTGGAGGTGATCCGGCGCGGCGACCGGACCGATGTCGTGGTGACCGCGGGCACTCTGCTGCGTGACCTGCTGCTCCAGGCCGACAGGCTCGCCCCTGCGGCCCGCGCCGACCAGGGACTGCTGACGCTGCTGCCCGGTGAGAGCGCCACCATCGCCGTACGGGGCTGGGAAGCGCCGGATGCCTCGGCCGCGAGCGAGGTCAGGGCGGCTCTGCGCACCATGGAACAGACATCCCTCGCCCAAGAGAGGACAGACGTACCGGTATGACCACTCAACAGGCAGAGCAGCACAGCGAACGGAACAACGTCGGGATCAGGCCGTGGGCCGAGGTGGAGGAAGCGCACCGGGCGCTGGCGGCCGTCGGGGAGGGAACAACCCAGCAGACCCAGCTGTCCCGGGGCGCCCTGACCGGATATCTCTGGGCCCTCGGGCGCGGGGATGTGGCGCCTGTCACAGGCGCGGCCGTCACGGGCGCCCCCGATCTGTCCCTGCTGACCGCGGAGACGGACGCGGCCGCGGTCCAGCTGGAGGACGCCACCCAGCGCACGGTGCCGCGCGACTACATCCAGGGCGTCTACGCGGCACTGGCCTGGATCTGCGGCCACAGCGAGCAGCGGCCCTGACCCCGGACCCCGATGCCCGGCCGTGACGCCGGGCCCCGGGGCCGGTCTTCCGGTTTCTGATTCCCGCGCGAGAATATCTATTGCCGCAGCTACAGAAATGCGTTCAATGCGCGGTGAGGATTTATGGCATGACAGGCGGAGTGATGGGATCTACCATGCCGGGGCGGTCGCCCCGTGCTACTGTTGATCTCAGTTGCAGTTGTGGTTCCCAAAGACTTCAAGTGCTCTTGCTGGCGACATGTGCCGGCGGGTGCGCTTTTGTATTTCCGGTCTCGTACCGGACGTGGTAATCATCGCGGCGACGTGGGGCTTGCACAGTGCGAGCCTCCGGGCATTGCCCCGAAGGAGATCTGACATGGCTAGTGGCACCGTGAAGTGGTTCAACGCGGAAAAGGGCTTCGGTTTCATCGAGCAGGACGGCGGCGGCGCCGACGTCTTCGCTCACTACTCGAACATCGCCGCCCAGGGCTTCCGCGAGCTTCAGGAAGGCCAGAAGGTTAACTTCGACGTCACGCAGGGCCAGAAGGGCCCGCAGGCGGAGAACATCACTCCCGCCTGATGTGAAGCACAAGACGTAGCTGGGGCCCGCTCCTTGGGATGCGGGCCCCAGCTACGTTGCTTTTTGTCCGCTGACCCGGCGGACGGCGGCCGGTCCGGCCGCGTCCCGGTGTCAGCCGGAGGCAGGCCCTCCCCGGCCGCGCGCTCCGCCAACCCACCGCCTTGTTCGGCGGATGCCGTGCATTCGACATGCCGGTTCCGGCTCTTTTTCACCCCGGCGAGGCTTCCTTATTCATTTGTTTCTTCGGCTCGTTCTTGCGATTCTTTGTGCGTTTACTCCGCCAGGAATTCTCGATACGCGCCGCATCGAGAAAGGTTCTGCGTGAACCGCACACCTCGCACCAACGACCGTTACTCCCGTACACGCTCGGGCGGCTCCGCCGGTTCCGGCCAGGGCGGCCGTTTCGGAGGACAGTCGGCGGGCCGTTCCGGCGGCCAGGGCCGCTCAGGCGCACCCGGCAGGTCCGGTGGCTACGGTCGCCGGCCCGCCGCGCAGCAGGGCGAGTTCGCCCTGCCGGTCACCATCACCCCCGCGCTGCCCGCTGTCAGCACCTTCGCCGAACTGAACATGCCTGACGCGCTGTTGAAGATGCTCACCAGCCTGGGCATGAACGAGCCGTTCCCGATCCAGGCGGCCACCCTGCCCAACTCGATCGCGGGCCGTGACGTCCTCGGCCGCGGACGTACGGGATCCGGCAAGACCCTCGCCTTCGGTCTCGCGCTCCTCGTGCGCACCGCGGGACAGCGTGCCGAACCCCGGCAGCCGCTGGCCCTGGTCCTCGTGCCGACCCGGGAACTCGCGCAGCAGGTCACCGACGCGCTCACCCCGTACGCCAGGTCGCTGCGGCTGCGGCTCGCCACGGTCGTCGGCGGTATGTCGATCGGCCGGCAGGCCAGCGCGCTGCGCGGCGGCGCCGAGGTCGTCGTCGCGACACCCGGGCGTCTGAAGGACCTCATCGAGCGCGGCGACTGCAAGCTCGACCGCGTTTCCATCACGGTGCTCGACGAGGCCGACCAGATGGCCGACATGGGCTTCATGCCCCAGGTCACCGAACTGCTCGACCAGGTGCGCCCCGACGGCCAGCGGATGCTGTTCTCGGCGACGCTGGACCGTAACGTCGACCTCCTGGTGCGCCGTTACCTGCACGACCCGGTCGTCCACTCCGTCGACCCGTCGGCGGGCGCGGTCACCACGATGGAACACCACGTGCTGTACGTCCACGGCGCCGACAAGTACGCCGCGACGACGGAGATCGCCGCGCGCGACGGCCGGGTGCTGATGTTCCTCGACACCAAGCACGCCGTGGACCGGCTGACCGAGCACCTGCTGAACAGCGGTGTACGGGCCGCCGCGCTGCACGGGGGCAAGTCGCAGCCCCAACGCACGCGCACCCTCGCCCAGTTCAAGACCGGGCATGTCACGGTGCTGGTGGCCACCAACGTCGCGGCCCGCGGTATCCACGTCGACAATCTCGACCTCGTCGTCAACGTGGACCCGCCCAGCGACCACAAGGACTACCTGCACCGCGGCGGCCGTACCGCGCGCGCCGGCGAGTCCGGCAGCGTCGTCACACTGGTGCTGCCCAACCAGCGCCGTGAGATGACCCGCCTGATGTCCGACGCCCGCATCACCCCGCAGATCGCGCAGGTCAGGTCGGGCGAGGCGGAGCTGAGCCGGATCACCGGTGCACAGGCCCCCTCGGGTGTGCCCGTCACGATCTCCGCACCGGTCGTGGAGCGCGCCAAGCGCGGACCCTCGTCCTCCCGCGGCCGCGGCCGCTCCGGCCAGGGCCGCCGCTCCTCGGGCTCGTCCTCCTCGCGGACGCGCGCCACGGGCACGGCGCCGTCCGCCGCGCCCCGCATCAGCGCCGCCTGAGTCCACACACGGGCAGTCTCGCGCCGGACAGCGTCGCGCCCCGGTACCGGCCTTTCCAGGCCGGTACCGGGGCGTTCGTCCTTCCGTGTCCGCGCGAGTGGCGTCAGCCGGTCACGGCGGGGGAGCCGAGCAGGGCCGACGCGGCCTCGACCGGCGTGGGAGCTGCCTCGGGAACCGGCTCGGGCAGAGTCCGGCAGGTGAAGCCGAGCCGCGTCAGCGCCCTGACCACTTCACCGGCGGTGAAATCACGGCGGTCCTGGCGGGTGATCACCTCGCCGACCTGCTTGACCGGATAGCTCCGGCGGCTGATCACGACGGATTCTCCGGTGATGGGCTCGGGCTTGATGCCCTTCATCGACTGCTGCACCTCGCTTTTGACCAGTTCGAAGGGGAAGCGGGCGATGACGCAGCGCATAGTGCCTCGGCAGGGAGAAGGGAAAATCCGGATACCCCCAGCATCCCACACGATGCGGAGGCCCGGAAGCGGAGTTTTCCCGGTGGGTCCCGAATGAATAACCGCGCATAAGATCGATTGCGTTCATTTCACGGGAGACGCCGGAGTGCTTGTCTCTCCGCTCTCACTCCGGATTCTCACCACACATGTATTCGGAGCGGTTCAGAAACCTTCCGCGGCGCGGGGCACGTAGTGCTCGCCGAGACTGCTCAGCTCCTTGTCGTCGAGGCGCAGCGTCGTGGCGGCCACGGCGTCGGCGAGGTGCCGCTCCGAGGTGACACCGACGATCGGGGCCGTGACGGCGGGCTGGTGCAGCAGCCAGGCGAGCGCGATCTGAGCACGCGAGACACCGCGCTGCTCCGCCAGCGCGGCCACGGCCTCCACGGTCGCGCGGTCGGAGTCCTCCGCCTGACGGTAGAGGGTGCCGCCGAACCGGTCGCTCTCGGTACGCCGGGTGGTGGCGTCCCAGTCCCGGGTGAGACGGCCCCGGGCCAGCGGGCTCCAGGGCAGCACGCCGACCCCCTGGTCCTGGCACAGCGGGAGCATCTCCCGCTCCTCCTCGCGCATCAGGAGGTTGTACTGATCCTGCATCGAGGTGAAGCGGGTCCAGCCGCCCAGCTGGGCCGCGTGCTGAGCCTTGGCGAACTGCCAGGCCCACATCGAGGAGGCGCCCGTATAGCGCACCTTTCCCGCGCGGACGAGATCGTCGAGCGCCTCCATCGTCTCCTCGATGGGCGTGTGCGGGTCGTACCGGTGGATCTGGTACAGGTCGATGTAGTCCGTGCCCAGGCGCCGAAGGCTCGCCTCGGCCTGCGCGAAGATCGCGGCGCGGGACAGACCGGCCCCCTTGGGACCCGGGTGCATCCGGCCGTGGACCTTGGTGGCGATGACGACTTCCTCGCGGCGGGCGAATTCGCCGAGCAGCTTGCCCGTGAACTCCTCGCTGGATCCGAGCGAGTAGACGTTGGCGGTGTCGAAGGTGGTGATCCCCGCCTCGACCGCCTGGCGGACGAGCGGACGGGCCTCGTCGATGCCGAGCGACCAGGGGTGGGCACCGAGCTGCGGATCGCCGAAGCTCATGCAGCCGAGAATGACCCTCGACACCTCGAGTCCCGACCCGCCCAGACGTACGTACTCCATTGTTTCTCCTCCATGCCGGCCGGCCGGTTCACCGGACGCCGGCGAGTGGTGCCAGAACAGGGAAAGTCTGCCCGCCGCTTCCCGGCCGACTCCGTCCGGGAGGCGCCCTTGACGGCGCGGAGAAGCGGAACGAGACTCAAGAGCGGAACTCTGGCGAACGGGTGGGCGGGAATGGGACGTTCGGGGCTCGACACCGACTGTGCGGCCGTCATGGCCCAGTCGCTGCCCCTTCTGACCTCCCGTCGCCACATCGATCTGCTGCGCGTCTGCAGCGCGGCGGGTCCCCTCAGCTGATACGGCGACCGCTCCGCCGGCGCCCGCGCTGTCCGCTTCCCCCGTGAATGCCGATCGCCCGGCATGGGCCGTATCCGTATCCCCTCGTACGCCTCAGCCGCAGCACCATCCCCTCGTACGCCTCCACAGCAGCATCATCCCCAGGACCGCAGGGAGACGCATGTCCGCCACATCCCCGTCCGCCACCTCACCGACCACCGGGCCCGCGATCCGCGGCAGGATCGGCCGTGACGCGCGCAGCGGCCACTACGCCGTGCCGCACCGCTACGGCCTGTACCTCTCGCAGACCTGTCCGTACTGTCTCCAGATCGCCGTCACCCACAGCCTGCTCGGCCTGCGTGACGCCGTCCCCGTGACCGTGCTGCCACCCGTACCCGACGGCCCCGCAGGCGGTTACGCGGCGCTGCGCCCGCTGTACGAGGCCAGCTCGCACCACCACCCGGGACCGGCGGCCGCGCCGGTGCTGACCGACAGCTGGACCGGACGCATCGTCAGTACGTACGCGCCGGACATCCTGCGTGACCTGGCGGGACGTTTCGGCGGCCGGGGCCCCGACCTGCGCCCGTGCGGCGCCGAGGACGACATCGAGGCGGTCGCCCGGCTCTGCGAGACGGACATCGGCGAATCAGCGGCGCGCGCCGGAGACCCGGACACCGGTGGCGCGGAGCGCGACGGCGCCCTGCGCACGCTCTTCACCGCGCTGGACTCGATGGAAGCCCGGCTCGACGGCCGCGCGTACGTGCTCGGCGAGGGGCCCACCGCCGCGGACGTACAGCTGTGGGTGACGCTGATGCTGCTCGACACCGTGCACCGGCCCCATCTGGACACCGTCGCCGGCCAGTGCGTCGCGCACTACCCGCGCCTGTGGGCGTACGCCCAACGGCTCACGTCCCACCCCGGCTTCGGGGTCCACCTGGATGTGGAGGGGGTCGTGCGCAGGTACCACGCGGGATGCCCGTGCCCGGCGGGCACCGGCACGCCGGAACACATCTGCGGTCAGATCGTGGACTGGACGGCGCCGGCGCGGCGGGAGGCCGTACGCCAGCCCTGCTGACGCACCGGACCCCTGGCCGGGCTGCGGAGCGAATCGTCTCGACGCGCCCATGTGTCCGGGATCGGCAAGAATCTTGCTGGTCGGCCCTTGTCGTCGCGGTGCGCGGAAGCCGCCGGACGAGACGCGGATCGCAGGGCGGGCGGACATGGGCGTGTCGGACGAGGCAAGGATGTGAGTCGCATGCGCGTAGCGTTTCTGGTCGCCACCGAGGGTGTGGAGCAGGTCGAGCTGACCGAACCCTGGAAGGCCGTGGGTGACGCCGGCGGCGAACGGGTGCTTGTCTCGACCGATCCGGGCCGCATCCAGGCGTTCAACCACCTCGACAAGGCGGACACCTTCCCCGTCGACACGACGGTGAAGGAGGCGTCGGCGGCGGACTACGACGGCCTGGTGCTGCCGGGCGGGGTCGCCAATCCGGACGCCCTGCGGACGGACACCGGTGCCGTGGCGTTCGTGAAGGGCTTCTTCGACGCGGGGAAGCCGGTGGCGGCGATCTGCCACGCCCCGTGGACGCTGGTGGAGGCCGGTGTGCTGGGAGGCAGGACCCTCACCTCCTGGCCGAGCCTGCGGACCGACATCAGCAACGCGGGCGGCACCTGGGTGGACGAACAGGTCAAGGTCTGCACCTCGGCGCCGAGCACACTGATCACCAGCAGGAAGCCCGACGATCTGAAGGCGTTCAACGCCGCCGTCATCAGGGAATTCGGCGGCTGAGCCCGCCGCACGCGTTCTCGCAGGTGCCGTCCGGTGCACCGCATCGCTGATGTAGTGCACCGGACAGCGTCATGGCTTGACAGCCAGAATGAAGGAGTGCCCGGCCGGGTCCGAGTAGACGCGCACGTCCCGGGGGCCGCCGTTGTCCTTGGTCTCGATCGGCCGGGCGCCCAGCGCGATCGCCTCACGCTCCGCCTCATCGATGTCCTCGCGGGCCACGAGTATCCGGAGGTGTGCCTGCTGGGAGGTCTCGGGCCGGGGCCAGCTCGCGGGCGCGTAGCCGTGATCCCGGTGGATCGCCAGATGGACGCCGCCGTGGCCGACGATCTCGACGAAGTCCGGATCCGCTCCGATCCGGACCTCCGCGTCGAAGAACGATGAGTAGAACTCGGCCAGTTCGGCGGGTTCGGAGCAGTCGAGGACAAGAACGCTTGTTTTGGTGACTGTCATGTAACCGCGTGTACCCCCGGCTCCCGGCAGCACACGGACGGCGACGGCCACGGCGCGCTAACCCCGGGCTCGCGCCCAGCGCGAGCGGATGCCGGCCACACCGCGGCGCGTCGCCCGCCCGGCCGGTCACGACCCGGGCCCGGGTCGCACACTCGCGGTCCTGGGGAGAGCCTGGAGGCGGTGGCGTCATCGCGGACCTGCGGTTTCGCGGGACATGCGGAACAGCCGAACAGCAGCCCAGAGAGGAAGAATCCCGTGAACAGTGCGGACCAGCCCGCGTCACAGGTCGAGGTGTCCCTGAGCGGCAAGGCGAAGGAGGACGCGCACGCGGTGTTCGGTGCGCTGAACACGGCCTTCGCCTCCGACCGCGCGGCGGACGACGCCCCGCAGGACATCCCCGGGGAGCGGCCGACCGTCTGGACCTCGACGTTCGACGTCTCCGACGTACGGTCGAAGCCGCGGCCCACGCGGCTGACGGAGTCCGTCACGGCCACCCTCCAGGGCGGCTACACGGCGGTGAACAGCCTGCACCAGGCCCTGTCCTCGGCGTTCGCCGTACGGGTCGTCGGTACGGCCTCCGGCGACCAGGAGGAGGAAGTCCAGCTGCGCCTGGAGAGCCACGAGAGCGGGTCCTGAGCGCCGGGAACGTGTCAGAGTCCCTTGACGGCCGATCCGGGCTCTGTCCGGCGGCCGAGGTTGCGCGTTCGGCCCAGTCGGGTCAATCTGGTGATGACCCAGAAGTGGCTGTCGCTCACGCTTCGTACTCGGGGGTCGTTGGTACAACGCGGTGAAGCACGTGGGCCTCTCTGCGAGGAGCCTTGAACATGACAGTTCCGCCCGCCCGGCGCTACGTGGTGGAATTGCACGCCTCCGAGGAGCGTGCTTCCCAGCTCGGGCGCATCGTCGCCGCACATCTCCGGTACTGGAAACTCGACCTGCACGTCGACCCCGTTCGCAAGGGCGTCGCAGAGCTGCTGACCAATGTCCACCGGCATGTGGGCGAGGCCAACAGATGCGTCGTCGAACTGCGTTGGGCCGGCCGCCATCTCACAACCTCCGTCGAGGACAACGGCCCCCGGATGCCGCGCCTGCTCACGGCCGGCGGCGGGGGCCTCGCCCGTGTCGCCGCGCTCAGCGACAGCTGGGGCACCTGCGCCACCGCGGGGGGCAAAGTCATCTGGTTCACCAGGAGCGTGCAGTCCCCGCAGAACGTCTTCCTCGTGCCCAGGACCCCTCTCGGCGGGGTGGGCACGGCTCAGCTGGGGCCCTCGGTGGTTCCGGAATCGTCGCGGTTCCCCGAACCGGCCGTGGCGACCCGTACCTCGTTCACGGCCACGGCCCCTGCCTGAGGGCTTGCCCGACGCCGAAGCGGCTCTTTCCTCAGGCTCGCCAGGGCTCCCTGACGCCGAGCCGAAGCGCCGGATGGGCTTGTCCGACACCGAAGTGCCGGATGCCGAAGTGCCGCACACCGGCGGGCCGATGCCCGGCCCCGGTGTGCGGCACTCACGATCCGAACGCTCCTCCGGCAGTCCGGACGGCCGCTGCTCCGGACGGCCCTGCTGCGACCTCTGCGAACGATCCGGCGCCGTGGCACCGGCCGCCGCCGCTCACCCCTCTGCTTCGTCGTCCGCGTCGGGTACGAGATGCACCGCGGCCTCCTCCGCCGAGGCCGCCGCGCCGTCGATGCCGACATCCGTGGCGATCATGTCCTTCTCGGCGTCCTCGTGCGCTCCCTCGTCCGGCGCGACCAGTCGCCCCGACCTGTCGGTGCCGACCTCTCCGTCGACCAACTCGCCGTCACCGTAGGCGAGATCTCCGACACCGTCCCCGACGAAACCGTCGGGCTCCGGGATCTCCTCCGCGAGCCGCTGGTCCAGCGACTCACCCTCCCGCTGCTCGGCGGCCGTCGTCCCCGCGTGGTCCACGCCCAGGGGGCGTTCCGGCGGCGACCAGCCCTCGTCGAAGGGGTCAGAACCCCGGTCGACGAGCGTGTCCTCGGAGTCGAGTATCCCCTCGTCCTCGGTCACCTCCGCGCCGTCCGGCTGGTAGACCTCGTCGCCCATCATCTCGTCGCTGTCGCCGCTCACGTCGTTCACGTCGCTCTCCTTGATGCGTCTGTGCCACCCGCCCACGAGGGCTCAGGCGGACGGATGCAGAAGCACCTTGGTCCAGCCGGCGTCGCGGGCGTCGAAGTGCCGGTACCCGGTCGGGGCCTCCGCAAGCGGCAATTCGTGCGAGACGATCCACGACGGACGGGCCTTGTCCTCCTCGATGAGCGCGCACAGCTGCCGGTTGTACGCCTTGACGTTGCACTGGCCCGTGCCCATCGTCTGGCCCTTGAACCAGTGCAGGCCGTAGTCGAAGGCCACTTCGCCGTCCTGGTAGAGGGAGTCGGGGCTGTTCGGGTCCTGCGGCACGAAGACCCCCACCACGCCGATACCGCCGGTGAACTTCACCGAGTGCACGAGGCTGTTGAGCGTGGCGTTGGGATGCTCGTGGCCCTCCACGTCATGCGCCTGGTAGCCGACGCACTCACAACCGCGGTCGGCGCCCGCGCCGTTGGTGATCGCGTTGACCTGATCGACCGCGGAGACCTCGGAGTCGTTGATGGCGATGGCGCCGATCTGCTCCGCCAATGTCAGCCTGTCGTCGTTCCTGTCGACCACCATGACCTTCGCGGCACTCTTCAGCGTCGCGGAGAGCGCGGCCATCAGGCCGACGGGGCCGGCCCCGTAGATGACCACCGTCTCGCCGGGCCGTACACCCGCGAGTTCGGTGGCGTGCCAGCCGGTGGGGAAGACGTCGGAGAGCATGACGTAGTCGCTCTCCCTGGCGTGCGCGTCCTGCGGCAGCACCAGACAGTTGTGGTCGCCGTACGGTACTTGGAGGTATTCCGCCTGACCGCCGCTGTGCGGGCCCATTCCGGCGAAGCCGTACGCGGCCCCCGCCATCCGCGGATCGGGGTTGGTGGTCAGGCAGTACGCGGTCTTCCCCGCCTCGCAGTTGCGGCAGAAGCCGCAGGAGATGTTGAACGGCAGACACACGACATCCCCGACGCGTATCCGGTCGACACCCTCTCCGATGGCGACCACCTCGCCCATGTTCTCGTGGCCGAGGACGCGTCCGGATTCCATGTCCGTCCGGCCCTCGTACATATGCAGGTCGGAACCGCATATGTTCGTGGTGGTGATCTTCACCAGTACATCGGTGGGACGCTCGATACGGGCGTCAGGCACGTCCTGCACACTGACGTCGCGCGCTCCGTCGTAAACGAGGGCCTTCATGGCGCGTTCTCCTGCCTCTCGGCACGCTCCTGCGCCACAGTCCTGTGAGATCTCCAGGAGCACGCTCTTGGTCATCCCCTGCGTCCCACCTTCCCACCATTCACTGCCGTGTCAAACGGCAGGTGAGCGGGGCTGTCGTGGGCGGGAACGCCCTTCGGACCCGGGCTTTCGCGCGTGTGCGGCCGCCGGCGAAGAGGGACATCCACTGAAGGCCATTCGCTGGAGGTCTTCCCCTGGAGGTGTTCCGCTGGAGGTGTTCCGCGCCGAGGTTTTTCGCGTACGTCGCTCCGGCGCCGTTTCGGAGCGCGCCATCGGGTACGCGAAGGTGAACCACCCGCGATCGCGGGCGAGAAGCGATGAGGAGGACCTCATGACTGTGCGTTTGCCGATGGACCAACTCGACATCGCTCCGGACGCCGAGACGTGGCAATGGCTGAGCCGGGCGGCCTGCGTCGACGCCGACCCCGAGCTGTTCTTCCCGGTGGGGGAGTCCGGGCCCGCCAACGAACAGGCCGAGCGCGCCAAGCAGGTGTGCCACGGCTGCCCGGTCGAGAAGCAGTGTCTCGAATGGGCGCTCAACACCAATCGTACTTCCGGCGTGTGGGGCGGTACGGACGAGGAGGAACGCAGGAAGCTGCGGCGCCGCCACGACCGGCGCAGGAGTGCGCAGGGAACCCAGGCCCGCACCAGGCAGCAATCGGCGCCGGGCCGCTCGCGCCGTCCCTGAGCCGCGCTGTTCCGGCGCGCCGGGGCCCGGCACGCCCGTGTCCCGTGTTGCGCGTCCTGTCGGGTCGCGCGAGGGTCTGACTGTCGAACCAGGAGGAATCACTCATGCCCATCGCGACGGTCAATCCCGCCAGCGGGGAAACGCTCAAGACCTTCGACGCGCTGGGATCGGAGGAGATCGAGCGTGCCCTCGCCACCGCGCACGAGACGTTCCGGCAGTACCGCACCACCGGATTCGACGAGCGCGCGCGGCTGCTGACCCGCGCCGCCGAACTGCTGGAACAGGACGCGCCGGACGTCGCCCGCACCATGACCACCGAGATGGGCAAGCCGGTGGCGGCCGCCCGCGCGGAGGCCCTGAAGTGTGCGAAGACGATGCGCTGGTACGCGGAGCACGCCCCCGGTCTGCTGGCGGACGAGCATCCCACCGGCGCCGATGTGCGCGACTCGGGCGCCTCGCGGGCCTACGTACACTACCGCCCGCTCGGCGCGATCCTCGCGGTGATGCCGTGGAACTTCCCGCTCTGGCAGGTCGTACGGTTCGCCGCCCCGGCGCTCATGGCGGGCAACGTCGGTCTGCTCAAGCACGCTTCGAACGTGCCGCAGACCGCGCTGTACCTGGAAGACCTCTTCCGCAGGGCCGGTTTCCCGGAGGGCTGCTTCCAGACGCTCCTGGTGGGCTCCGGTGCGATCGAGGCGATCCTGCGCGATCCCCGGGTGGCCGCCGCCACGCTCACCGGCAGTGAGCCCGCCGGGCGCGCGGTCGCGTCGATCGCGGCCGACGAGGTCAAGAAGACCGTCCTGGAGCTGGGCGGCAGCGATCCGTACGTGGTCATGCCGTCGGCGGACGTCGAACGCGCGGCGAGAACGGCGGTGACGGCCCGGGTGCAGAACAACGGCCAGTCCTGCATCGCCGCCAAGCGTTTCATCGTGCACGCGGACGTCTACGACGCCTTCGCCGAGCGGTTCACGGCGGGGATGCGGGATCTGACCGTCGGCGATCCACTGGACGAAACCACCGACGTCGGACCGCTCTCCAGCGAGCAGGGCCGCTCCGACCTGGAGGAACTGGTCGACGACGCGCTGAGCCACGGAGCCACCGCGCTCTGCGGCGGACGCCGTCCGGAAGAGTGGACCCGGGGCTGGTTCTACGCCCCCACCGTGCTCGCCGACATCACCGAGAGCATGCGGATCCACCGCGAGGAGGCCTTCGGTCCCGTCGCCACGCTCTACCGGGTGGAGAGCCTGGACGAAGCCGTGACGGTGGCCAACGACACGTCGTTCGGGCTGAGTTCGAACGTATGGACCCGGGACGAGGACGACGTACGGCGTTTCGTGCGTGACCTGGAGGCGGGCGGTGTCTTCTTCAACGGCATGACCGCATCGCACCCGGCCCTGCCTTTCGGCGGTGTGAAGCGCTCGGGCTATGGACGGGAGCTGTCGGGGCATGGCATCCGGGAGTTCTGCAATGTCACCACGGTGTGGCACGGCGCGGATCCCGGCGAGGGGTAGTCACGTACGGAGCGGATGGCCATGTACGGAGCGGAACCGGCGACGCCCGGCGGACACCGCCGCCGGGAACGCGTGGGAGATGACCGCGGGCGAGGCTGGTGCCCCGGCCACCGGGGCCGACGAAGCGGGATCACAGCCGACGCGTTCCCGCGCGCCTCGCCCTCGTCCCGTATGTGGCTGCCTCGCCGCCCTGTGACGGGCCGGCCGAGGGGCCGTCCGGCGAGTGAACGGGGCGGGAGCACTCAGTCCGCCGCCGGGAACTCCCCGGACAGCGCGGCAGCCAGCCGCAGGTGAGGAGCCGCCTCCGCGTCCCGGCCCTGCCGCTCCAGCGTGCGGCCGAGCAGCAGCTGCGCGTACTGCTCCACGGGGTCACGCTCCAGCACGAGCCGCAGCTCTGCCTCCGCCTTCCCGAGCCGCGCCGAGTGGTAGTAGGCGCGGGCCAGCAGCAGCCGCGGAGCGACCTGCTCGGGGACCTCCGCCACCAGGCCGCCGAGGATGCGGGCGGCCGTGACGTACTCCTTGGCGTCGAAGAACAGCCGCGCCCGGTCCCAGCGCTCCGCCGCCGTTCCGAACTCGTAGTACGTGGTCTCCACTCGCCCTCCTCCGTTGCTGATGTGTCTCTCAACCGCGTGTTGTGGTTGAACATTCCACCATTCTTGATGTGTGTACCGCTTGCGCGACCGTGCGCGCGTTAGGTTGTGAGCCATGAGCAATCTTGACCGGCAGGCCACCCCCACCGTCTGCGGCGGTCGCGGCTTCGTGGTGGCGGAGCCCGTACGGGAACTCCTGAGCCCGCGCCGGGTCCCGCTGGGCGAGTCCACCGAGGTCCGCAGGCTGCTGCCCAACCTGGGACGCCGGATGGTGGGGGCGTGGGCCTTCGTCGACCACTACGGGCCCGACGACATCGCGGGCGAGCCCGGCATGCAGGTGCCCCCGCACCCGCACATGGGACTCCAGACGGTCAGCTGGCTGCACGACGGCGAGGTCCTGCACCGCGACAGCCTCGGCAGCCTCCAGACCGTACGACCGCGTGAACTGGGTCTGATGACCTCGGGCTCGGCGATCTCCCACTCGGAGGAGAGCCCGCGCGAACACGCCCGCCTTCTGCACGGCGCCCAGCTCTGGGTCGCGCTCCCGGACACCCACCGCCACATCGAGCCGCACTTCCAGCACCACGCGGATCTGCCCGCCGTCACAGGCTCCGGCCTGACCGCGACCGTCATCCTCGGCGAGCTGGACGGCGCTCTCTCACCCGGTACGACCTACAGCCCCCTGCTGGGCGCCGACCTCACGCTCACCGCGGGAGCGAAGGCCGGGCTGCCCCTCGACCCGGACTTCGAGTACGCGGTACTCGCCATGTCCGGCGAGGCGGAGGTCGACGGCGTACCCGTACTGCCGGGATCGATGCTCTACCTGGGCTGCGGACGCTCGGAGCTGCCTCTGAGGGCGGAGACGGACGCGGGCCTCATGCTGCTGGGCGGCGAGCCCTTCGAGGAGGAGATCGTCATGTGGTGGAACTTCATCGGCCGCTCCCACGAGGAAATCGAAGAGGCCCGCAGGGCGTGGACGGCCGGCTCCCGCTTCGGTGAGGTGAAGGGTTACGACGGCCCCGCGCTACGGGCGCCCGACCTCCCGCCGGTGACCCTGAAGCCCCGTGGACGAGTGCGCTGAGCTGGGGCGATCAGCTTGCGGCTGACCGCCGTCAGGTTTGTGGGCCGCTTCCCTCTCCCCGGGGAGGCGGGAGCCCGTTGCTGCCGGCCCGGTCCTGGGCGACGGGGCCGGCGGGCGTTCGCGCGTGGGATCAGGGCTGATCGAACGCTTGCTGACCCTTTGCCGGCTCTACTGACGAGAAATCATTTTGACGGGGCAGGTGGACGATCGGTCTCTCCGCGAGGCGGAGGTGGGAGGCGTTTCCAGCAGGTCTGTGACATTCACGCCTGACCGCCGGCACACCCGATGCGAAGAGTCGATGAAGGTCGCCGATCAGTAAACGCAGACGTACTGCCCGAGGACGTGATCGAAGGCGACGAATGGCCCTTGGCGGCCCCGTTGGGGTGCGCCCAACGCGACAGATGTGTCGCAGGCGCGAGGGTCACTTGGATGTGCCGACGTAACGATTACTCCGCTGATTTGAGGTTTTGGCGCTGGTTGGCATGGAAGCGCGCTTTCTTCTGGCGATTCCCACACGTGTTCATGTCGCACCATTTGCGGGTGCGGCTCTGGCTGGTGTCGAAGAAGGCTGCTCGGCAGGTTGGCGATGCGCACAAGGCCAATTTTCCGTCTCGTTCGCCCGCGATGATGCTGATCGCGTCGGCGGCGATCACGCTGAGGGCGTCTTCCACGCGGGAAGCCGAGCCGAGCAGCCATCGCCGCTCACCCTCGGGCGTCAGGATGGCCGCGGCCCGACCCCGGGCGCTGCAGTCATTGATGACGTGGACAGCAGGCGCGGGAAGGTCGTCCTGGATCGCGGCGGCTGTCGCAGCGGCGTGAATCGACTCCCTCAGTTCCCGGGCGAGGTCGAGTTGGGCTGTGGTGCAGGACGCCACGGTGAGGCCGTTCACCGCCAGCCAGTCGGCGAGTCGGTGTGGCACGGGAATGCGCTCCACAGCGTTGCCATGGCGCTCCGACAGGGTCCCCGTGAAGCTGGTCGCCAGCACGTTACCGAGGCGGAAGTCAGGGAACTCAGCGCGCATGGAACCACCTTAGCGGGTTGCGGCGAGACTCGGAGGGCTGTTAGAACCTTCTTAGCCGGTTCCACTATGGCCAGGAGGTCTCATGCCCCGTCCAACCAGTGACGTACGAGCATGTGAAGCCCACGCGACTGATGCCGACCTCGACGATCTGCGTGCACGACTGGCCGCGGCGCGACTGCCGGAGGCTGAGACGGTCCATCGCGCCGCGCCCGACCGCCATCGATGGGAGCAGGGTGTTCCTCTCGCCGACCTTGTCGATCTCGTCAACTACTGGCGCACCGGATACAACTGGCGGTCGTTCGAAACGCGTCTCAACCGGATCGGCCAGTTCCGCACGACCATCGATGATCTGGGAATCCACTTCCTGCACCGCCGATCCGCGCGTGCGGACGCCACTCCTCTGATCTTGACGCACGGCTGGCCAGGCAGCATTGCCGAGTTCGTCGACGTAGTCGACGAACTGGCGGATCCGAAAGACGCAGGCGCGCCGGCGTTCCACGTCGTGGTCCCGTCGTTGCCAGGCTTTGGTTACAGCGACAAGCCGGTCACCACCGGGTGGGGAACCGAGAAGATCGCGGCCGCATGGGTAGAGCTGATGGGAAGGCTCGGCTACCGCGAGTTCGCAGCCCACGGTGGCGACTGGGGAGGTGTGATCACCACAGTCCTCGGCGGCAGGTTCCCGGCACATGTTCTCGGCATCCACACAACGTTCGCGGAGGCACCACCCGGGCTGACAACGGACGGGCTGACGGCGGTCGAGCGCAAGTGGACCGAGGAAACCCGCGATTTCTGGCGCCACCGCGCGGCGTACGCGAAGCAGCAGGCGACCCGACCGCAGACCATCGGCTACTCGCTCGTCGACTCACCCGTCGGGCTTCTTGCCTGGATCCTTGACAAGTTCGCCGAGTGGTCGGACACCGAAGACAGCCCGTTCGAGACGATTTCCCGGGACAGCGTTCTTGATGACGTCACCCTGTATTGGCTGACGCGGACCGGGGCATCGGCGGCCCGTATTTACTACGAAAGCCACAACTCGCTCGATCCCGAACTTCGGGTCGACGTCCCGTCAGCAATCACTGTGTATCCCCGCGATATTGAGAAGTGTCCGCGCTCCTGGGCCCAGGAGCGGTACCGGCAGATCGTCCGATGGGGATCGCCCGGCATCGGGGGACATTTCCCGTCGCTGGAGGTTCCCGAGTATTTCGTCAAAGATCTGCAAGAGGGCCTCGCGGCAGTGCTGGCCGCTCATCGGTGACCGCGGTTGGGTGCCGGCGCTCGATCGCCGCCTGCTCCGGCCCGAGGCGAAGATGGCGTGAGGCATGTCGAGGTCCTTCGGATGGGCGGTGCGGGAAACTCCATCCCGGAGGGCCCCGACGCCCGCCCGTCTGCGCCCCGACCGCACCCTCAACTGCGAAGCCTTCGAGCTGAGGCTGGAGAAGACACGCGGTGTCGGTGATCCGGTTGGTGCGGCGGCGGACCCTCCGTAGCTGCTTCAGCTCCTCGTCCCGCCTGTCGGCGGCCCGCACCGCTTCGGGCATCGACCGGTGCTCTGGGCGGCGCGGGCCTTCCCCGCCCAGCCCCGCGGGGACTCCGAAATGACCCCGGGCTCCCGGGCGATCGCGGTCTCGGCCCGGCCCGATGACCGCGCGAGCTCGATCGCGTCCCGCTCGTACTCGTCCGCCACCCGCTTCGTGTACGTGCTTCCCGCCTGGCGCTGCTTCCTCTGGAACCTCAGATCCCGGTCTCCAGGTGTCCACGGTCAAGAGGAAGCTTCCGGTCTCACAACGCGTAACCATCGCAAGGGACTTGAAATCCTCCGAAACGTCATGAACGACTCACGGGGTATGAACCTTCGGGGCTGAAAGTGGGCCTGTCGCGGTGCGTCGTGCAAGCGGATCTAACCTTTTCGCAACGACGCAACGGGCTCGAATGACTGATCAAGTCGCCGAGCCGGGGCAGTTCATGAGCGGCCGGTGGGGCGTCTGTGGTTGCCGCCGCGAAGGGTTGGAGTGCTGGTCAAGCGGGGTTTGACGGACGTATTCGGCCAATGTCACCGGCCTCGGGCCGGGTTGTTGGCATGGCACTTGTGACCATGTTGGATCGATCTTGTTCTGATTCATGCGCGTATATTTTGGACGATGTCGCGTCCGTGGTCGCATGCTGCGGCATAAGATCAAGTCGCGCCACTGGGGCCCGTCCACACGGTGCACACAAAGTAGCCAGAGTCCCCAGCGACATCCCCCACAACCCGTTAACAGGTATCTGCGTGCCCCCGATACTCGGCAGCGGTTCCGGCGATGGAGCCGCACAGTGAAAATCAATCGTCGCCTCGTCCTGCTGGTCACCGCGCCGCTCACCGTGGCCGTCACCTTCTCGGTTCTGGCGCTCGCGCCGGCGACCAGCCAGGCGATCCGGGCCGACCAGCTGACCGCGATGGTCGATGTCGCGGCCGACGCGGGAGAGTTGACCCGTCAGCTTCAGAGCGAGCGGGTGGCAGCCACCGCGCTGGTCTCCAAACAGGGAGATTTGGATGCGTTTGGAGTAAGTACCGCCGCGACCGACAAGGCCGTCGGCGCATTCCGTGAGCAAGCCGGACGTCTGTCCGACGTGCCGGGCAGTGCACAGGGGGCGCTGGATCGTATCCGGCGCTTCATTGACGAGATGCCCGCCCTGCGCGCCCAGGTGCGCTCGGGCAGCAGCACCATCTCCGCGCTCGCCTTCCGCTACCGGATCGTGATCGCCGACCTGATCAACTACCGCGACGGCATCGCGCAGGCCAACGACGTCGATGCCGACATCGCGGACCGGATCCGTGCCGCGGCGGCCCTGTCCAAGGCGGCCGAGTACCGGGCCCAGGAGCAGGTCACGGTCATGAGGGCGCAGTCCGCCGGCGGCTTCACGATCGCCTCGCAGCGGACGTTCGAGAGCGGTCAGCTGGGCTACACCGAGTCGATCGGTGTCCTGTTCGACCTCGGCCCCGCCGAGTGGCGGACCTGGCTGGAACGCACGCTCTCCGGCCCGAAGGCGCTGGAGGCCCGACGGCTCGAGGACAAGATCGGGCTTACGGGAACGAGCCAGGACATCGACGTCACGCCGAAGCAGTGGCAGAAGGCGTCCGAAGACCGTCTGACGCTGCTGAGCGAGGTGGAGAAACGGATCGACGAGTCCGTCTATATGACGGTCGACGACGCGCGCTCCACGCTCCTCCTGAAGGCGGGGGCCGAAGCCGCCCTGGTGCTGCTGACCCTGGTCGGCGCCGTCTTCGTCGCCATCCGGCTGGGCCGCGTCATGATCCGCCGGCTGCGCGATCTGCGCAACGCCGCGCACGAGGTCGCCCACACCGGGCTGCCCGCCGTGATGGCCGAACTGTCCCAGCCCGGCGCACTGAGCGGCGCGTCGCCCGAGGAGATGGCCGAGCGGACCGGCGATCCGGTCAAGACCACGGGCGAGGACGAGATCGGCGAGGTCGGTGAGGCGTTCAACGCCGTCCACCACGAGGCGGTTCGTCTGGCGGCGCAACAGGCTCATATCCACGACCAGTTCGCCGAGACACTGGTCCGTGTAGCCCGCAGGGGCGCGCAGTTGACCACGGTCATGGTGTCCGAGCTCGACGCGGTGCAGCGCGACGAGGCCGACCCCGAGCGCATGAAGACGCTCTTCGCGCTCGACCACCTCGCCATCCGCATGGAGCGCAACACCAACAACCTTCTGGTGCTGGGTGGTTACGGGAACGCGCGAGTGCGTGCGACTGACATCGCCTGCTCCACCGTCATCGTGGCGGCCTCGCAGCAGATCGAGAGCTTCGACCGCGTGTCTCTCGGTGTCATCGAGTCAGGGATCGGTATCGCCGCCCGCGCCGTGCACGACGTGGCGCACATTCTGGCTGAACTCCTCGACAACGCGGCGCGGTTCTCGCCGCCGGACAAGCAGGTCGGAGTCGCCGTATGGCGGCTGGCGGACCGGGCGGTCGTGCAGATCGTCGACGAGGGCGTGGGCATCAAGGCGGAACGCCGCGCCGTCCACAACGCCGCGCTGCGCGAGCCGCAGGCGGGCATCGGCGACGTACGGTCCATGGGCCTGCACGTGGTGTCGCGGCTCGCCGCGCGTCACGGCATCCTCGTCGAACTGCGCGATTCGTCCGGCCCCGGCACCATCGCCGAGGTCACCCTGCCGGCGAACGTACTGGCCGCGGTCCCGCAGACGGCGCCGCCCGCGCCGCAGGGCGCGTTCGGCGAGGATCGTGACCAGGACAACAGCGGCAGTACAGCGCGCTACGAGGTGCGTCAGCCGAACGTGTCGCCGGGACAGCACGGCCGCAGGCAGCCCGCCGGAGTGGACGGGGAGCCCGACAGGAACGGCTACGCCGCCGGCACAACCGAGCGCCCCGGTGCTCCCGTCAGCAACGGCAACCGTCCCGGCGCCCCCGTCGGAGCCGGAACGGGCGCTACTCCCGGCGCGGGGGCCTACGCGACCGGCGGGTACCAGGACGGAACACACCAGAGGACGGCGCCCGCGGGCAGCGACTTCCGCGGCGGAGAATCCGGCGCCGCCCCCGGACAAGGGCACGGCGCCCCGACTGCTCCGTACCCCGTGCGCGACCCCGGGCGCGACGAGCCGGTCTCGCGCGTCGCCGGCGTCAGCTCCTCGGGACTGCCGCTGCGGCAGCGCAACACCCAGCAATGGCCCACCTTGGGCAACAAGGGCGACGCCGAACGACGTCCGGCAGCCGCCACGCCGAGGCCGTCGCCCCGCCGCCGGGACTCCCGGCAGGTCTCTGATGTCCTGGCGGCCTACGCCCAGGGAATCAACAGGAGCACAAACCACCGCGGGCGCTCCGCCAGCGACAACGACACCGAACGGAGCTAAGAAATGACCTCACCCACCGACCTCAGCTGGATACTGAGCGGTTTCGCCGGGCGCATCCCGGAAATCTCCTCGGCCATCGCGGTGTCCGTGGACGGCCTCGCCGTGGCCCACACCGGCGTGAGCCAGGACGACGCCGACCGGCTGGCCGCGATCTCCTCCGGAGTCGTCAACCTGCTTTCCGCCGCTGCTCGCGTGACGAACACCGATCCCGTGGAGCACAGCCTCACCGCGATGGAGGGCGGCTACATGTTCTCGATGGCCGTCTCCAGCGGTGCCTCGCTGCTGGTGACCACCACCAGGGACGCGGACATCGGTGAGGTCAGCTACATGATGTCCGAGCTGATCAACCAGGTGGGTGACTCGCTGTCTCCCCAGATACGCGACGCCAGCACGCTGCCCGGCTGATCGCCGGGCCGTCTCCTCACGACCGCACCAGCAGCCCCGTCCTTCCGGCCCGCACACGGCACCATCCGGCTCGCCGCCCGGCGAGCCGGCTCCAGGGCCGTTCCCGCAGTTCTGTCCACTCCACCTGATGAGAGCCGTCATGTTCTTCGACATATCCGTTTCACGCCGCCGTAGATTCCGGCCGGTCGGCGCCACCGTCCTCGTCCTCGGTCTGGCGGCCGGCGGGTGCAGCGGCGGCGGCGACGCCGGCGACGACACCGTGAAAGTCGGCCTGGTGGCCTCCCTGTCCGGCACGTACAAGCCGGTCGGCACCGAGCTGGAGGCCGGCTTCAAGCTCTACCTCGACACCCACGACAACAAGCTGGGCGGCCGCAAGGTCGAGCTGCTCGTGGCGGACGAGGGCGACGGTCCGCCGACGGCCGTTCCCGCGACCACCAAGCTGGTCAAGAAGGACAAGGTCGACGTCCTGACGGGTTTCGTCAGCGGTGGCTCAGTGGCAGCGGTGATGCCGCTGGTCAACCAGGCCAAGATCCCCTTCCTGGGGTCGAACGCCCGGCCGACCGTCAAGGACCTCACGCATGTGTGGACGACGAGCTTCCTCTCCGACGAGCCGGGCAAGGCCATCGCCCCGTACGTCAAGGAGAAGGTCGACGGACCGGTCTACGCGATCGGCCCCGACTACCAGGGCGGCTACGACGAACTGCGCGGTTTCACCGACGAGTTCAAGCGCATAGGCGGTGAACTCGCCAACCCGGACGGCAAGACCACCTGGACGCCGTTCCCGCAGACCACCAACTTCATGCCGTACTTCGCCAAGATCGCGCAGTCCGACGCCAAGGCGGTGTACAGCTTCTACGCCGGTAAGGCCGCGATCGACTTCGCCAAGCAGTACGCACAGTCCGACGTCGCCGACCTGCCGCTGTACTCGGCCTTCGTCACCGAGGGCAGTGTGCTCCAGGCGCAGGGCGACGCGGCGAAGGACATCTACTCGGTCCTGAACTACGCGGCCGACCTGGACAACCAGGCCAACCGTACGTTCGTCGCCGACTGGACGGCCGAGCACGACTCGCAGCCCACCACGTACGCGATGGCCTCCTACGACGCCGCCTCCGTCCTGGACAAGGCGATCGCCGATGCCGCGAAGCAGGGTGACGTGACGCCGCAGACCATCAACAAGGCCATCGCGGGCCTGGGACAGATCGACAGCCCGCGCGGCGCCTGGGAGTTCGGCGACAAGGAGCACTCGCCCGTGCAGGCCTGGTACCTGCGTCAGGTGCGGCCCGACGGCAAGCAGTTGGCCAACGTCGTGGTGCAGGACCTGGCGACGCTCGGCGGCTGACATGGGATCCCTCGATGCCCACCTCGTGCCGGCGGTGGACGGAGTGGCCTACGGGCTGCTGTTGTTCGTCGTGGCCGCCGGACTGAGTCTCGCATTCGGTACCGCCGGGGTGCTGAACCTGTCGCACGGCACGCTGTACGCGATCGGCGCCTACACGGGGGCCGAGCTGAGCGACGGGACCTGGGGCGGTCTCGCCCTCGGGCTGGCGGCCGGGACCGCGGCGGCGTGCGCCGCCGGGGCAGGTCTCTCCGCCGCGACCGCACCGCTCGCCCGGCGTGGGCATCTCGCACAAGCACTGCTGACGTTCGGGCTCGCCCTGATCGGCGGTGATCTCCTCATCCAGCTCTTCGGGGCGGACGAACTGCCCGTCCGCGTTCCCGGAGCGCTCGACTCCTCGGTGACGCTGCTGGGCCACCGGTACCCCACGTACCGGCTCTGCTTCATCCTGATGGCCCTGCTGCTCGCGGCGTTCGGCACCTGGGTGCTGACCAGGACCCGGGTGGGTGCGGCCGTACGTGCCGCCGCCGACGATCCGCAGATGCTGGCGGCCACCGGCCACAACCCCCGGGCGGTGCACACCGGCGTCCTCGCGGCGGCGGGTGCGCTGGCCGGTGCGGCGGGCGTGCTCGGGGCGCCGATCATCGGTCCCGGTCCCGGCACCTCCGAGAACGTGCTGATGCTGTCCCTCGTGGTGGTCGTCCTCGGCGGGCTGCGCTCGCTGTGGGCGACGCTCCTCGCGGCGATCGCCGTGGGCGAGGTCCAGACCCTGGGCGTCTCGGTGGCTCCCGGCCTGGCGCCCTACCTGCTCTTCGCCGCAATGGCGGCGGTCCTGGTCCTCCGCTCCCGACTCGCGGAACCGGCGACCGTGCACGGCCCCGAGGGAGCATCCTTTGACCCGGTGGCCCGGCTCCGCCGCCATCTCGCCGCGCGGCTCGGGCCGCGTCGGCAGGAGGCGGCTTCGGACGCGGGCCCTGCGGCTGACACGAAGTCCGTTGCGGAATACGCGGGTTCGGAGCCTCCGACGGCTTTCTCCGGCAAGCGCGGGGGTGCTCTCGCCTCGACCGGGTGGCTGTCGCGCGGGCCCGCGTGGCGACAGGCCGCTCCGTTGCTCGTGCTGCTCGTCCTGCTGATCGCGTTGCCGGGGATGCTCGACGCGTACAGCATCACGCTGGCCGGTTCCGCCCTCGCGCTGGGGCTGCTCGCGGTCAGCGTCACCATCCTCACGGGATACGCGGGACTGCCCACCCTGGGCCAGACCGCGCCGTTCGCCGTCGGCGCGTATGCCACCGCGAACCTCGCGGACGCCGGGTGGACCATGGGCCCGGTCCAGGTCGTCCTCTCGGCGCTCGCGGCCGCGGTCTTCTCCGTGGCGACGGGGCCCGCGGTGATCCGGGCGCGCGGCACCACCGTGCTGATGATCACGCTCGCCATCGGTGAGCTGAGCGGCGCGGTCATCAACCAGTTCAAGTCCGTCACCGGCGGCGCCGACGGTCTCGTCGGCTTCCCGTCCACGCAGGCGCTGTGGGGCGGGGAGGGGATGTCCGAGGAGAGCGAGGTCTACACCTACGCGCTCGTCGTCGCCGTCGTCGCCGTCGCCGTCACCCTGCTCGTGCTGCGCTCCCCGGCAGGGAAGCTGCTGACCGGCACCAGGAGCGCGGAGGCGCGGATGCGCGCCTCCGGGCATCCGGTGGGGCGTTATCTGCTGGTGGCGCACGTCTGCGCGGGTGCGCTGGCCGGTGTCGGCGGCTCGCTGATGGTCACCGTCCAGCAGTACCTCTCGCCCGCGGACGTGGGCTTCGAGATCGCCGCGTTCGCGCTGCTCGCGGCCGTCATCGGTGGTACGACGTCCGTGATCGGCGCCCTGCTGGGCGCCGGGCTGATCGTCACCACCCGTGACTGGGTGGCCAGTTCGTGGCCGGGCCACGGGCCGCTGCTGCTCGGCGCGCTGTTCGTCGCCGCGGTGTACCTGCTGCCCCGCGGCCTCGCCGGCCTGCGCGGGCCGGGCCGGAGCGGGCCGACGTCCGACGTGTCCCAGCGCGACGAGGGGCCGCAGGACGCGCCCACCCCGACCCTCGCCCGGAAGGTCTCCCCATGACGTCCGTACCGACCGTCGCACCGGTACCCCCGGTGCTGGACCTCACCCGCCTCACCCGCCGGTACGGCAGTCTCACCGCTGTCGACGACGTCAGCCTGCGGCTCCCGGTCGGCGCCCGGCACGCCGTGATCGGTCCGAACGGCGCCGGAAAGACCACTCTCCTCAACCTCATCGCGGGCACGGACAGGCCCGACCACGGCACGATTGTCCTCAGCGGTACGGACGTCACCCGTAAGGCCACTGCCAGGCGCAGCCGCCTCGGTATCGCCCGCAGCTTCCAACAGCCGACGGTCATACCCGAGTTGACGGTGCTGGACAATGTCGTGCTGGCCGGCTGGCCGCACCACCCGAAGCGCCGTGGTGCCTGGCGCAGCCCGTCCCGCCTGCGGTCGCACACCGAATCCGCTTTCCGTCATCTGACGACCGTGGGTCTCGCGGACATCGCCCACCGGACGGCCTCCACGCTCTCCCATGGACAGCGCCGCATGCTCGACCTCGCAGCCGCACTGGCGGGCGAGCCGCGCCTGCTGCTCCTGGACGAGCCGGCCGCCGGGCTGACCGATGGTGACATCGGACGGCTGCTCGGCATCCTCGGCGGTCTGCCGGCGAGCGTCGCGATCATCCTGGTCGAGCACCACGTCGAGGTTGTCGCCCAACTCGCCTCGACCGTAACCGTATTGGCGGCAGGACGGGTGCTCGTCACCGGACCGACCCAGGAAGCACTGGCGCACCCCGAGGTCCGCGACGTGTACCACACCGGCACGAAGGCCGACATGTCTCCTGCACCTGCCGACCAGAGAGGATGACCGGCCCCCGATGCTCGAACTCTCCGGCCTGACCGCGGGCTACCACGGCGGCACCGTTCTGCACGGGCTCGACCTGTCGGTCACCGCCGGCACGGTCCACGCCGTCGTCGGTCACAACGGCGCCGGCAAGACCACACTCGTCCACACCGTCGCCGGACTGATGCGCCCCAGCGCCGGCACCGTACGGCTCGACGGCAGGGACGTGACGGGGCAGCCCGCACACCTGATCGCCCGCGCCGGGATCGGTCTCGTACCGCAGGGCCGCCGCGTGTTCGCGAGGCTCACCGTCGCGGAACACCTGCGGCTGTCCCACCGTCCACCGCGCCGCGGTGACACCACACGCCCCAGTGTGTGGACGCCCGCGCGGGTACTGGAACTGCTGCCCAGGCTCGGCGAGCGCCGGGACAACCGGGGGGCGGATCTGTCCGGCGGCGAACAGCAGATGCTGGCACTCGCCCGCGCGCTGCTCGGCTCGCCGAGCGTGCTGCTGCTCGACGAGCCGACCGAGGGCCTCGCGCCCGCACTTGTCCAGCAGGTCCACGAGTTGGTGGTCACGCTGGCGGACGAGGGCATTGCCGTCCTGCTCGTCTCCCCGAGCCCGGCGCGGGCGGTCGAGTGCGCCCGCACGCTCACGGTGCTCACCTCGGGGCGGATGACACTGCGGCTCGACGGCGCGGACGTCCGGACAGACGCAGGCGCACTGCACGCCGCACTCGAACTGGCGCCGCAGGCAGGCTGAGCCGCGATCGGTGCCGGACCTGTGTGCGGCACCAGGGTCCGGGTGCGGTACCGGGCCCTGGTACGGGCCACTTCAGGTGAGGCGCCGCCCCCGGTACCGGTCCCGGGGCTACTCGGCCTTCATGCTGTGGCCGCCGAAGCCGCTGCGCCGGTCGGAGCCCTTGTTCTGGTCCTGCCACCACGCCTCGAACTCCGGTTGGCCCATGGCGGACCAGTCGGGGGTGTGCTCGACCTGCGCGCTGCCCATCCTGCGCGCGAGCGCCACCATGGCCGCCCCCACGGCGCCCCGGTTGGCGTCATACCTCTTCAGAGCCTCCCGCCAACTGTCCCCGGTCATAAGGGCCGCCTCCAGGGCGGTGGCGTCCTGGAGCGCCTTCACACTGCCGGCTCCGATGTGCGGGCGGGCGACGCTGGCGGCGTCGCCGACGAGCGCCATCCGCCCCGAGGTGTAGTGCGGCACCTCCAGGTCGTAGATGGGCTGGATGAACGTGGTCTCAGCGGGCGTGCCGAGGAGCTTCGCCGCCCAGTACGGCGGGAAGTGCTCGGCGACCAGGGCGCGCAAGTGCTCGGTGAGCTCCGAGTTGAGGCGGCCGGGCGGCAGGGAGGTCGGGATCTTCAGGTCGGGGTGGAGGCCGTCGACCTGCGGGGGCTCGGTGTAGAGCACCCAGTTCAGCAGGTGGCCGCCTGAGCCGTCCGGAATGCGGTAGGCCATGCAATGGCCCCCGGGGAAAACGATGTTGTGCGCGTCATAGCCGTCCGAGGGGAGACCGGAGACGTCCGGCGACGTACCGCGCCAGCCGATGTAACCGGCGTACGTCGCGCCGGCGCCGGGGAACATGGCCTCGCGGACGACCGAGCGGTACCCGTCGGCCCCGATCACGACGTCGAAGTGCTCCTCGTAGCCGTCCGCGAGCCGCAGCGTCCCGCCGTCGTCGTCCGGTTCCACGCCGGTCACCACCGCGCCGGAGCGGTAGGAGACCTCCTCGGGCACACAGCGGCGCAACTCGCTCCACAGAGAACCCCAGTTGTAGGCACGGAAGGGGAACGGCTGCTCGCCGAGGGCCCTGCCGTAGTGCGCCTCGCCGTCGCGCACGGACCACACCCGCCGGTTCAGCGGCGCCCAGGGCATCTCGGGGGCCACGTACCCGGCGTCCCGCAGCTCGTCGTACCGGTCGCTCTGGATACCGATTCCGACTCCCCTGTCACGGAGTTGAGCGTCAGCACGCTCGAAGACGGTGATCCTCTCGGCTCCGCCGCGCGCCGCGGCCAGGGCCGCGGCGCACCCCGCTATGCTGCCGCCGACGACCGCGATGCTGCCTCCACGCATGACTGGCTCTCCACTCACTTGGTGTTCCGGTCGCCGTTCCTGGCGCTGTCACGCCGGACGTGACCGGTCTGAAATCCCTCTGATTCGGCGCTCGTTGTCCCGCTTCCCGCGGCCGGCACCTGGTCAGGATCCTATCGAGGGACGCTCGGACAGCCGGCGGCGCACGTACTCCCGTGGTGCGTCCGGTGTGCGGAGCGGTGCGGGAGTACGTGCGGACCAGATCTGCCCTTCGAGGGCAGCCCGCTGAACGACAGGTTTAGGTCGCAAGACACCCGATGAATCTTCACCAGTGGCAGTTCGGGCAACGCCGAGAGCACGGGGTTGGCGAGCGTATGCCTCACGCCCTTGGCTGATCAATTTCCGAGGTCCGGGACGCCGTGCGCAGACCCTTGACAGGAAGAGCGGGCAGCCCGAGTATTCACCAAACATCGGATGTAAGCGCATGGACGGTCAGGCGCCCCGCTCGCCCCCACCCCACTCGCCGGAGGCAGGCTCTCAGACACTGGCGAGTCTTCCAGCGGACGCACTACCCGTTCGTCCTTCGATACCCGGGCTTCCCGATGCCGGAACTTCTTTGACGAACAAGCGTGTTGCCCGGCCCTCCGCGCCAACCCTCCGGACACCCAGAAGCAGCTCATCCGCACATGGGAAGGACCCGCCCGTGTCACCACAAGGTTCGATCACGCGGAGGCTGCTGCGCCGCGTCGGCCCGATCGCAGCAGCCCTCGGTCTGATTCTGACGGCGCCCGTAGCTCAATCCGCCACTGCCGCGCCCTCCGTGACGCTTTACGCGTCGCCGTCCGGGGCGGGTTCGGCTTGTTCCTCCTCGGCTCCGTGTTCCCTGTCCGGCGCCCAGCAGGTGGTTCGCGCCCGTCTTGCCGCGGAGCCTTCCGGGGACGTCAGCGTACTGCTGGCCGACGGTGTATACCGTTTGTCGAGTACCTGGTCCCTCGGCCCGGCGGACTCGGGTACGCCGGGTCACCCTGTGGTGTGGAAGTCCGCGCCGGGGGCGCATCCGGTGATCTCGGGGGCCTCGCAGATCACCGGATGGACGCAGCGCGGATCCAGCGGAGTGTGGTCCGCTCCGGTACCCGGCACCAGCGACAGCCGCCAGCTGTACGTCGGCGGCCATGAGGCCCCGATAGCGCAGGCGACACCGGCGAGCCTGGGATTCCGGGGCTCGTGGACCGGATCGTCGACGGGCTACACGATCTCCGGCGACCAGGCGGCCATGGCGTGGTTCGGGTCGCTGACCGCAAGCCAGGTGGCGGGAGTTGAGTTCGACTACCCCGGCGGCAACGGGCCGTGGACCGAGTCGAGGTGCCGGGTGGCGAGCTTCTCCGCGGCGGCCGGAACACTGAAGATGAGCCAGCCGTGCTGGACCGATGTGACGGCCCGGGCGTCCTTCGCGCAAGGCAGCGGTGGCCTGCCGTCCATGTCGACCAGCACGATGCCCGCGCTCGTCGAGAACGCGCAGGCACTGCTCGGTTCCGGGCAGTGGTTCCTGGACGGGGCCGGCGGCACGCTGTACTACAAGCCTTCCGCGGGCCGGCAGATGTCCGCCCTCGACGTGGAACTGCCGCACCTCGAGTCCCTGGTCCGGGGCGCCGGTACGCTCGCCGCGCCCGTGCACGACATCACCTTCAGCGGTCTTCAGTTCTCGTACGCGACCTGGAACGCTCCCTCCACCGCCTCCGGGTTCGCCGACGTGCAGAGCAATCTGCGGATGACCGACGCGAACAACCAGGGCATGTGCACCTTCTCCACTCCCGCGGGAAGCTGCCCCTGGGGATCGCTCACCCAGCCCCTGGCGAACGTCTCGTTCACCGCTTCCAAGAACATCACGCTCACCGGCAACCGGTTCGCCGAACTCGGCGGCGCCGGGCTGAGCGTGATGTACGGAGCGACCAACACCCTCATTCAGGGAAACGAGTTCACCGACACCGCCTCCACCGCGATCCTCCTCGGCTGCACCTACGACCCGCTGCCGACCGACCCGTCCGAAGCCGCCGGGATCAAGAAGAATTGCACTCCCGATGGTGCGGCCGACCGGTACGACCGCGATGCGATCGGCACCAACGAAATCCTGACCGGTACCACCGTGGCGGACAACGTCATCCATCACATCGGCACCGACTACTCGTCGGCCAGCGGGATCACCCTGCTGTTCTCGCAGCACACGACCATCACCCGGAACAACCTGTACGACCTGCCCTACACCGGCATCACAGCCGGAGTCGTCCAGGGACACGTCGACCAGGCCACCACCCCGCAGAACAGCACGAACATCAACAGCTCGAACACCATCAGCGACAACATCCTGCACGACTACCTGTCCGTCCGAAGCGACGGCGGCGCCATCTATGTCGAAGGGCACCAGGCGCAGTACGTGTTCCAGGCGGACGGAAAGACGGTCGACCCGGTGCAGACCCTGGCCAACGGCCTTCAGGTCACCGGCAACATCGCCTACGACGGTCCGTCGACCAACTTCACCTACTACGACGACGCCGGCTCGGAATGGGTCAACTGGCAGGGCAACGTCGCCTTCGGCGCCGGCGACAGCGCGCAGGGCGGCTGCAGCCCGACGGGCCACTTCTGGATCACCGGCAACTACTTCTCCGCCGGCATCCAGTCGTACCCGTGCGCCCAGCCCGTCGACACGCACGCGAGCGGGAACACGACCATCCCGGCAACCCCCAAGCCGGCCGACCTCCCCAGCGCCCTGCTGCGCGCGGCGGGCGCGGGCTCCGGATCCTTCACGCCGGTCCTCTCCGTCCCCGCGAGCATCTTCTACGTGTCGCCCACGGCCGACGCGACGCAGGTTCTCGTCGCCGGCGAGGGCTTCGGCCCGGCAACGCCGGTCTATATCGGCACCGCCGCGGTCGGCGATGTGACCCACCTGTCCAGCGGATTCATGCTCGTCCCGGTTCCGGCCGGCACCTCGGCCGGGCAGATCTCCCTCACTCCGCAGGTCCCCGGGTCGATCCGGCTCAACGACGACGACAGCACCGTCACGTACAGCGGGTTCGCGTACGCGGGCGGCCGCTCATACGGCGACTACCGCAATGACGTCCACTACGCGACGGACAACGGGTCGACCGCGTCGCTCACCTTCACCGGTACCACGATCACGGTGTACGGCGAGCAGTACACGGACCAGGGAAACATCGGTGTCAGCATCGACGGCGGGCCGCGGCAGGTCGTCAGCACACTGCCGAGCGACGGCGCTCGACACGCGAACGTCGCGGTGTACACCTCCGGTCCGCTCTCCTCGGGCACACACACCATCGTCGTGACCAAGCTGTCCGGTCAGTACAGCACCCTCGACGGATTCACCGTCTGAGGGCGAGCGATCCGGCCTCGACGCGGCACTGACCGGGAGAACTCGCGTCCTGTGCCGCCACCACTGTGCCTGGCACTCCCTCCACGGGGTGACAGGCACAGTGGTGGCAGGCGGCGGCTGCATCGACGGGCGCCCCGGAGGATCAGGCGGCTCTCGACGCGCCGGCCGCATACGGTGAACTCTGATTCGGCCCGTGTGCTCAGGCTTTACGGGCGAGCAGGTGAATCCCCTGGAACTGCCGCCGGTCGGTGGGCTGGGGAGGCCCCGGGCACGAGGAGCGGAGCACCGTCGCCGTCGCCGCCGGTGAAAAGCTTTTGTGCGTGCCGTCGTCCGGATGATGGGGTGGCACGGTGACCAACCACGATGATGAGGCGGCGGCTGTCCGACCGTCGACACTGGCCTGGGTGAGCCGACACCTGGAGAGCGGCGAACGGGTCGTCGGAACGGAGGCGCTGCACGGCGGCATCACCGCCGAAATGCGGCGGCTGACCATCGGCGGGCCGGACGGAGGCACCCACGAATTGGTGTTACGGAGCTTCGTCGACGTGGAGCACGCCGAGGAATGGCTGAACAGAGAGGCCGGCGCCCTGACCGTGCTCACGGGGACCGCTGTGCCGGCGCCTGGACTGGTCGCGGTTGATGCCACCGCCGCGCATTGCGAGCATCCGTCGCTCCTCATGACACATCTGGCGGGCCGGACAGTCCTCGACGACGAGGGATTGGAGACGCGCGTCCCTCTGCTGGCCCGTCAACTGGCGGCGATCCACGCGCTGCGACCGGCCGAGCGGCCGCGGGAGTACGCGACGTTGACGACCGCAGACACCGTCGTGACTCCGAAGGGCGCCGACACGGCGGCATGGGCCGCGGCCATCGACGTGATCCGCAAGCCCGCGCCGCGTTATGAAGGCCGGTTCCTGCACCGGGACTTCCACCCCGGCAACGTGCTCTTCGATGCGCCGTCCCCAGGCGCGGCAGGTGCCCGGATCACCGGCGTCGTCGACTGGGCGGCGACCTCCTGGGGCCCGGCGGATCTCGATGTCGCCCACTGCGCCACCAATCTGGCGCTGCTCCACGGCCCGGCGTGGGGGCTGCGGTTCGCCGATGCGTATGAGGAGGCCGGCGGGGTGCTGGCTGCGGCCGCGAACGAGCGGCTGTACTGGCTGGTGCGCGACGGGCTGGCGTTCTCAGAAGAGGTGCAATTGGTGGCGCGGCCATGGCGGGAGGCGGGGAGGACGGAGCTGACGACGCGAGCCGTGGAGGAGCGGCTGGACGCCTACGTCACGGTCCTGATGGACGCGCTGGGCTGAACCGAGGCGTTTCGCGGCGCGAGCGCGGCGACCGACCGCCCTTGTGGCCACCTCGATCCGAGCAGCGGCATCGCCTCGCCGTGAGCATGGCCCGTGATCGTGACCGACCTCAGAACCCGGCGCCATCGACGCGCCCGAAAGCCCGGACAGGGCCGGCTCGGCCCGGTCCTGACAGCCGCCGGACTTTCGGTGCTCGACCTTGACGCTGCGGCAGGGTTTCTACTGGAGGTATACGCCGAGGGCGGGCATCCCCGCGCGAGGTCGGGGAACATCTGCCTGTCGGACGGCAAGCCTCCTCCCGCTCACGCCGACATGGCCCGGACCTCGCTGTCGGCATCCTCCGCGCAGGCCGCGGCCAGGTCGTCCAGCGACAGGTTCAGCGCATGGGCCAGGGCCGCCACGGTGAAGAAGGCCGGGGTCGGGGCCCGGCCGGTCTCGATCTTGCGGAGCGTCTCCGCTGACACCCCGGCCGCCGCCGCCACCTCCACCATGCTGCGGTCGCCGCGGACCTCGCGGAGCAGGGCGCCGAACCGCTCTCCACGCTGCCGCTCCTGCGGGCTCAAAGGAACTCTCACCATGCCTGTGATACTAATACCGGTATAAAAATTGGGTCGCATCGCAGGGAGCACGACACATGGTGGAGATCAAGACCGACACGGCACTGGAGAAGATGCGTGAAGCCGGACGCGTCGTGGCCGAGGCCCTTGAGGCCACCCGCCGAGCGGCTGCGGTGGGCGTCAGTCTGCGTGAACTCGACGAAGCCGCCCGCACCGTCCTGACCAAGGCCGGAGCGCGCTCTCCGTTCCTGGGCTACCAGCCTTCCTTCGCCCCGACGCCCTTCCCGGCGGTCATCTGCGCCTCCGTCAACGACGCCCTCGTGCACGGCATCCCCACTGACTACCGCCTGCGCGACGGCGACCTGGTCAGCATCGACTGCGGAGCCGAACTCGACGGCTGGACCGGCGACGCCGCGATCAGTTTCACCGTCGGCACCCCCCGCCCCGCCGACCTGGAACTCATCGCCGCCACCCAGCGGGCACTGGACGCCGGTATCGCCGCCGCCACCGTCGGCCACCGCATCGGGGACATCGCCCACGCCGTGAGCACCGTAGCCCACGCCGCCGAGTGCGGTATGCCGACCGACTTCGGCGGCCACGGCATCGGCCGCCAGATGCACGAAGATCCCCACGTGCCCAACCACGGACGGCCCGGCCGCGGCTTCCCCCTGCGCCACGGTCTCACCCTCGCCATCGAACCCATGCTCATGGCCGGAGGGCGCAACGAATACCGCACCGACCCCGACGGATGGACCCTGCGCACGATCGACGGCAGCCGCGCCGCCCACATCGAACACACCATCGCCATCACCCAGGACGGCCCCCGCGTCCTGACCCTGCTCTGACCTCGGACCGGGTGCACACGCCGGCCCTCTTGATCCGGGTCCCGCAGGTACGCCGACGGCCCCCGCGGACACATCCGCAGGGGCCGTCGGCCGTGCGTCAGCTGCGGTCGGCGGCTCCGGACGCCGGGTACAGCCTGAGCAACGATCCCTCGCCGTTGGCGGACAGCAGAAGCGAACCGTCCGGTGCCGAGGCGAGGCCCGCGAAGAGGGCCGGGGAACCGGGCATGCCGTTGGTGAACAGGGCGACCTCGGCGCGCGGGAGCAGGCCGGGCGGCGGTCCGACCGCAAGGTCCTCGACCTCGACCCTGGTCTCCCCGGTGATGAGGGAGACGGCTTTCAGCGCGCGGGCCCCGGTGTCCACCGTGAACAGGTCCGTGCCCTGGACCGTCAGCCCCTGCGGCGCTCCGAGTCCGTCCGCGACGGTCACCGTACGGCCGCCGTCGATCCGCAGAACCGCGCCGAGCCGGTCGTCGCTGACGTAGCAGCGCTGCTCCGCGTCGAGAGCGACGTCCACCGGGTGGTCGAGCCCTTCCGCGAGCACGGTGACGTTGTCCGCCGCGTCGATGGCCAGGACCCGGCCCGCGCCCGCCTCGGCGACGATCAGCGTGCCGTCCGCCCCCACCGCGATGCCCAGAGGCTGGTCGAGCCCGGTCGCGCGTACGCGGGTGGTCCTGTGCTCGGGATCATGGGTCCGCACGGAGCCGTACTGGGACGTGAGGTGCAGGAGTCCGCTGTCGTCGGCGGCGATGCCGTGCGAGAAGGGCATCAGGTGCCGGGTCACGGCCCGGCCCGGCTGTTCCGCATGTGCGCCGGGTGCCCGCTCACTCCCGCCGGAGTCATCCGGGCTCGCGAGGCGGTAGTGATCGGCCGCGTGGACCGTGCCGCCGAGGTCGATCGTCACGCCGTACGGTCCGACGAGCCCGCCGCGCACGATCTCGCGTGTGCGGCCGTCGGGGTGCATCTCCGTGACACCGCCGCCCGCGAAGCTGGAGACGAACATGCGGTTCTCGGCGTCGAACGCGGCGTTGTCAAGACCGACGACACCGCTGGTGACGGTCGACCGGGACCCGGTGCCGTGGAGGTCGATGCGGGTCACGATGCCGGCGACGCCGCGGGACAGGACGAGCATGACGCCGCCCCGGTCGAAGCGGACGGCGACCGGATCGTGCACGTCGCGCGCCACGACCTCGGGCGCGCCTCCGTCGACGGGAATGCGCCAGACCTCGTTGGTCACCATGTGCGGGTAGTACAGACACCCGTCCGGACCGATCTGCATCGCGTTCCCGAGAGCCAGCCCCTCGGTCAGCACCACCGGATCGCCGCCGTCCGGGAACAGTTCCAGCAGACGCCCGTTCATCCTCATCTCGTTGACGAACAGCCGGTCGCCGACGCAGGTGATGCCGTTGGGCACCTTCACCTGATCGGACACCAGGGTGTAGTCCCCCTCGGGGCTGCGGCGCCACACCCTCCCGGGGACCAGGTCCGCGATGTACATCGAACCGTCGGCCCCGAACGCGAGGTCGTCCGGCGACTGCACGGGACCGTCCATCGGGACCACGACATCCACGTCCCCGGTGGTGGTGTCCACGGCGCTGATCTGCCCGGCGAGGAACTGGGCCGCGTACAGGCGTCCGTCCGGGCCGAAGGACACACCGTTCGAACCCCACAGCGGGCTCGGCGTGTTGAGCCTCCGGGGCTTCCACCGTTCGCTCGTGGGCCGGCGGCGGCCGGTCGCGTCGAACCGACTGGGCCGCGCCGTCTCAGAGTCGTTCATCCCGGCGCTCACTTGGTCCCGACGACATCGTCCATGCCGCCGTCCTCGCGCCAGCGCTTGAGCAGGGCGTGGAACGCGACCGGCCCGTCACCGTACGACTGGCTCCGCTCCCTGGGCTTGCCCTCGTTGTTGTAGTAGCCGGGCGTGCACTCCGCCTGGAAGGCGTACAGGTCGTGCGCCTTCTCCCGGATGGTGTCGACCCAGGCGGCCTCGGCGGCGGCCGTCGGCTCGACGTACGGTGCCCCGCGCTTACGGGCCTCCGCTACGACTTCGGCGACGTGAACGGCCTGTTCGTCCAGGATGTGCACGTAGTTGACCGCGCTGGCGTTCTGGAGCGAACCGAGCTGGAAGAAGTTGGGGAAGCCGTGGCTGTAGAAGCCGTGCAGTGTCTTCGGCCCGGTCTTCCACGCCTCGGAGAGGGGGACGCCGTCCCGGCCGTACACCGGGAGCTGTCCGGCCAGGACGCCCGAGGCACCGACCTGGAACCCGGTCGCGAAGATGATGCAGTCGACCGCGTACTCCTTTCCGCCGACCACCACGCTGTGCTCGGTGATCCGCTCGACGCCATGGCTGTCGGCGGTGTCGACGAGCGTGACATTGGGCCGGTTGAACGTCTGGAGGTAGAAGTCGCTGAACGTGGGCCGCTTGCACATGTAGCGGTACCAGGGCTTGAGCGCCTCGGCCGTCGCCGGGTCCTCGACCGTGGATTCCACCCGGGCGCGGATCTCGTCCATCTTGCGGAAGTCGGCGACCTCGTCGAGCCGTTCCCGCTCCTCCGGCTCAAGCTCCTGGAACGCGCCGGTCGGAAGGAGCTTCTGCTGAAGCCTGGCGCTGCTGGTCCAGCCGTCGTTGATCATGTCCTCCTCCACCCGGCCACCGGTGACGAGCGTGAGGAAGTTGTCGCGGCGGCGCTGCTGCCATCCCGGAGTCAGCGTCTCGGCCCACTGCGGGTCCGTGGGCCGGTTCCCGCGTATGTCGACCGAGGAAGGCGTGCGCTGGAACACGTAGAGGTGCCCGGCGTCCTCGCCGAGGTGCGGTACGCACTGGATGGCGGTCGCGCCGGTGCCGATGAGGGCCACGCGCTTGCCGGCCAGCCGGTGGAGGTTCCCGTCCGCGCTGCCACCCGTGTAGGCGTAGTCCCAGCGGCTCGTGTGGAACGTGTGTCCCTTGAAGCTCTCGATACCGGGGATGCCGGGCAGTTTCGCCTGGGTCAGCGTTCCGCTGGAGATCACCACATGGCGTGCCCGCATGCGATCGCCGCGATCCGTGCCGACCAGCCACTCCAGCGCGTCGTCGTCCCAGCGGAGTTCGGTCACCTGCGTCTGGAAACAGGCGTCCCGGTAGAGGTCGAAGTGGCGCCCGATCGCCCGCGCGTGCTGCCGGATTTCCTCCCCCGGCGCGTACTTCCACTTCGGGATGTATCCGATTTCCTCGAGCAGGGGCATGTAGATGTACGACTCGATGTCGCAGTGGATGCCCGGGTACCGGTTCCAGTACCAAGTACCCCCGAAATCACCGGCCTTCTCGATCATCCTGATCGACTCCACGCCTGCCTGGCGCAGCCGCGCTCCGGCGAGCAGACCGCCGAACCCGCCCCCGATCACCACGACGTCGACCCGGTCCTCCAGCGGGTCGCGGTCGAACTCCCTTTCCACGTAAGGGTCATCGGCGTAATAGCCGAACTCGCCGTCGACGCGCTGGTACTGCCCGTTGCCTTCGGGGCGGATCCTGCGGTCGCGCTCCGCACGGTAGCGGGCGCGCAACGCCTCCAGGTCGTAGCCCGGTTCCCCGGTGGTGTGCGGCGCGGAGCCGGCCGCGCCGGGGGAGGGGGTGTGGGGGAGAGACATGCCTGTCCTCGTTCCTGTCTGTACTGGAAGGGCTTCGGGCTGGGGGGACTTGGGACTGGGCGGGAAGGTGCTTCTACCAGGTGACGGGAAGCTCGTGGAGGCCGTAGATGACCGCGTCGTACTTGAAGGGAACCTGTTCCAGGTCTGTCGCCACACTCAGAGTGGGGATGCGGCGGAAGAGGGTGGGATAGATCACCTGGAGTTCCATCCTCGCCAGGGGCTGACCGACGCAGTGGTGTGCCCCCGCGCCGAACGCCTGGTGCCGGCGGGCGTCGCGGGTGAGGTCCAGGCGGTCGGGGTCGGGAAAGACGGCGGGGTCCCGGTTGGCCAGCTCCCCGAGCAGGATCACGCCCTCTCCGGCACGGATGGTCCGGCCGGCGACCTCGATGTCCTCCAGGGCCGTCCTGCGGCGCCCGAGGTGCACGATGGAGAGGTAGCGCAGCAATTCCTCCACGGCTGCGACGATCACCCTGGGATCGTCGGTGTCGCGGATGCGGGCGGCCTCGTCGGGGTGCTGGAGAAGCAGCAGCGTGCCCAGGCTGATCATGTTCGCGGTGGTCTCGTGGCCGCCGAGCAGCAGCAACACGCCCATCGCGGTGGCCTCACGCCGGGTCAGCTCGCCCGCTTTGATCTGCTCGCCGAGCCGGGACAGGAGGTCGTCGCCGGGCGTGGCGAGCTTCTGGCCGACCAGGTCGTCGAGGTAGTCGGCCAGGTTGGTGTGGGCGGCTTGGCGCACCTCGGCGGCCGCGGTCGCGGAGACGATGTTCTTGCTGTTGGTCTGGAAGAACTCGTGGTCCTCGTAAGGCACTCCGAGCAGTTCGGAGATCACCAGGGAGGGGATCGGCAGCGCCAGCGCCTGGACGAGGTCGGCGGGCTTCGGCCCGGCGAGCATGCGGTCGATGAAATCGTCCGTCATCTTCTGGACCACGGGCCGCAGCGCCTCGACGCGTTTGATGGTGAACGTGCCGCTGACCATACGGCGCAGCCGGGCGTGCTCGGGATCGTCCAGCCCGACGAAACTCAGGTCCGTTCCCCCTCCGTGGCTGTGGGCAACGGGGCTCGGGTAGCCGGGATGGGAGAAATCCACGCTCAGCCGGGGGTCGGAGAGCAGGGTCTTCTGCTCGGCGTGGCTGGTCACCACCCAGGGGGTGGTGTCACCCCAGGAGCGGACCCGGCCCACCGGACCGAGCCGCGTGAGGTCGCGCAGCTCCGGCGACGGGTCGAAGGGACAGACCGAGGAGCGGGGCTGGGGGAACCGGGGCATCTCGGCCGGGTCGGTGGTGGCGTCGGGCACGGTGGTCATCTGCGTCATCCAATGCTCAGTGGGGGAGCGGAAGCGCGAGCGCGCTTCCGCCGTCGTGCGGGATGGGTGCGCGGTGTACGGGCGTGCGGGGTAAGGGCGTTCGGGGTACGAACGCGCGGGGACGGCGCGCGGGCCTGTTCGGGCACGCGTGGGTCCGTCACGCGTGGCGGACCGTGCGGCCGGCTGTCCGACCGCTCTCGGGTCCGCTCACGCGTCGTCGCCGAGGTGGATGGCGGCAGCCGGGCAGACGGCTGCGGATTCCCGTGCGGCCGCGTGGTGTTCCTGCGGCGGTGCGGTGTCGAGCAGGATGACGATGCCGTCCTCGTCGCGCTGGTCGAACACTTCGGGCGCGATCAGAACACACTGACCGGCTCCGCAGCACTTGTCCTCGTCCACGGTGATCTTCATGGTGTGCTTCTCTCCAGGTGGGGGATTGTTCCGGAGTGGTGAACCGGCCGGTCGATCGCGTCGATCGACCGGCCGGGCAAGCGGTACCGGCAGAGAGACGCTGGTCAGGCCTCGACCGCGGACTTCTCGGATTTCAGGGGCCCGGAAGTCTTTGCCGCGCCGGTCGCGATGGTGCGCACGGCGGGGATGAGGGCCGCGATCGCGGCGGAGACCACGGCGAGACCGCAGCCGATCAGCAGGCCGGTGCGGAAGCCGTTCTCGGAGGTGAGGCTGTGGCCGCCGAAGTCGACGGTCATCTGGGAGAGAACCAGGCCGATCACGGCCGCGCCGATCGAGGTGCCGAGCGAGCGCATGAGGGTGTTGAAACTGTTCGCCGCGGCCGTCTCCGAGAGCGGGACGGAACTCATGATGAGCGCCGGCATGGAGCCGTAGGCGAGGCCCACACCACTGTTGATCACCATGATCGCCACCATGATTCCCCAGACGGATCCCATCAGCGCGAGGGACAGCCCGTAGCCCGCGGCGATGACCAGCACGCCGCTGAGGAGGGTGACCTTCGGGCCGGAGGCGTTGGTCAGTTTGCCGCCGAGCGGGGAGACGATCATCATCATCACGCCACCGGGCGCCATCCACAGACCGGACGCGAGGATCGACTGTCCGAGGCCGTAACCGGTGGCTTCGGGGAACTGCAGCAGCTGCGGCACCACCAGCATGCTGGCGTACATCGCGAAACCGACGAAGATCGAGGCGATGTTGGTCAGCAGCACCCGGGGGCGGGCCGTGGTGCGCAGGTCGACCAGGGGGTCGGTGGTACGGAGTTCCCACGCGCCCCAGGTGACCAGGAGCACGACGGCGGCGGCGAACAGGCCGAGCGTGGTCCCCGAACCCCAGCCCCAGTCCGCTCCCTTGGATATCGCGAGCAGCAGAGCGACCAGCCCGGCGCCGAGGCCGAGCGCACCCGGTGTGTCGAAGCGCTGCCCCTTGGCACTGGCCGGCACGCTCGGGATCAGGAACCAGATCATCAGCGCGATCACGGTGGCCAGCACGGCGGAACCCCAGAAGAGCACCCGCCAGTTCGCGTACTGCGCGACGGCCGCGGCGATCGGCAGGCCGAGGCCGCCGCCGATGCCCATGGACGCGCTCACCAGCGCGATGGAGGAGCTGAGCTTCTCGGCGGGAACGACGTCGCGCAGCAGGGCTATGCCCAGCGGCACCATGCCCATTCCCATGCCCTGGAGGCCGCGTCCGACGATCATCGGGACGACGGAGGACGAGAGAGCGCACACCACCGAACCCGCGATCAGCGGCACAGAGCACACGAGGAGCATGGTGCGCTTGCCGATCAGGTCGCCCAGGCGGCCGACGACAGGGACGCAGACGGCCGCCACGAGCAGGGTGGTGGTGATCACCCAGGTGGCGTTCGACGAGGTGGTGTGCAGGATCTGCGGCAGCTCCGCGATCAGTGGCGTGACCAGCGTCTGCATGATCGCCGCCGTGGTGCCGGCGAACGCCAGCGTGGCGACCACACCACCCGAGCGGGAGGTGGGCTGTGGGGCGTCCATGAAAGGGACTCCTAGGGCTGTCCGATCGGATGAAACGATGTGCATCGTACACGTCTTGTGTATCGCGCACTGTACGTGCACGATGCACATTCATGGAACTGGAGTCGGGGCCGCCCGGACGTGGTGCGACAATGACCGGGAGGAAAGGCAGGAGGCGGCATGCGCAGTTTTGGGGCGACGCACGAGGTCGAGTACGAGCAGATGCTGCTCAGCCGGTACTCGTCCCTGATGCAGGGCGCCGGGCGCCGCAAGGACGGACTGCTGGAGCGCAGCGCCTACATTCTGCTCAGCCGTATCCGCTTGCAGGGACCGATGTCGATCGGCGAACTCAGCGACGCCTTCGGACTCGACGTCTCCACCCTGAACCGGCAGACGGCCGCCGCGATGCGCGCCGGACTCGTGGAGCGCATCCCGGACCCGGACGGTGGGGTGGCCCGCAAGTTCCGCATCACCGACGAGGGCGCACGCGTGCTCGACGAGGAGCGGGAGGGCATCGTCCGCTCCCTGGACGAGGTGATGGCCGGCTGGTCGGAGGAGGACATCGCGGCCTTCGCCGGCTATCTGAAGCGGTTCAACACCGACATCGAACGGCTCGGGGGCAGGCCCTGGCCCCGGCGGTAGAAGCCGGACAGACCGGCGGACCCCGCGCGGGGCCGGTGCGGTGGTCCGGTGGGCCGGTTCCCGTGCTGCGGCAGTTCCGTGTGACGGTCCCAGAGCTGGTCCCGCGCGGCAGTTCCGTGTTGCGGTCCCGGTGCCGGGCCGCTGGGTGACGGTCCCTGTGACGGTTCAGCGGAAGCGGGGAGCCAGCCGTACCCGTGCCGTGATCGTCTTCGGCCGCTGGTACTCGTTCAGGGCCAGCGTGCTGAGGTCCGTGCCGTGGCCCGAGGAGCCCCGGCCGCCGTGCGGCAGCTCGGCCGTCTGGACGAGGTGACAGTTCAGCCAGGCCTCGCCCGCGTTCAAGCGGCCCGCCAGCTCGAGTCCCGTCGGCAGGTCCCGCGTCCATACGCTCGCGGCGAGCGCCTGCGGTACACCGTTGGCCAGGGCGACGGCATGCTCGACGCTGTCCGCCGCCTGCACGGTCAGCAGCGGGCCGAACACCTCCTCCCGCACCGCCGGGTCGTCGTCCGGCAGCTCCGCGAGGACACGTGCCGGGCGCCAGAAGCCGCCCTCCTCGCCGTCACCGGGAGTGGACGGGCCGGTCTCCGACACCTTCGCGGCGGAGGCGGCCACGAGCCGGTCGTACCGCGCCGCCTGGTCGGCGTTGTTGAGCGGGCCGAAGTCACGGCCCGCGTCCAGCTGCCGCATCGCGTCGGTGAGCTGGGCCACGGCGGCGTCCCAGTTCTCCCGGAGCGTGATCACCCGCGCCGGGACGGCGCAGCTCTGTCCGGCGTTGTACGTGGCAGCCGCCGCCAGCTCCGTCCAGGTCTCCTCGGGGGCGTCGGGCAGCACCAGGACAGGGCTGTTCCCGCCCAGCTCCAGGCTCACGCGCCGGGTTCCCGCGCGCGACGCCACCTCGGCGCCGGCCGCAGCGCTGCCCGTGAAGGCGATCATGTCCACCGCACTCGCCACCAGCAGCCGGCCGGTCTCGCGGTCGCCGGTCAGCGTGCTCAGCACGGCCGCGCCCAGCGCCTGATCCGCGTGTTCGGCGAGCAGTGTCAGCGAGTCGGGGGTCGTCTCGGCCGGCTTGACCACGACGGTGTTCCCGGCCGCGAGAGCGGGCGCACAGCGCCAGGCGGCCATCATCATCGGGTAGTTCCACGGGACGACGACACCGGCGACGCCGATCGGCTCCCAGCGGACCCAGCTCTCGTGCCCCTCGACGTAACCGCCCGAGGCGGGCGCGGCCTGTGTACGCGCGGCCCAGGCGTAGAAGCGGAACAGGTCCGCCGCGTTCGCCACTTCGCCGACCGCCTCCGCGGCGGGCTTGCCGGTCCCCGCCGACTCGCGCGCCGCGTACGCGTCGGCGTGCTCCTCGATCAGCCCGGCCAGGCGGTCGAGCCGCCGGGATCGGTCTGCCGGAGTCAGGGCCCGCCAGCCGTCGAAGGCCGCGCGGGCGGCGCCGACCGCGGCCAGGACCTGCGGCTCGCGTGAGACGGTCGTGCTGCCGCGGGTCCGGCCGGTGCGCGGATCGATGAGCGGGATCGAATGCAACAACTGGTCCTCCATCAGGCCGGGTTCACGGTCCGGGCACTGGCTGAGCCAGGTCTGGATCGCCGGATCGCGTCAGGAATGGCTCGGGGCAGGTGAGTTCGGGCCGGTTCACGTCACGTCGTAGGCACGGAGCCACAGTTCCAGGGTGAGGAGCAGCCACAGCTTGCCCCCCTGGCGCGGCAGCAGTGTGCCCTCCCCGCGCATCCACGCGCGGACGGTGTCCTGCCGGAACAGGCCACGGGCGCGGGCCTCGCGGCCCAGCAGCAGTTCGCCCGCCAGCTCGCGCAGCGGTCCGCCGAGCCACTGCTGCACCGGCACCCGCATGCCGCTCTTCGGCCGGTCGACGACAGTGCCGGGCAACAGGTCCCGTACGGCCTCCTTCAGCACCCACTTCTCCACGGCGCCGTTCAGCTTCAGGCGCGGCGGGGTGGCGAAGGCATGATCGATCACATGGCGGTCGAAAAGCGGGGACCTGCCCTGAACGGCCTGGGAGGCGGTGAGCCGTTCGACCTTGGTGAGAATGTGGTGGGCGCCCTTGGTGCGCAGGTTGCAGTGGAGCAACTGGTTCAGCAGGCTCGTCATCACGGCCCCTCCTCCGCCGGGCGGCGCCTGGCCCAGATAAGGGGCGACGAACCGCTCCGGCCGGGGCGCGGTGCCGAGCGCGGCCAGCGCGTCGGCGGTCAGGAGATCCGGCAGGTCGGTGTAGCACTTGCGGTACGAGCGGAGGTACGCGGTCTCGCGGGAGTCCCCGCCGTCCGGGCGGGCCGACTCCGCCAGGTCGTCGCGGTGCATCTCCTGGACCAGCATCGGCAGGTTCTTCGGGCCGCCGAACACCGGGTCGCCGCCCTCCCCGTTGAGCACGACCCGCAGTCCGTCGCCCGCCACGGCCTCCGCGAGCATCAGATTCGGCACGGTCAGCGGATCGCCCACCGGGCTGTCGAGCAGCGACGCCGCCTCCGCCAGCCGCGCGGCCACGGCCTCACCCGAGACCGTCAACACCCGGTGGCGGGTGTGACAGTGGGCGGCGACGAGCCCCGAGTAGCCCAGCTCATTGGGGAGTTCGTCGCCGAAGCTGATGGAGTACGTGTGCACGGGTCCCGTGTGCAGTTTGGCGGCGAGCGCGGTCACCAGAGAGCTGTCGACTCCACCGGACAGCAGCACACCCGCGGCCCCGGCCTCCGGCAGCTGCCGCGCCGTCGCCTCCTCCAGCAGCTCACGCAGTCGCAGCGCGTACGTCCCCGGCGTCGCACCGGCGGCATCGATCCGTTCCTCGGGCTCCCAGTAGCGCTCCTCCGTGACGCCTCCGTCCGCGGTGAGCCGCAGACAGCGGCCGGGCAGCACCTCGCGCACACCGTGCAGCAGCGTCTCCTCACCGGGCAGGTAGGCGAAAGTCAGGAAGGAGCGTACGGCGGCCAGTTCGAGGCCCGTCCCGAGCGCGGGCCACCCGCGCAGAGCGCGGAGCGAGGTCGAGGCGGCCCAAGTGTGCCCGGCCCGGGCGTAGAAGAGCGTCCTGGCCCCCACATGGTCTCGGATCAGGACGAGTTGACCCGCGTCCAGCACGGCCAGCGCGAACATGCCCTCGGCCGCCCGGATCCCGGCCGGACCGAGCCGTACCCAGCAGCGCAACAGCAGTTCACCGTCCGGGCAGTCCGGCTCGGCGGGGGCACCGGCGCCGGCGAGCGCGGCCAGCAGTTCGGGCCGGTTGTGCAGGGTGACCTCGCCGACGGCGGTGCGCCCGTACGCGGTGAACGGACCGGTCGCGTGCCCGGGTTCGTCCGGGATCAGCGCCACGCCCGGGGTGTCCGCCCGTACCGCGCCGCCCATCGCCGCGAGATGGTCGTACGACCGCTCGGGGGTCACCGCCAGACAGGCGCAGAAACGTGCCATCGTCCGCTCTCCCTCATGTACTTGCGTCCGGTTCCGCACCCGGGCGGGGCCGGTGTGTCCGTATCGGTCTCGCGCCCCGGTTGGGCCGGTGTGTCCGATCCGCGGCCGGTGCGTCCGTGTGTGTCAGCCGAAGTCGTCGTCGCTCCAGCCGCCGTCGTTGTCGCCCCAGTCCCCGTCCCAGTCGCCGCTGTCCGTAGAGCCCCCGATGCCACCCGAGGAGGTCTGGGCGGCCGCCTGGCTGCGCAGTTCCTCCTCTTCCTCGGGAGTGAGACCGACCGGCGGAAGCTGTGCGGCGGTCAGCGCACCGAGGGTGACCAGGCCGAGTCCGGCCAGTACCGCTCCCACACGCCCGCCGAACGTCGTCCGGTTGACGAGGACCGTCTCGCCGCGGCCCCAGACCGTACGGCCGTAACCGATGTCCCGGCCGTAGACCACGGTGCCGTCCGCGTACCTCCGTTTGACGATCCGCTGCCCGAGCGGTTCGTCGGTGCCGGACGCGCCCTGGTTGTCGTGCCAGCGCACGACGGGGCCGGTGTCCCGCCTGCGCCACTCCTCGCGCCCGTCCCCGTACCGGCGGTGCACACTGCCGTCGGCGAGCAGGTCATCTCTGTACGGGATTTCGCGTGGCCGGTTCATCGCCTCGTGAGCCTCTTGTCGTCGGGTCGCCCGGATTGGTCACCGGCCAGGTCAGGAAGCCCGTGGTGCGCAGTTCACGCAGGCCGCTCCAGAGGGAGTGGCTCGGCGTTCGCGTACCGCGCACCACGCGCAGGACCGTACGCAGCAGCCGCGCGGGAGCCACGGCCTCCACCTCGGCGAAGCGGCCTCCCGCGAGCCAGTCGCGCTCGCGGGGTTCGATTCCGGCGGGCAGGATGTCAAGGGCCGCGCCGGGGCCGGGGGCGCGGCCGGAGATCAGGTGCAGGGCCGCCGCGTGCCGGGGGACGAGCCCCATCGACACGACGCGCACGCCGGGCAGCTCACCGCGTACCCGGGCGGTGAGCGCGATCCCGGACACACTCGCGTCGTGCAGGACGTGCACGGTGGCGCCTTCGACCTTGCCGAGACCGGCCACCAGCCGTGGGTCCAGCGGCAGCCGGTCCGCTGCGAACACCGGGCAGGCGGCCTCCAGATGCACGTCATTGGCGAGCAGCATGCGGGCCACGGCGCGGCTCTGGCAGATCAGCATCCGGGGCAGCCCGTAGTCGTAGAGGTCGGCCTCGCGCGGCTCGCGGAGCGTCCGCCGCTCCAGAGGCACGGGGCCCGGGAGCGGGCCGAGCAGCCCGGCGACGGGGCCGTGGCGGATCAGCGCCGCCGCGAACCGCTCGTACCGTACGGGCGGGGCCGGCGTGACCGGTATCCCGCGCGGGACGGCGCGCGGCGGGCGCAGAACGCGGCACGTCTCGAAGTAGAGCTGGCGTTCGGTGAAGCGGATCCGTCCGGGCGTACCGGCACGGGCGACGGCGGTGACGAGCGTGCGGTCGAGGGCGCGGTCCAGCAGCCGGGCTGCGGCGCCTCGTCCGGCGGGCGGCGAATCGCCATGCCGAGAGGCGCTGTTCGCGCTCAACGGTCCTCCTCGCCGGGCCAGGTGAGGAAACCGACGGCCTCGGCCCTGCGCCGGTCGGCCGGGGCGGTGACGCGCTCAAGGACCCGGGTGACGGCGGTGAGGAGTTTGCGGGGCGGCAGGCCCAGGAGAGGAGCGGACCAGCCCTTGGCCAGCCAGGTCAGCTCGAGGGCGGTGAGCCCGCCGCTCTCGCGCAGTCCCTGGACGGTTTCCTGAGCGGGTGCGGGGCCGCGGACCGCCAGTGCGCGCTTGTTGTTCATGGCTGCGCGCGGCGGCAGGCCCGCGTCCACGACGCGGCGGCCGGGCAGCGACGCCCTGACGCGCGAGGCGAGTCGGCAGCCCGCCGGGTCGGCGTCGTGCAGCACGACGACCGGTACCCCGGGCGGCAGCTGTCCGGGGTCGGTCGCGAGGAAGACCCCGTACCGGCGCGGCACGTCGTTGGCCGCCAGGAAGGTGGCGACGCCGTGGTCCTGGCAGAGCAGCGCGGCCTGTGGCCCGCTGGGCTGAGTGACGGCCGGGGGCCCGCTGTCGTCCACGACGCCGGGCGGGAGCGCGTCGTACACCTGTAGCCAGCGGCTCATTGTCCTGCCGCGGAAAACACCGACCGTGACCGGTACTTTCGCCCGCCGGCCGGCCACGAACATCGGCACCGCCACCAGGAGAGACAGCCCGATGAGCCCGGCCCCGACGGCCGCGAGCGCCGGGACGCCGCCGGAGGACGCGCCGATGGCTAACAGCACCGAGCCGAGGGACAGCCCGGGGACCAGACAACCGAGGGCGCCCGCACGGCCGTTGCCCGACCACATGGCCTTGCGGGCGAGCGCGCCCCACAACTGCCCGACGGTGACGGTGATCTGGCCTTCGGCGGTGAGTTTCTGGCTGAGCTTGCGGACGCGCAGGTCACTCAGTCTCAGCGCGTCGGTCTTCGGATCGAAGGCGAAAGCACGCCGGCACTTGCCGCAGACGCGTCCGGTCCGCTCGCGCTGGAGTACGTTCTGTGAGCAGTGCGGGCAGATCATCGTGGTCCCTCCAGGACGGCCGCCGCGCGGCGCAGCCCGGCGGCGAGGCGCTCCCGTACGGAGACGGCGCCAACGCCCCTGACCCGCTGGCCGCGTTCGATGCCGCGGAGCGCCGCGGCGAGCGGACCGTAGTCCGTGACCGCGGGCCGGGCCGGACCGACGCCGCTGCCGCTGTCCGGCGCTGGCCGGGCCGCGGCGCGGCGCTCGGCCTCGTCGGCGGTGATCGCGTAGTCCTCGTGGTCGATACCGAAGCCGGTGTTCGCGGCGAGGATGTTCAGCGGCCGCGCGCCCCGGTTGGCGAAGGAGTGCGGCATCATCTCCGGGATGCGGATCATGGCCCCGGGGAAGAGCCGGACCTCGGTGACGCGGCGGCGCCGCTCGTCGTAGAGACCGCACGCCGCGTGGCCGAGGCTGAGCACGATGTGCTCGCCGCCGTGCGCGTGCGGGGTGAACGCGCTGCGCGGGCCGACGACTCCGAGCTTGACCGTGGCGTTGGACGGCCGTTCCGGCGAAGTCTTGGCGTCACCGACGAGGTAGTGGGCGAACTGGCCGTCGTCGATGAAGCGCAAGAACTCCTCACGCGGGCCCAGCAGCCGGGCGCCCTCACGGTCCGCGAAGTGCACACTGCCGTCGGGACGGAGATGGAAGAGCTCTACGCCGTAGGGCAGTTCGCGTGCCAGCCGTTCCATCGCACGCAGCCCAGGACCACGTGACGGCCCTTGTGAGGCCGGTGGCCGGCCGCCGGCCGGATGTGCGCCAGGACCGTCATTCTCATCGGACATCAACGCCCCCCATCGCGCTGTCGACCACGATCGCATCGTAGGAGCACATCCGGGAACACCCGGAGCGGCGAAAAGGCGGAAAGGTGACGCCCGGCCGAACACTGGGGGCGCTCCCGGGAGGCGCGTACATCAGCGGGCGACCGTCCCGAAGGCCGGCAAGGGAGTGCGCTCGACCAGCGGCTACGGATGCGTGTCGGTGCCCAGGGCGGCGCGGGCGAAGGCGCGCAGTTCGTCATCGGGGATGGAAGCCGCGTCACCGGGACGCAGACGGATGGTTCCCTTGCTCGTGGTGAGCGCGGGGTGGCGGGAGGCGAAACCGGCATCGCGGCCCAGCCAGCCGTACAGCGACAGTCCGTGTTTCCACACGCCCACGTGGAGCCGGCGCTTACCGACCGTGTACGTCGGCATTCTGTACGAGAGGCTCATGACCGCTTCCGGGTGGGCTTCGAGGATCAGCCGGTGTATGCGGTCGAACAGCGGGCGGTGCTCGGCGGCGATGCCGTCGATGTAGGCCCGCAGTTCCTCGTCCATCCTTCCATTGTGCTTCCGGCGCGCCGGGTCCGCGCGGTCGAAGGGCGGCGGCTGCCCGGATCTCATCACCAGGTCACATATCCGGCACCGGTCGCGCCCGGGGCCTGGCGGACCGGCGTGGATCGGCCTCGTGTCCCGGCTGGGACCTGCGAGGCCGGTGTACCGCCGATGGCCGGGGCGTCGCGGGTCCGGGCCGCAGAGCCGTGCCTGCGCGGGCGGCGCGACCATGGCCTCGGACTGATTCGCGCGGCGGAGCGCGTCGGCCACGAATCCGCCGGCTTTCGGCTCCTCGACCAGTTTCCGGAGGAACAGGACAGTCTCGGGCCGTCGAGTCACGATTGCCCCCACCGCCTGCTGGATCTGCATGAACCGGCCCTCGATCAGCCGGACTTCGGGATGTGTCGCGACGAACTCGGTCATCTGCTCCCTGATTCCGGCCGCGACATCCAGCCCTTGAGCGCGGAACTCGTCGGGCGCGCCAGGGTGTATGCCGGTCTCAGCGGCGGACTGTGTTGTTCTGCGCGGGGTGCGGGCAGCTGTGGCCGCCCTGCATGACGTAGCTGACGCGGCCCGTCGCGTTGATGTCCTGGAACGGGTCGCCCCGCAGGGCGACCAGATCGGCCGTCGTTCCCGGTGCGATGCGGCCGAGTTCGGGGCGGTCCAGTAGTTCAGCGGCCGTGCTGGTCGCCGCACGGAGGGCGCGTACGGGGGAGAGGCCGTTCGCGACCAGGGTCGGGAACTCCCTCCAGCTCTCGGTGTACGGGAACATCCCGGCGTCCGTGCCGAAGGCGATTTTTGTGTCGGTGCGGGCCGGTCGGCGCAGACCCTCCTCCAGGTCCTGTGCGAAATGCCGGTAGGCGCGGCGCATCTTGGGTGGTTGGCCTGCCCAGAGGAGGTCCTCGTCCAGCCGTTCCAGGAAGTACGTCTGCGCGTACTGGGTCGGCACCAGATACGTGCCGTTCTCTTCCATGAATGCGTACGCCAACGGCGTTGCCAGGCAGGCGTGTTCGATGCTGCGTACGCCTGCGCGGATCGCCCGGGTGATGGACTCGTCGTCGAAGGCATGGGCGGCGCACGGGAGATGGAGGTCTCTTGCGGTGGAGACCAGCGTGTCCATCTCCAGCTGTGAGTAGGCGGTGTCGTCGGGTTTGTCCACCGGAGAGGAGAAGCCTCCACTGCCGACGAACTTGATCCAGTCCGCTCCGGCCCGCGCCTGTCGGCGTACGGCGCGGCGCAGTTCGTCCGGGCCGTCGGCGACCGTGCCGATTTCCGTGCCGTAACGTTCCGCGAGCGCGGGCGACTTGTCGGCATGGCCTCCGCGCGGAGAGAGGATGTTGGGCGCCACGAGCATGCGCGGGCCGCGTACGAGACCTTCGTGCACAGCGCTTCGCAGTGCCGTGTTGAGCGGCTGGTCCGCGCCTCCGAGGTCACGGACGGTGGTGAACCCGGCGGCCAGCAGGCCCCTCAGCACGGGCAGGGCCCTCAGGGTCTGGTAGGCGGCCGGCGCGGTGTCCAGCCGTTCGTCCAGAACGTGCACATGGCAGTCGATGAAGCCGGGCACCAGTGTGCAACCCGGCAGGCCGATGACGTCCGCGTCCACCGGCAGCGGGGGCGCGGCGCTCATCTCCGCCACCCGGCCGTCACGCACCAGTACGGAAACCCCGTCGGCCGGAGCCTCGGAGCTGCCGTCCCACAGCCGGTCCGGGCGCAGCCACGTGTCTCGGTGCGGCGTTCTCGGCATGTCATCCCCTCCGGGCGGGGATCCCCCAGGTATGCACGGGCTCGTGTGACGCGCTCACCTGTGTGTAGGCGTCGGTGAGCCGGCACAGCGCGGTACGCCGGTCGGCGCGCTCCTCCAGGGCTTGCAGCGCGCGCAGTTGCCACACGGATCCGGTCTGCCCGGTGCTGACGCGGCCGGCCACCACCCACAGCAGTTCTTCCGCTTCCCCGGCGTCGACTCCGGCGGATATCAGGCCTTCGGCGGCGAGCGGCAGCAGCCGGGGGATCAACTCGGCGGCGCTGCTCCAGGCCAGTCCGGTCTGGTCGGCCGAAGGCCAGCAGAGCCGGGCTTCGAGGCCGGAGCGTGCGGCGCGGTAGAAGTTCTCCCGGGCTGTCTCGAACGCCATGGTGGTGCGGATGTCATTCGGCTGCCGGGACAGGTACAGGGTCAGCCCCAGCAGGAAAGCGGAGTTGGCGGCCATGTCGATGGAGGTCGGACCGCTGGGCAGCGCGCGGAACTCGATACGGACGTGGCCGTCCGGGTCGTACACCGGACGGTTCCAGGTCCACACCGTGCCCTGGTGCAGGCGCAGTTCTTCCAGCCAGGGAGCGCCGGACGTCCTGTGATGGGCCGGTTCCCGCGCGGACAGCACCGGAAGCAGGACCTCGTGGTCGCGGACAGCGTCCTCGAACAGCCGCACCACACCACCGTCCAGCCAGTGGCTGCCGAACGACGCCCGCACAGGACCCGCGGCTGCGGCGGCACGGTCGCCGAAGCCCTGCTCGTACATCGGGATGCGCGTCTCGTGCCAGAGCCGGCGGCCCAGGAGCAGTGGTGAGTTCCCCGCTGCCGCGAGTACGGGCCCCGTCGCGAGCTGGGCCGCGTTGTAGGCGCGGGTGAACTCCGCGGGTGTCACGACCAGATGGAGCTGCCAGGAAGAGGTGGCGCCCTGCACCGCTATGGAGTCGGCCATCAGTGTGCAGGGCTCGTCGCCGTCGAAGACGAGAAGGTACGGCGTGCCCCGGCGCCGGGCCAGCGCGTTCTCTATGTGGTGGAACCGGCCGCGCGGGGTCAGCGCCGAACGGCGCAGATCGGACGGTACGAGCGTGGGCAGGGTGCCGATCAGCACCGGTCTCGCTCCGTGGGAGCCGGCCGCCCTACCGACGGCTTCCAGCAGCGTGTCGGTCTCGGCGCGCATGGCGGTGAAGGGACGTCCCCGAAGCTCCACCGGCGTCAGATTCGCTTCAAGGTTGAACTGGTCCACTTCCAGCGCGATGCGACGGTCCGAGACAGTCCTGCGGACGCGCTCGTTGAGTGCCGCGGGCCGGCCGTCCGCGGTCATGAGGAACATTTCCAGTTCCGCGCCGACGCTGGTCTCCGACTGACCGAAACCCGGAACGGCCAATGCCTTGTGCAATGCTCCTACGGAGTCTTCCAGGCGTTCACGGAAGAGGGAGTAGTCGGCCTCGTCGAAGGTCTCCTGCTCGATTTCCAAACCCATGCTCGGCTCCTTGATGGAGGACTGGCCCGGCAATCTTTCCAGGCGTGCACGCCGGCTACCCGAGTTTATGCGGTCCGGCCGATTCATGTCGTCCGGCCGAGTTCGCCGCTGATTCCGAGTCCGTCACTGATGCCGCGCCCGTGCCGCCGACCGTACAGATGCGTCGCGAGGCAGATGGGCCGACACTGAAACAGAAAGGGTTCCGCCATGCCCACGAACTCGCGGAATTGGTGTTTCCATGGTGAACCGAACGGCAGGTGGCGACATTTCCGAGAGGGAGAGACCGGCCCTGATCAGCCCTGGCGCTGGCCGGAAGAGAAGTGGCGGAGCGTTGCCGCACACGTGGGTGCGGGGCGCGGAGCGGGTCTGTCCTGTTGGCCGGACGGAATATCTGTTGCCGTCGCCACAAGCTTTGATGTCGACAACGAAACAGCGCCCTTCTGTCTGAAATCAACATCTCCCGGCTATATTTCGCAGGCGCAGTGCGGGAACCGTGTCGGCCTGGCTGACGTTCTGTCAACGCTGAAGGAATACGGAGTCCCCTCCTCCTTCTTCATTCCCGCGGTATCCGTGCAACTGCATCCGGAAGCGATCGGCGAGATCCAGGCGCAGGGCCAAGAGATCGGGATGCACGGATGGATCCACGAGCGGTGCAGTGAACTCTCCGAGGCGGAGGAATACGCCCTGGCCGAACGCAGCGTCGGCGTGCTCCAGCGGTACGCGGGCGTCAGGCCCCGGGGCATGCGCACGCCCTGGTGGGACTACACGAACCGCACGCTGCCCCTCGCGCGGCACCTGGATCTGCTGTACGACTCCTCATGGTGGCGACGTATCGTGAATCGTTCGGCGCCGCGCCGATCCCATATCGCCGATCCCATATTTCGCTGGGCGTTTCCGGACGACGTCATACGGAAGCCCCTGCTGGAGAAGTACTTCACCATCATGGTCGACTATATGTTTGAGCGTCCTGGTCGGCGAACACACGCATGTCTCGGTCCTGCGCGGTCTGCGACTACTGGGCCCCGGTGGCCAGATCAGCTGGGTCGACGCCGACGACGACGGCCGTATGAACGCGTATCACCTGTCCGAACTGGCCGCTCGCGCGCCCGGCGGACTCATCGTGTGCGGGCAGGCCGGCTCCACCGACTGCGGCTCGGTCGACCCTCTCGCCGAGATCGCCGCCATCACCCACGCACACGGCGGCTGGCTCCATCTGGACGCCGCCTTCGGCATGTGGGCCGCCGCCTCGCCCGCGCTGCGCCCCCGGTTGAACGGCCTGGAACGGGCGGATTCCTGGGCCTGCGACGGCCACAAGTGGCTGAACACGCCCTACGACTGCGGGATGGCCCTCTGCGCACGCCCGGCAGCCCTCCACGAAGCGGTGGGCTTCAGCGCCGACTACCTGCACACCACCGAGCGCGAGGGCCGCGATCCGATGGACCACCGGGTGGAGATCTCGCAGCGCGCCCGCGCGCTGACCCTGTGGGCGATCCTCCATCACTTGGGGCATGACGGGATCGCCACCATGATCGAACGTAACTGCGCCACGGCCCGCGAGGTCGCCCGCCGCCTCACGCGGGAACCGGGCATCCGTCTGCTCGCGCCCGTGACCCTCAATCAGGTCCTGCTGCACGTCGGCGACGAGATCGACACACGGCAGATGGTGGACACACTCAACAGCAGCGGTTCGTGCTGGGTGACCATCACCACCTGGCACGGTCACGCCGCGGTACGTGTCTCCGTGTCCAACTGGCAGAGCGGCAGCGAAAGCGCCGAGACCACCGCCGCCTTCATCCGGGCTCATCGCCATCCCACGGGCGGCGCGCCCCTGGAGCAGACACGCACGCCCGCGAAATGACCCCCCGCCCTGAGCGCGGCCACGCTCAGGGCGGGGGCCCGGCCTGGGGGAGGGGTACCAGGCCGGGGGCTGTGGGCGGGTCCGTGGGCAGACCCAGGGCCAGGCTGCCCACGTGGATCAGCCTGGCCCGGTGCCGTTCGAGAAACGGCGCGGCCACGGGTGCCTCCATCGCGCCGGTCAGACAGGACGCGAGCCCCAGATCGGTCGCGGTGAGGCACATGGTCTGCATCAGGCAGCCGGTGTCGCGGTAGACCAGGCTCAGCGACATCCCCTCGTACTTCCATGTGGTGCGGTCGGCGCAGGAGGCCAGATAGATCCCGGCGGGCGGTGCCTCCGTCATCGCGGCGGCGTCGACAACGGTTCTGCGCTGCAGCGCGGCCAGTTCGTCCGTCCAGGAGGAGAGCCGGTGCAGGGTGTGGCCGAACGGGTCGTAGTGATACGCCCCGGCCGTCAGCCCCGCCACCTCGCGCGCCAGCAGGTACACCTCCAGGCTGTGCCGTCCGCCGCCGGACGGCGCGGCGCGCTGGGTCTGTTGACATGCGCGCGGGGGAAGGTAGCCGCGCACCCGCGCGGTCCGGTCGAGGAACGCGCCGACCAGCGGCAGCGGCACGGGGGACGGGGCGAACGCACGGACACTGCGCCGCTCGGCCAGCACGTCCGCCAGCGGGCGGCTCGGCGCGTCGCGGCCGTCGGGGAGCGCGACGACGCCGGTGGCCTCGGGGTGGCTGAAGCGGGCGGACGGCGGGGACCCGCGCCGGGCGCCCGGCAGAGGCCCCTTCCCGGCCTGGGCGTGCACGGCGAGTTCGTACGGAGTCCAGCCGTCGCCGCCGGAAGCCGTCGCCGCGTCTTTGCCGTCCGGCTCGCACCGCCGTACGATCCCGGCCGCGGCAAGCCGCTCCAGGAGCGCGCCCGTCTCCCCGGCGTTGGCGGATTCCGGCCAGCGGTGGTGCAGTTCCTCCCCGGTCAAGGGGCGGTCGAGGTGGTGGAGCAGGCCGACGAGCACCGGTTTGGCGGCGAACTTGCGCCAGCGGCGGCAGTCGACGAGCACCGGTCCCGCACCCTCGTCCCACTCCAGCAGCAGGTCGGGGTTGCGCCGGTAGAGATGGCCGGTCATGGATTCTCTCCCGTCACTCGTCGTACAGGGTCGTCAGAGGAAGGGCAGGGGAAGCGGATTCAGCTCGTCCTCGGCGAGGCCGCTCGCGCGCAGACCCATGGCGACCGGGGCCTCGAACACCCGGGGGCCGCCCCGCCGGTGGAAGTCGCTGCGCAGGGTGAGCGGACACAGCCCCGGCACCACGGTCCTGACCACCGAGACCCCGCACTCGGCCACATCGACGGGCGTGATGTCGACGGTGAGCGTCTCGTACCCCTGGGCGGCCAGTCGCCGTACCGCCTCTTCCACGTCCGCGCGGAGCCCGGCGGACGGCCTGGCGCGCGGGACCGAACGCAGCGGTCCCTCGTCCCAGAACGCCAGATGCCGCTGACGGTCGGGAGCGCAGTAGTAGAGGCAGAATTCGCTGAGGGCACTCAACACGTCGTCGGGGCCCGGGACTTTTTCCTCTTCGAGCCAGATGCCCGCCCCCGTTCTGCACAGGCGCGCCTCTTCCAGCGCGCCGAGGAGCGCCGCGTGCGGGTCGAGGTCGGCGCGTGCGGCGTGGACGACCACCGGCCGGTCGGCGGTGCCTTCGGTGAAGCGGACGGCCACGGCCGGAATACCGAGATCCGTGGTGAGGTCCTTGCAGGTGACCGCGGCACCCTCCGCGGTGACCCGGTCGATGATGCGCCGGGCCGGACCGTCCTGCAGACGCGCGAGATCCAGACTGGGCAGAGTGAGTCTGTTCTCCCAGAAGACGAGCGTCGAGTCACGCTCGACGATCTCCATCAGGCCGCCGAACACGGCGTGGTGGTAGGTACTTCCGGCGGCCAGGCCGGTGGAGATGGGATCGAACCAGGGGGTGTGGCCGCGGGGGAAGCGATAGGGCAGGTACACCGCGCAGGCCGGAACGTACCGCGTCCGGCCGGTGGTCAGGGAGTGGCCGCGGACCCAGTCGATCTCCGCGTCCGGATCGAAGGGGCCCAAACGGGGCTGCTCGGCGTACTCCTTGGCGGAACCGAGCGGGAGGGTGCGCGGGTCCACGGCCTCGTCGCCGAGCGCGGCGAAGGTGGCGCGGACCAGCCGGTCCGGATCGTAGACGCCCGCGGCGTAACGCTCCATGGTCTCCCCGACGGCGCAGACCCGGGCACCGGTCGGATCGCTCTTGACCGCTCCGCCGCGCGCTTCCGCCTCCACCGGGGAGAACCAGGTCGTGGTGATCGACCCGGCGGTGCGCGCGTACGTGGTGCTGCCCGGGCCGCCGTCGCCCTCGTCCACCCGCAGCTCGGGCACGAGGCCGGTCAGCGGGTCGACAGCACCCCGCATCTGTTCCCAACTGGCGTGCATGTCCACGGTGTCCGCCCCGGCCCTCGTGGGCGGGACGACGGCCTTGGCGCAGCTGGGGCAGTGCGGCGTGTGGAACAGCGCGTGGCCCGTGCGCTCCAGCGAATGGTGGTCGATCTCGGTCAGGACGGCGGGCTCGGTGCGGGGGGGCCGAGGTCAGGGTGGCGAGGACTTCGTGGGCGAGGACGCCGGCAGCGATCGCGGTGGTGGGCCATGCCTCGCTCTCCGCCGCGCCGAGCAGTACGTCGAGCGGCAGATCGGCGACCGGCTGCCAGGTGTGGTTGGCACGGATACGCCGTACGAGACAGACGGGGCAGGCGGTGTCGGGCGGGGTGAGGGTGGCGAAGAGCAGGCGCGTCGGCGTGCTCAGGTACGTCACCAGCGGGGTGCCCCTGGTCAGTGAGAGCCCGGCCCAGCGCTGAAGCTCGGGCTCGGGCAGGTCGAGCGGCAGCAGGACCGCGTTCGCCTCGGCGTGCCGCTCGGGAGGCACGGTCCGCACGCCGGCCCGGCTCAGGTGCGCGGCGGCTTCCGTCGCCGGCAGCCCGTCACCGGCCATGGCGACCGCGAGGTCGCCGCGCTCCTGCTCCCGCCCGTAGAGGGGGTGGTGGCGCTGTCCGTCGCCGGGACGGGCCAGGCCCCGGGTGCGCATCCCTTCCACGACACGGTCCGGTACGGCGTCGAGCGTGAGAAGACCGTTCTCCGCGTGGCGCGGGGCCGGCAGCCGGGCCGGTACGCGGAGCGTCCCCGTACTCGCGCAGATGTACAGATGATCGCCGCGGGTGACGAGCCGCACGTCGCGCCGGGGGGTCAGCGAATCGGAGCGGGGGGTGGCCGGGTCCGGGCTCGTTTCCAATTCTGTTCGCCTTCATGAGCAGTGGTCGGGTACGGGGGGAGAAGCGGCTCCCGGTGCTGGCGCTGCCAGGAGCCGCTCCGGGTGCTACTCGGCGGATTCGGCCTCGAACTCGGTCGCAGCGGAGAAGCAGCTGTGACCGGCGAAAGCCTTCTCCGATTCCGGAACCGACATTTCCTCGAAGAGTTCATCGCTTTCGAACATGGCGGTGCCCTTTCTCTGAAACTCCATTACTGGAGGTTCCTGCGGATTTCCGAAGTGCGCCGATGCCCTGGTTTCATGGAGGGCGGCGGCGCTTTTTCAGTACAGGGCACGTTCGAATACTTGGTCAAGAAGAATCCGGAAATTGCTCAAGAATTCTTATTCTGCAATTGTATGACGGTTGATATTGGCCTATGGCAGTGCGCCGTGGTGCGTGGAAAGCGAGACGGCTGCCGGGGCCGCGCCCGCCCCGGGCCCGCGCGCATCGGATCCCGGCGCGCGCCTGACTCCTCGCGTACCGGGCTCCCGTACGCCCGGAAAGGCGCGCGGCCCGGCTGTCCCGGCGGCCCGTGTCCCTGACGGCCCAGCGGAGCCCTCTACGCCTGTTGGCCCAGTGCGCGCCGGGGATTCGGCCGGGCCGGAGCACCGATGCCGTACGGGTCCTTCCGCCCGCACGGCGCCACGTTGGAGTGGCGGCGCCTGTCCGGCTGGCGTCGAATGGGGTTGGGCGAGACCGAACTCTGGAGGCAACGTGTCTGTCGTACCGCTGGCCGACATCCTGTCTGACGCTTTCGACAAGCGTTACGGCGTGCCGGCCGTCAACGTGTTCAACGATCTCACCCTGGAGGCGGTACTCGCCGCCGCCGTGGAAAACGCGTCACCGCTGATCGTGCAGACCTCCGTCAAGACGGTGAAATCGATCGGCAGCGATGTGCTCTATGCGATGTGGACGTCGATGACGGCGGGCATCGACGTGCCAGTCACGCTCCACCTGGACCACTGCCCGGAGCGTGAGGTCATCACCGAGTGTCTGCGGCAGGGCTGGAACTCGGTTCTCTTCGACGCCTCCCGGCTGCCGGTGGAGGAGAACACCCGGCAGACGGTCGAAGTGGTCGCGGAGGCGCGCGGGTACGGGGCCCATGTCGAGGGCGAGATCGAGTCCATCACCGGGGTCGAGGACGGGATCGGCAGCGACAGTACGGCCGCACAGCAGGACCTGGACGTCGCTCTGGACTTTCTCAGGACCACGCGGGTCGACGTCTTCGCGCCGGCGATCGGCAACGCCCACGGATCGTACAAGCAGGCGCCGGTGCTCGATGCCCAGCGCGTCTCCGACATCGTGGCGGCGTATCCGCTGCCGATCGCGCTCCACGGGGGCAGTGGCCTTTCCGACGAGCAGTTCCGCGACCTCATCTCCCGCGGGTGCGCGAAGGTCAACATCTCGACCGCTCTCAAAGAGACGTACATGAAGTCGAGCCTGGCCTTTCTCCAGGCGACGGAGAAGAAGCAGAAGTGGGACCCTCCGTCGCTCTTCCGGTCCGTGCGCCAGGACGTCATCGAGATGACCGGCTCGCTCATGACGCTGTTCGGCAGCGCCGGACGGGTGGGGTGACACCGTGCCCGCCCTCATTTTCGACTGCGACGGTGTACTCGCCGACACCGAGCGCTACGGGCATCTGCCCGCGTTCAACCGGACCTTCGAGGAGTTCGGCCTCCCGGTGCGCTGGAGCGACGACGAGTACGCGCGGAAGGTGAAGGTGGGCGGCGGAAAGGAGCGCATGAAGACGCTGCTCACTCCCGAGTTCGTCGCCGAGGCGGGCCTGCCCACCGACGCGGACGCGCTCGACGAGCAGGTGGCCCGGTGGCACCGGCGCAAGACCGAGATCTACACCGGGATCATCGCGAGCGGGGCCATTCCGCCCCGGCCGGGTGTACGGCGCACGGCCGAGGAGGCCGATGACGCGGGCTGGGCACTGGCCGTCGCCTCCACATCGGCGGAGCCGTCCGTACGCAGTGTGCTCGAACTGGCCGCGGGATCCGAACTGGCCGCGCGTTTCAGTGTGTTCGCCGGAGACATCGTCCCGCACAAAAAGCCCGCTCCGGACATCTACACCTTCTCCTTGGGCCGGCTCGGGCTCGATCCCGCGGATGTCGTCGTGATCGAGGACAGCCGCAACGGGATGCTGGCGGCGCTCGGTGCCGGGCTGGCATGCGCGGTCACGACCAGCGCGTACACCGGTCAGGAGGACTTCACCGGAGCGTCGTTGGTGGTGACCTCACTCGGCGAGCCGGAGCCGCGGGAAACAGTTACAGAGGTACTGAGCGATCCGCTCGGCCTGGACCCGCGTCCGTTCGTACGTCTCGCGGACTTCGAATCCCTGCTCGCCGCCTCCGCCGCCGGGCCCAACTGACGTCACGCCAGTCAGGAGAGACCATGTCACCGTCATCGACAACACCCAGTGACCTCGAGTTCGTCGTCAGGACGATCGCCCGGACCGCTGTCGACAACGAACGAGAGTTCAGCGAACTCGACGCCGTCGCGGGGGACGGGGACTTCGGATACTCGCTCGCGCGGGGGTTCGAAATCGTCCTGGCCGACTGGGACACTCTCGACCGCAGTTCGCCTTCGGAGTTCCTGAAGAAGGTCGCGCTGGTGATCTCCAAGCGGGTGGGCGGGACGTCGGGACCGCTGTGGGGAACCGCCTTTCTCAGGGCCGCCGGAGCGGTCAAGGACAAGACGGACCTGAACGGCGCGGACGCCGTCGCGATGCTGCGTGCGGCGGCCGAGGGCATCAAGACACGAGGCAAGTCCGATCTCGGTGACAAGACACTGCTGGACGCGCTGATCCCGATGACCGACGCGCTGGAGAAGCAACTCCACGAGGGTGACCCGGCGGTCGGCCCCGCCGAACTCGCCGTCGTCGCCGCCTCGACAGCCCGTGGGGCGGCGGACGAGACCACCGGGATGCAGGCGATGCGCGGCCGTCAGAGCTACACGGGGGAGCGCAGCATCGGTTCGCCGGATCCGGGCGCGGTGGCGATCGCGGTCATGGCGGAACGCGTCGCCGCCGACTGGTCCGCGCGCGACTGACCACACGCCGAGCGTCAAGCACGCGCCGACCGCGCGGGAGAGACCGTACACACGACCGACCGGCGGACCGGCCGGCCACCGGTCGGCTTGCGTACCACCGGCCATCTGTGCCCCTGCCCCGTGGAGCCCCCTCAACGACGAGACCCTGGAGCGACGTCATGAAGAAGTTCGTCAACGACCCGAAGGACTACGTCTCGGAGATGTTGCAGGGACTGGCCCTGGCCAACCCGGACACGCTTCGGTACGTCCCCGAGTACAACCTGATCATTCGTGTCGACGCGCCTCGGGAGAACAAGGTCTCCATCGTTCAGGGTTCGGGATCCGGACACGAGCCCGCTCACGTCATGACCGTCGGCAAGGGAATGCTCGACGCCGCGTGTCCCGGAGACGTCTTCTCCGCGCCACCGGCCGACTACGTCTACGAGGCGGTCAAGTTGGTCGCGTCACCCAAGGGCGTCCTGCTTCTGGTGAACAACTACACAGGTGACCGGATGGCCTTCGAGATGGCGGAAGAACTCTCGCAGGCCGACGGGATCACCGTCCGCACGCTGTTCATCGACGACGACGTGTCCGTGCAGGACTCGACCTACACGGTCGGCCGCCGCGGAGTGGCCGGCAACTTCTTCGTGATGAAGGCCGTCGGCGCGGCCGCCGAACGCGGCGCGGACCTCGACGAGGTGCACCGGATCGGCGAGAAGGTGAACTCCGTCACCCGCACCATGGGGATGGCCCTCACCGCGTGCACCCCGCCGGCCAAGGGCTCGCCGCTGTTCGAACTGCCGGACGACGAGGTCGAGATGGGCGTCGGCATCCACGGCGAGCCGGGCCGGCGCCGACAGAAGATCCAGCCCGCGGACACACTGGTGCGCGAACTCCTCACCGCCGTGGTCGAAGACCTGCCGTACACCACGGGTGACCGGGTCGCGCTGATGGTCAACGGACTCGGCGGCACACCGATCAGCGAGCTGTACCTGGTCTACGGACTGGCTCACAAGCAGCTGGTGGAACGCGGCATCGAGATCCGGCACAGTTATGTGGGGGAGTACTGCACCTCGCTCGACATGGCCGGCGCTTCGATCACCCTGGTCCGGCTGGACGACGAGATCTCCGACCTCCTCGCGGAGCCCGCGCAGATCCCGAACCACGTCTTCTGACGGGCTTCCTGCCCCCGGCAGTTCACGTCCGGGGCCCACGAAGTCCCCATGCCCGGCGACGTATTCGGCCACGCCGCCGGGCGTCTCTCCATGACCAGTCCGCCGGGCAGGGCCTGCCGCGGGCACTGTTTCTGCTCGGTCGACAGCACGTTGGAGCGGCCCGCCGAGAGGCGCAGCCGCGGACTCATTCACCGGACGCGGTCCCGCACACGGGGAGTTGGCACTCTCCGGCCCGGGTCGTTGGCATCTCAAAAATATTCGAATATCTATTGAATGCTCGATTAGTGGTGGGCATCATGGAGCCGTCAAGCGACGAAGCGGAGGCTCAGTATGCGCATCGCCCATGTGAACGGCCGGCTGTCACTGGTGGTCAAGGGCGGGACGGTGGACGTCGGCCGCGTGACCGGGGGCAGGTTCGGTTCCGATCCGCAGTCCATCTACGAGCGGTGGGGTGAGTTCCGTGACTGGGCGGACGGCTTCACCGGTGCTCCCACGGGGCCCCCTCCGGCCGACGGGCTGGGCTCACCGGCTCCCGGCCCGGGCCAGGTCTTCGCGATCGGGCTCAACTACCGCGACCACGCGGACGAGTCGAACCTGTCCATCCCGAAGAACCCCCTGGTCTTCACGAAGTTCCCCTCCTCGATCACCGGGCCCCGGGGCCGTGTCGTCCTGCCGGAAGGATCGGTGGATTGGGAGGTCGAACTGGTCGTGGTGATGGGAGCGCGGGCCCGGCGCGTCTCCGAGGACCGCGCCTGGGACGCGGTGGCGGGTGTCACCGTCGGACAGGATCTGTCCGAGAGGGTCATGCAACACAGCGGGCCCGCACCGCAGTTCGGTCTCGCCAAGTCCTTCCCCGGGTTCTCCCCGATGGGGCCCGTCCTGGTCACTCCGGACGAGTTCGACGACCCCGACGACCTGTCCATCGGATGCGCCGTGGACGGCGAGGTGGTCCAGCGGGGCAGAACCTCGCAGATGATCTTCTCGGTCCCGGAGTTGATCGCCCGGCTGTCCGCGGTGCTCCCGCTCTCAGCCGGGGACGTGATCTTCACCGGCACACCGTCCGGCGTCGGTGCGGGCCGCACCCCACCCCGTTTCCTGCGGCCCGGTGAACGCCTCAGAAGCTGGATCGACGGTGTCGGTGAAATGGAACACGAGTTCGTCGCGCAGGAGTCGGAAGGTGAGGAGCTGTCATGAGCCTGCACCGGTTGGCGAGCGTGACGCTGGGGGTTCCCGATGTCGGCGCGGTGGGACGTTACTACGAGGAGTTCGGGCTCACGAGGACAGCGGACGCCGCCTTCAGCACCCGGGAAGGAGGTGAACAGCTCCACCTCGACGTCGCGCCCTCCCGGCGTCTCCTCGCCGTGGTCGTCGGAGTCGACGACAGCGACGACTTGGCACGGGCGGCGGAACGGCTCACCCGTCTCGGTGTGATGCCGCGCCACGGCGCCGGTACGCTCGCGGCCCGCGAACCGGTGACGGGCGTGCGGTTCGAACTCACGGTCATGCCGCGCGTGAGTCAGCGTCAGGCGACCGCGAGTCCGGTGAATCTGCCGGGCCGCGTCGAGCGCCGCGCGGCCCGTACGCCCGGCATCCTGCGCGAGGGGCGGGTCATGCCCCGCAAGCTGGGGCATGTTGTGCTGGGTACGACCAACTTCGAGGCCACTGAACGGTTCGTCGTCGACGGCATCGGGTTCAAGGTCAGCGACCGGGTGAGCGACCACGGAGCCTTCCTCCGCTGCTCGACGGACCATCACAACGTTCTCATCCAGAAGTTCCCGGTGAACTTCGTGCACCACACGGCGTGGCAGGTCGACGACATCGACGAGGTGGGCCGCGGCGCGATGGCGATGCTGGCGGAACACCCCGAGCGGCACGTCTGGGGCCTGGGGCGCCATTACGCGGGCTCCAACTTCTTCTGGTACCTGCGCGACCCGGCCGGAACCTTCAGCGAGTACTACAGCGATCTCGACGACATCGGCGAGGACGACCTCTGGGAACCGGACGTGCTGGAAGGGGACCGTGGTCTGTTCAGCTGGGGCCCGCCACCGCCGCCGTCGTTCATGAATCCCGAAGACCTTGCCGGTCTGATGACCGGATCGCACTCGAGCTGAGGCCTGTTGATGCGGCCAGGGGAATCGCGTCCATGTCCCACCAGCTCAAGAAGGCGGTCACGCACGGGGCGGGAAGGCCGCGCCGGGACGCCGGCGCCGGCACGACCGTGACGTCGGCCCGCGGAGATCCTGGTTGTCGCGGACGAGACGGCCGTCCCTTTCCTTGTGGCGGTCGGCCCGCTCGGCCGGGCACGGCCCCGACCCGCCCACCGTCATCATCACCACGTCGGAGACACCGGCCGTGCGGTGATCGGCCACGTGGACCGGCTGCCGCCCGTGATGTCCGTCCCGGACCCCGCCTGGCGCGACCAGGGTGAGGACCGTGCTGCCGTCACAGTCCTCGTCGCAGCACCTCGTCCGTCCGCCGGATGTGCGAGGCCAGCCGCTCGACAGCGAGATCGGCGTCCCGGGAGAGCACGGCGTCAAGGATCCCGCGGTGCTCTCCCGGGACGTCCCGGCGGGCGGGGGCGTCTGCCTCCACCGACCACCGCCGGTACAACTCGGCGCTGTCACGCAGCCGGTGGGCGATGCCGAGGATCAGCCGGTTGCGGCAGCCCTCCAGCAGGACCGTGTGGAAGGTGCCGTGCGCCCTGCCCCACTCGGCCGTGAAGCGCTCCTGCGAATCCTCGGACTGACGCGGGGTGACCGAGAGCAGGTGGTGGACTCCGACGAGCCGTGACTCCCATTCGGTGTCGCCCTCGTTCACGGCGTACCGCAGGGCCAGCGTCTCGATGTCCAGCCGGGCCTGGGTCAGATCACGCAGATCCTCGGCCGTCAGCTCGGTGACGCGGAACCCCTGCATGGGCCGTACCTGCACCAGGCCGTGCTCGACCAGCCGGAGCAGGCTTTCGCGCACCACGCCCACGCTGGCGCCGTACCGCTTGCACAACTCGGCGGTCGGCAGCTTCTCACCCGGTCTGCGAGAACCGGACAGGATGTCTTTCCGCAGCTCCGTGTATACCCGCTCGTTGCGGGTTTCCTTGTCCACCACGTGACCACCTTACAAATATTCGACTCCGTGATGTCTGGTTCATCCAGGGCCGCACCTCTAGAATATTCGATGATGCATTGCATATTCGAGTATCAGTGTTACGGCCTCACGAAGGAGGGGCGATGGCCGCACTCACCGTGAAGTACGCCGGGCGCGTTCAGGACGAGTGCGCCCGGGACACCGCGAGCTGTCCGAACGACCTGCCCACGCGCTGCCTCCGCGTGTGACCTGCCCTCGCGCACCAGCCGGGCACACCGCCCGGCCAACCGACCCGTACCGCCAACGGCAGCGGCCGGTCCGCAGCCGGCTTGAAGGGATTCCCCATGAGCACCGACACCGACCAGACTGTCCTGACCGGCCTCGAACTGCGGCTCTTCCAGCTCTACGTCATGTTCGGCACTCCCACCGGTCAGTGGGACATCGAATCGGAACGTACACAGAGCGCGCTCGGCGAGCATGTCGCTTACCTGCGCGAACTCGAAAGCACCGGAGTGATGTTCATGGGCGGCCCATTCCGGGCGGCCGACTACGAGTGGGACGGATCAGGAATGATCGCCGTCCGCGCGAAGTCGCTCGCGGAGGCCCGAGCGACCGCGGAGAGGGACCCGCTGTTCACCCAGGGCCTGCGCACCTACGACGTGCGCGGATGGCAGCTCAACGAAGGACGAATGGTCCTGACGGTCGACCTCGACTCCAACAAGGTCGGCATCGCCTGACCCATCGGCCGTTCGCGCTCGCCGACGTCACCTGTCCGTCCGGCACCGGGCCGGACCTCGAACGGGTCGGTGTGGTCTGACGCCGCACCGACCATGCGGTGTCCCTCGTGGGCTCGGCCACGCGGTACGGCGATCCTGGCCACGGAGACCGCGCCCGGGATCGTCGAAGCATTCGGTTCCGTGGGCGTCGGCTCCCGCTGGTCCCGGAGCGAGACCGGCAACGGGCCATCGTCCGAACGGCGTTGGAGGGCCGGTGCCGAGTGCCGGCCGATGCGCCGGGGTGTCGGCTGGACCCTGCTCCCCCGGGGAGCGGGCGGAGCAGGGTCCGATCCCGCCGACACCCGGGAGGCGCTGAGTGAACTGATCCTGGTTTCTCCAGGGACGTAACGGGCAGTCAACTTCCGGCTCAGGCCTGCCTGGTATGTCAGCGCAGACGCGCCGGGGGCGGCGTACGGTCGCCGAGCGCCAGCAGGACCTCGCGCAGACCGTCGGCTGCCCTGCCCGAGACGTCGGCGCCGACCGGGCTCAGGATGGCCGACTGGGCGCCCACGGCGGCCTTGACGGTCGCCTCCGCCGTCTCGACGCCCAGGGGCGTCAGCCGTACCCAGGACGAACGCGCGTCCTCAGGATCCGGCTCGCGCTCGATCAGTCCCGAACCGGCCAGCTTCCGCAGGGCGTTGCTCGTGCCGCCGGACGTGAGCAGCACACGTTCGGACAGATCGGTCGGTCGCAGGCGGTAGGGCGCGCCGACCGCGCGCAGCGTGCTGATGATGTCGTACTCGGCCTTGGTGATCCCGTACGGGGCCAACTGCTTGACCAGGGCGTCCCCGAGCGAATGATGCAGTCGCGCGACCCGCTTGACCAGTTCGAGTTCGGGTCCGACGATATCGGGCAATTCGGTGCGCCAGGCGGCCATGATCGAGTCGACCAGGTCCTCAGCCATTCGTCTGTCCTCTCTTTGCCTGCCCCGGACTGCGCTTTCCCCTATCCGGTCCGGATGACCCGGTCACGGGGTGCGCTGTCGGATCTCGTCCCGGAAAGCCTCCAGGAATTCGCGCAGGAACGTCAACGTGGTCTCGTCGTTGACGTGGCCGGCGTCGTCCAGCCGCTGGTGGGCGCCGAAGACCATCAGCTCGGGCCGGGCGAGCACATGGCTGCGTGTTCCCAACAGCACCTGACGCAAGGCCATTTGTCCGCGTGCGGTGCCGAAGTTGCCGGGGGATGCCCCGGTGAGGGCGACCGGTTTGCCGGCCAGGCTCGACCCGGTGGTCGGGCGGGACGCCCAGTCGAGGGCGTTCTTGAGGACTCCGGGCACCGAGTAATTGTACTCGGGCGAGGCGATGAGGAGGCCGTCCGCGCGGGCTATCGAGGACCGCAGGTCCGCGACGGGCTCAGGCGGCTCCGTGCCGTCCAGATCCTGGTTGTACGGCGGAACGTCGGCCAGCCGCTCGTAGAGGTGGATGTTCATGCCCGCCGGTGCGTGCTTCTGGGCGGCGCGCAGCACCGCCGTGTTGAACGAACCCGCGCGGAGGCTGCCGGAGATGGCCAGCACATTGACTACGTCCATGACGATGGATCCCGCTCTCACTCGATTGTCTTGCGCGTCCTGCCGCAGCCCGCTGGAATCACAGGCAGAAAGCTTGCTGTGAAGGTATATGGAAATCCTTCAAGTTTCAATGAGCTGCGGCCGGTTGTCTCTTGGGCCGACACCGCCGTCGCCACCGTCTCCGGCCCCCGCTGCCCGGCGCGTCGGGTATCGCGCGCGGGGTGGGGCGAAGCTACGATCCTGGGGTTCGTTCCTCGGGCAAGGGGCTTGAGGGGGTTGAGGGGTTTGGCGTGGTTGTTGGTCGTGTGGTGCGGTTCGACAGTGTGCGGGGCTTTGGGTTCATCACTCCCGATTACGGCGGGGAAGACGTATTCCTGCACGTGAACGACCTGCTGATTCCTGAGTCGAGCGTGCGCGCGGGTCTCGCCGTCGAATTCGATGTGGAAGAGGGCGCCCGGGGGCTCAAAGCGTCGGAGGTCCGGCTGGCCGAGGGGACGGAGATCTCTCCGGCGGGTCCGGCGTCGTCGGGCGCTCCGAGAACGGCCGCGCTCCGGCATCCCGACGGGGACGATTCCCTGTGCGACGTGCTCAGCGTGGCGGAATACACCAGGGAACTGACCGAACTGCTGCTGGCGGCCGCGCCGTCGCTGACCGGAGAGCAGATTCTGCGGATCCGGCGCGAGGTGGTGCAGTCCGCGACACGGCACGGCTGGACCGAGGGCTGACAGCCGCGTACCGGATGGCGCCGCGCACGCGTGATGGCGCCGCGCACGCGTCGGGCCCGAACGCCGTCCTGGTGTCCGGGCCCGACGCGTATGCGGCAGGAGTGGTGCTCAGTCGCGCAGCTGTGCGATGTCGATGACGAAGCGGTAGCGGACGTCGCTGGCGGTGACGCGGTCGTACGCGGCATTGATCTCGTCGGGGCTGATGACCTCCACCTCGGCACCGAAGCCGTGCTCCGCGCAGAAGTCCAGCATCTCCTGGGTCTGGCGGATGCCGCCGATCTTCGAACCGGCCAGGCTGCGGCGCGACCCGATCAGCGAGAACGCCCGGAAGGCGTCCGGGCTGTCGGGCACGCCGACGAAGACCAGGGTGCCGTCGAGCGTCAGGAGCCCGAGGTAGGCGTCCACGTCGAGGTTGGCCGAGACCGTGTTGATGATCAGGTCGAACGTGCCCGCGAGGTCCTTGAAGGTCTGCGGGTCGCTGGTGGCGTGGTAGTGGTCGGCGCCGAACTTGACCGCGTCGTCCTGCTTGCGCAGCGACTGGCTCAGGACGGTGACCTCGGCGCCGAGGGCGTGGGCGATCTTGACGCCCATGTGGCCGAGCCCGCCCATGCCGATGACCGCGACCTTCTTGCCGGGTCCGGCGCCCCAGTTGACGAGCGGCGAGTAGAGGGTGATGCCGGCGCACAGCAGGGGCGCGGCGACATCGAGACCGAGGCCCTCGGGTATGCGCAGGACGTAGTTCTCGTCCACGACGATGTGGGTGCTGTATCCGCCGAGAGTCGGCTCGCCGTCGTTCGCGACGCCGTTGTACGTGGGGGTCTCGCCCCGCAGGCAGTACTGTTCCTCGCCCGCAAGGCAGTTCACGCACTCACGGCACGAGTCGACGAAGCAGCCGACACCCACCCGGTCGCCCACGGCGTACCGGGAGACACCCGGGCCCGTCGCGGTGACGACGCCGGCGATCTCATGGCCGGGCACCATCGGGAAGCGTGCGGGTCCCCACTCCTCGCGGACCTGATGAATGTCCGAGTGACAGATGCCGGAGTAGGCGATCTCGATCAGTACATCGTGCTCACGCAGGTCCCGGCGGGGGATCGTGGTCCGTTCGAGAGGAGTGCTCCCGGCGGGCGCGGCGTAGGCGGTGGCGGTGACAGAGGTCATCTCACGTCTTTCCGGGCAGCCGAAGCCGCCCTTTCACTCATCTGGGACGCCCGCGAGCGGACGGTCCGGATCGTGTCCAGGGCGCTGGTGCGCGGGACCACTGAAACCGCAAAGTATGATGGCTGTCAAACTTTGAGTCGTGCGAGCGCAGGGATCATCATGCTTCCCACCGACCGTTCCGGCGCCGGACATCCCGACCTGGCCGACATCGGGCTGCAGCAGGTCCTGGACGCCCTTGTCGACCCCGTCCGGCGGGCCATCGTCGCCGAGCTCCACGCGTCCGGCGTCCCCGTCAGATGCGGCGACTTCGACCTGCCGGTGAGCAAATCCACAGCGACGCACCACTTCCGTGTCCTGCGGGAAGCGGGCCTGATCCGGCAGAACTACGCGGGGACCTCCCGGATGAACACCCTGCGGCGTGAGGAACTGGAAGCGGCCTTCCCCGGGCTGCTCGCCGCCGTGGTCTCCGCCGAACACCGCGCATAGCCGAACGCGGGCCGCGACCGCACCCCGTCCTGGCCATGACCGGGACGCCACCAGGACGGGGTCCGGCCCGTGGGACGTGTAGCGGCCCCGGAGTTTGCCGGAATCACGACTGCGGTACGGTGCCTGTCATGGGGACGTACTCGAACTGCCGTACAGAGGAGCCGCGCTACCGCGGTCCCCACGGCATGTGCGTGCCCCGCGGCTACCGCTTTCTGCGCCGTCGCGGCCGGGTGGGCTCTCCCCCGGCTCCTTCCTGTCGCTGACCAACCGTGCGGTTCCCGGCCCCTCGTCGCCGGGCCCGGCCCATCACGTCAGCGCTGTTCCCCCCCCGATCTTCCCCGAAGCCCCGGCTAGTGCCCCGCCTCCTTGTCCAGGCCGGCCCCGCACCCCCTCGTCGACTCGTTCCCCCACAGAGGAGACCCGTGACCGTCACCACCGCACCCGCCCATTCCGTCCAGCCGGTCCTGCGCGACCACCGCATCCCCGCCGACGGCCTGTACGAGGGCCCCCGCGAACTGCGCCGGGTCCCGGAGGGGTGGGAGGACCGCCCGTACGAACTCTTCCGACTCGTCCCGCTGGGACGCGTCATAGGCGCCGAGATCCGGGGCCTCGACCTGTCGGAACCGACCTCCCCCGCGGTACGTGAGGAACTCAACCGCGCCCTGCTGGAGTGGAAGGTGCTGTTCTTCCGCGGCCAGCACCTGTCCTCAGACGCGCAGCGCGGATTCGCCCGGCACTGGGGCGAGTTGGAGACCAATCCGCTGCTCACCGCGGGCGACAACCCCGAAGTGGTCCGGTTCGACCGTACGGCTGTGCCGACCTTCGAGAACGTGTGGCACACGGACGTGACCTTTCGCGAGCGGCCCGCGCTCGGCGCGGTGCTGCAATTGCGGGAAGTCCCGCCGGTGGGCGGCGACACCATGTGGGCCGACATGGCGGCGGCGTACGACAATCTGGCGCCGGAGGTGAAGGAGCGCATCGACGGTGCGCGCGCCGTCCACGACTTCGTTCCCGGCTTCGTCCGGTTCTACTCGCCCGATCAACTGGTCAGGTTCCAGGAGCAGTTCCCGCCGGTCGAGCATCCTGTGGTGCGACGTCACCCGGAGACGGGCCGGCGGATGCTGTTCGTCAACACCTCGTTCACCACCCGGATCGTGGGATTCGAGCAGGACGAGAGCGACCGGTTGCTGCGGCTGCTGTTCCAGCAGGCCCATGTGCCGGAATTCCAGGTGCGGTTCCAGTGGCAGGCAGGAGACGTGGCTTTCTGGGACAACCGCGCCACTCAGCACTACGCGGTGAACGACTACGCCCCGCACCGCCGGGTGGCCGAGCGTGTCGCCATCGCGGGAGACCGGCCGTTCTGACCCACCCGGCCGCCGGTGCGTGACACCGGTGGCTCCGGATGAGTCAGGAGGTGTTGGCGCCCCGCCCCGTCGCGGGGCGCGAACACGCGGCGCGCGACGGCGACCTCCGCCCGGCGCAGGGTCCGCTCGGTCTCCCGCGCCCATCAGCCCACCCCGAGCATCGGAACCGCGTCACCGGGCGAGAACGTCAGGAGGGGCCCTGCCCGACGACCGCCAGGACCAAGTCCGCCGACCCTCCAGGTACTTGGGCCGCCAACAGCGGCCCCTGACCGGGCCGGATCGTCGTCCAGGACGAACGAACGCAGCCCACGCTCGCGCGTGGCGCGCAGCTCTTCGCCGAGAAGCGGCTCCGCGCCGGTGCCGTACCGACGCGGCGCACCTCTCAGCACGGCGCCGGTCGCCAGGTCCACCAGCCCGGTCCAGTAGCCGGTGCGGTGCGCGAGCCACTGGAGCAGCGCTTGCACGCCGTCCGTTCTGCGGCACAGCCGGTACACCGTCAACACCTGGGCGGCGCGCCGCGCGTTCTCGTCGTGCCCGCCGGCCGCCGGGCGTGAAGGCTTCAGCCGTTCCATGCCTACGTCTTGCCCTGCCGCCCGCGCAGCACGACCGGCCGGGGGTTGCCGGTGCCTCGCACGGGCGGGCCGCACGCTGCCGGGCCTGGAAGCACTACGCCGAAAAGGCGACTGCCGAATGAGGAGACCGGCGCCCCCACGCAGCGCCCGGACCAGGCAACTTGACCGGCCGAGGCTCCGGCCGTGCGTCGGCGCAGGTGGCGGCGGCCGATTTCTCGCAAGGACATACGTAACCCGTGATGCTCTGCTTCCGAGAGTGAGCCAATCCGGCTCACAGCGCTGTGGACTCCGCCCTCCGGCTGTCGCTCCGGACGCGGGCTCCCCTTTCCCCTGACAGGGGTTCCCTCATGAAGATTCACCGCATGGCCGTCTCGTCTCTCGCCGCCTGCGCCCTCGTGCTCGGCGGTGGCGCGTTCAGCGTGGCGCAGGCCGACACCGGCGTACCCACCGCACGCTCGGCCCCGACCGGCCGCACGCCCGCGGACGCCGCCGCTTGCGCCGCCTCCACGACTGCCGCTGCCGCGGCCGCCGCCAATGCCGCCACTGCGGCCGACGCGGCCAATACCGATGCCGCCACCGCCGCGGCCGCCGCCAAGACCCTCGCCGCCGCCATCGCGGCGGGTGACGTGGGCCCTGCCCTTGCCGCCGCTGCCGCCACGGCCGTCGCCACCTCCACCGCCGCGGCAACCTCGGCCACCGCCGCACTGGCCGCCGCAACGACAGCCGCGACGGCCACGGCCGCGGCCGTCACCGCCTGCGCTGCCTGAGCCGCGCCCTCGGTCTCACCCGCCGTCCCCTGACCGGACCCGTCGCGATGCTCAGGGGACGGCGCGCGTACGCGGAGCGGTAGAAGCCCCTGCCGGAGCGCATGTTCCTCAGGAGCAGCGCGATCCCGAGAGCGAAGGCCGGCTTCAGCGGAACCGCGACCACCACGAAGACCAGTGTGGTGCCCACCGACCGCCGGTAGCGCGGATCGGCGGTGAACATGTCGGTGTAGTTGCGCGTCCCGATCCACTTCGGCGCGTCGAAGAGGTTGTAATCGGTGAGCGAGACGGCCATCGGCGCGAGCGTCAGCAGGGGGCGACACCGAGGTCCCGGTCGAAGTCGGTGGCGGCCGGCTCGCGTCCCATCGGGCCGTGTCCGATGGTACCGCTGGTCCGGGACGTGTCCTTGGCCTGTGAGGCCGTGCCCTTCCTGCGCAGGCCATCGGTGAACGTCCAGAACGCGTTGAGATCCTTCCCGGTGAAGCCGAGCCGGTGTTCGGAGGCGTAGAGCTTCTTGCCGTGGCCGCGCAGCCGGCCCTCGAATGCGTCCGTGTTCACACCGATGTCTGTGAGCCCGGTGCTAGTCCAGGCCCTTGAGGCCGAGTGCGCTCATACGCGGCCCGCTTCGATGCCCAGTCCTCCCAGGTCCAGCCTGGCTTGGGCGCGGGCACTCCGGCCTTCTTGAACACCGCGGAGTCACCGGTCAACGGCCGCCCCGGCCGCGACAGGCGCCGGCGGGGCCGGATCTGCACCCATGGGGCGGCCTCCCGGCCCCGGTGTCCGTGTGCTGAAATGTCCGACGTGAGCGCCCAGGCGCGGGCGGACGAGAACCCGGCGCGGGCGATCGAGAACAGGAGCTTCCCCTTGACCAGCTACCGCCAGCCAGGCGTCGTCCTCACCGACCACCGCTTCACGGTCCCCCTGGACCACGACAACGCGTCCGGCGAGCAGATCGAGCTGTACGCGCGCGAGGTCGTCGCCACGTCGAAGGCCGACGCCGACCTGCCCTGGCTGCTGTACCTGGAGGGCGGACCCGGCTTCGGCGCACGCCGTTTCGCCGGCCGGCAGGCCTGGCTCGGCCGCGCGACGGAGGAGTTCCGCGTACTCCTCCTCGATCAGCGCGGCACCGGCCTCTCCACCCCGGCCAACCGTCAGACCCTGCCCACTCGCGGCGGCCCGCGCGAACAGGCCGACTACCTGGCCCACTTCAGGTCCGACAGCATCGTCCGCGACAGCGAGTTCATCCGCAGGCAGCTGACCGGCGGCGCCCCCTGGACCGTCCTCGGCCAGAGTTTCGGCGGTTTCTGCGCCACTCACTATCTCTCCGCGGCCCCGGAAGGGCTGCGCACCGTCCTCATGACCGGCGGTCTGCCCTCCCTGGACGCCACGGCCGACGACGTCTACCTCGCCGCCTATCCGCGGATCGCGCGCAAGGTCGAGGCGCACTACGCCCGTTACCCGCAGGACATCGGCAGGGCCAGGCGGATCGCGGAACATCTCGCCGAGCACGGGCCCGTCGTACTTCCCAACGGCTACACGTTCACCGTCGAGGCGTTCCAGTCCCTCGGACACATGCTCGGCGGCGGCGAGGGCAGCCATCAGCTGCACTACCTGCTGGAGAACGCCTTCGTCCCGGCGGCCGGGGGACACACCCTCTCCGACGCCTTCCTGGAGAACGTGGCCGCCACACTCTCGTACGCCGGGCACCCGCTGTACGCGGTGCTGCACGAGGCGATCTACGCGCAGGGCGGCCGGCCCACCGCCTGGGCCGCCGACCGCGCCCGCGCCCGCTTCCCGCAGTTCGACGCCGCCAAGGCCCTTGCCGGGGAAGACCCGTTGTACTTCACGGGCGAATGTGTCTACCCCTGGCAGTTCGAGGCCGACCCCGCGCTGCGCCCCCTGCGGGAGACCGCGGAACTGCTCGCCGCACGCACCGACTGGCCGGCTCTGTACGACCCTGCCCGTCTGGCGGTCAACGAGGTGCCGACCGCGGCTGCCGTGTACCACGACGACATGTACGTCGACACGGAGCACTCATTGCGTACGGCGGCGGGAATCCGCGGACTGCGCCCCTGGGTCACCAACGAGTACGAACACGACGGTGTGCGCGCGGGCGGTCCCCGCGTACTGGACCGGTTGCTGGGGTTGGTGCGCGGCGAACTCTGATACGGAAAGCGCCGTGCGGCCTGAGTACGCTGACCGTGCCGCCGCTGGCTGGTTACAGATGGTTACGACTGACCGGAAATGGCTGCTTTGCCGGATCCACCGGTGGGGAGCATGAACCGGTAACTGATCATCGGTAGCAAGGTAGTCACGTGAAGTGGGCACAGGCTTTCAGCAGAGCGATGGAGGAGCTGGCCGCGATACGCGGTCAGCTCGGGGAGGCCGCGTCCGGCGCGACCGCCCTCCGCGGAGAACTCGGTCAGACGGGCCAGAAGGTCCTGGACTCGGTCCAGAGCGGAACTCTCGTGCTGCGGGAGGAGAACAGGGAACTGCGGGCACGTCAGGACAAGGCGCTCGGTGAGCTGGCCGAGGCCAGATCCGAGATCCGGGCGGTCCGGCTGGAACTCGCGCGGAGCGCTGCCGCTGCCGCGGCCGTCGCTGAATCCGCGTCCGGGGCGGGAGAGGCCGCGGCCTCCGGCCCGCCGGAACATTCCGGCGCGGTGGTCGTCGCAGCGCCGCGGGGCCGGGGCGCGACCGTCCCGGCCGGTGACGACAGGAGCGAGGAGCGGTACGTGTACCAGGACGGGGCGGGCCCTGCGCGCGGCAACGGCAGGGAGAACGAGAGCCACGTGCCGGGGACGGACCGTGACGGGGACGCCTCCGACTGGGCGGCGTTGAAGAAGGCGGCCGAGGACTCCTGCAGCGGTACTCCTGCCGTGTCCCGGGCCATTCCGGCTCAGCGCGGCCCGGCGTCGGAAGCGCGGCAACCGCGCGGCGAGCGGTCGGAGGAGCAGGACGCGGACCCCCGGGTGGCGCACGGGGCTCTGCTGCTGACGGCTGCCGGTGTGTCGTCGGCGGAGCTGGTCTGCCACCGCGACACCTGGGAGTTCCTGGCGGGCCTGGCCGCCCGGCAGCCGCATTTCCGTACGCCCCCGGCCGTGGAGGACGCCGATCGCGGCCGCGTGCGGGCCGCGCTGTCGGGCCGCTCGTTCATCGCCCTTCTGATCGCCCTGTGGGACACACGGCGGCAGTCGGCCCCCTTCGAGGCGGACTGGGCCCTGGCGACCACGGCGTACCGGCGGATCGCGGACGAGCTGCGGGCCGTCACCCCGGGCGCGAGCAGGGACACCGTACGGATCGCCCTGGACGACGGGATCCAGCAGGACGCTCCGGCCGCCGCGTAGGGCCGCGACCGTATCCGTGTGAGGCCGCGACCGGATTGGCGTCCGCGCGCCACGCCTGGGTACGGGCCCGTGTCGGACAGCCGGGTACGGGCCCGTACCCGGCTGTCCGACACGGGCCCCGGAGGCTTCGCCGAGCGGATGCGCGGCGGCGGGTGGAGAATGGAAAGCGGGGGACATGAGCCCCGATGTGCGCGGGGCCTGTTCCGTATCCACACGCCGTCTCCGCGCGCCCGGCGGGCAACCGGCCCCGGGCGAGCGGGACTCCGATGCTGGAAGTGGTGGACATGCTGCTGCCTGACCGACATCTGGTCGCCGACCTGCTGAGCCGCTACCGCGCATGGGAGCGGCTGGTCCTGGCCGATCCGCTCGACGCCACCACTCGCGGCCGGTTCGAGGACGTGGCGTACACCCTGTGCGTGCTCATGGGCCAGCGCACCGCGCGCGAGGCGATCGTGAAGGCGGAGGCATATCTCCGCCGTATCAAGCCGGTTCCGATCTTTCCCGGGGGAACGCCGGGCGGCGGTAGCGGAGTTCGTGGCTGACCACCCGGTCCGTGCCGTATTGACAAGCCGCGTTGCCGTTTCTGCAATGGACCCATGGACGACATCGCCCCGCCCGACGAACTGGCCGCCGTACTGCAGGGCGTGGGACCCCGGCTGCGCCGCGTCAGGCGCGAGCGGGGCGCCACGCTCAGTACTCTCTCCGCCGTCACCGGGATATCCGTGAGCACCTTGTCGCGTCTTGAGTCGGGCGGCCGCAGGCCCACCCTGGAACTGCTGTTGCCCATCGCACGCGCCCATCAGGTGCCGCTCGACGAACTGGTCGGTGCCCCGCGGGTCGACGACCCGCGCGTCCGTATGAAGCCCATCGTCCGGCGCGGCCGCACGATGCTGCCGCTGACCAGGCAGCCGGGCGGGCTCCAGGCCTACAAGGTGGTGGACGAGGCGGGCACCGGGGAGCCCGATCCGCGGACCCACGAGGGCTACGAATGGCTGTACGTCCTCGCGGGACGGCTGAGGCTGGTGCTCGGCGAGCACGATGTGGTGCTCGCGGCCGGGGAGGCGGCGGAGTTCGACACCCGCGTCCCGCACTGGTTCGGCCCGGCGGGCGACGGGCCGGTGGAGTTCCTGAGCCTGTTCGGTCCGCAGGGCGAACGCATGCATGTACGGGCCCGGCCGAAGAGGCCGTGAGTCTCCTGTTCCCAGAGTCCCAAGCGACCGCTTAGTATGCGCGCAGGATCGTACAGCCCATCGTGTGGAGGCCCCCGAATGCAGGCATGGCGAGTGCACCGGAACGGCGAGCCGGGCGAGGTGATGCGGCTCGAAGAGGTGGACCGGCCGGCGCCCGGCGACGGGCAGGTCGAGTTGCGGGTCCGCGCGGCGAACATCAACTTCCCCGATGCCCTGCTCTGCCGTGGCGAGTACCAGGTGCGGCCGCCCCTGCCCTTCACGCCGGGCGTGGAAATCTGCGGCGAGACGCCCGATGGCCGGCGTGTCATCGCCACGCCCGCGCTGCCGCACGGCGGCTTCGCCGAGTACGTCGTCGCCGACGAGGCCGCCCTGCTGCCCGCGCCCGCCGCGCTGGACGACGCGGAGGCGGCCGCCCTGCACATCGGCTACCAGACCGGGTGGTTCGGGCTGCACCGCAGGGCCCGCCTCCAGCGGGGCGAGACGCTGCTCGTGCACGCGGCGGCCGGCGGGGTGGGCAGCGCGGCCGTCCAGCTGGGCAAAGCGGCGGGAGCCACCGTCATCGGCGTCGTCGGCGGCCCGGAAAAGGCCGCCGTCGCCCGCGAACTGGGCTGTGACGTGGTCGTGGACCGCCGTTCGGACGACATCGTCGCCGCGGTGAAGGAAGCGACCGGCGGCCGGGGCGCGGACGTCGTCTACGACCCGGTGGGCGGCGACGCCTATGCCAAGTCCGCCAAGTGCGTGGCCTTCGAGGGCCGCATCGTCGTGGTCGGCTTCGCGAGCGGCGACGTCCCCGCCCCCGCGCTCAGTCACGCCCTGGTGAAGAACTACTCGGTCCTCGGACTGCACTGGGGCCTCTACGCCGTGAAGGACCCGGGCGCCATCGCGCGCTGCCACGAGGAGCTGACCGAACTGGCCGCGCAGGGCGCGATCAAGCCGCTCGTCAGTGAACGGGTCACGCTCAAAGACGCCGCCGACGCCGTACAGCGCGTCGCGGACGGCACCACCACGGGGCGCGTGGTCGTCGTCCCCGAGAGTGAGGTCCGATGACAGACGCCCGTGAACTGCGCGAGCTAACCGGCGCGTTGCTCGCCGAGCACCCGCCCGCCACGACAGAGCGCGCCGACTTCCTGAAAGCGCGATTCGACGCCGGACTCGCCTGGGTGCACTACCCGGCAGGGCTCGGCGGGCTCGACGCACCGCGCTCCCTCCAAGCCGTCGTGGACACGGAGTTGGCGGCCGCCGGCGCACCCGACAACGACCCGCGCCGGATCGGCATCGGTCTCGGCATGGCCGCGCCGACCATCCTGCGATTCGGCACTCAGGAACAAAAGGAGCGTTTCCTGCGGCCGTTGTGGGTCGGCGAGGAGGTGTGGTGCCAGCTGTTCAGCGAGCCGGGCGCCGGATCCGACCTCGCGGCGCTCGGTACGCGAGCGGTGCGCGACGGCGACGACTGGATCGTCAACGGCCAGAAGGTGTGGACCTCCAGCGCCCACCTCGCCCGCTGGGCCATCCTCATCGCACGCACCGACCCCGGTCTGCCCAAGCACCGCGGCATCAGCTATTTCATCTGCGACATGACCGACCCCGGGGTCGAGGTGCGGCCGCTGCGCCAGATCACCGGCGAGGCCGAGTTCAACGAGGTCTTCCTCACCGACGTACGCGTACCCGACACCCACCGCCTCGGTGAGACCGGCGAGGGCTGGAAGGTCGCGCAGACCACGCTCATGAATGAGCGGGTCTCCATCGGCGGCTCGCGCGTCCCCCGCGAGGGCGGCATGATCGGCCCGATCGCGGCGACCTGGCGTGAGCGGCCCGAACTGCGCACGCACGACCTTCACCAGCGGCTGCTCACGCTGTGGGTGGAGGCCGAGGTGGCCCGCCTCACGGGCGAACGGCTGCGCCAGCAGATGGTCGCGGGACAGCCCGGCCCCGAAGGCAGCGGTATGAAGCTCGCCTTCGCCAGACTCAACCAGGAGATCAGCGGCCTGGAGGTCGAACTCCTCGGCGAAGAGGGATTGTTGTACTCCGACTGGACCATGCGCCGTCCCGAACTTGTCGACTTCACCGGCCGCGACGCCGGCTACCGCTATCTCCGTTCGAAGGGCAACTCCATCGAGGGCGGTACGAGCGAGGTACTGCTCAACATCGTCGCGGAGCGCGTTCTCGGCCTGCCCGCGGAGCCGCGCAACGACAAGGACGTCGCCTGGAAGGACCTGGTTCGATGACTGACGGTTCCCCCGACCCGCTGACCGATGGTTCCGCGGATCTGCTCTACTCCGACACCGAGGACGATCTGCGCGCGGCCGTACGCTCCCTCCTCAGCGACCGTGACGACCTGCCGTCCGCGCTCGTACGCGCCGAGACGGGCGATCCGTACGACCCCGATCTGTGGACCTCGCTCGCCGCCGGCATCGGCGCGGCCGGACTGCTCGTCCCGGAAAAGCTCGGCGGCCAGGGGGCGAGTCACCGTGAAGCCGCCGTCGTACTGGAGGAGTTGGGCCGGAACGTCACCCCGGCGCCCTACCTCACCAGCTCGATCGTGGCGACCGAGACGCTGCTCGCCTGCGACACACAGAGCACCGATGTCGCGGGGCTGCTGACCGCGCTCGCCAACGGCCACCGGGTGGCTGTCCTCGCGCTGCCGCTGTCGACGGCCCCCGACGCGCCGCTGCCCCTCGGCCTCGACACCATCACCGGTGTCGCCGACGCGGTGCGCGCCGATGTGCTGCTCGTCCCGCGCGGCGACGGCCTGTACGCGGTGGAGCTGGGGACGGAGTCGAGCGGTGTCACCGTCGAGCGCCTGACACCGCTCGACCTGACCCGCCCCCTCGCCGCGGTCACCGTGGAAGCGGGGGCGGGCGTCCGGATCGCCGACGCGGAGACCGCCGAGGCCGCCGTACGCCGCGGACTGCTGGCCGGGGCGGGGCTGCTCGCCTCCGAACAGCTCGGGATCGCCGAATGGTGCCTGGAGGAAACCGTCAGGCACACCAAGGAACGGCACCAGTTCAACCGCCCCATCGGATCCTTCCAGGCGCTCAAGCACCGCATGGCGCAGCTGTGGCTGGAGGTCGTCTCGGCCCGCGCCGCCGCGCGCAACGCGGCCGACGCGCTGGCCACAGGCAGCCCGGACGCTCCACTCGCGGTGGCCGTAGCGCAGGCGTACTGCGGACAGGTCGCGGTGCACGCGGCCGAGGAATGCGTGCAGTTGCACGGCGGGATCGGGATGACGTGGGAGCACCCCGCGCACCTCTATCTCAAGCGCGCCAAGAGCGACGCGGTCGCACTCGGATCCGCGGGCCGGCACAAGGAGACGATCGCCGCACTCGTCGGTCTGCCGGGGCCTTCCGCGACCCGGTAACGGCGCCCGTCCGGCCAATCACCCGTACGGCCGACCTGTCAGTCGGCTGTACGGGCCCTCCCCTCCGACACACTGGCGGCCGAATGCCGCATATGTCGCGCGGCGGAGGAGGTTCTCGATGGCCATTTCGATCTCACTGGTGCTGTTTCTCACGATTCTCGCGGTGATCTTTCTGCGCAACGGAGGACTGAAGCTCTCGCACGCGGTGGTCTGCGCTCTGCTCGGTTTCCTTCTCGCCAGTTCGAGCATGGCGCCGACCATCGCGGACGGGATCTCGGCCACGGCGGGCCTGGTGAGCAGCGTCAGACCGTAGGCTCTCCCGGCCGGATCCGGCCGGGGCCACGAGCCGGCCTCACCCGAACGCAAGCCCGCGCAGCCGGCCGGGCCCCGGGCCGCCGTTACGTACCGATCAGCCGCGAACGGATCAGGAAACGCACCCCCTCGGGAGCCTCCAGGGAGAAGCCGCTGCCGCGCCCCTCCACGACGTCGACGATCAGCCGGGTGTGACACCACGCCTCGTACTGGCTCACCGACATCCAGAAGGGGACCGGCTCGGCCACCCCCTCCACCTCCAGCGACTGGAGCAGCACGTCGGAGCCGCCCGTGCGGAACTCACCGGCGGGAAAGCACATGGGCGCGCTGCCGTCGCAGCAGCCGCCCGACTGGTGGAACATCAGGGGACCGTGGTCCGCCCGCAGCCGCCGGATCAACTCGGCGGCCGCCGCGGTGATTTCCACGCGCGGGGGCTGCTCGCTCATCGGGTGTCCACCACCGTTCACCACCGTTCTGGAAAGCCGGGCCCGTCGTCTCGTACGGGTACGCGCGCCGCTCGTACGGGGACACGTGCCGCCCCTCGCCGAAGCGGTGAGTCGAGTCAACTCCCGGCGAGGTTGCGAGGCCGTTGCACCCGACGTCTCGCACGCGTACCCGGCCGACCGGTCCTACTCCGCCGCCACATACGAGATGAGCTTGGCCATGTTCGCCACGTAGGCGGCCGAACTGATGCCCATCGGGTGATCGGCGGGCTGGTACGGGGCTTCCCGCGGCGGATCCTCGGGGTTGTAGGGCGAGGTGTCGCGCAGGTCGCCGACATTCTTGCTCATGTACGCCGTGCCGTCGTACGGCGTTTCCGAGCCCGGGCCCCGGAAGGGATTGGTGACCGCGTCGATCGGGGTCAGCCAGTGGTCCTTCGTGCCGAGATCGGTCACGAGCGCCGAGGCCTGCGCCTCGGTCACCTCGGGCAGTGGCAACGGAGCGTCGCGCAGCAGATCGGACAACTGGAGGTCCCGCACCGAGAAGAAGCGCGGCAGCGGGATCGGGCGGTCCGAGGAGAGCGGCGACCGGGCGCGCAGACCGGCCACTTGAGCCGGGGTCATTGCGGCCAGTTGGGTGTACGTGCTCCGCAGGCTGTCCACGTCGATGGAATGGCCGGAGCCGTAGTGGCTGAGCGTGTTCTTGTGGTCGTAGTCGTAGTAGTACGCGCCGTTGCGGATGTTGGAACCGAAGCGGTGGGTGAACTTCGCCCGGTTGGTGCCCAGTTCGACGAAGGTCGGGTGGGTGCTGCTGGCCAGCAGCGGGTTCTCCTCCTTCTGCCGGCTGGTGAGTGTGCAGCTTTCGAGCCAGGACAGCGCCTCGGGTACGCGGCTGAGGTAGGCGCGGTCGCCGGTCAGCCGGAAGTAGTGGAAGAGCTGAGTGATGTTCGTCTGGGTGGTGTGTGTGGCGAGGGCCCGCGGTTCGTAGGAGCGTGCGCCCGCCGGTGCCCCGGCCGGCCTGCCGTCCTTCTCCCGCGACAGATGCTGGAGCCCCCAGCCTGCTTGGGGCGCCGGCTGCTGCATGCGGCGCAGGCAGGCCATGGCGCGCTGCACCGGTGCGATCAGGTCACGGCGGCCGAGCGCCGACACGCACATCAGCAGGAACTTGATGTTCTCACCCAGGACGTCGTCGTTGAAGGTGACGTGGTGTGTGTAGTCCCCGTCCTCCATACCGTGCTGCGCGTCGCGCGGCAGCCAGGGCGGACGCTTCTCCGGCCAGGGCGTCCGGCTGACGGAGCCGGAGTACGCGGGAAAGCGCTGGGGCCAGCCGCCGTCGGCTGTTCCGCCGTTGAACTGCGAGGCCAGTACGAAGTTGACGGCCTTGTCCAGTGACCGCTTGAAGCGCGGGTCCCGGCGCTCCACATACAGCCGCAGGATCAGCTGGGCGGCGGCCGACGTGCCGGCGTCGTCGAATGTGGCGTTGCCGTAGTAGTGCTGGAACTCCTCAAGTCGCCAGCCGTTGGCGCCGATTGTCTCGTACCAGTCGCGCAGGGACTCCTCGCCGGCGAAGTCGTGTATGTAGTTCCAGCCGCCCACGGGGAGTTGGGCCTCCACCAGGGCGAGGCCCGTGCGGGCCGCGGCCCGGTAGCAGACTTCGCTGCCTGTCGCGTGAAAGGCGTCGAGCATGCTGTGCCCGACGGACGGGGTACCGGGCGGCTGGACCCAGCACATGGTGCGCTTGGCTTCCATCTCGCCCCAGGTGACCGAGAGATCGGGAAGGTAGTTCCAGACGTAGCCGCCTCGGTAGGAGACTTCTTCGTCCATGAAGGCGGCCGCGCGGCTCATCGCTCGGGTCGCGTCGGAGCGCTGCGGCGAGGCAGACGCGCCGGAGGGTGCGGGCGGCCCGGCGGCGGCAGCTGTTCCCGGCCCGAGTACGGCGGGGGCCGCGAGCAGCGGCGTGGCGGCGAGCTGGGTGAAGGTGCGGCGGCTCAGGGGCTTCTTCATGGGTGAAGTGCCTTCCTCACAGGTGGCCGGAGCGGATTGCGGCATGCGGCGGTGTTCAGCGGACTGAACGTTGATCCTGCTTGGAATCCGCTGATCTCCCTTGTAACGAGGCGAACGTAGGTCAGCGGACCTGAGTCTTCAAGTATGTGGACAAGAATTGCGTATAAGAACCATGGGGTTGGCCGTGGGAACGACAGGGCAGCGCCTGGAAGGTCCGCTCTCGGAAGGGTTTCGGTGGGTGTTCGGGGAGGCTCACGTCGTAGGGCCGAAGTGTGGCCCGGCGTCCACGCCCGATAGCCGTGAATGTGCGGTACGGCGCCCGGGGGCGGCTGCCCCGGTGCCTGGAGTTTCGATGCTGGGTGCCTCGCGCGGCGGGCCTTCCTCTGCGCGGCAGTGGGCATCGCCCAACACCACACACCGCCCGGTCGGCACGCGCCGTGACGCGCGAGCCGGCCGGGCGGCCAAGCGTGACCACCGCGGAGGGGGAAGTCGTCGGGCGACTCAGCCCTGACGCGCCTTGAACCGCGGATCCTTCTTGTTGATGACGAAGACGCGTCCCCGGCGCCGGATCACCTGCGCTCCCGGCCGGGCCTTCAGTGCGCGCACAGAGTTACGTACCTTCATGCCACATCTCCTCATAATTTGTCCGTACGCGGACAACGCCTCGCTCGGCGGTCCTATTCCGGCCATCCGCGGAACGCGGCGGATCCGGACCGCAGGATTCCGCTCGTGCTCCGCCGAGCCCTCCCCGCCCACCCCCTGTCGATCGGGCATCCTCGGACACCCCGGTTGCCGCCACAAGGAGTGATACCCATGGCAGAACTGCAAGTCATCGCCCGCTACACGCTCTCCGCCGGCAAGGAGGAGGAGGTTCTTCCGCTGCTCGCGCGGCTGGCCGAGGCCAGCCGGGCCGAGCCCGGCAACATCTCCTTCGGCGTCTACCGGTCCCTCGCCGACCCCCAGGACGTCGTCCTTCTGGAGCGCTACGCCTCCCCGGAGGCCTTCGCCGCTCACCGCGAGAGCCCGCACTTCAACGGCCTCGTGCTTCAGCGGATCGTTCCGCTCCTGGACGGCCGGGCGGTCGAGACATACGAGGCCCAGCAGGCGTGACCCCGCGCCCTGGCGCGTCGCCGGGCGCGCCAGGGAGGGGCGGTCCTGCTGTGTGGGTTACAGGAAACAGCCGGAGACAACACGAAAATCAGATCGCGATCGGTTCGGGTGATATGCGTGTGACGTCGCGTAGCGTCCCCTTCTGCCGCTCGGTTGGTGTCGCGGCCGTTCTCAACCACCGTGTCGAGGAGGAGAGCCTTACGTGACTGACCACACCCCCACACCGGAACTGGTCACCAGGAATCCCGAGCAGATCCCCGGCTACACGTACGGCACCGACAAGGTCTCACCCTCACCGCTGACGCTCCTGGATCTCGACCGGCTCAAGGAAGCGGTCTGGCTGACCGCGGACGACGAACAGGCGCTGCGCGAGACGGCCGAGGTTCTCGCGGACCAGGCCGAGGGCATGGTCACCGCCTACCGTGCGCGCCTCGGCGACCAGCCGTGGCGGGCAGGCTATTCGGGTCATCCCGACGGCACACCCAACCCGGAGTACAGCGCCGCGTCGAAGCCACGCTTCGACCGGTGGATCATCGACGCCTGCACCCGGCCCCTGGACCAGCACTGGCTGGACTGCCAGCGCGAAATCGGGCTGCGGCACTCGGCGGTGAAGAAGAACAAGACCGACAACGCCGATTCCCTCGACCGTGTCCCGATGCGCTACCTCCTCGCTTTCACCGCTGTCGTCATCGCCACGGCCCGCGGCTTTCTCGCCGCGAAAGGCGCCCCGCTCGAGCAGGTCGACCGGATGCACTCCGCACCAAATCCGTGATGCTTCACGTCACCGTGTGGACCCGCGCGTACATGGACGCCTCCGCCTGGTGAGCCGCGACGGGAGTGGGCGATCCGGCAGCCCACCCGCGCGAGGCGTCCACCGACACGGAAGACGGCGGCGTCCGTCCCCCCGGCCCCAACGTTCAGAAGGAGAACGGTGAAGAACAGTCTCAAGCCTGCCCGTACGGCCAGGTTCGCCCTCGCGGCAGCCGCCTCGCTCGCCACCCTCGTCGTCCCGGCCACCGCGCAGTCCGCACAGCGTTCCAGCCTCTCCGGCACCGCCGTGTTCGTCCAGACCGACAACACCGGCGGCAACCAGATCGTCGCCTACCACCGTGCCCCCGACGGCTCTCTCCACCGGACGGAGACCTACGGCACGGGAGGCAGGGGCGGGGTCCTCACCGGCTCCGTCGTCGACCACCTCGCGTCCCAGGGGTCACTGGCGTACGACCGCGCGCACCACTTGCTCTACGCGGTCAACGCGGGCAGTGACACCATCACGGTGTTCTCCGTCGACGGCGAACGGCTCCACCGGGAGCAGATCATCTCCTCCGGCGGCACGTTCCCCGTCAGCGTCACCGTGCATGAGGACCGTGTCTACGTCCTCAACGCCCGTAAGGGCGGGGCCATCCAGGGCTACCGGCTCACCGACCACGGGCTGCGCCTCATCGAACCATGGCACCGGCCGCTGCGTCTCGACACCGCCACCGCCCCCGAATTCCTGCACACACCGGGGCAGGTCTCCTTCACCCCCGACGGAACGCAGCTCGTCGTCACCACCAAGTCCGGCGGCAACAGCATCGAGGTCTTCAACCTCAGCCGCTCCGGGGCGCCTTCGGACAGACCGGCCGTCAACAGCAAGGAGGGATCGGTTCCCTTCGGAGTCACCTTCGACGCCCACAGCCGGCTGGTCGTCGCCGACACCGGCCCCAACGCCGTGCTGACCTTCCGCCTGCACCGCGACGGGGAAGCCGAACTCGTCGACGACATCCCCACCGCGCAGCAGGCCAGTTGCTGGATCGTCCGCGCCGGCGACCGCTTCTACGTCTCCAACGCGGGCAGCGACTCCCTGTCCGGCTACCGGCAGACACACGGCGCGCACCTCGCGTCACTCGGCAACACCCCCACAAGCCCGGGCACCGTCGACACCGCCGTGACCCCGGACGGCCGCTTCCTCTACGCCCAGACCGGAGGCAAGGGCATCGTGGACGCCTTCCGCGTGAACCCCGACGGCACACTCACCAGGATCGGCACGACCACGGTCCCGGACGCCGTAGGAGGCGAAGGCATCGTCGCGCTGTAGCGGCGGCTGCGGACGGGACGGACGTCCGGAGCGGCACGAGGCCTTGTCCCGGAACCGGCCAAGCGGACAACGGTTCCGGACACGGCCCGGCCCCTCCGGGACGACGCCGGCCGAATCGCTGTACCACCCTTGCCGCAGCCGCTTGTTGATCGCACGCCAGTCGCATGGCTCCGGCATTCAGCGAGATGAAGGGCGTACGACCTGTCCCCGCGTTTCGCCTGTGACAACCTCGGCGTACGTGCGGGCGACGTGGCGTACGGACACGCCTTCCCCGCTGTCCATACCGAGGTCTTCGAGCGTCTCCTTCACCCATCCCGGGCTGACGACGTTCACCCTCAGCCCGCGGGGCATCTCGAGGTCCGCAGCCCGGACGAACGCCTCCAGCCCGGCATTGACGAGTGCGCCGAACGAGCTGCCCGGCGTGGGCTTCTCGAAGGTGCCGCTGGTGAGCGTGATGGACCCGCCGTCCCGTACATGTCCCAGAGCCCGGCGCAGCAGCACCACCTGCCCCAGCAGCTTGCCTTGCAGACCGAGCGTGAACTCTTCGTCGGAAGGGGACGCGAGCGGAGTCAATCCACCACTGGCCGCGCAGCAGACGACCGCGTCCACCGTGCCGACGGTGTCGAAGAGGGCGTCGATCGAGTCCGGTTTTTCCAGGTCGACCCGTGCGCCGCGGTTGCGTGAGGCCCGGATGACCTCATGCTCGGTTTCCAGCCCGTCCGCGACCGCGCGGCCGATGGTGCCCGTTGCCCCGATCACAATGATCTTCATGCGATTCCTTCCGCAGTCGCGTGAGACAGGCCCGTTGGTCCAGCGGTCGGTCGCCCCCGTTCGCCATCGGGCTGTCCTGGTCATGTGACCAACGATCCGGCCGCCGCGCGTAACCGTCCAATACCTGCTTCCATAACGTGGCACCACCGGTATCCGCGGCCCCGCCCGCGGCGCCGCTCCCGGTGGACCCGTACCCGGTGTGCCCCGTACCCGTTGCCCGGGACCGCGCGTACCGTACGAAGCAGGATGCAGACGCACCGTGAACGCCACCCCCGAGGTTGTCCTGGGCGGCTCGCCGGCGGTCCGCGCGGGAGCGGTGGCTGCCGTGGGCGTCGCGGTGCCGGCCGGGTCGTGCGGCCCGGTCGAGGCCGGCGGCGCCGGGATCCGGTCTGCCCGCTGAACGGCTTATGGATACGAGGAGTTGTCGATGGTTGATCACTATGACGTCGTCGTGCTGGGGGCCGGCCCCGGGGGTTATGTCGCGGCCATTCGGGCGTCCCAGCTGGGACTGCGTGTCGCGGTCGTCGAGGAGAAGTACTGGGGAGGTGTGTGTCTGAACATCGGGTGCATCCCCACCAAGGCTCTGCTGCGCAACGCCGAGTTGGCTCATATCTTCACCCGTGAGGCCAAGACGTTCGGCATCAGGGCCGAGGGCGAGGTGCGCTTCGACTACGGCGAGGCATTCCAGCGCAGTCGGCGCGTGGCGGACGGCCGCGTGAGGGGCGTGCACTACCTCATGAAGAAGAACAAGATCACCGAGTACGACGGCCGTGGCACCTTCGTGGACGCGACCAGCCTCCAGGTGGCCCGGGCCGACGGAACCACCAGCACCGTCAGTTTCGACCACTGCGTCATCGCCACGGGCGCGAGTCCTCGTATGCTGCCCGGCACGAGCCGCACCGAGCGGGTGGTCTCGTATCAGGAGCAGATCCTTGACGGGACCCTGCCCGAAAGCATCGTGATCGTCGGTGCCGGGGCGATCGGTGTCGAATTCGCCTACGTCTTGCACAACTACGGCGTGAAGGTCACTCTCGTCGAGTTCCTTGACCGCATCGCCCCGCTGGAGGACGAGGAAGTCTCGGACGAACTGGCCCGCCAGTACCGCAAGCTCGGCATCGAGGTCATGGCCTCCACGCGCGTCGAATCCATCGACGACTCCGGAACCCAGGTCCGGGTGAACGTCCAGACGAAGGACGGAACCGGGCAGACTCTGGAGGCGGACAAGGTACTTGTGGCCATCGGGTTCCAACCGAACGTCACCGGCTACGGCTTGGAGAACACCGGCGTCCGGATCACCGAGCGCGGCGCGATCGAGGTGGACGGACGCTGCCGCACCTCGGCACCGGGGATCTACGCCATCGGCGACGTCACCGCCAAGCTCATGCTCGCGCACGCGGCGGAGGCGATGGGGGTCGTGGCGGCGGAGACCATCGCCGGCGCGGAGACCATGGAACTGGACTATCCGATGATCCCGCGCGCCACCTTCTGCCAGCCGCAGGTCGCCAGCTTCGGCTGGACGGAGGCGCAGGCGCGGGAGAAGGGCTTCGACGTACGGGTCGCGAAGTTCCCCTTCGCCGCCAACGGCAAGGCCCACGGCCTGGGCGACGCCACGGGCTTCGTGAAGATCCTCAGCGACGCGACGCACGGTGAACTCCTCGGCGCGCACATGGTGGGCCCCGACGTCACCGAACTCCTGCCGGAACTGACCCTCGCCCAGCAGTGGGACCTCACCGTGCACGAAGTCGCCCGCAACGTCCACGCCCACCCCACGCTCTCCGAAGCGGTCAAAGAAGCCGTGCACGGCCTGGCCGGACACATGATCAATTTCTAGCGCCGCGACGGGACGCCCGTCGGCCGGGAAGGGCACGTGGCCGTGGAGGCCCCTCCCGGCCTGCTCACCACGGCGGTGCCCACGTGCTCCTGGTGCACCGCGACCACCGGCACCGGCACTCACCTCGTGGTCAGAGGCGACGGCACCGACACCGAGGTTGATCCCGCCGCCGACATCCGGTCCCGATTACCAGGGAAGAGCGCCCTCGGCGTCGAAGTAGCCCCCGGTGGGGCCGTCCGGTTCCACCTGAGCCATGCGCACGATGATCTCCGCGCCCTGCTCGACCGTCTGCACGCCCGTGTTCCCGTTCAGATCGGTCTTGGTGAAACCGGGCTCCACGGCGTTGATCCGCATGTTCGGGAACGCCTTCGCATACTGCACAGTGATCATGTTGACCGCGGTCTTCGACGCCGGATAGGCAACGCCCGGGTAGGCGTACGCGGGGGTGCCCGGAGCGGAGAGCCCGGTCAGCGAGGCCAGGCCGCTGCTGAGATTGACCACCACCGGGGCGGCCGAGCGCTGCAACAGCGGGAGAAACGCGTGGGTGACGCGTACCGTGCCGAAGACGTTCGTCTCGAAGGTCTGCCGCATCAGGTCGGCGGTCACGTCCGCGGCGCCGATCACGGTGTTGCCCTCGCCCCTTTCCTCGATACCCGCGTTGTTGATCAGTACGTCCAGCCCGCCGTCAGCTGCGACGGCCTTGGCCGCGGCCTCCACGGACGCGTCGTCGGTGACGTCGAGCTGGACCGCCCGCGCGCCCAGCTGTTCGGCGGCCCGGCGTCCGCGCTCGGCGTCACGGCTGCCCAGATAGACGGTGTGACCCGCGGCGATGAGCCGGCGGGCGGTCTCGAAGCCGAGCCCCTTGTTCGCTCCGGTGATCAGTGTGGTTGTCATGTCTCCACGATGCGACGAAGCGGCGCGGTCAGCCAGACGTCCCGTCTTCCTGGGACTGCCGGTACCAGGCAGTCACCCGTCCGGCGGTGCACACTGGACAGCATGGCGACGGCGGAATTCGGCAAGGCGATACGGCGCCGCCGCGACCGGGTCTCACCCGAGACGGCGGGGCTGCCCGCAGGCGGACACCGCCGCGCGGCAGGGCTGCGCCGCGAGGAGCTCGCCCTGCTGGCCGGCATCTCCGTCGACTACGTCACCCGCCTCGAACAGGGCCGGGCGACCAACCCGTCGGCCCAGGTTGTCGAAGCCCTGGCCAGGGCACTGCGCATGGTCGGCGCCGAGCGCGAGCACCTCTTCCGGACGGCCGGTCTCGTGCCCCCGGGGCCGGACACGGTCCCCGCGTACATCACCCCGAGCGTCCAGCGCCTGCTGGACAGGCTGACCGGCACTCCGGTGGGGGTCTATGACGCGGCCTGGACGCTGCTGATGGCCAATCCCCTCTACGCGGCACTGATGGGCGACCCGTCCGCGTGGCGCGGCAACGAGCGCAACGGTGTGTGGCGCAATTTCCTCGGCCCCGGCAGCCGGGTCCGGCACACTCCGCGCGAGCGGCGCGCGTTCGAGGCGTCCCTCGTCGGCGATCTGCGTGCGACCGCGGGTCGGTACCCGGCCGACCAGCGACTACGGCGCCTGGTAGCGGAGTTGCGCACGAACAGTGACCGGTTCGCCGAGCTGTGGGACGCGGGCGCCGTCGGCCGTCAGGAGGCCGCGCGCAAGACGGTCGAACATCCGGAGGTGGGCCCCCTCACACTGGACTGCGACGTGCTCAGTGTGCGGGGCAGCGACCTGCGCATCATGATCTACACCGCGGAGCCGGATACTCAGGACGCCGAACGGCTCGCGCTCCTCGCTGTTCTCGGCACGCAGACACTCGTCGGATAGCCACGCAACCGGGCGTTCGCGGGCGGCGCCGGATCAACGTGACGGTGGCTCAGGCCGAACTCCCATGGTCAGTACGGATCATGTGACGCGGGCTGCCTGAGGTGCCCGATGCGGCTCAGGGCAGATACCGGACGAGCCGGTCGGCCAGATCCAGCGGGTGCGACAGTGCGGCCAGATGGCCCCCTGGGGTCTCGTCGGTGTCGGTTCCGAGACGGTCGCCGGCCACACGGCGCTGGAACTCCAGTGGGAAGAAGCGGTCCTGGGCTCCGGCCAGAACGCGCGTGGGTACGTCCGGCCAACGTTCGATGCCGCAGGGCTGGCTGAACGCGATGTCGGCCTCGGCCCGCTCGTGAGCCGCTCCGGCGGCGACCACCTCGGGCGGAACGTCGTGCAAGAAGTAGGTGGGCAGGTCGAATTCGACGCTGTAGCCGCCCGCTTCGGCCGCCGCGACACGGGCCGCCGGGGCCCCGGTGTTGTCCCACCACTGTCCCGGCGTCTCGGCCGGCAGCGGGATCATCGCATTGACCAGTACCAGCAGATCGACCGGCACGCGAGCGCAGACCATGGGGGCGGTGAAGCCGCCCATCGACTGAGCGACCAGTACGACATCACCGCGATCACCGATCACGTCCGCCACAGCGTCGGTGTACTCGGGCAGCCCCGCCGACTCGTCGTCGCCCGGCAGATCGACGGCCGCGGCCTCGTAGCCCCGGGCCCGCAACGTGGACACCACGCGATGCCAGTACCAGGCCGCGCCGCCGGCCCCGGGAATGAAGACGAACATGAGCGCCCCTCGCCTTGATCCGATGGTTTCTCACCCTATGGGACTGACGGGAAGGCCGAGAATCATCGGTCGGCGCGTGCCGCCCCGGCCCGGCGTCGCGTGCCGCCCCGGCCCGTAACCTGGCCACGGCAGCGCGCGTCGCCCCCACCAGTCTTGTACGGCTCTCAGCCGGCGGCTCCTCCCGTCACAGTGCCGGCGCCGGCGAAGTGCCAGTGGCCCGACCCGACCGCATAGCTGGCGCCGTCACCATCGACGCGCAGCAGCTTCGCGCCGAGTGCGGCGCCGATGCCGTCGTCTCCCTGGCCCTGGCCGCCGGCAAGCGGCACAGTCACCGTCGCGGTTGTCCCGATGGGGACGGTGACGTCCAGCTCGAACCGGTCGTCGGCAGTCCTGGTCCAGGACGTGGCGACGGTGCCGTGCACGGTGTCGATGGAAGCGGACGCGTGCGCGAGAGTGCCGGGGATCCGCGGGGCGATGGTCACGGTGCTGTAGCCCCGGTCCTGTCAGTGTGATGCCGCCCAACGCGGTGTAGAGGGAGGCGTTGATCCCGGCGAACATGGCGTGGTCGTGGGTCTCCATGTCCGAGCTGTACATCCACTGTTCCCAGGAGCTGGTCGCGCCCTTGCCGATCTCGAACCCGAAGCCCGGTTAGGTGCGTTGGTCCAGAATCCGCATCGCCACATCGATACGGCCGATACCGGAGAGGGCGTCCATGAGGTAGCGGGTTTGGCCACGGGGCCGGTGGCACCCTGTCGTCCCGATGCTCCCTCGCCACTGCCGGCCTCGGTCTCCCCATCGTCGCCCATAGCTTCAACTCCCTCTCTCTGAAGGCTCTTTGGAAGCGTCTCGGCTAGCGCGCAGGGATGTCAACGGGAATATGTGACGTGCCGTCAAGGCACTTGTCCGCCGGTACTCGAAGTGGTGACAGACTGATCGGCGGGCAGGCACCGAGTCTCAGCCCGGCGAGTGACAAGAGCCTGCCGCCGATGACAGCGGTGAACCGGTGGATGCCGAGGTGAGGGAGGGCCAGTCCGCCGGCCGCGCCCCAGCAGCCGATCATGCGGCCGGCGTCCGTGCAACCGCCATGTGACCGTGGACATCGGAGTCGAGTACGTAGCCGGTCCCTTACCCGACGTCATCATGGGGCTGGCCGAGTGTGGCGACGGCACGGTGCTCGACGTCCGTCCCTCGCAGCTCGGGTCGGGTCCGAGCGCTGCCCCCCGGACGAGGTCGGTGACAAGAGCGGGCGTACCGACGGGACCGGAACGCGCCGGGGTCCCCGCTGGTAATCTGGTGGCACGCTTCGAAACCGTTGGGGCCCGTACCGAGGGGTACGGGCCCCGGCGCGTTCCGGCGCCAGACCGAGGAAGGGTCCCCCCATGAACGCGAAGCCGCCGGCCCCGAAGGGCGAACTCACAACGCCGCAGGAGGCTGGCCTCGGCCTGCCGCCGGTCGAGTCCTTCGACGCACTCGGGCTGCCGCCGAAACTTACGGCGACGATGACCCGCCTCGGCGTGACAGAGCCCTTCCCGATCCAGGCGGCGACCCTGCCCAACGCGCTGGCAGGGCGTGATGTCCTCGGCCGTGCCCGGACCGGCTCCGGCAAGACGCTTGCCTTCGGACTTGCGCTGCTGGCGCGGACGGCGGATACGCGGGCTGAGCCGAAGCGGCCGCTCGCACTGGTCCTGGTGCCGACCCGGGAGCTCGCACAGCAGGTGAGTGACGCGCTGGCGCCGTACGCGCAGGCGCTGAACGTGCGGCTGGCGACGGTGGTGGGCGGGCTGGCGATCAACCGGCAGGCGGCGCTGCTGCGGACCGGCGCCGAAGTGGTCGTCGCGACGCCGGGGCGGCTCGCCGACCTCGTATCGCGCCGGTCCTGTGATCTGCAGCAGGTGCGGATCACCGTACTGGACGAGGCGGACCAGATGTGCGATCTGGGATTCCTGCCGCAGGTCTCGGAAATTCTGGACCAGGTCCGCCCCGACGGACAGCGGCTGCTGTTCTCGGCCACGCTGGACCGCAATGTCGACCAGTTGGTGCGGAACTATCTGCACGAGCCGGTAGTAGCCTCGCTCGACCGTGTGGCGGGCTCGGTCACCACGATGCATCACCATGTACTGAACGTGCACCCTGCCGACAAGTACGCGACCGCGACCGAAATCGCCGCGCGGGACGGCCGGGTCCTGATGTTCCTGGACACCAAGGCCGGCGTGGACCAGTTCACCCGGCACCTGCGGGCCAGCGGCGTGCGGGCCGGCGCCCTGCACGGCGGGAAGTCGCAGCCCCAGCGCACACACACGCTCGCGCAGTTCAAGGGCGGCGAGATCGCCGTGCTGGTGGCCACCAACGTCGCGGCGCGAGGCATTCACATCGAGGCTCTCGACCTCGTCGTCAACGTCGACCCGCCGGCTGACGCGAAGGACTACCTGCACCGCGGCGGGCGTACGGCTCGCGCCGGGGAGTCCGGGAGCGTGGTCACGCTGGTCACCCCGAACCAGCGGCGGGATGTGAACCAGATCATGACCGACGCCCGGATCCGGCCGACTGTCACCGAGGTGCGGTCCGGCGAGGCGAAGCTGACCGCCATCACCGGGGCGAAGCGCCCGCCGATCGAAGGGAAGGGCAGCGGCAACGCCCCCTTCCGCGGCATGGGCACTCGTCCGGGCCGCCCCAAGGAGTCCCGCAGAGCGGCCGACGCCCGCAAGACGGCGGAAGCACGCGCGGCGGCCCGGGTACGCAAGGGCCGCTGACCCGGGCGGACGTACCGGAAGGGGACCGAGCGCCTCCGAGGCCGCCGTCCGTCCGAGCACCGGTCAGTGGCCGCTGCCGAACATGGGCGAGCACTTCGACGAAGACGACCTTGAGGATGCCGGCACCGGCGTGGTTGTGCTGCGGGCGAATGGTCTGTACCGCGGTCTCCGCTGCGGCGTCGCCGATTCGCTTTGCAGCGGGCCGGAGGCGGCCAACTGCTTCGGCTCCTCGCTCCGCGGAGCGGTCATGCGTGACGGCAACTCACTTACGGGGCCTGCCCGGAGGTGAGGGACGGGCCGCGCTTCGACACACGCGACGTACGGCGTGGCACGTCGCCGCTTTGCGCAGGATCTCGCGGGGCGAAGGGCGCCTGACAGGTGAACTACCTGGTCAGGCGCCCTCTTTCGGCGTCTAGAAGAAGCCCAGCTTCTTCGGTGAGTACGACACCAGGAGGTTTTTCGTCTGCTGGTAGTGGTCGAGCATCATCTTGTGGTTCTCGCGGCCGATGCCCGACTGCTTGTAGCCGCCGAAGGCGGCGTGTGCCGGGTAGGCGTGGTAGCAGTTCGTCCATACCCGGCCCGCCTGGATCGAACGGCCCGCGCGGTAAGCGGTGTTGATGTCGCGGGTCCAGACTCCCGCGCCCAGTCCGTACAGGGTGTCGTTCGCCGTTTTGATCGCGTCGTCGAAGTCGTGGAACGACGTGACCGCGAGGACGGGGCCGAAGATCTCTTCCTGGAAGATCCGCATGCGGTTGTCGCCCTCGAAGATGGTGGGCTGTACGTAATAGCCTCCGGCCAATTCGCCTTCGTACTCGATTCGCTGACCTCCCGTCAGCAACTTCGCGCCCTCCTGCTGACCGATGTCCAGATACGAAAGGATCTTCTGGAGCTGGTCGTTGGAGGCCTGGGCGCCGATCATCGTGGTGGTGTCCAGGGGGTGGCCCGGCACGATGGCCTCGGTGCGGGCCACGCCCGCTTCCAGGAACTCGGCGTAGTTGCCGCGCTGGATGAGGGCGCGCGACGGGCACGTACACACCTCGCCCTGGTTCAGGGCGAACATGGTGAAGCCTTCGAGGGCCTTGTCGCGGAAGTCGTCGTCGTGTGTCCAGATGTCGTCGAAGAAGAGGTTCGGGCTCTTGCCGCCCAGCTCCAGCGTGACCGGCTTGATGTTCTCGGAGGCGTACTGCATGATCAGCCGCCCCGTCGTGGTCTCGCCGGTGAAGGCGACCTTGGCGACGCGCGCGCTGGAGGCGAGCGGCTTGCCCGCCTCGACGCCGAAGCCGTTGACGATGTTGACGACGCCCGGCGGCAGCAGGTCCGCGATCAGGCTCATCCAGAAGTGGATCGAGGCCGGGGTCTGCTCCGCCGGCTTCAGCACGACGGCGTTGCCGGCCGCGAGCGCGGGCGCCAGCTTCCATGTCGCCATCAGGATCGGGAAGTTCCACGGGATGATCTGCGCGACCACACCGAGTGGTTCGTGGAAGTGGTACGCGACGGTGTCGTCGTCGAGCTCGCTGAGAGAGCCTTCCTGGGCGCGCAGCGCTCCCGCGAAGTAGCGGAAGTGGTCGATGGCCAGCGGGATGTCGGCGGCAAGGGTTTCGCGTACCGGCTTGCCGTTCTCCCAGGTCTCGGCGACCGCGAGTTCTTCGAGATGCGCCTCCATCCGGTCGGCGATCCGGTTGAGGAGGGTGGCCCGCGCCTCCGGCGACGTCTTCGCCCAGCCGGGCGCCGCGCCGTGTGCCGCGTCCAGCGCGCGCTCGACGTCGTCGGCCGTGCCGCGTGCGATCTCCGTGAAGGGGCGGCCGTTGACCGGGCTCGGGTTCTCGAAGTACTGGCCGCGGGCGGGCGGTACGTACTCGCCCCCGATCCAGTGGTCGTAGCGGGACTGGTACGACATGAGTGCGCCGTCGGTGCCTGGAGCTGCGTAACGGGTCATCTCTGCTGGCCTCCCGGAATCCGCGCCGTCCGCCGTTGGGCGGCGCCCGGGCCGAGGCTAGGGGCCGGGAGGTTGCGCGCACGTTGCGCTGCCATGGCGTCAGAATCCCTCGCTCCACGTCTCTTTGACCATGTCGGCGCACTTCTCGCCGATCATCATCGTCGTGATGCACGGATTGACGGCGGGGAGGAACGGCATGACGGACGCGTCGGCCACCCGCAGCCCGGCGACGCCCTTCACCCGCAACTGCGGGTCCAGTGGCGACTCCTGGTCGCCGATCGCCCCCATCCGTACCGTGCCCGCCGGGTGATAGACGGTGTTGTGCGTCTCCCGGATGTACGCGAACAACTCGTCGTCGGTCTGCGCCGCGGGCCCCGGCGCGAGTTCCGCGCCGGTCCACCCGGCCATCGGAGCCCGCGCGGCGATCTCCCGGGCGAGCCGCATCCCGTGGGTCATCACCCGGATGTCGTGCTCGTGCGTGAAGTAGCGCGGGTCGACCTTCGGCTTGTCCCGGAAGTCACGGGTGCGCAGCCGGACGGTACCCAGGGACCGCGCCCGGGTGACGTTTGGTGTCAGACAGAACGCGTTGTCCGTCGTCGGGTAGCCGCGCCGGTAGGTGTTCAGGTCGAACGGCACCGAGCCGTAGTGGAACATCAAGTCGGGCCGGTCCAGGCCGGGTTCCGTGTCCGCGAAGATCCCGATCTCCCACCACTGGGTGGAGGAGGTGACCATGGGCTGCTTCGCCTCCCACATGATCACACCCTCCGGGTGGTCCTGGAGGTGGGAGCCGACACCGGGGGAGTCCACCTCTACCTCCACGCCGAGTTCACGCAGATGCGCGGCGGGCCCGATGCCCGAGAGCATCAGCAGCTTCGGTGAGTCGATGGACCCGCAGCTGACGATCACCTCGCGCCGGGCGGCGACCTCACCGCTGTGGATCGTGTCGGGCTCCAGGTATTCCACCCCCGTGCAGCGGCGGCTGTTGTCGAACAGCAGCCGCTTGGCCTGGAGTCCGGTGCGGACCTCGAGGTTCGGCCGGCCGAGCGCCGGGTGCAGGTACGACACGGAGGCGGACGAACGGGTGCCGTCCTCACGTGCGTTGATCTGGAACCAGTGCGCGCCCCTCACCACCGTCGGGCCCGCGTTGAACGGTGTGAGAGGGATGCCGCTTTCGATACACGCTGCCAACAGGGCTCTTCCGCAGGGGTCGTTGGGCGGAACCGTACGGATGGTCACCGGGCCGGATCGGCCGTGGTGGCCACCCGGCGCGTCGTTCGTCTCCAGCCGTCGGTAGAGCGGAAAGCAGTCGGCCGCGCTCCAGCCGGTGAGCCCGAGAGCGCCCCACTCGTCCAGGTCCTCGGCCGGCGCCCAGAAGGCGATGCAGGAGTTGTGCGAGGAGCAGCCACCGAGCACCTTGGCGCGGGCGTGCCGCATGAAGCTGTTGCCGTTCTCCTGGGGCTCCACCGGATAGTCCCAGTCGTACCCGGACTCCAGCAGGGCCATCCACCGGTCCAGCGCGAGGATGTTCTCGTCGCCCACGTCCGAGGGGCCGGCCTCCAGCACACACACCGTGACGCCCGGGTCCTCGGACAGCCGGGCCGCGACAACGGCGCCGGCCGTGCCGCCACCGACAACCACGTAGTCGAATTCGTGCACAGGGTTCGGCGTGGACATCGCTGCTCCTGATTCGGTGGGACTCGACGAGCCCCAGTGGGATCCGGTGGGTTTCAGGGAGTGCTGATCGGCGGGTCTTCGGCCAGAGCGCGGTGTGCGTCGAGCACACCGGTGTGCCTGCGCTGGACGAACCAGTAGTAGGCGAATCCGCCGCCCCCGACGATCGCCAGGAAGAGGAGCGCGCTCCAGCGCAGGTACCAGTGGTGTGGCGGGGTCGCGTTGTAGACCTGGTTGCGCGGCCAGGCCAGGTTGACCGACATGGCGAACCCCCAGAGCACCGCGAGGATGTTCACGGGCAGCCCGAACCTGCCGAGCGAGAAGTGCCCCTCGGCCGACTGCCGGTCGCCTCGCAGCCGTTTGATCAGCATGGGCGTGGTGACCAGCAGGTACGCCACATAGATCATGATGATCGCGATGCTCGTGATCACCGAGAAGATCTGCGGCTGGTCGATATTGATCACCAGGACGACGACGGCGACCACACCGATGATGATCGCCGGCAGGACGGGTGTCTTGAAGCGCGGGCTGACCCGCGCGAGCAGCGAGGACGCCGGCAGGTTGTTGTCGCGCGCCATCGCGAACGCCAGCCGGATGCCCGCGGCCTGTACGGCCAGTTCGCAGACGGTGACGGCGATGACCACACACCACAGCACGATCTCGCCGATGGTCGAGCCCAGTGTGGAGAGCACCACGAACTGCAGCCCGTCCTTGGACAGTTGCCTGGAACGCAGATCGGGTACGGCCAGCAGCGCGAACAGCAGGATCAGCCCGCCGATCAGGAAGGAGGCGCAGAGCGCCCGCAGGATCGCGCGCGGCCCGTTGCGGCTGGGGTTCACGGACTCCTCGCCGAGCGAGGACGCGGTGTCGAACCCGTACATCACATAGGCGGAGGCCAGCGAGGCGGTCAGGAACGCGCCGAAGTAGCCGAGCGACTGTCCCGCGCCGAAGCCGTTCGTCCGCACGATCGCGCTGGGACCGCGGGTGATGTGCGCGGCCAGCAGTCCGATCAGCACAACGGCGGCGATCAGCTCGATCATCACACCCGCCGAATTGATCGTTGCCATCAGTTTCACACCGAAGGCGTTGACCAGCGTGGTGAAGATGATCAGTACGGAGCCGAGCAGCACGGCGTTCTTCGCCGTGTCGGTGCGCCCCGCGCCGGTCCCGACGAACTGGAACACCGAGGAGATCTGCGGCAGCGTCACCTGGTAGGCGAGGGCCACGGCCGACAGCGACACCATGGTGGCGGTCAGCATCATCCAGCCGCCGAGCCAGCCGACGTGCGGCCCGCCCAGCTTCTTCGACCAGTTGTAGACGGACCCCGCGACCGGGTAGCGGGCAGCCAGTTCGCAGAAGCACAGCGCCACCATCAGCTGGCCGACGAACACCATCGGCCAGGACCACCAGTACCCGGGCCCCGCGAAACTGATACCGAAGTAGAAGAGCTGAAAGGTTCCGGTCAGGATCGAGATGTAGCTGATCCCGGCGGCGAACGTGTGGAAATTGCCGAGCGTGCGCTTCAGCTCCGGCCTGTAGCCGAACGACGAGAGCGAATCGTTGTCGTCCTCGCGCTGAGCCGTGGCCCGTGCCGCGCGGTCTGCTTTCTTCCTGTCGGCATCGTCCTGACTCACTCGAACCAGCCCAGCGGACGTGGGGCAAGATTGCGCCACACGTGTTTCGTCTCCTGGTACTCGGCGAGGCCTGCCGGGCCCAGCTCGCGTCCGAAACCGGACTGCTTCATCCCGCCCCACTCGGCCTGGGGCACGTACGGCTGGAAGTCGTTGATCCATACGGTGCCGGCCCGCAGCCGGGACGCCACCCGGTGGGCACGGCCGGCATCCTGTGACCAGACCCCGGCCGACAGCCCGTAGACCGTGTCGTTGGCGAGGGCGACGGCCTCGTCCTCGTTGCGGAACCGCTCGACCGTCAGGACGGGCCCGAACGATTCGTCGCGCACCACGGTCATCGTCGGAGTGCACTCGTCCAGGACCGTCGGCAGGTAGTAAAAGCCGTCGCTCAGTGCCGGGTCGTCCGGCCTGGCGCCGCCGCAGCGCAGCACGGCCCCCTCGGCCACACCCGCCGCCACGTACGCCTCGATCTTGGCGCGGTGCTTCGCCGAGATCAGCGGTCCGGTGCGGGCATGCTCGTCGAACGGGCCACCCAGGGGAATCACCCGGGCCCTGGTCACCACGTCCTCGACGAAGCTGTCGTGCAGCTCGTCCTGGACCAGCAGCCGCGCGCCCGCCGAGCAGACCTGCCCCGAGTGCAGGAACACCGCCGTCAGCGCGTAGTCGACGGCGGCCTCGTAGTCGGCGTCCGCGAAGACCACATTGGGGTTCTTGCCGCCCAGCTCCAGGGCGATCTTCTTCACGGTCGGCGCGGCGGCGGCCATGACGCGCCGCCCGGTCACCAGACCGCCGGTGAACGACACCATGTCGACCCGCTGATCCTCGCTGAGCGGGGCTCCGGCGGTGGGTCCCGCGCCGAGGACGAGGTTGGCGGTCCCGTCGGGAAGCCCCGCCTCCGTCAGCAGCCGCATCAGCATGATGGCGGTGTGCGGGGTCAGCTCGCTGGGTTTCAGTACGAAGGTGTTGCCGGCGCCGAGCGCGGGAGCGATTTTCCAGGCGGCCTGGAGCAGCGGATAGTTCCACGGGGTGATCAGCGCGCATACGCCCACCGGCTCGTGCACCACCCTGCTGTCCACCCCCGGGTCGCCGGTGTCGATGATCCGGTCCCTGCCGCCCGCCGCCGTCAGATTGCCGAAGTAACGGAAGCAGTTCGCCACGTCGGTCATGTCGAACTCGCTCTCCACCAGCCGCTTCCCGGTGTCCAGGGACTCGGCACGCGCGAGCGAGGGCTTGTCGCGCTCCAGCAGATCGGCGACGCGCAGCAGCAGCCTGCCCCGCTCGGCCGCGGGGGTGGTGGGCCACGGCCCCCGGTCGAAGGCCGTACGAGCCGCCGCGATCGCCGCCGAGGTGTCCCGGGGACCTCCTTCGTCGACGGTCGCGACCAGCGTGCCGTCCGCGGGGCAGCGGATCTCACGCTTCGCCCCGTCGGCGGCGGCGGTCCATGCGCCGCCGATGAACAGCTCCGGCATGGGGGCTCCTGTCGGGTAGGACCTGCGGTCACGTGCAGCACGTTTTGTGGTGATCCATTCACCGAGAGTAAGGATGCCATGCCGTGCGCGCAGTCCGGGACGGGCGGCCGGACACGCGGGACGGTGTCCTGGCCCGGGACGGTGGCCCGAGCCCAGGTGAGGTGTTACGCGCCCTGCCAGGCGTCGAGTTCCCGCACCCGGGCGAGTACGGGTGGTCGCTGCCGGGCGGGGAGCGCGGCGGCCAGGGCCTGCCAGAGGGGCAGGTCGTCCTCGCCCCACGGGCTGTACGCCCAGTCCGCGAGCAGCCCGGGATCGCCACGGGCGATCAGCGCGGCCCGCAACTGGCCGGCGAGACGCCGCCGCAGCCGCACCACCGCGGGCGCCCGCGACCCGGGCAGCAGAGGTCCGGCGTACGCGCTCATGGCGGAGGTCACCGCGCCGGAGGCGAGCCGGCGCGCCACGGCGTCGAAGTCCGTGTCGACGCGCCCGGCCAGCCGGTACGGGCGTGAGAGCAGCAGCCCCGGCCCGAGCAGCGCCCGTAACCGGGAGAGCTCGGCGCGCAGCGTGACCGGCGTGACCGACTCGTCCTCGTAGAGGTCCACCAGCAGCTCGTCACCCGTGACGCCCTCCGGGTGGCGCGCGAGCAGCGTCAGGATCTCGCTGTGTCTGCGGCCGAGGGAGATCTTGCGCCCTTCCGTCACGAGCAGCGCCTCGTCACGGCCGAGCGCCGACAGCTGTACGGACCCGGCGGCGGGCGGCGGCGCGAGCAGCGCGAGCTGCGCTTCCGCCGCACGCGCGACGGCGGTGACGAACGCCAGGCTGTGCGGATGCGCGAGCCGGTCACCGCCGGTGATGTCCACCGCGCCGAGCAGCCGGCCCGTGCGCGGATCGTGGACCGGCGCCGCCGCGCACGTCCAGGCGTGCACGGGCCGCTGGAAGTGCTCGGCGGCGAAGACCTGTACGGGCCGGTCCAGGGCGACGGCCGTGCCCGGCGCGTTCGTGCCCGCTGCGGCCTCGGCCCAGCGGGCCCCCGGTACGAAATTCATCAGACCGGCCTGGCGCCGGGACGCCGTGTGCCCCTCGACCCACAGCAGCCGGCCGTGCGCGTCGCACACCGCGACCAGATGCTCGCCGTCCATGGCGTAGGCGCCCACCAGCTCGCGGAAGAGCGGCATCACCCGGGCCAGCGGATGCCCGTCTCGGTAGCCGGCGAGCGCGTCGTCCGACAGATCGATGCTCGCCATGCCCTCCGGACTGACGTGCGCGCGGGCGGAGCGCCGCCAGGAGTCGGCCACCACGTCCCGTACGGGCCGCTCGACGCGCCCCGCCGTCGCGAACGACTCGTAGGCGCTGCACAGCGCCCCGCGGCGCTTCGCCGGATCGGCGCCCGCCTCCAGAGCCACCCATGCGTCGGTCAACTCGCCCTCCCCGGTCCCCGTTTCACCGGACACGGCCCATCGTCGCCCCAGCGGCCCGGACCGGCAAGCATGCCGTCAGGGTCGGCATGTGGACGGATGCGGGGCGAACGGGACTGCTGCCGAGGCGTGATGACGGTGTGAAAGTTTCGCCGCGCGAGCCCGGACCAGCGGCGATCGCGCCAACGCCACGTGCGCCGACAGCGTCCGTACCGTGAGATGGTGTGGGTCGGAGCCGACGACGGTCAGCGATTCCGGAGATCCCCACGCGCATGTGCCGCGGGAATCCCGCACGCGGCCACGACTCATTCCTCACGTTCGATCACGCGGTCGGAGCCGCCGAAAGCGCCCCACCGCGAAGCCACGCGGGAGCGGCACCTCCGTAAGACCGTCGCTCCAGCCGGGCGGGGTGTACCCAGCACCCCCCGGCCCCGGGCAGCCCCCCGCCGTTTTCCGGGTGGTAGCGCCATGGTCGCTCACCCCGCACCCCCGTACGTTTCATCAGGTCAGCGCGTCATGCGCGACCTTCACCCCAGAGCATCGGCCGACAGACCGGAGACCGACATGCCCCAGGCCACCGCCGCAGCCCTCATAGCGGAGCCCGTCCCTGACCCGGCCGCCGGTCGCACGGCGGGCAGCGACTTCGCACCTCTCCTGCGGACGGTCAAGGAGCAGGGCCTCCTGGAGCGCCGCGTCGCGTGGTACACCCGGGGCATCGCCGTCAACGTCCTCTTCCTGGCCACACTCGTGGCCGCTCTTGTCCTCATCGGCTCGTCCTGGTGGGCCCTGTTCCTGGCGCTGCCGCTGGCCGTCCTCTCCGCGCGCATGGCGTTCGTCGGACACGACGCGGGGCACAGCCAGGTCACCTCCGACCGGGGCCGGGGACGGCTCATCCAGCTCATCCACGCCAATGTGCTGCTCGGTATGAGCCAGGAGTGGTGGAACGACAAACACAACAGGCACCACGCCAACCCCAACCACATCGACAAGGACCCGGACGTCGCCGCCGATATCCTCGTCTTCACCCAGGGGCAGACCGCCGGCCGTACGGGACCGCGCGGCTGGCTCACCCGCCACCAGGCCTGGCTGTTCTTCCCGCTGACGACCCTGGAGGGCATCGCTCTCAAGGTGTACGGCTTCCAGGCCGTCTTCTCCCGCAAGGACGGGACCATGCCGACACGCCGCCGTGTGGTGGAAGGCCTGCTGCTCGCCGTGCATGTCGGCGCGTACGTCACCCTGCTGCTGACCACGCTGAGCCCCGGCCAGGCGATCGTCTTCGCGCTGATCCACCAGATGCTCCTGGGTCTCCACCTGGGGATGGCGTTCGCGCCCAACCACAAGGGCATGGAAATGCCCGACCCGGAGACCAGCGCGTCCTGGGGGCATCTGCGCAGGCAGGTACTGACCTCGCGGAACATCCGCGGCGGGGTGCTCACGGACTGGTTCCTCGGCGGTCTGAACTACCAGATCGAACACCATCTCTTCCCCAGCATGCCGCGCCCTCACCTGCGCCTCGCCCAGCCGCTCGTCCGCGCGCACTGCGCCTCGCTCGGCGTCCCGTACACCGAGACAGGGCTGGTGGACTCGTACCGCCAGGCCCTCGGGCATCTGCACGAAGTCGGCGAACCGCTGCGCGCGGACGCATAGTGGAACTGGTGGGCACGCGCACGCGTTCACCCAGCAGGAGCGGCCACGGCCGCGGAGGAGGCGTCGAAATGTCGACAAGGGCGAAGATCGCCATCGGGGGAGTGGCCGTAGGCCTCCTTCTGTGGCCGCTGATCGGATTCTGGTTCTCGCTGCTGGTGGTGCTCGGAGTGCCCGCGGTGGCGTATCTGATGCTGGATCCCTCGCAGCGTCGCAGGTTGCGAAGGATCAACCGCAACCAGATAGGGCGCTGAGGCCAGGCGGCGGCTCACCGCCGGCGACTGATCGCGGCGCACGGAGAAGCACCGCGGAGCAGGCATCCAGCCCGCGGGCCCGGATCATGCGGCTCGCCGGGCTGGGTGCTGCCTTGTCCCGCGCCTGTCGCACCGCGTGTCGCGTTGCGGGATCAGGACGGGCGTACCGCCATCGCGTCGAGCTCCTGGAGCAGGCGGGGAAGCTCGCTGCCCCGGCCGACCGGCATCACCTCGCCCGGCTCGTCGTCCAGCAGGATGAACGCCATGTCGTCGGTTCTGGCGACGAAGGACCAGCCGGGACCGTCCGCGCGCAGCGTCCGCGCCCCTTCCGGGGCGAAGGTGGAACGTACGCGGCCGGGCGGTGGCGCCGCGTCCACATAGCCGTGCAGTGCTGCGAGGGCCTTCCGCACCCCCGGGTGAGAGGGCGGGGGAGGCCTGTCGGCCTCCGCGTTCTGCTCGGGCTCGGATGTCTGCGGGACCTGCGTGGTCTCGGCAGCTTCCGAGGTCCGTGCTGTCTCCGTCTGCTGTTCCCCGGCGTCGAACTGTTCCCGCCAGGCCGTCCACTGCAAGGCGATCTCGTCCGCACCGAGCCGTCGCTGTGCCGGGCCCCAGATCTCGGTGTCGGGGGGCTCGAGCGCCGGCAGTGCGTCGCCGGCTCCGGGCCCCTCCTGCGAGCCTGCCGCCGGCTCGGGCTTCGGGTCGTGCGGCGCGGGTACGCCGGGCGTCGCCACGGCCAGCGCGAGCGGCCAGCCGGGGAGCGAGGCGACCACCGTGTCGTCTCTGGGAGACAGGTCGTACTCCATACCGCAGTCCCAGGAGGCGATGGCGACCGCGACCAGGGACACGTCGTCAACCACCACCGTCCAGCGAGCGCCGTCGGCGTCCTGGCCGAGTACCAGGCCGTACCCGCCCGCGAACGGTTGGAGACCGAGGGCGCCGCAGGCCCCCGGATAGTCGTCGCCGAGCACACTCGGGAACTGGGCGGGCGTCAGCAGCACCGCTGTCAGTACGTAGAACGCGTCCTGGTCGACGGATTCGCCGACGGCATTGTCCGTTCCGGTCACCGCACCTCCTCCTCCGGGTCCCTTGTCGGCGCACCTTAGCCAGTCGGTAACCCGGACGTCGAGCCTTCGGAAGGAGGCTCTCACCTGCTGAGCAGCCCCAGTGGGCCCGGTGCCACGGTCTGCGGGGACTCGTCCCGTCCCGCGGCGTGCGCCGGACGGCATGACGGGCCCCCGGATCCTCCGCAGGCCGTCTCACGGAGTGCGTGCCCACCATTCCTGGGAGCGGGACCTGCCTCGCTACGGTTTCGGCGCTTGTGCCGGCATGGGCGGTCTGCCGTCGGCGCCCGCGCCGTCCGCGCCGCTCAGCATCCGCTTGCGCAAGCGTGACGCGCGGAGGTTCGCGGCGTTGCCGCAGGTGCGTACGTCGTGCCAGACGCCGCTGTTGTTGCGGGACGTGTCGTAGAAGGACGATCCGCACTCCGGGTTGCGGCAGACCTTGAGCCGGGGCCAGATGCCGGCCCGCTGGGCGAGCAGGGCCTCCGACCAGAGCGCCGACTCGAGCCATCCGCGGCCCGCGCCGACCGGGACCAGCCGTACCTGGCCGTCGGTGTCCGGGACGAGCTGGACGGTGACGCGGTGGCCCGGGGCGCTCGGAGGGGCGGTCGCCTCGCTCTCCGGGCTGCTCAGCAGTCTGGTGAAGATCGCTCTGAGGTCGCGCAGCGGCGCCAGATCCGCGGTGGACAGCGAGCAGTCGACGGGATGCGTGCCCTGGAGAGCCGACCACTCCTCCGCGGCGCCGGTCAGCCACTCTTCGGCGCTTTCCCGGCGGATGAGCAGGTCAGGGGCGTACGTCCTGATCGCACGGGTGTTGATCAGCTCCTGCACCAGGGCGAACCCGTCGGGAGCCTGGCGGACACCGTATCGCTCACTCGCCGACCAAGACATAACCGAATCGTACTTGACTCTGTCGCCGTGTCACAGCAGGCTGAAGGCAGAGGCTATTTATTGACGCCTCTGTCTTCGGATGCGGAAGGAGAACGCCATGACCACCGTCAATGGAGCGACCGTTCTGGTCACGGGCGGGCAGCGCGGTCTGGGCCGGGCTTTCGTACGTGAACTGCTGGAGGCCGGCGCGGCCAAGGTCTACGCCACGGCCCGCACGCCGGTGGCGGAGAGTGACCCGAGGATCGTCCCGCTCGCTCTGGACGTGACGGACGAGGACTCGGTCACCGCGCTGGCCCGCGCCACCGGAGACGTGACCGTCGTGATCAGCAACGCGGGGGCCTACAACGGAGACCCGCTCACTGAGGTCGCCATGGACGACGTGAAGGCCGTGTTCGACGCGAATGTGTTCGGCGCTCTGCGGATCGCCCAGGCTTACGCGCCGATCCTGGCCGGCAACGGCGGAGGCGCGCTGGTGAACATCCATTCCGTGCTGTCCTGGCTGGCGGGCAGTGGCGCCTACGGCGCGACGAAGGCGGCGCTCTGGTCGATCAGCAACTCGCTGCGCCTTGAGCTGGCTCCCCGGGGGACGCAGGTGCTCGGAGTGCATCTCGGCTACACCGACACCGACATGACCGCCGGGCTCGATGTCGTCAAGAATGATCCGCGCGATGTGGCCCGGGATGTTCTCGCCGCGCTGGAGCGGGGCGAGAGCGAAGTCCTCGTGGATGACGTCACCCGTCACTTCAAGGCACTGCTTTCCGGACCGGTAGAGGGGCTTGGCCTCCCCGTCGCCGTCTGAGTGGCGGGTCCGGGCTACGGGTGGGGCCGCTTTCTGCCGGCAGGGCCACTCCTCGCGAGGGGAGGGGCCCTGCGCCATGCGGCGGTAAGGAGGGGGCGGTGCGCGAGGGGGCAGGTGGTGTGGCGGGCCGGGTCGGACAGGCGGTCAGGCCGCTACGTCCGCCATGGCGACGGCCTTGTCGACCCGTACCCGCACCAGCAGTTCGCCAGGTACTCCGTTGAGCTTCCCGATCTCCTCGGCGCGCTGGTCGCCCATGTACCGGGCGGCGATCCGGGTCGCCCACGTCAGCAGGTCGTCGGGATCCTCGCTGAGCTGGGCCTGCCCCTGGAGCACTACGAAGGAGAACGGCGGCCGGTCGTCGTCCACGCACAGCGCGACCCGGCCGTCCCTCACCAGATTGCGGCCCTTCACGCTCTCCTTGGCCGTGTTGAAGACGAGGTCGTCGCCGTCCAGTACGAACCAGACAGGCGCGATGTGCGGACTGCCGTCGGTTCGTACGGTGGACAGTTTTCCGGTGCGGGTGCCCTCGGAGACGAAGGCATGCCACTCGTTCTTGCTCATTTCTGTCGCCATGTCCGTATTTTCGGTCTCCGCGGCATCCGGCGCGATGCGACGCCCCGGGGTGAGGCGGAAACGCTTGCCCACGAGCGGCAGGTGAGGAAGTCTTACGGGCATCGCGTCAAAGGGAACAAATGAACGGGGAGGCTTGGAAATGGCGCTGGAAAAAGGGCTCGACTGGCTGCTCGACGACCTGACCGCACGGGTGGAGCACATACGTCACGCGCTGGTCCTGTCGAACGACGGCCTGGTGACGGGAGCGAGTTCGGGGCTTGAGCGTGAGGACGCAGAGCACCTCGCGGCGGTCTCCTCCGGGCTGCACAGCCTGGCGCGAGGATCGGGGCGCCACTTCAACGCGGGCAAGGCGCGGCAGACGATGGTCGAGTTCGACGAGGCGCTGCTGCTCGTCACGGCGGCGGGGGACGGCAGCTGCCTCTGTGTGCTCAGCGACGCGGAGGCCGACGTCGGTCTGGTCGCCTACGAGATGACCCTGCTGGTCAACCGCGTCGGCGAGCATCTCGGCGTCGCGGCGAGGCAGCGGGGCGGCACGGCGGTCGGCGGCCAGTGAACGGGGTTTCAGTACTGTCGGGTGAGTTATCCACAGGGCTCGACGGAGCGTGTTCGCACACCTACGGTTGTCACTGAGAGTAGTTGAGCACTCGCGGGGAGAACTGTCATGTCTGTCAGTAACACGCAGTACGCCAGGGCCGGGAAAGCGAAGGCGGCCGATGTCGTCGAGACGGTGGGCGTGGGACGGGCCGCGCAGGAACTGGAGCTGAAGCGCGGCGAGTTCGAGCTGGCCGTTCAGCTCGGGCACATCCGCACCACCACCTCGGTGGCGGGCGGCAGACGGCTCGTCGCTCGGCCGGAGATCGCCCGGCTGCGGGCCGCGGAGGGTTTCCCTGACACTCTGCGGGCGTGGACGAAGACGGTGGGTACGGCGGAGGGCGCGCGGCTCATGGCCGTCAGTCCCGGCCGGTTCACGCGGCTGGCCAGGGCGGGGTGCCTCACTCCGGCGAGGTTCTATCTGAACCGGTACCGAGTGATCGTCTGGCTGTATCTCGCCGATGAGCTGAGGGCGTTCGCGGCAAAGGAGCCGGCCTTGCTGACGGGGCGGCTTCCGCGCTCGCTCGCCGCTCTCGCCGACGAAGAGGACAGGCGGTCGCGTAACTGGCGTGGCCGGCGTATCGGGCATCTTCTGCGGCAGAGCGAGGATCCGTGGGAACGGGCCGCCGTGTTGAGCGGTGTACTCGACTCGGTGCAGTTGGCGGAGATCGTGCGTGATCCCTACGAACGGGCTTATCTGCGCCGGCTGGCGCCGGACCTTGCCCTCGGCCACCCCGACTCGGAGGCGGCACAGGCGGCGATGCGGCGCCTGCTGGTGGCCGACCATCCCGATGAACTCCAGTGGCACAGAACAGGCCTGGGCGTGCTGCTGGACGAAGCCCGGCGAGTACGCCCGGCCCCGAGGCCCGGCCCGGCGCCGGGCCGTGATCCGGCAGCAGCCAGAGACGGGCTGTCTCCGTACGGCGGGGATCACGGCGCCCCGATCGGCGGAGGCGCGACGCTCCCGAGGCGATCGGCCGGGGTACCGGATCGCGGCGGCCGGGGCGGTCTGCTGACCCGGCTCCGGGTGGCGAGGGGCAGAAGGCCGGTCCCGGGCCCGGCCGCGCCACGCTGACGCGACCGGCGACCGGCGACCGGCGACCGGCGACCGGCGACCGGCGACCGGCGACCGGCGACCGGCGGGCCCGGCAGGTCGTCAGGAGGCGACGTGCAGCACGAGCTTGCCGCGGGTGCGGCCCCTCTCGCCCCGGCAGTGGGCCTCTCCGGCGTCGGCCAGCGGCAGGACCTCGTCGATCTCCACCTTCACGGCGCCCTCGTCGATGAGGTGCGCGATCCGGTTCAGCGAGGCGCCGTCGGGCTCCACCAGGAAGCCGCTCGCTCGCAGTCCCTGGGAGCGGGCCCTCTCCAGCAGTTCGGGCGACACACCGGAGGGAACGGCGACGATGAAGCCGCCGGGACGCAACGTGGTGAGAGAGCGGGTGGTCGTGGAGTCGTATGCGTCGCCGACGAGGTCGATGACGACGTCGACGTTCTGTACGGCGTCCTCGAAGCGGACCTGGGTGTAGTCGACGAGCTCATCGGCGCCGAGCGAGCGCAGCCAGTCGTGCTTGGCGGCGCTCGCGGTGCCGATGACATGCGCCCCGAGGTGCTTGGCGAACTGCACCGCGAAGTGGCCCACACCGCCGGCGGCGGCGTGGATGAGGACACGCTGTCCCGGCTCGACGTGGACGGTGTCGACCAGCGCCTGCCAGGCGGTGAGTGCGGCAAGCGGCACGGCGGCGGCATGATCGTGGTCGAGGGTGGCGGGCTTGAGAGCGAACTGACGGGAGGGCGCGGTCACATACTCGGCATAGGCGCCGGCCTGCCGGGGGAACCAAGGCATTCCGTACACCTCGTCGCCGACCTTGAGCGTGGTGACACCGAAGCCGACCTCGCTCACGACTCCCGAGACGTCCCAGCCGAGCACGAAGGGCGGGTCGCCCATGATGCCGGCCATGCCGCCGCCCTGCCGGGTCTTCCAGTCGACGGGGTTCACGCCCGCCGCGTGGACTTTGACCTGCACCTCGGTCGGCAGCGGTGCGGGCCGGGGCACTTCGGTGAGCCGGAGCACTCCGGCGTCGCCGAGGCTGTCCTGGGTGATCGCGCGCATGGTGGTCGTCGTGCTGTTCATCGTGGTTCTCCTGAGAGGGGTGTCGGGATGCCTGCGCACCGCCCGCGGGTTGCTGATCAACGCGTTCACGCTATCCCTGGGCTACCGGTAAACCGCAAGGGCCACCGCTGTCCTTCGGGAATCGTGCGGTTCAGACGGGCGTGGAGGGCAATTAGACGGGCGCGGCCTGTGCGACCGGCCGACACACCGAGCGCGGTGTCTCCGAGTTCCACGGGCAGATAAGGACGTTCAGGGGGGCGAATACGAACGGGTCTGGGGCGGGGAGTCACGGGGCACAATGATCATGGTCAAGGACGCCACGGAGAAAGGATCTGACATCGTGCGCATCGATCTCGCAGGCAAGACGGCTCTGGTGACCGGGTCCACTCAGGGAATCGGAGCGGCCATCGCGACCGGCCTCGCCAGGGCGGGGGCGCGGGTCGCCGTCAACGGGCGCACCGAGGAATCGGTGAACAAGGCGCTGGAGCGGCTGCGGAGCGAATCTCCCGGCGCCGAATTCATGGCGGCGCCCGGGGACATCGCCTCGGACGACGGCACACGGCAGGTACTCGACGCGCTCCCTCAGGTGGACATCCTCATCAACAACCTGGGCATCTTCGGCACGCGGCCCGCGCTGGAGATCACCGATGAGGAATGGCGCCGGTACTTCGAGGTGAACGTCCTCACCGCGATCCGGCTGACCCGGGCCTATCTGCCCGGGATGACCGAGCGGTCCTGGGGGCGTATCCAGTACATCGCCAGTGACTCAGCCATCGTGGTGCCCACGGAGATGATCCACTACGGCATGTCCAAGACCTCACTGCTCGGGGTCTCGCGCGGTTTCGCGAAGACGGCGGCAGGCAGCGGAGTCACCGTCAACTCCGTACTCGCGGGCCCGACGCACACCGGCGGCGTCGAGGACTTCGTGTACGAGCTGGTGGACTCGGCGCTGCCCTGGGACGAGGCGCAGCGCGCCTTCATGCGCGAGCACCGCCCGCAGTCCCTCCTCCAGCGCCTCATCGAGCCCGAGGAGATCGCCAACATGGTGGTCTATCTCAGTTCGCCCCTCGCCTCGGCCACCACGGGTGCGGCGGTCCGGGTCGACGGCGGCTACATCGACTCGATCGTGCCCTGACCGTGGCCATACACGGGGCCGGAGACCGGCCGCGCCACGTCCGGCCGGTGCGCCACCGGATCAGGCGGCGTGCGGCCGGTGACCTCGACGGCTGCCTGCGGGTCCTCGCCGAGGTCCATGAGAGCGACGGATACCCGGTGAACTGGCCGCAACGGCCAGCCGATTGGCTGGCGCCGGAGTCCCAGCTCGCGGCCTGGGTGGCCGAACTGGACGGGCGGACCGCCGGGCATCTGGCACTGTCCCCGGCCGGTGCGGGCGACGCCGCTCCCGCGCTGTTGAGCGGCCGCACGGGGGCGCGTACCGAGGACATCGCCGTCGTGACCCGCCTGTTCGTTTCCCCGTCCGCACGAGGCCACGGACTCGGCGCCCTGCTGATGGCGCAGGCGGAGCGGGAGGCACGAGAGCGCGGTCTGCATCTTGTCCTGGACGTCGTCACCTTCGACGCCGCGGCCTCAGCCCTGTACGAACGCCTGGGCTGGAAGCTGCTGGGGGTCGCGGAACAGCGCTGGAGCGCCGACCAGACCGTTCAGGTCCGCTGTTACGCGGCGCCCCGCTGACCTGGTGAAGCCACGGGTCGTGAGGCAGCGCGGTCGTGGGTGCGCGCAGTCGGGACCGGCCGGTGATGCAGCGGGCTTTCAGCGGTCGAGCCTGCGCGTCGAGCTGCGGACCACCAGCTCCGGCTGGAGCACGACGGAGCGGTGGGTGTGGTTCGCCGCGCCGGGCCCCGTCTCGTCCATCAGCATCTCCGCCGCCGTACGGCCCATCCGGTCGGCGGGCTGGCGTACCGACGTGAGCGGCACGACGGCCGCCGCGGCGAACTCGATGTCGTCGTACCCCACGATGGACACATCGCCGGGTACATCGACGCCCGCGCCGTACATCGCCTGAAGGACACCCAGCGCCAGCAGGTCGTTCGCGCAGAAGACCGCAGTCGGGCGCACCGCGAGACCCAGCAGCCGGGCGCCCGCGTCGATGCCGGAGGCCACGTCGAGCCGCGCCGTCTCCACATGCCGCAGCGCGTCTTCCGGCAGCCCCGCCTCGCGCAGCGCCGCCAGGGCGCCGGTACGGCGGTCCCGGCACTGGGCGAGGTCCATCGGCCCGCTGATGTACGTCACGGAGCGGTGCCCGGCCGCCAGCAGGTGCCCGGCCGCGAGCGCGCCGCCCGCCACGTCGTCCACCGACACCGAGCAGCCCTCGGCCGCGGGCAGCGCCCGGTCGACATGGACGTACGGGATGTCCCTGCGCGCGAACTCCCGCACATTGTGGCCTGTTTGATCGGCGGGAGTCAGCAGCACACCGCGCACCCGCTGCTCGGCGAAGAGCGACAGGTACTCCGCCTCCTCCGCCACGCTTCCCGCGCTGTTGCAGAGCATCACCCCGAGCCCGGCCTCACGCGCCGCGCGCTCGGCGCCCTTGGCCATGGCGACGAAGAAGGGGTTCGCCATGTCGAGCACGAGCACGGCCAGGATGCGGCTGCTGCCGACTCTGAGCTGCCTGGCCATCTCGCTGCGTACGAAACCCGTCTCCTCGATGACGGCCCGTACCCGCGCGCGGGTCGCCTCCGACACCTTCTCCGGCCGGTTGAGCACGTTCGAGACCGTACCGACCGAGACCCCGGCCAGTCGGGCCACCTCTTTGATGCCCACCGTCTGCGCCACGCGTCCCGCCCTGCTCACTCTTTGATGTGTTTCCGACCCGGTGGATCATTTTATGTGCTGATCAGTGCCGCTGTGCGGTCCCAGTCGGACCTGTCCCCGGTGGGTTCGTAACGCCGCGGTTCCAGCGTGCTCCTGAGCAGCGCGCGCAGATCCCACAGGTCACCGTGTACGGCGCCGGCGGCCCGTGCCTGGACGAGTACGTTCCCGAGAGCGGCTGCCTCCGCGGGACCCGCGACGACGGGCAGCCCGCAGGCGTCAGCGGTGAGCCGGCACAGCAGTTCGTTGTGGGCGCCCCCGCCGACGATGTGCACGGTGTCCACGGCGCGGCCGGCCAGGCGCTGGGCGTCCTCGATCGCGCGGCGGTGGGCCAGGGCCAGGGAGTCGAGGACACAGCGTGCGATCTCAGCGGGTCCCTCCGGCACGCGCCGGCCGGCACGGCGGCAGGCCTCCGCGATCCGGCGCGGCATGTCGCCCGGGGCGAGGAACGCCGGATCGCCGGCGTCGACGAACGACCGCAGCCCCGGCACGTCGGCGGCCTCACGCAGCAGTTGGCCGAGCCGCTGGGGCGTGCCCTCGGACTCCCAGGCGCGCAGGCACTCCTGGAGCAGCCACAGGCCCATGATGTTGCGCAGATAGCGGACGGTGCCGTCGACGCCCAGTTCGTTGGTGAAATTGGCCAGCCGGCTCTCCTCCGTGAGGACGGGGGAGTCGAGTTCCAGCCCCGCGAGAGACCACGTGCCGGTGGCGATGTAGGCGAAGCGCTCACCGGACGCCGGGACCGCCGCGACAGCGGAGGCGGTGTCGTGCGAGCCGACCGCCGTCACCGGCACGGGCCCCGTCAGACCCGTCTCGGCGAGAACACCGGGCAGGAGGTGCCCTGCCGGGTCGCCGGGCCCGCGCAGCGGTGCGAACAGCGCCAGGTCGATGCCGAGCGCCCTGGCGACGGAGAAGGACCAGTCGCGGGTCCGCGGATCGATGAGCTGTGTGGTGGACGCGTTGGTGAGTTCGGTGCCGGCCTCCCCGGTCAGCCAGTACGTGGCGAGATCGGGGATCAGCAGCAGCCGGTCCGCCGCTGCGAGTGCCACGCTGCCCTGGGCGGCGGTCAGTTGATACAGCGTGTTGAAGGGCAGATACTGCAGACCGGTGGCCTCGTACAGCACCGGCGGCGGCAGCACGGCCGCCACCTTCGCCGCCTCGCCCTCGGTACGGGTGTCGCGGTAGTGGACCGGATTGCCCAGCAGCGCCCCCGACGCGTCGAGCAGGCCGTAATCGACGGCCCAGGTGTCGATCCCGACACTCGCCGGGGCGCGGCCCGCCGTCGCGCCCGCCGCACGGAGTCCGTCCAGCACGCCCTGATGGAGCGACAGGATGTCCCAGTGCAGTGTGGAGCCGATCCGCACGGGCCGGTTGGGGAAGCGGTGGACTTCCTCCAGGCGCAGCGTGCCCGCGCCGCGCCCCGACACATGCCCCAGCATGACGCGGCCGCTCGACGCGCCGAGGTCGACGGCGGCGAAGGGCAGGGGCTCGGGGTGCGGCACGTCGGACCTCGTCGTTCGGCGGTCGGGTCGGGTCAGGCCGGTTAGGTCGGGGCGGTCGGTTGTCAGGTCTGGGGCCGGCCGGTGGTTCAGGAGGAGCGGCGGCCGGCGGAGACCGGCGTGCGGGACCGGTACGCGCGGGGCCGCGTACCTACGTCAGCGCAGGAAGGCCGCCGCGACCCCGGCGTCGACCGGGATGTGCAGCCCCGTCGTATGGCTGAGGTCGCCGCCCGTCAGGGCGAAGACCGCGTTGGCCACGTTCTCCGGAAGCACCTCGCGCTTGAGGAGCGTGCGCTGCGCGTAGAACTCGCCGAGCTTCTCCTCCTCGACGCCGTAGACCGCCGCGCGCTCCGCGCCCCAGCCGCCGGCGAAGATCCCGGAACCGCGGACCACACCGTCGGGATTCACCCCATTGACCCTGATCCCCTGCCCGCCCAACTCCGCCGCCAGCAGACGTACTTGATGCGCCTGGTCGGCCTTTGTGGCGGAGTACGCGATGTTGTTGGGTCCGGCGAACACCGAATTCTTGGAGGCGATGTAGATGAGGTCACCGCCGAACCCCTGCTCCGCCATCACCCGCGCCGCCTCGCGCGAGACGAGGAACGAGCCGCGGGCCATGATGTCGTGCTGGAGGTCCCAGTCCCTGGCCGTGGTCTCCAGCAGCGGCTTGGAGATCGAGATGCCGGCGTTGTTGACGACCAGGTCCACACCGCCGAACGCGAGAGCGGCCGCGTCGAAAGCCGCCTTGATCTGCTCCTCGTCGGTCACATCGACGGTGACGGCGAGTGCCTTGTCGGCGCCTCCCAGCTCCTCCACGACGGTCGTCGCGCCCTCGGTGTTGAGATCCGCGACGACCACACACGCGCCCTCCGCGACGAGCCGGTGCGCGATGGCCCTGCCGATCCCCGAGCCCGCCCCCGTCACCAGCGCGACCCGCGTGGCCAGCGCCTTCGGAGCCGGCATCCGGCGCAGCTTGGCCTCCTCCAACTCCCAGTACTCGATACGGAACTTCTCGCTCTCCTCGATGGGCGCGTAGGAGGAGACGGCCTCCGCGCCGCGCATCACGTTGATCGCGTTGACGTAGAACTCCCCGGCCACCCGGGCCGTCTGCTTGTCCTTGCCGAACGAGAACATCCCGACCCCTGGCACCAGCACGATCGCCGGGTCCGCCCCGCGCATCGCCGGGGAGCCGGGCACCGCGTGCCGCTCGTAATACGCCCGGTACTCCTCGCGGTAAGCGGTATGCAGCTCCGCCAGCCGTTCCTTCATCTGCTCCAGCGGCGCGCCGGCGGGCAGATCGAGAACGAGAGGACGGACCTTGGTGCGCAGGAAGTGATCGGGACACGAGGTGCCGAGGCCCGCGAGCCGCGGATGTTCCGCGCGCGAGAGGAAGTCGAGAACCGGGTTGGTGGCGGTGTAATGGCCTACCTGCGGCCGGTCCGTGGAAACGAGGCCCCGGATCAGCGGGGCCAGTGCGGCCGCCCTGGAACGCCGTTCGTCCTCGGGCAGCTGCTCGTACCCCGGCTGTACGGGACCGAAGGGCTCCGGCTTGCCGCGCTCGGTCAGGAACTCCTCCGCCGTACGGATGATGAGCAGCGAGTTGCGTTCGCACTCCTCCGAGGTGTTTCCCCACGCGGTGATGCCATGGCCGCCGAGCACGCAGCCGATCGCCTGCGGGTTGGCCTCCTTGACAGCGGCGATGTCCAGTCCGAGCTGGAAGCCGGGGCGGCGCCAGGGCACCCAGACCACCCGGTCGCCGAAGCACTCGGCCGTCAGCTTCTCCCCGTCGGCCGCGCAGGCCAGAGCGATCCCCGAGTCCGGGTGCAGGTGGTCCACATGCGGCGCGTCGACCAGACCGTGCATCGCGGTGTCGATCGACGGCGCCGCGCCGCCCTTGCCGTGCAGGCAGTAGTCGAACGCCGCGACCATCTCGTCCTCGCGCTGGACCCCTGGATAAACGCCGGTCAGCGCGCGCAGCCGGTCCACGCGCAGCGCGGCGAGCCCGGCGGGGGCGAGCGTGCCCAGATCGCCGCCGGACCCCTTGACCCACATCAGCTCGATGTCGTCACCGGTCACCGGGTCGGGGGCGAGGCCCTTGGCCGAGGTGTTGCCGCCCGCGTAGTTGGTGTTCCGCGGGTCGGCGCCGAGCCGGTGCGAGCGGCTGATCAGTTCCGCCGCCACCGGGTGTGTGCCGGGATGATTCTCGGACTGGCTGGTCATCATGTCCCTCTGCGAAGTGCGGACTTCAGGTCTGGAGTCGGGGGAGTCAGGGTTACTGAAGGACGGTGGCGCGTCCCGGGAGACGCCTCAGGCGCCCCAGCCCGCCTGGCTGCCGCCGACCCGTCCCGCGATGATCTTCTGGCCGTAGCCGGAGGCGTGGTACGCCGCCACCGGGTCGGCGTCCGCGCCGAGTTCGGCCCGCGCCTCTGCCACCAGCGGCCGTACGTCGGTGTTGTACGCGTCCATGACCGCGGCGTTGGCCGCCAGCACGTCGCCGGAGCGCTGCGCAGCGTCCAGCGCCTCCGCGTCCACCAGCAGCGCCTTCGCCGTGGCCTCCTGGACGTTCATCACCGAGCGGATGATCGCGGGGATCTTCTCCTCGATGTTGTGGCACTGGTCGAGCATGAACGCCGTGTCGGAGGTGAAGCCGCCGCCCCGGATCACCTCGTACATGATCCGGAAGAGCTGGAAGGGGTCGGCGGCCCCGGCCATCAGGTCGTCGTCCGCGTAGAAGCGCGAGTTGAAGTCGAAACCGCCGAGCTTCTTCTCACGCAGCAGGAGCGCGACGATGAACTCGATGTTGGTGCCCGGCGCGTGGTGCCCGGTGTCCACGACGACCCGGGCCTTCTCGCCGAGCTTCAGGCAGTGCGCGTACGCCGTGCCCCAGTCCGGCACGTCCGTGGCGTAGAAGGCGGGCTCGAACAGCTTGTACTCAAGCAGCATCCGCTGACCCTCGCCCAGCCGCTCGTACACCGCCGACAGCGCCTCGCCGAGCCGGCCCTGACGCGCCGAGATGTCGTCCTGTCCCGGGTAGTTGATGCCGTCCGAGAACCACAGCTTCAGATCGCGGGAACCGGTGGCGTCCATGACGTCCACGCACTCCAGCAGATGCCCGAGCGCCTTGCGGCGCACCGCGGCGTCCGGGTGGGTGACGGATCCGAGTTTGTAGTCGTCGTCCTGGAACACGTTCGAGTTGATCGCACCGATGCCCAGCCCCAGCCCCCGGGCGTACGAGGCCAGCGCGGCGTAGTCGTCCACGCGGTCCCACGGGATGTGCAGCGCGACCGTCGGTGCCACGCCCGTGTGCGCGTGCACCCGCGCGGCATCCTCCAGCTTCTCCTGCGGAGTCCGCGGCACGCCTGGCTGAGTGAACACCTTGAACCGCGTGCCCGAATTGCCGAACGCCCACGAGGGCAACTCCACAGCCTGCGACTTCAGCGCCGCTTTCACAGCGGACACGGCGGATCGACCCGTCATCTCTCAGCGCTCCCGTGGTGCGGACTCGCGGTGCGAGTCGGTGAGGCAACTCTGCGTGAATCGTTTCATTGCGGCGAAGTTATGAGAGGTGTGAGGGTGTGTCAACCCTTCTCACCACACCTTTGGCCTCTCGAAACACACCGCGCCAACACACCCGAAAATATCGCGCACACCCCATTGACGCCGCATGCAAACGCCGTTTAGCTTCCGTGCAACCTCATTGAAACCTTTCATGGCGGGTAGCGCTACCGGCCTCACCGCTGAGGAGCCCTCATGAACGAACCCGCCCCGGGCCCCGCCCCGGTCCTGGCCCTGAAGGGCGTGAGCAAATCCTTCGGTGCCGTACGGGCCCTGCAAGGCGTCAGTCTGCAGCTCTTCCCCGGTGAGGCACACGCCCTGGCCGGGGAGAACGGCGCCGGCAAGTCCACCCTCATCAAGACGCTCGCCGGGGTCCACCAGCCGAACACCGGCGAGGTGGTCCTCGACGGCAGGCCTGTCGTCTTCCACGGCCCCGCCGACGCCAGAGACGCCGGAATCGCCGTCATCTACCAGGAACCGACGCTGTTCCCCGATCTCTCGATAGCCGAGAACATCTTCATGGGCCGTCAGCCGCGCCGGAGCCTGGGGCGTATCGACCGCGCGGCGGTCCGGGACACCACCGCCGCCCTCATGAAGCGGCTCGGCGTGGAACTGGATCCCGGCAGGCCCGCCCGCGGGCTCTCCATCGCCGACCAGCAGATCGTCGAGATCGCCAAAGCGCTTTCCTTCGACGCGCGCGTCCTCATCATGGACGAGCCCACCGCCGCCCTGACCGGCAGTGAGACCGCACGGCTCTTCGCCGTCGTACGGACACTGCGCCGCGAGGGCGCCGCCGTCCTGTTCATCTCCCACCGCATCGAGGAGATGTTCCAGCTCTGCCAGCGGGTCACCGTCCTGCGCGACGGCCGGCTCATCTCCTCGGAACCGCTCGACGGACTCACCCAGGACGACCTGGTGCGCTCCATGGTCGGGCGCGAACTCGGCGAGCTGTACCCCAAGCAGCGCACGGACGTCGGGCAGACGGCGCTCTCGGTGCGCAGGCTGACCCGGGAAGGGGTGTTCCGGGACATCACCTTCGACGTGAAGCGCGGCGAGATCGTCGCCCTGGCCGGACTCGTCGGCGCCGGACGCAGTGAGGTGGCGCAGGCGGTCTTCGGAGTCGACCGCGCCGACGCGGGCGAGGTCGAGGTGGACGGGCGCAGGCTGCCCGCCGGTTCACCCACCGCCGCCATGGACGCCGGGCTCGCGCTCGTCCCCGAGGACCGCAGGCAGCGCGGACTCGTCATGGAGATGTCCATCGAGCGCAACATCGGCCTCACCGGACTCTCCCGGCTCGGCAAGGGCGGGATGGTGCGCCGGGCCCTGGAACGCGGCAGGGCCGCCGACTGGGCCGTACGGCTCCAGCTCAAGTACAACCGTCTCGCGGATCCCGTCGGTGTGCTCTCCGGCGGCAACCAGCAGAAGGTCGTCCTCGCCAAGTGGCTGGCCACCGACCCCTCCGTCCTCATCGTCGACGAACCCACCCGCGGTATCGACGTCGGTACGAAGGCCGAGGTGCACCGCCTGCTGTCGGCACTGGCCGCCGACGGCCTCGCCGTCCTCATGATCTCCTCCGACCTGCCGGAGGTCCTGGGCATGGCCGACCGGGTGCTCGTGATGCACGAGGGCAGGCTCACCGCCGAGATCCCGCGCGCCGAGGCCACCGAGGAGACCGTGATGGCGGCCGCGAGCGGACTGACCGAGAGGGCGGCGGCATGACAACCCTGCTGGAAAAGCCCGCCGCGGCGGCGAACGGGGACCGCTCGGCCCGCGCGCTCGTGGACGCCGTCTTCCGGGCCCGCGAGATCAGCATCGCCGGGGCGCTCGTCCTGCTCGTTCTCGGCACCTGGCTGACCAACCCGCGCTTCCTCGACGACCAGGGCATCAAGGACCTTCTGCTCAACGCCTCCATCCTGGTCCTGCTCGCCGCCGGGCAGTCCGTGGTCGTCGTCACCCGCAACATCGACCTCTCGGTCGGTTCCGTCGTCGGGCTCTCGGCCTTCGCCTGCGGCAAGTTCGTCGCGGGCACCGGCCACGGTGTTCTCGTCGTCATGCTGCTCGGCATCGCCATCGGCATCGTCTGCGGACTGGTCAGCGGAGCCCTCGTCAGCTTCGGCCGGGTGCCCGCGCTGGTGGTCACGCTCGGAATGCTCTACATCATCCAGGGCGTCGACTACTGGTGGGCGCAGGGCGATCAGATCGGTGCGGCCGACGTCCCCGACCCGATCCTCCACCTGGGCAGCGGCAGCGTCCTCGGCGTCCCCTACCTGCCACTCATCACGCTGGTCCTGCTCGCCGCCACCGCCTACTACCTGCGCGGCTACCGCTCGGGCCGCGAGCTGTACGCGATCGGCTCCAACCCGGAGGCCGCCCGGCTCGCCGGCATCCCGATCCGCCGGCGGATCCTCGGCGCGTACGCCTTCTCCGGAGCCGTGGCGGGCTTCGCGGGCACCCTGTGGCTCGCCCGCTTCGGCACCGTCGTCGCGGACAACGCGCACGGCTGGGAACTGACCGTCGTCAGCGCCGTCGTCGTCGGCGGAGTCGCCATCACCGGCGGTACCGGCACGGTGTGGGGCGCGGCGCTCGGAGCGCTGCTGCTCACCACCATCGGCAGCGCGCTCGTCGTCCTGAAAGTCGACGCGTTCTGGCAGGGAGCCATCACCGGAGCCCTGCTCCTCGCGGCCATCAGCGTCGACCGGATCGTGAACCTGCGCATGACAGCCGCACTGAGGAAGAGGAGCGCCCGCCATGGCAATGGCGCCTGACACAGAGGCCGCGCGCCGTCCCCCGGCCCCGGACACCGGGCCGCGCGCCGCGAAGGCCGGGGAACGGGCCAGAGCGGTGGCCCTGCGCTGGGACACGGCGGTCGGCGTGCTGCTGGTGGCCGTCTTCCTGGTCGGCCTCGGCACCACAGAAGGCTTCGCCTCCGGCGAGAACCTCGCCTTCGCCTTCAACGACATCGCCGAAGTCGCGCTCATCGCCCTGCCCATGACCCTGCTCGTGGTGGCCGGACAGATCGACCTGTCCGTCGCCTCCATGCTGGGCCTCGGCAGCGCCCTGACCGGCGCTCTGTGGAACGCGGGCTGGGCCTTCGAGACGATCGTGCCCGTCGTCCTGCTCGTCGGCGTCGCGGGCGGCCTGCTCAACGGCTGGCTGGTGACCCGGGTCGGCCTGCCCTCCCTCGCCGTCACCATCGGCACGCTCGCACTCTACCGGGGCCTCGCGTCGGTCGCGCTCGGCAGCGACGCCGTCACCGACTTCCCGCAGACGTACGCCGACTGGGCCGTGGACACCACCACGATCCCCGGCACGTTTCTCACGTACCCCGTCGCCCTCTTCCTCGTACTCGCCGTGGCCACCGCCGTACTGCTGCACTCAACCGTCTTCGGGCGCTCCCTGTTCGCCATCGGCGCGCAGGAGGAGGCCGCGTACTTCGCCGGGATCAGGGTCAAGCGCTTCAAGCTCGTCCTCTTCGTGGTCACTGGCCTGTTCTCCGCCTTCGCCGGAGTCGTCTTCACCCTCCGCTACGGCAGCGCGCGCGCCGACAACGGACTCGGCTTCGAAATGCTCGTCATCGCCTCCGTCCTGCTCGGCGGCGTCGACTTCGACGGCGGAAAGGGCACCCTCTTCGGCGCGGTCGCCGGTGTGCTGCTCATCGGCGTCCTCAAGAACCTGCTCACCCTCAACGACGTGCCCAACGAGGTCCAGGTCATCGTGACCGGACTCCTGCTCGTCGCCTCCGTCCTCACTCCCCGGGTCATCGCCACCGCCGTCGAACGCAGACACCGCCGCGCGGCCGCCTCCCCGGCCGCGCCCTGACTTTCCCGAGCCGTCCCGAGCCCTCCGAAAGGTCCACGCCCGCCATGATGATCCGCACCGCCGCCCGACGCCGCGCGGCCGCCACCGCGGCCACCGCCTGCGCCCTCGCCGTCGCGCTCACCGCCTGTTCGGGCACGACGAAGGACAGCGCGGAGAAAGACACCCCGACCGCCGGCAGCTCCGGGGCGAAGGCGAATCCGGACGCGCCCCTGAAGAAGGGCCTCAAGCTCGCGTTCCTGCCGAAGCAGATCAACAACCCGTACGAGAAGATCGTCGACGAGGCGGGCATAGCCGCCGCCAAGGACTTCGCCTCCGCCGGCAAGGAGGTCGGCCCCTCCGACGCCAGCGCCTCCTCGCAGGTCTCGTACATCAACACCCTCATCCAGCAGCGCCAGGACGCCATCCTGATCGCGGCGAACGACCCGAACGCGGTGTGCGGGCCGCTCAAACAGGCCATGGCGAAGAAGATCAACGTCGTCGCGTACGACTCCGACACCGCCAAGGACTGCCGTCAGCTGTTCATCAACCAGGCCAGCTCCGAGGAGATCGGCCGCAGCCTCGTCCAGCACCTGGGCGAGCAGATCGGCTACAAGGGCAAGATCGCGATTCTCTCCGCGACCCAGAACGCCACGAACCAGAACACCTGGATCGGTTTCATGAAGGACGAGCTGAAGCTGCCCAAGTACAAGGACATGCAGCTCGTGAAGGTCGCGTACGGGGACGACGCCGACCAGAAGTCCTTCCAGCAGACGCAGGGCCTGCTCCAGGCGTACCCCGACCTGAAGGGCATCATCTCGCCCACCACGGTCGGCATCGCGGCGGCGGCCCGCTACCTCAGCGACTCCTCGTACAAGGGCAAGGTCGTCCTCAACGGCCTCGGCACGCCGAACCAGATGCGCAAGTACGTCAAGGACGGCACCGTCGGGCAGTTCTCGCTGTGGAACCCCGAGGAGCTGGGCTACCTGGGCTCCTACGCGGCCGCCGCGCTCGCGTCCGGGCAGATCACCGGCGCCGAGGGGGAGAAGTTCAAGGCGGGCAAGCTCGGTGAGTACACCGTCGGCAAGGACGGTGAGGTCATCCTCGGCGAGCCGACCGTCTTCGACAAGCAGAACATCGACACGTTCCACTTCTGAGCCGGCTCATTCCGAGTTGGCGGCCGGTTCCTGACGGGCGGTGCCGCTCGTACGGCGTGTCGTGTCCCCGGCGCGACACGCCGTCACATCCTGGACGGGCCCACCCGCGACCGAAGGAGCCGCCATGACCGCCCGTACCCCCGCCGTCGCCCGCAAGCCCAGGATCGGGCTCGTCGCGGGGGGACTCGGCGCCTACTGGCCGCAGTTTCCGGACCTCCTGCCGCAGCTGCGCCGCTCCGCGGACCGCGTCACCGCGCGCATGCGGGCCTTCGACGCCGACGTGATCGACGCCGGTTTCATCTCCGACGCGCAGGAGGGGGCCGCGGCCGCGGAGACGCTGCGCGCCGCCGACTGCGATCTGATCGTCGGCTTCCTCACCACGTACATGACGGCCAGCATGCTCGTGCCGGTCGCCCGGCGCAGCGGCGCGCCCGTGCTGCTCATCAACCTCCAGCCCACGGAGTCGATGGACCACGCGAACTTCGACACCGGGCAGTGGCTGGCGTACTGCGGCGCCTGCCCGCTGCCGGAGATGGCCAACGCCTTCGAGCGCGTCGGCGTGCCGTTCCGTTCCGTCTCCGGGTATCTGGAGGACGACCGGGCGTGGCAGCGCATCGGCCGCTGGATCCGCGCGGCCGGGGTCCGCTCCGTACTGCGTCACGGCAGACACGGCCTGATGGGGCATCTCTACCCCGGCATGTACGACGTCTCCACCGACCTGACCATGGTCACCGGCAACCTGGGCGGACACGTGGAGGTGGTCGAGTTCGACGATCTGCGCGTGCGGGTCGAGGAGGTCACCGACCGTCAGCTGGACGCCAAGCTGGCCGAGACCCGTGACGTCTTCGAACTCGCCGACTCCGTCGTGGCGGAGGACCTGCGCTGGGCGGCCCGGGTCTCCGCCGGACTCGACCGGCTGGTCGCCGACTTCGACCTGGACACGCTCGCGTACTACCACCGGGGGCTGGACGCCGAGATCCACGAACGGCTCGGCGCGGGCATGATCCTCGGCTCCTCGCTGCTGACCGCCCGGGGAATCCCGGCGTGCGGCGAGTACGAACTGCGCACGTCCCTGGCCATGCTCGTCGCCGACCGGCTCGGCGCGGGCGGCTCGTTCACCGAACTGCAGGCGCTGGACTTCACGGCCGGCGTCGTGGAGATGGGCCACGACGGCCCCGGGCACCTCGCCATCAGTGAGCGCAAACCGCTGCTGCGCGGCCTCGGCGTCTACCACGGCAAGCGCGGCTGGGGCGTGTCCGTCGAGTTCGACGTACGGCACGGACCCGTCACCCTCGTCGGGCTCGGGCAGAGCTGTGAAGGGCGCTACCGGCTCGTGGCGGCCGAGGGAGAGGTCGTGCCGGGGCCTCACCTGACGATCGGCAACACGACCTCACGCGTCGACTTCGGCTGCGACCCGGGAGAGTGGACCGACGCGTGGAGCGCGAGCGGGGTCGGCCACCACTGGGCACTGGCCACCGGCGGGCTGCTGCCGGAACTGCGGGCTCTGGCCGGGCTGACGGACCTGGAACTCGTGGAAGTCACCGTATGACCATCAACCCCCTGGCTTGGTCTAGACCTTGACAGGGCGGCTCGATTCCGATGTGGTTCCCTCACCCCCATGGCGGCCACCGGGACAACCGGTGGCCGCGCGAAGGAGTGAGTCTTGTGAGACGTATCTCGGCACTGCTCACGGCGATGGTTTCGGTCCTCGCCCTTGCGCTGTTCCTGCCCGCGGCGTCCGCCACGGCCTCGGTCTCCGCCACGGCCGCGGCCTGCACCGGGTCCTGGAACGCGGGCGCCGTCTACTGGGGCGGGGACACCGCCTCGTACAACGGGCACAACTGGCAGGCGAAGTGGTGGACCCAGGGCGAGACGCCCGGTACCACCGACGTCTGGGCCGACCAGGGTGCCTGCGGCGGCGACACCCCGCCCCCCACCGACCCGCCGGCCGGCGGTTTCGTGGTCAGCGAGAGCCAGTTCAACCAGATGTTCCCCGGCCGGAACTCCTTCTACAGCTACAGCGGCCTCACCGCCGCCCTGAGCGCCTACCCGGGCTTCTCCAACACCGGCAGCGACAGCGTCAAGCGCCAGGAGGCCGCGGCGTTCCTGGCGAACGTCAGCCATGAGACCGGCGGCCTCGTCTACGTCGTCGAGCAGAACACCGCCAACTACCCGTACTACTGCGACGCTTCGCAGCCCTACGGCTGCCCGGCGGGTACGGACAAGTACTACGGGCGCGGTCCCATCCAGCTCAGCTGGAACTTCAACTACAAGGCCGCCGGCGACGCGCTGGGCATCGACCTGCTGAACAACCCCGACCTCGTCCAGACCGATTCGGCGGTCGCCTGGAAGACGGCCCTGTGGTACTGGAACACCCAGAGCGGTCCCGGCACCATGACGCCGCACAACGCCATGGTCAACGGCGCGGGCTTCGGTGAGACCATCCGCAGCATCAACGGCAGCATCGAGTGCAACGGCGGCAACCCCGCCCAGGTGCAGAGCCGGATCAACAGCTACACCGGCTTCGCGCAGATCCTGGGCGTCGACCCGGGCGGCAACCTCAGCTGCTGACCCTGTGAACTGCCTTGCCGGGACGCCCGATCCCGGTGGAGCGCGCCGGTCCGACGACACGCGAGTCGTCGGACCGGCCGTCGCCGCCCTCGCCGTCCTGGTCGTCCCGGGCCGGATCCTCCCGGAAGAGTTCGGCGTTGAACTGGGCACCGGCCAGCAGCGAGAGATTCGTGACCCAGAGCCAGACGAGGAACACGATGACGCCGGCGAGCGATCCGTAGAGCCGGTTGTACGTCCCCGCGTGGGACGTGTAGAGCGCGAAACCGGCTGAGGTCAGCAGCCAGAGCGCCACGGCGAGGAACCCGCCGGGCAGGGCACGCCGCAGCCTGCGCGTCCCCGGCGGCCCGTTGCGGAACACGATCAGTACGAGGACGGCCGCGAGCGCGAACAGCAGCGGCCACTTCAGACCGCTCCAGGCCAGACTCGCGGCGGAGCCCATCCCCAGCATCCGCCCGAGCGCCCCCGCGGCCTCACCCGTCAGGACCAGTGTGAAGGCACTCGTCACGAGCAGCGCGAGCAGCGCGCAGGCGGTCAGGGCGATCCGGGGAGCCGTGCGCCACGGCGGCCGGTGGTCGACCGCGCCGTGCATGATGTGCAGGGCGCGCCGGAAGATGCCGAGGTAACTGGAGGCCGACCACAGGGCCCCGACCGTGCCGAACGACGCCAGTAGCCACGCGGCGGAACGCTGCTTCGTCATCTCCTCCAGGACGCTGTGCACCAGGTTCTGCGACTGCGCGGGCACCAGCGAGGTCACCTGGTCGGCGAACTTGCCGGTCGCCTCGGGACCGGCGAGACCGATGCAGCAGACGGTGACCAGAAGCGCGGGAAAGATGGCCAGGACCGCGTAGTAGGTGAGCGCGGCCGCCCGGTCGGTCGCGTCGTCGTTCCACATCGCGATCGGCACGCGCCGCAGCGCACCGAGGTACCGGCCGCGCGGCAACCGCCCGCCCAGCGGGCGCCGCGGCCGTGCGCCCTCCTCCGTACCCTCGTCGCTCGGCCCTTCGGCGGACACGCTGCCTCCCGCATCGTCTGCGTACGCTGTCAGCCGTCTTCTCGCCGGCCTCGCCATACCTTGCCTCATGCGCGGCGGCGCCGCCCGACCGGCGCCACCTGCCACGACCTGTACGGAACCATGTTCCCGCGCCGCGCCGGGACAGCGGCGTCGCAGAACTGTTTCGCCTTCGCCTCGTTGTCCGGATCGGGACAACGGTTGTCCGATCCGGACACCGCGCATCGAAGAGCGGAGATCCTCATGCCAGGCGAAAACCACCGCACCCGGCGCGGACTGTTGCGCGCGCTGTTCACCTTCGGCGTGGTGGGAGGTACGTCCGCGGCACTGACCCCGGTCGTCAGGGCGGGCCGCCGCCCGGACCTGGCGGCGCCGGCGCCCGGCCCCGAAGCGCAGGCCCCCGCGCCCTTCGACGGGATGTACCGGGGGCGGCGCCTCCAGATCGGTCCGGAGACGGCGGAGTCCCGCGTCCCCGCCACCGGCATCTCACCCGCGTCCTCCGGCGCCTCCCGGCTGTCGCCCGGCTCGCCCTTCGGCGTCCGGATCGACGGCAGGCCCCTGCGCGTGATGCGGCGCGCCGACGGCAGTTATCTCAGCGTGGTCAACCACTACGAGTCGTTCCCCACCCTGCTCGAAGCGGCGCGGGCGGCGGTCGACGACCTCGGCGGCGCGCAGCTGTCGCTCTCCGGACCGATCCACCACCTCTGAGCCCCGGGAAGGGGATCCACCGGTGTACACGAGAAAGAACCAGCGGAATCTGACCGGCGCCGAGAAGAAGAAATTCGTCCAGGCCGTCCTCGAACTCAAACGGCGCGGCACCTATGAGGAATTCGTCGAGCTGCACATCCAGTACTACATCTCCGACGCGGAGGACGGACTGCGCGCCGGGCACATGGCTCCTTCCTTCCTGCCGTGGCACCGGCAGTTCCTGCTGGATTTCGAAGGCGCCCTTCAGAAGGTGGACAAGTCGGTGACCATTCCCTACTGGGACTGGACGGCCGACAACTCGCACTCCTCCTCACTGTGGGCCGAGAGCTTTCTCGGAGGCAACGGCAGGCAGGGCGACCGCCAGGTGATGACGGGTCCGTTCGCCCACCGCGCCGGGAACTGGCCGATCAGAACCAGCGTGACCGACAGCGACTTCCTCACCAGGAACTTCGGCCGCCCCGCCGACCCGGTCTCGCTGCCCACCGCGGCGGAGCTGGCCGGCGCGATGAACGAGAAGGTGTACGACGCGTCCCCCTGGGACTCGACCGCCAGGACCGGCTTCCGCAACCGGCTGGAGGGCTGGACCACCGGTGGTGACAAAGCACCCTGGCGCAACCACAACCGGGTGCACCGCTGGGTCGGCGGCGAGATGCTGGGCGCGGCATCCCCCAACGACCCTGTCTTCTGGCTCCACCACGCCTTCGTCGACCTGCTCTGGGACCGCTGGCAGAGCAAGCACCCGAAGGCGACGTATCTGCCGCACAAGCGGCTGCCCCGGAACGACCCGCAGAGCGGCCGGGCCCTCAGCGCCGAGGAACCGATGCCGCCGTGGAACATCAAGCCGTCCCAGCTGCTCGACCACAAGAACCTCTACCGGTACGACGCCTGAGCCGCGCCTGTACGGACGCGGCGCGCGGTCTCCTGTGCGGATGCGTGGGAGGCCGCGCGCCGCGGAGACGGGCGCCAGGAGGCCCGGCGCCCGCCGCTCGGAGACCGGATCAGCCGCCGTAACCGCCCTGGTGGCCCTCGTGAACCTCGTGGTGCGCCTCGCGCTCGGCCAGTCCGCCCGAGATGTTGGCGCACTGGTTGCCGAACGCCGGGTTGAGCACACCGACGACATCGATGGTGTTGCCGCACAGGTTGACCGGGATGTGCACGGGCACCTGGATGGCGTTGCCGGAGATGACACCGGGGGAACCGACAGCGGCGCCCGACGCACCGGCGTCCGCGGCAGCCATACCGGCGCCGCCGGCCAGCACGGCGCCCGCGCTGACGAGTACGGCCGCTGCCTTTGCGATACGGGACATCAGGTTTCTCCTCGGATTGCGAGTGCGGCCGCACGACGTGCGGCCTTTACGCACGTTCAACGCCGGGATTCACACGCGGTAACGCAATTCACCGCATCGGATCCACGGGCACCGGACCAGCGCGGCGGACTCGGCGGATTCAGCGGTAGCGGCCTCGCGCTCACCCCTCCAGAGCGGTGAGGTCGACCGCGCCGGCCAGCGCCAGCATGCCCGCGTCGTTCGGGTGCAGATGGTCACCGGAGTCGAATTCCGGCAGCATCCGCCGGGGCTCCGCGGGATCGCGCAGGGCCAGATCGAAGTCCACGACCGCGTCGAAGTCCCCGCTCGTCCGGATGAAGGCGTTGACGGATTCCCGTACGGCGTCCGCCTCCGGTGTCCATTCGAACCAGCCGTGGAACGGCAGCACGGTCCCGCACACGAGGCGCTTGCCGGCGCCCCGGACCCGGACGCTGATGTCCCGCAGGGCGGCGATCAGTTCGGCGGCGGTCGGAGCGGGATCGGCCTTGAGGTCGTTCACCCCCTCCAGCAGGACGACCGTACGCACCCCCTGGTGGGACAGCACATCGCGGTCGAGTCGTTTCAGCGCGCTCTGCCCGGCGCCGTCGGCGAGCAGCTTGTTGCCGGATATTCCGGCGTTCGCGACCCCTTTGAGGCTGCTCGCGGGATCGGCGAGCAGCCGCCGGGCCAGATGATCGGGCCAGCGACGGTTCTGGTCGTCGGTGGAGGCCGAACCGTCGGTGATGGAGTCCCCGAAGGCCACCACGGCGCCCGGCGCGGCCGTCCCTTCGGCGGGCGGGATGTCGACGGTGATCGCGTCGAGGTGGAACCAGGACATGATCTGCTCGTCGTAGCCGGCCGCGCCGTCCGCGCCCGCCCGGTCGCCCCTGGCGAGGTACGAGGTCTGCCCGGCACGCTGATGGCCCGTCACGGCGCCCCCCGCGTCCTGCACGTACACACTCACCGCGAGATCGGCCTGCGGGAGCACCGCACCGGGCAGCGGGTCGCTGGAGACGTCGGCGCCGGGTGCCACGGTGACGGTCGCGGAGCCCGCGAACGTCAGCGGCCGGTTCGTACCGGCCACGACCGAGGCCCCGGCCGCCACCTCGCCGGCGTACACGGGCCCGAAGACGACGGGCCGCTCACCGAAGGCGTTGGAGAGCCGTACGCGCAGGTTCCGTCCACCGGCGCTCGTGCGGACGATCAGACGGCATGTCAGGTCAGGGGAACCCGCCACGTCCAGCCGGACGGCGCTCGCCGCCCACGTGACGACGGTCGGCCCGGGCGTGGTCGGCGATTCCATGGATATCGGCATGTCCAGGACCCTACCGACCGCGCCTCCGACTTCCCCATGGGCGGTCGCCTGCGGGTTCCCCGACCATGAGGATGATTGATCGAACATTCGCTTTAGCTGTTAAGTGATGGTCGGTCTGTCGGTTGAGTCGGTCCGCCAATGAACGCATGAGCCGACGAACGCATGAGACGACAGAAGCATCAGGTGACGACATAACAGGCCGACGAGTTATTAGGTGACGAGACAATGGAACGATGAGGCTATGAGGTGGCGAGCCGACAGGATGACGAGGGACGGCGCCTGCTTCCGTCCCCGCGCCTGCCCATCACGGCGCCCTCCCGCCCCCGCACCGGCCCGAAACAGGCGGCACGGGGACCGCGCGGCCGCGTGCCTACCCCAGCCGTCGCGGCTGGAGCGTCGTCGCGTACGCCCCGCCGCGCGCGAGCAGTTCGCGATGGCTGCCGATCTCCACGATGCGGCCCTGGTCCATCACGATGATGCGGTCCGCGCTCTGGATGGTGGACAGCCGGTGTGCGACGACGAAGACCGTCCTGCCTTGCACGAGACGGGACAGCGCGTCCTGGATGAGCCCCTCCGACGTGTTGTCGAGGGCCGAGGTCGCCTCGTCCAGCACCAGGATGCGCGGATCCCTGATCAGCGCCCTGGCGATGGCAAGACGCTGCTTCTGACCACCGGAGAGCCGGGCGCCGCGCTGCCCCACCACGGTGTCCAGCCCCTTGGGAAGCCGGTCGACGAACTCCGTCGCGTGGGCGGCGTGCAGCGCCGCCCGCAGGGCCGTGTCGTCCGTGCCGCCCTCCAGACCGTAGGTCACGTTCTCCCTGATGGTCCCCTCGAAGAGGATCGACTCCTGCGGTACGACCGACAGGAAGCGCCGGTAGGTGCGCAGGTCCAGCGCCGCCATGTCGGAACCGTCCAGCAGGATGCGGCCCTCGGAGGGCCTGATGAAGCCGATCAGCAGGTTCAGGATCGTGGACTTTCCCGCCCCGGAAGCGCCGACCAGCGCCACGGTCTCGCCCGCCCGTACGGACAGGTCGAATTCGCGCACCGAGGCCTCCTCGGCCTCCGGATAGACGAAGCTCATCCGCTGGAAGTCGATACGTCCCTCGACGCGCTCGACCGTCGTCTTGCCCTCGTTGGATTCCAGGTCGGGCACCTGAAGGACCTCGCCGACCGAACGCACCGACTCCAGGCCCTTCGCCACGATCGGCGTCAGATTCATCAGCGTCATCAGCGAGGTGGTGAGAGCCGTGAAGAAACTGCTGATCATCACGACGTCACCGGCGGAGATGCCCAGCCAGCCGTAGTACGCGACGATCCCCGAGCCCGTGAGACAGCCGACCGCCATCGTGTTGAGCAGGATCCAGGAGAGCGATCCGAAGCGGCCGTTGAGGACATCGAGCCGGAATCCCGCGGTGAGTACCCGCTCCAGTGTGTGGTCCACCCGGTGCAGCGCGGTGCGTTCGAGGCCGTGCGCGCGGGTGATGGGTATGAGCGTGGTCATCTCGCCGACACGCGAGGACAGCCGCTCGATCTCCAGCCGGAACTCCTCGTTGTTGGTCCGGATCCGCGAGCGCAGCCGCCGGACCAGCAGAGCGGCCAGCGGTACGACCACCACGAACACCGGCAGGACCACCGGCGTGCGGAAGCCGATCACCACCAGACCGCCGAGCAGCGTCATGATCGCGCCGAGCCCCAGGTCGGCGCTCTGCTGGGTCATCTGCTCGACCGCCTCGACATCCCGTACGACTTTGGTCTGCAGGACACCGGCGCTCACCCGGGCGTGATAGCCGATGGACAGGTACTGCATCCGCCGGCACAGCGCGGACCGCAGTTCCCTGCCCATACGGCGGATGCTGGCGCTCATCAGGCGGGCGTAGAGCAGTGCCAGCGGGAAGTTCAGGACCAGGACGAAGACCAGGGCCCCGGCGTTGTACCAGAGTTCGGCGACCGGCCTGTGCTCCACGACCACGTCGATGATGTTGGCCGTGATCAGGGGCAGCAGCCAGACCGGTATGTGTTTGAACGAGAAGACCGCCACGGCGAGAACCAGCCTGCGGCGGTCGGGCCGGAAGAGGTAGGCGAGCGTCCGGAGCGGATGCTCCCCGGAGTAGTGGTGATCCAACGGGCTGGAACGGGGACCGGATTCGGGTTTCTGCATGGAGAGCGAAGTCCTCTTTCGGCGGCGATGACACGCGCTCGACGTGCAGACACGCAGTCTCCTCCGCTTTGGCCGCCATCGGAAGCGGTTTCTGTGCGGTACGGCTGCCACGCTCCTCCGGTACGGTCCGCCGCTGCCCGCTGCCCGCTGCCCGCTGCCCGCTGCCCGCTGCCCGCTGCCCGCTGCCCGCTGCCCGCTGCCCGCTGCCCGCTGCCCGCTGCCCGCTGCCCGCT
>NZ_JBIVLO010000010.1:165928-265056 GCF_044751305.1 Streptomyces sp. NPDC088725
CTGCCCCTTTCGGCCTCCTCCGGGAAGTGGGGCGCGCCGATCGGTGAGAGGCTGGCCGCATGGCTGATCGGGGCGCACCTCCGGCTGCCGTGTCGTCGCTGGACGACTGGCCCGCCCTGCCGGACCGCAGTCTGGCGCTCAACCGCATGGGCAGCTTCGACTGGGACCTCGAGCACGGACTCCTGCATCTCGACCGGGCCGCGCTCGAAGTCTTCGACATGCGCCCGGACGAGTACGACGGCCGTCCCGAGAGCCTGCGCAGACGGTTTCACCCGGCCGAGTCGGCGCGCCTCGGGGCCGAGGTGGCGCAGGCGCTGGAGGAGAGAGCCGACTCGTACGGCACGTACTACCGGATCCGCCTGCGCGACGGTTCACTGCGCTGGACCCACGCCCAGTCGTACATCCGGTACGACGAGGAGGGGCGGGCCCTGCGGGTCATCGGCATCGTCCGGGGCGCCGACCAGGAGCTGTCGGAGGCCGCCGCCCGGATGGAGATGGACGAGGGCCGCCGCAGGCTCACCGGCATAGTGGAACGGACCACCGCGCTGCTGGCACGGGCGGGAACCGTCCAGGACGTCATCGACGTGCTGAGTGACGAGGAGGCCCTGGGACACGTCCAGGCGGTCAGCATGATGCTGGGTGTGGTCGAGGGCGGCCGGATCAGGCTCGCCGCCGAGGGACGGCTCGGTTCCTTCGTACCGGAACTGGAGTACACCAGGGTCGACGGCCAGTACCCGATGAGCGAGGTCGTACGCTCCCAGCGGCCGGTCTTCATCACGTCGCGGGAGGAGTTCCGCAGCTCCTACCCGCAGCTCTGGCCCCACGTGGAGCCGCTTCCCTTCGCCTCGGGCGCCTATCTGCCGCTCATCGCGCAGGCCAGGCCGATCGGCGTGCTGGGGGTGCTCTACCGCAGGCACGGCGGGTTCAGCGACGAGGAGCGCAACGTCCTCGTCGCGCTCGCCAGCACCATCGCGCAGAGCCTGCAGCGCGCCATGCTCTACGACCAGGAACACGATCTCGCCGAAGGCCTCCAGCAGGCGATGCTGCCGCGCACCATCCCCACCGTGCCCGCGACCCGGATCGCCGTCCGCTACCGCGCCGCGCGCATCGGCCGCAACATCGGGGGCGACTGGTACGACGTGATTCCGCTGCCGGACGGCCGGTTCGGGCTGGTGATCGGCGACGTCCAGGGACACGACACGGACGCCGCGGTGGTCATGGGACAGCTGCGCATCGTGCTCTGGGCGTACGCCGCCGAGGGGCATCCGCCCGCGACGACGATGGCCCGCGCGTCGGCCTTCCTGCACGAGCTGGAGACCGAACGCTTCGCGACCTGTACGTACGCCGAGCTGGACCTGTCGACCGGGGCGCTGCAGGTCGTACGCGCCGGGCACCTCGACCCCCTGGTACGGCGCGCCGACGGCAGCTGCGAGTGGATCACGACGGCAGGCGGGCTGCCGCTCGGCCTCTCGGCGGATTTCGCGGGGGCCGGCGGGATCAGCTACCCGGTGACCACCGGGACGCTCGGTCCCGGCGACACGCTGCTGCTGTGCACCGACGGACTGGTGGAGCAGCCGGGCATCGACCTGGGCATCCGGCTCCGGCTGCTCGAGGAGACCGTGGGCTCGGGCCCCGTCGGCGTGGAGGAACTGGCCGACCGGCTCGGCCGGGTGGTGGCCGACGAGGTCGGCGGTGACGACATGGCCCTGCTGCTCCTGCGCCGGGACGACGCGGTGGTCCACGGACGCGGCTGACAGCCGACCACCGCGCCGGTGGCCACCGGGCCACCGTAGGGCCGCTCCTGACGTGCCCTCAGCGGCTCGGGCCGCCGGCATCGCGACAGCCGCACCCGGTCGCGCCGTCCCGGGCTTCACCCGGCCGGGCTCCCGCGGCACCGCCTGTTCTCCGTGGCGTTTCCCGGAAACACCGCTTCCCCGGTGTGCGCACCGCGATGCTGGCAGGTGACAGCGCTCACCGGTGCCGGTCGCGGTCCCGGATGGCGAACCCACCTTCCTCCAGGAGCAGTTGTGGGCCCAGACATTGCCGGGCGGTGCGCCGTGCTGTTCACGGCCGTCACCGTCCTGACGGCGGGGGCCGTGTCCCCGTCCTTCGCGGACACCGACCCCCGCCCGCACACCGTCGCCGAGGTGCGCAGACCCGTCGCGCCACCGCCGCCCGGGTCCGCCGGTGCGGCGACCGCGCCGAAGGCGGACGCGGTCGGAGCGGCCGGCGCGGACGGCATCGAGACGGCGAGCAGTTCCCGCCCGGTGGCCCCGGGCATCGAGCTCACCTCGTACGACCGTCTCGAAGCGGGTGCGTGGCTGCGCGTGGACTCCCTCTCCGTCGCCCTCGACGGAACCGGGGTCCGGGCGGACTATCTCTCCGCTGGCACCGTCTCCGACCGCCGCCCGGTCTCCGAACTGGCCGCCGGGCACGACGCGGGCCCCGGCCGCCGAACCGTCGCGGCGATCAACGCGGACTTCTTCGACATCAACGGGACCGGGGCGCCGGAAGGGCCCGGGATCGAGAACGGCGCGCTCGTCCAGTCCCCGGCGCCCGGCGCGGGCCAGGCCGTCGGGATCGGCCCCGGGAACGCCGGACGCGTGCTGCGGCTCTACTTCGGGGGCACGCTCACGCTGCCCTCCGGACAGCACCCGCTGGCCTCGTACAACGCGGCGAACGTGCCGGCCGGCGGCATCGGCGTCTACACCCCCGCCTGGGGCGCCGCCGACCGCGCGCTGACGGTCGACGCGGCGTCGCCCGTGGCCGAAGCGGTCGTACGCGACGGCAGGATCGTCGCCAGGACGGACCGGCCGGGCAGCGGCCCCATCGCCGAGGGCAGTACGGTCCTGGTCGGCAGGGAAGCCGGCGCCGAGGCGATCGCGGCGCTGCGTCCCGGCGATCCGGTGAGCCTGACGTACCGGCCGCGCACCGACAGCGGGTCCGTGCCGCGCACGGCGGTCGGCGGCCGCGAACTGCTGGTCGTGGACGGAGTGGCCCAGAACCACGAGGGCGAGGGCAACAACGTCGCCGCGCCCCGCACTGCCGTGGGATTCTCGCGCGACGGCAGCACCATGCAGGTGATCACCGTCGACGGCCGGCAGGCCGACAGCGGCGGAACCACCCTTACCGAACTCGGCCTGATGATGCGGAAGGCCGGCTCGTACAGCGCCCTGAACCTCGACGGTGGCGGCTCCTCGACGCTCGTCGCGCGCGAGCCGGGCAGCGACGTCCTGCGGCTGGAGAACAGCCCCTCCGACGGCAGCGAGCGCACGGTCCCCAACGGCCTCGCCCTCACCGCGCCCGAAGGCAGCGGCCGGCTCACCGGCTTCTGGGTGCGGACCCGTACGCCCGCGGCCGGCGCCCCGACCGTCGACCCCGTCACCGGCGGCCACCCCGAGCGGGTCTTTCCCGGACTGTCCCGGCGGCTCACCGCCGCCGGCTACGACGAGACGTACGGCCCCGCCACCGGAGCCCCGCACTGGCGGACCGAACAGCCCTCCGTGGGCCGGGTCGACAGCCACGGCGTGTTCACCGCACGCGCCGGCGGCACCACGGAGGTACGGGCGGAGAACGGCCGCGCGGCGGGCCGCACGCGCCTGACCGTGCTCGACAGGCTCGCCAGGATCCAGCCCACCACCCCGCGCGTCGGACTCGCGGACGCGCGGGCGACCGGCACCTTCGGCCTTGTCGGACTCGACGCCCACGGGGCGAGCGCACCCGTCGAACCCCGTGACGTACGGCTGGAGTACGACCACTCCCGCTTCACCGTCACCGACGACGGCCGGGGTTCCTTCACGGTGACCTCCCGGGCGGGAGGCGGCGCGGGACAGATCACGGCGGAGGCCGGCGGGGTCACCACCGCACTCGCGGTCAGTGTCGGCCTGGAGGAGCAGCAGGTCACCGGCTTCGACGACGCCGCCTCCTGGACCTTCAGCCAGGCACGGGCCGACGGCTCTGTCGCACCCGCGCAGGACAGCCGCACCGGCACCGGCCTCACCCTCACGTACGACTTCACCCGGTCCACCGCCACCCGCGCGGCCTACGCCAGTCCCGCCGCGCCGATCGCCGTGCCCGGCCGGCCGCAGTCCTTCACGCTCTGGATCAAGGGTGACGGCAAGGGCGCCTGGCCCACCCTGCATCTCAAGGACGGCGCGGGGACCGACCAACTGCTGCGCGGGGACTACATCACCTGGACCGGCTGGAGACAGGTGACCTTCGACGTCCCGGCAGGTGCCGCCACGCCGCTCAGCGTGTACCGCTTCTACCTCGCCGAGACGGCGGCCGCGAACCAGTACACGGGCGAGATCCAGCTGGACGACCTGACGGCGCAGGTGCCGCCCGCCGTGGACCTGCCCGAGCAGCCGCGTACGGCCGATCCACTGATCGGCTCCGGGGCGGCGGCCGAGGGCAGGGACTGGCGCTTCGCGGTGATGTCCGACGCGCAGTTCGTCGCACGCGAGCCCGACAGCGCGATCGTGGCGAAGGCGCGCCGCACCCTGCGCGAGATCAGGACGGCGAAGCCGGACTTCGTGGTCATCGACGGCGATCTCGTGGACGAGGGTTCACCGGAGGACCTCGCCTTCGCCCACCGGGTCCTGACCGAGGAACTGGGGGACGCCGTGCCCTGGTACTACGTCCCGGGCAACCATGAGGTGATGGGCGGTTCGATCGGCGCCTTCACCGCCGAATTCGGCCCCGCCCACCAGGTATTCGACCACCGGGGCACCCGGTTCATCACCCTCGACACCTCCAGCCTGACGCTGCGCGGCGGCGGACTGGACCAGATCGAGACCGTTGCCGCGCAACTGGCCGAGGCGGGCCGGGACGAGCGGATCGGCTCGGTGATGCTCATCGAGCACGTACCGCCCCGGGACCCGACCGGCCAGAAGGCGAGCGAACTGGGCGACCGCAAGGAGGCGGCGCTCCTCGAACAGTGGCTCGCGGACTTCCGGCGTACGACGGGCAAGGGCGCCGGCCTCGTCGCCGGCCATGTCGGTGTCTTCGACGCCTCGCACGTCGACGGAGTGCCGTATCTGATCAACGGGAACGCGGGCAAGGCGCCCTCGGCCCCCGCGGAGGCGGGCGGATTCACCGGGTGGTCGCTGGTCGGCGTCGACCGGGTCTCCCGGAGCGACTGGAGCGCGGCGCGTCGGAAGCCGTGGCGGGGCGGCCCCGACTGGCTCTCCGTACGGACCGTCGCCCGCACGGACGCCCTGACGCTGAGCGCGCCGGACGCGCTCGCCCCGGGCCACAGCGCGACGATCACGGCGACCGTCACCCAGGGGGAGCGGAGCATCCCGGTCGGCTTCCCGCTGAGCGCCGACTGGACCGGCTCGCCGAACCTGCGTATCGGGGACCGGAAGGAGGTCAGGCCCCGTCATACGGCGGTCTTCGACCCGGCGACCGGCACGCTCACCGCGCTCAGACCCGGGACGGTCGTCCTCGCGGTGACCGTGGGCGGTGTCACGCGGCGTACGGAGATCCGGATCGCGGTCCCGGCCGCTGCGGCGCGTCCTGACGCCGCGTGACGGGACCGGGCGCGGCGTGACGCGAGGTGGTGTGACGCGCGACGGGTCAGGACAGCGGGAAGCGCGTCGAGGTGAGGCTCTCCGACAGGGTCCACAACTCCCGCGCCAGATCCGGGTCCTCCGCTGCCGCGCTGCGCCGGACCAGGACCGGGTGGCCGCGCTGTCCGCCGCGGCCACCCGGGCCCACGTAACTCGCGCCCGGAAGGTCCTGGGTGGCGGCGAACAGCGTCGGAAGCGCCCCCGCCGCGCCGCCGCGCATGACGAGCCGCCCGATGGTGGAGGCGACGAGACTCATCGCCGGACCGAGGTGCCTGTTGATACCGGTGTTCGCCGCTCCCGGATGCGCCGCGAGGGCCCGGACGGGCGATCCGGCGTCCGTCAGGCGGCGCTGCAACTCCAGGGTGAACAGGAGATTGGCGAGCTTCGACTGCCCGTACGCCGCCGGGGCGCGGTACGGGCGGCGCTCCCAGTTCGGGTCGTCGAGGTCGAGAGTGGCGCCCTTGTGCGCGTTGGAGGCGACGGTGACCACCCGGTCGGTGATCCGGGGGAGCAGCAGATTGGTCAGCGCGAAGTGGCCGAGATGATTGGTGCCGAGGTGAAGTTCGAAGCCGTCCACCGTCCTGCGCAGCGGCATGTGGGCGACACCCGCGTTGTTGATCAGGATGTCGAGAGGGCGGTCCCAGGCGTCCGCGAACCGCCGTACGGAGGAGAGATCGGCCAGGTCGAGGGGGAGCACTTCGGTGCTGCCCGTCATGCCGTCGGCCGCGTGCCGAGCGCTGTCGGCGCTGCGGACTGCCAGGACGACCCGCGCTCCGGCGACAGCGAACGCCCGCGCCGTCTCCCGGCCGATCCCGCTGCCGGCGCCGGTGACGAGCACGGTGCGCCCGCCCTGCGGCGGAAGATCGGCGAGAGTCCACGGGGTGATGTGCGGTGCGGTTCCCATGGATCAAATGTAGGCGACGAAAACATTGTAGTCAATGACAACATGGGTGTGCTGGGCGCCTGCCGGACGGAGGTGTGACCTGCCGGTCCGGCGCCGGTGCTGCCGCTGCCCCGGAAGCGGCCGGAGCGTGCCACCTGGCCTCGCGTACGTCTGGGATCGCGAAGTCTTCGACCGGTACGCCCCCCGGATCCGCCGTGCCGCCGGGCGTTCCGGCGACGGCGCCATGGTCCAACCCGGCTGCGCGGAAGGCGCGTTGGCCTCCCGCTGTGATCGGATCGCCGGACCGCCCGATACCTTGCTCCCCGGCCAGGCCCGGGGACAGAGCTTCGTCCGCAGGTCCGTCGAGGTGCACTGAGTACGAACGGTGTCGGCGAAGCCCCGGTGTGATGGTGCGTGCGCGCCATCACACCGGAAGGCTCAGGGCCGGAGCAGTGCCTCGGTGAACGCCGCCTCATGGCGGGCGATGTGCGCCGCGTCCGTACGGTAGAGAGCGTCGTGCCCGGCGGCGATGTGCCCGGCGAACGCGGTGCTGCCCGCCCGCGCCTGGGCGTGCATGTGGACGACCAACTGCTCAAGACGCCCGCGCGGTGTCCGCCAGTACGGCTCTGCCGGCGGCGCCGAGCCCGTACGCGTCCGCGAACACCCTGAGCCTGCGGGCCTGTTCGCCGGCCGGCAGGGTGAAGTCGCCGTTGCCGGGTGCGGTCAGGGGGACGAACCGGCAGGCGGCACAGGCCAGATCCCAGACGCGCGGGCCGGGATGAGCGGTGTCGAAGTCGATGAAGGCGAGCGGTTCTCCGTCACGGGAGACGCAGTTGTACGGCGCGATGTCGCCGTGGCAGATGACCTCGGCGCCCGCACGGGGCGGCAGGTACCAGCGGGCGTCCTCCGGAGGAACGAAGTCGGCCGTGGCGTCGTGGCAGCCGCGCAGCAGCACCGCGACATCGCGCAGGACGGCGTCCGTGCGCACGTACTCCGGCAGCGGATAGCCGGGGACGTCACCGGGCAGGTAGTCGAGGATCTCCCTGCCCTCGGTGTCGAGGCCGTGGGCGCGCGGTGCGCCGGTGAACCCCTTGGCGCGCAGGTGGCCGAGGAGGGCGTGGACCGCGGGGGTCCACGCGCCCACGGGGCGGCGGACGGTCGAGGCGACGCGTACGACGTCGTTGACGCCGCCGCCGGTCAGCCGTTCCTCGTCGGAAGGCTTCGGCGCTGTCATGGCGTCGCGGCCTCCTCGCGCTTCGGGAGGCCGGAGTGGGGCCCCGCATACCGGCTTCGTGCCGCCCGCACAGTATGCACGGGCGGCCCTCGGCCCCGGGGGTCTTTGTCAGGCGGTGAAGACCTCGATCAGCGACCAGATGGCGAGGCCGAGCATGCACAGGCCGCCGATGCGCTGGACGGTCTTGAGCGGGACGCGCTTGGCGATGAAGCGGCCCGCGAGCAGCGCCAGCGCGGAGACGGACATGAGCGCCGCGGCCGCGCCGATGGCCGTGGACCAGGTGCCGTTGGTGGCCGCGAGGTTGGCCGTGGTGATCTGGGTGAGGTCGCCCCATTCGCTGATGAACACCGCCATGAAGGCGGTCGAGTAGACCGGCAGGAATCCGGTCGCGGTCTTGCCGTCGTCGGCGTCGTCATCGTCGCCGCCACCGGCACGCAGCAGCATGAACGCGCCGAATCCGAAGAGGAGCGCGGAGACCAGTTTGACGATCCAGTCGGGCAGCAGGCCGAGGAGGCCGCCCGCGCTCACCGCTATGGCGACGTGCACGATGAACGCGGTGGATGTGCCGAACCACACGTAGAGCGGGCGCATCCGGGTGCCCATGGCCAGGGAGGCGAACATGGTCTTGTCGGGAAGCTCGGCGAGGAAGATCAGCCCGAAGGCGGTGAGGACCGCCACGAGGTCGAGGTTCATTCCAGGGCTTTCATTAAGGACCGGGCCCAGGGATCTTCACGAGACGCTCTGCGGCGCCGGGAGGACCACTCGGCCCGGCACGACGGTGCACCCGCGAAGCCGCGGGTGCGTCAATGCCTGACCGAAGGTCTCGTCCACCACCACTCGCGCGGTGGCCCGGAGGCCGGGCCACCCTGACTGCGGGTGGCCAGTATGTCGACCGGCCGGTATTGCGGGACTACTCCCCTTCACTTTCATCATACCGGCTGCTGACCTGGGCCTCGGCCGCCGGGGGCGAGATCCGCGGAGGCAGGCGTGGTTGCCCGGCGCTCCCCGGCAATTAACAATGCGCATGACAAATCGCAGCAACTCTCGCAGCAGCATCGGCCACAGACGGGACCCCCACATGAAGAAGCCTCTCCTCGGCGTACTTCTCGCCGTCCTGCTCCTCGGTACGGGCGCGGCGCCCGCGCTGGCCTCGGGCCACGGCACGGCCGCGCCCGCGAAGACGTCCCTGCCCGTCGCGACGGCCCCCGCCCCGGCCGCGGCGGCCGACTTCGCGGGAACGGTGGCACTGAGCAACTGCTCCGGCTCCGTCGTCCGCACCGCCGGGTCGCAGCCGGACGACCCCGCCCTCGTCCTGTCCAACGGACACTGCCTGGAGAGCGGCTTCCCCGCCGCCGGAGAGGTCGTCCTCGACAAGCCGTCCTCCCGTACCTTCACCCTGCTGAACTCCTCGGGCGGCAACCTCGCGACCCTGAGCGCGAGCAAGGTCGCCTACGCGACGATGACCGACACCGACATCTCGCTGTACCAACTCACCAGCACCTACGCGCAGATCCAGAGCCGGTACGGGATCGACGCCCTCGAACTGAACGACTCCCGCCCGGCGCAGGGTGCGGCCATCAAGGTCGTCTCCGGCTACTGGAAGACCGTCTACAGCTGCGGCATCGACGGGTTCGTCCCCCAGTTGAAAGAGGGCGACTGGACCTGGAAGGACTCGATCCGCTACACCCCGGCCTGCGACACCATCGGCGGTACCTCGGGCTCTCCGGTGATCGACGACGCCACCGGCAAGGTCGTCGCCGTGAACAACACCGGTAACGAGGACGGCGGCCGCTGCACGCTCAACAACCCGTGCGAGGTCGACGAGAACGGTGACGTCACGGTGCACCAGGGCACCAACTACGCCGAGGAGACCTACCTGATCGTGCCGTGCGTGGGCGCGGGCAACGCGATCGACCTGAGCCTTCCCGGCTGCGCCCTGCCCAAGCCGTAGCGCACGCAGCCGAGTTGGCGGCTGCCACCAACAACCCTTCCTGGAAACGGGTTTCGGTGTCCTCCCCGTATGTCCGGGTGAGGACACCGACCGGTCCCGTGCATCCGCGGACGGGTTCAGCGGGCCTGGTGGATCGGCGTGACGGCGGCCGGACCCGACGTCCTGATGAGGACGAGTGTGCTGTGTGCCTCGGCCCGGACGGTGCTGCCCGCCTTGAACTCCGTCTCGTCCGCGACATCGGCGTCGGCCGCCGCCGCGGTGTCCACCGCGGTCTGCCAGCTGTCTCCGTAGGCCATCGGCGGCAGCAGGAAGTCGAGCGGCTCGTGGTGGCCGTTCAGCAGAATCAGGAACGAGTCGTCCGTCACCCGCGAACCGCGCGGACCCGGCTCGGAGATGGCGTCACCGTTGAGGAAGACCGCGATCGCGCGGGCGTCGTCCCGCTGCCAGTTCTTGTCCTGCATCGCCTTGCCGTCCGGCCGGAACCAGACCAGGTCGCCGAGCCCGTCGGTGCCCGCGTCGCCGCGGAAGAACCGGCGGCGGCGCAGCACCGGGTGGTCGTGCCGCAGTTGGATCAACCGCCGTGTGAAGTCGAGCAGTTCACGCTGTGAGGGGGTGATCTTCCAGTCCATCCAGGCCAGTTCGTTGTCCTGGCAGTAGACGTTGTTGTTGCCCCGCTGGCTCCGGCCCAGCTCGTCCCCGTGCGCGATCATGGGGACCCCCTGGGAGATCAGCAGCGTGGTCAGCAGATTGCGCTGCTGGCGCGCGCGCAGTGCCAGCACAGCGCGGTCGGTGGTGGGTCCCTCGGCGCCGCAGTTCCAGGACCGGTTGTGATTTTCTCCGTCCTTCCCGTCCTCACCGTTGGCGTCGTTGTGTTTGGCGTTGTACGAGACCAGATCGCGCAGGGTGAAGCCGTCGTGCGCGGTGACGAAGTTGATGCTCGCCAGCGGCCGGCGCCGGTCGTTCTGGTACAGGTCGGAGGAGCCGGTCAGCCGCGAGGCGAATTCCGCGAGTGCCGACTCCTCGCCGCGCCAGAAGTCCCGTACGGCGTCGCGGTACTTGCCGTTCCATTCCGTCCACAGCGGCGGGAAATTGCCCACCTGGTAGCCACCGTCCCCGACGTCCCAGGGCTCCGCGATGAGCTTCACCTGACTGACCACGGGATCCTGTTGCACCAGATCGAAGAAGGCCGAGAGCCGGTCGACCTCGTGGAACTGCCGGGCGAGCGTGGCCGCCAGGTCGAAGCGGAACCCGTCGACACGCATCTCCAGCACCCAGTAGCGCAGCGAGTCCATGATCAGCTGCAGCACGCTCGGGTGCCGCATCAGCAGGCTGTTGCCGGTCCCCGTGGTGTCGTAGTAGTGCTCCAGGTCGGAGTCGACCAGCCGGTAGTACGCGGCGTTGTCGATCCCCTTGAAGGACAGGGTCGGGCCCCACTCGTTGCCTTCGGCGGTGTGGTTGTAGACGACATCGAGAATGACCTCGATCCCGGCCGCGTGCAGCGCCTTGACCATCGTCTTGAACTCGTCCACCTGCTGGCCGCGGGTACCGGTGGACGCGTAGGCGTTGTGCGGCGCGAAGAAGCCGATCGTGTTGTAGCCCCAGTAGTTCGAGAGTCCCCGATCCCGCAGGATGCCGTCCTGCGCGAACTGGTGCACCGGCATCAGCTCGATCGCGGTGATTCCCAGCGCCGTCAGGTGCTCGATGATCGCGGGATGCGCGATCCCGGCATAGGTGCCGCGGATCTCCTCGGGCAGCGCCGGGTGCGTGCGGGTCAGGCCCCGTACGTGAGCCTCGTAGATCACGGTCTCGTGGTACGGCCGGTTCGGCGGCCGGTCGTCCTCCCAGTCGAAGGACGAGTCCGTGACCACCGAGACCATGGTGTGGCCGATGTTGTCGGCGGTGTTCTGCTCGGCGTGCTGGTCGAAACGGTAGCCGAACAGGGACTCGTCGCCGTCCACCTGACCGTCGATCGCCTTGGCGTACGGGTCGAGGAGCAGCTTCGCGGGGTTGCACCGGTGCCCCTGCGCGGGAGCGTACGGGCCGTGCACGCGGAAGCCGTACCGCTGCCCCGGCTCCACGCCCGGCAGGTACGCGTGCCAGACAAAGCCGTCGACCTCGCTCAGCGTGACCCGCTGCTCCGCCCCCGCGTCGTCGATCAGCGCGAGTTCGACCTTCTCGGCGACTTCCGAGAACAGGGCGAAATTCGTACCCGAGCCGTCGTAGGTGGCCCCGAGAGGATAGGGATGACCTGTCCATGATTCACGGCTCTGCGGCTTCTGTCGCTTCTGCGGTGTTTGCACTCCGTCACAGTATCGGCTCGATGGTGCCCGGTCGCGGCGAGAAGCGGGACGGCACGGACAGGACCGCGGCCAAGGAGAAGACCGCGGCCAAGAGAAAGACCGCGGCCCGCATGCGCGGCCGCGGTCTTCCGGCTCCCCGGAGCGGGGAGATGATCAGGCGTCGGTCAGCATCCCCGCGCGCAACTGCTTCAGCGCGCGGCTCAGCAGGCGCGAGACGTGCATCTGGGAAACGCCGAGGGCCTCGCCGATCTGTGCCTGCGTCATCTCCTGGCCGAAGCGCATCTCGATGATGCTGCGGGTCCGGTCGTCGAGCTTGCTCAGGAGCGGCGCGAGGGTCTGGAAGTCCTCGATCAGTTCCATGGCCGGGTCGCAGTCGCCGAGGGTGTCGGCATACGTACGGCCGCCCGCGGTCTGCCCGTCCTCGCCGCCGTCCGTGGGAAGGTCGAGAGAGCCCGCGGTGTAGCCGTTGGACGCGACGAGACCTTCGGTGACCTCCTCCTCGCTCAGCTCGAGCAGCTCCGCCAGTTCGGCGACGGTGGGCTTGCGGTCGAGGGCCGTGGCCAGGCGCTCCTGAGCCTTGGCGAGTTCGACCCGCAGCTCCTGGAGGCGGCGCGGCACATGTACGGCCCAGGTGGTGTCACGGAAGAACCGCTTGATCTCGCCGACGATGTACGGGACCGCGAACGTGGTGAACTCGACCTCGCGGGAGAGGTCGAACCGGTCGATCGCCTTGATGAGGCCGATCGTGCCGACCTGGAGGATGTCCTCCATGTCACCGCTGCCGCGGTTGCGGAACCGGCTCGCGGCGAACCGCACCAGCGACTGGTTCATCTCGATCAGGGTGTTGCGCGCGTACTGGTGCTCCCGCGTGCCCTCTTCGAGGACCTGGAGCTGATCGAAGAACAGCTTCGACAACGCACGGGCGTCCTTGGGGGCGACCTTCCCGGCGTCTTCGATCCACGGCAGACCGCCGACGAGAGGTCCGTCCCCCTCCAGCGGAATCGACTCCAGTTCCATGGGCCCGTTGAGCCTCGTGGACGGTGCGGAAATCGACATTGCGTCAGCCCTCTCGAAGTATGCGGTTCAGCGGGAGGGCTGCTGCCCCCGATACGCCGAGTCATACACACGTTCCAGAAAAACTTTTTGACGCGTCGGCCGGCGGGCCCCCGGCGGGGCTCCGCGTACGGTCACCGCGCCAGGGAGACGAGGGCCTTGATGCGCTTCCCGCCACCGGGGTACGGGGTGACGGTCACGTCCCTGGCAAGCCGCCGCACCAGGGGCCAGCCGTAACCGCCGATGGAGACGCCGTTCACGTGGTGCGCCACCGTGCTGGGCACGGCGCTGCTGCGGTCGGCGACGAGCAGCACCAGGCAGTCGCCGGTGAGTTCCGCCTCGAAGCGGGTGATGCCGCCGCCGTGCCGGATCGCGTTGGTCGCCAGCTCGGACGTCACCAGCAGAATGTCCCCGAGCACGGTCTCGTCGAGCCGGCCGACCCGCGCACGCAGCAGCGCCTCCACCAGGTCCCGGGCTGCCGCCGCGCTGTCCGGCACCGGTACCGGCGCCGGAAAGTTGTCGGCGTGGTCGCTGTCCGACTGCTCCACATTGGTCACACTGGTTTCACCCCGTACATCGGCGTCACTGCTCTTACAAGGTGCGCCTGCCCCGGGCTTCCGTACGCACACCCGGTCGCTGTCCGGCTGGTCGGCGTCCCGGGCCAGCGCGTCGAGTAAGGCACCGAGGCCGTGCGGGGCTCTGAAGTCGGGGCGGCCCGAGGTGAGTACGGGACACCGGTCCGTACGCAGGATCCGGCGGCCGCGGCGTTCGAGGGCCGCGACGAGGGCGCGGTCCTCGCTGTGGACGAGCGCGGGAAACCCGCCCGCCTCGCGGTACGGAGCCGCGGCGACGCCCAGATTCGCGCCGTGCACATGCGAGTGCGACCAGCCGGCGGCCCCGGCCGGACGATCCGCGAAGTAGCGGGCGTCGTGCCCGGCTGCCGTAGCCGGCCCGAGCAGCGGATGCGGGGCGATCCGTACGGTGCCCACGACGCACTCCCAGCCCCGGCCCGCCTGGTGCAGCTGATGGGCGAGCCAGTCGCGCGGCACGAGGGTGTCGGCGTCCGTGGTGGCGATCCACAGCCCGTCCCCGTACGTCCCCAGCAGACCGAGTGCCAGATCGGCCGCCGCCGCCCGCGCGGCCCCCACATTGTGGCGCGCCACCTCGACGACCCGCGCACCCGCACGGCGCCCCGCCTCGGCTGTCTCGTCGGCGCAGTCGTCGGCGGCGACCACGGTCAGCAGTCGGACGCCCGCGAGCGCCGGATGGCCCATGGCCGCCCGCACGGCCCTCAGAGCGTCGGGGAGGACCGCGGCTTCGTTGTGCGCGGGGATGACCACGGCGCAGGCGGCGGGACGGCTGTTCACACCAGGCCCTCTTCGGCGGCCGGGGAGAGCGGTGCCCGCCCGCCGGGCAGTCGGCGGGCGAAGGTGTGCAGGACGAAGTCGGGATCGCGAAGCTCGGTGAGCGCGTCGAGGCCGGGCGTCGCGAGCAGCACGGGCGCCAGCTCTGAACCGGTGAGCCGGTGTTCGGCCACAGGGTGGTCCCAGTGCACGGTGACGAGCGTCCCGCCGGGTTCGAGACTCGTCACAGTACGGGCGAGGAGGTCGCGCAGCGCCCGGTCGTCGAAGTAGTACAGCAGCTCGGACAGGACCACGAGATCGAAGGTGCCCCCGGGCCACTCGTCCGGCACCGCAAGCTGCCGCACCTCGACACCCGGCAGGTCACGGACGCGTCCGGCCGTGGCCCTGACCGCCGCGGGCACCCGGTCGGTCGCCAGCAGCCGGTCGCAGCGGTCCGCGAGCAGGCGGGTCAGCACCCCCACCGAGCAGCCCGGTTCGAAGGCGCTGCGGTACCCGCGGCGCGGCAGCGCGGCAAGGGTGAGGGCGTACTTGCGCTGCTCGTACCAGCGCCCCGCCAGATCCCACGGGTCCGGCGAGCGCGCGTACATGGCCTCGAAGTAGGCGAGGGGCGTGCTCATCGGAAGACCACCTCGAAGGGCCTGGTGTGATGGGCGATCTCTTCGGGCGGAAGGACCGCCGCGTTCTCCTCACCCTCCGCGAGCGGGGCGATCTGGCTGATGAACCGCCCGACGGCGCGGCGCTTGCGGGCCGCCGCCGCGTCCGGCAGGGGGATACGGGCGGCCACGCCCCACGGGACGCGAGGATCCGCCGGCCGGGCCCAGTGCCACATCCACACCGGATAGAGCCACAGCGGCACACCGGCTGTCTCGCACCCGGCGCCGGCGGCGCGGCCGGCCGCCTCGTGGTCACTGTGCAGATCGCCGGTCCGGCGCAGAGCGTGGCGTTCACCTCGCGCAGCAGCCTGACGAGGCCGTCCGCGACCCGTGTCTCGTGCCGGTGCACTCCCGTGTCGGGGACGCGCAGCCGCCGCGGCCGCACGTTCGGCAGACCGAGTTCGGACAGCGCGTGGCCGAGTTCCGCCTCGCGGATCCGCGCCAGCCCGGCGGCGGTGGCGCGGGTGCTGCGCGGGTGGGAGCCCTCGCCGTCCGTGACCGACAGCAGATGGACCTCGGTGCCGGCCGCCGCCAGCGCGGCCATCGCGCCCCCGAAACCCAGTACCTCGTCGTCCGGGTGGGCCGCCACGACCACGACGGGACCGGCGGGCAGCTCCGCCTCGGGCAGCCGCGCCAGCCCCGTCCAGGACGCCCAGCTCGCCTCCTCGGTGCCCGGCCCGTCGATGGCCCCGGCGGCGGAACCGGCCGGCGGGCCCGCGGCCGGCCGGCGGGCGGCGGTCACCGCTCGTCCTCGTGCCCGGCGAGCAGCCGGCCGAGTGCGGCCAGATCGCGTTCGGCGTGGTGCTGGCGGATGTAGACGGTCAGATCGGCCACGTTCCTGGCGTGCCGGGGGTCGTGGCACAGCGGGCCCGCGCCGGTCGCGCGTCCCACATGGGCGAGGACGTCGGCGCAGACCTTCTCGACCAGGGCGCGCACCCGCAGGCTCCGCACGCGGGCGCCGCCCGCCGTGTCCAGCGGGTCCGCGTCGATGTCGTACGCGGCGCGCTCCAGCACCGTGTCCGCCGCGTCGAGCAGCACGTCCACCGCCCCCAGATGAGCCGCCGTGTGGGGGTCGGGCGGGCGTTTCCCCGCCGACTCGGCGAGTGTGTCGGCGACGGCGTGCGCGCCGCCCAGCCAGCACGCCGCCACACCGATGCCACCGTGCTGGAAACCCGGGCGATCGATGTAGGCGCCGACACCGCCGACGGGGACGGCGGGCACGTGGTGGAAGGTGACGTCCGGGGTGTCGCTGCCTGCCATGCCCACCGCCTGCCAGGAGCCCTCCACCGGCCGCACCCCCGGGTCACCGACGCACACCGCGAACAGCCGTCTGCCCTCGGGGCTGTCCGCGGTGACCAGCGCGTGCGTACAGGCGTGCGCCCCCGTGCAGTACGGCTTGAGGCCGTTCAGCAGCGGTCCGCCCTCGCCCGGCTCCGCCGTGAGGCCGGGGCCCGGAGGCTGCGCCGCCCACACACCCCAGCGCTCGCCGGGGCCCGGCGGATCGGCGCCCAGCTCGTGCAGGATCGCGACCGCGTCGAGGTGTCCTTCGCCTAGCCGCGCAAGGCACAGGTCTTCGCGGCCCAGGCCGCACAGGGCGCGGAAGCGTTCGCGTGTGCGCCCTGAGCCGGGCAGCGGGGCGACCAGGGCGCCGCTGTCGACCAGGTCCGCGAAACGTGCCGCGACGCGGTGGCCGAGCATGGCCGGAGAAGTCGCTTCAGCGGTCAACTTTCCTCCCGGTGAGACGAGGCGTGCCCCGATCCCCCGCGCGGATCGCACCTGAGCGCCGATCCCTCCGCACTGCCTCGCACGGCGTCTCGGAGCGCGGCGGCGGCGCGGGCTCACCGGCGCCGCGAAGGCGCCGACTGGCCCCCCTCACCTTGCGCCGCGACGTCCGCGCTCGCAAACGTTGTGTCGTGGACCGCGCGGTCCGCCCGGCCGGGAACCGCGCTCCGCCACGCGTTTTCCTCGCCGAGCTCAGGAGATCCGGTCAGCGGCCGGTCCGGCGGGCGCGGCGTTCGTCCGACGCGGGTACGCCCACAGCGGTGCGGAGGAGTTCCATGTCGATCACAGTGGCCGATCACGTGCTGCGGCGGTTGCGCGAACGGGGCGTCGGTCACGTCTTCGCCCGTGCGGGTGAGTTCCTGGCCGAGCGCCGGCACGACGGCTCACCGGACGCGGGGGAGGACCGATGACCAGCGCCCCGGATGCCGTACTCCGCGACGCCGTACCACCGGACGCGCCCGCCGTCGACCGGCTGGACGTGTCCGTCTACACCGTGCCCACCGACGCCCCCGAGGCGGACGGCACGCTGGAGTGGGACACCACGACCATGGTCCTCGTCGAAGCGGTGTCGGGAACGGTCACCGGGCTCGGATGGACCTACGGGTCCCCGGCCGCCGCGTCCGTCGTCACCGGCCGGCTGGCCGCGCTCGTCACCGGACAGAGCGCGTACGACGTGGCCGGAGCGAACGAGGAGATGAGCCGCGCCGTACGCGATGTGGGGCGGCAGGGACTCGTCGCGGGAGCGATCTCCGCCGTCGACATCGCCCTGTGGGACCTCAAGGCGCGCCTCCTCGGTCTGCCGCTGGTCCATCTGCTCGGCGCCGCGCGGCCGGACGTCCCGGTGTACGGGAGCGGCGGCTTCACCACGTACAGCCCGCGGGAGTTGGAACAACAACTGCGGGACTGGACCCAGGAACAGGACATCCCCCGCGTCAAGATCAAGATCGGCGAGGGGCGGGGCCGCGCCCCCGACCAGGACCTCGACCGGATCCGCCGGGCCAGAGCCGTCATCGGCGACGAGCGTGAGCTGTACGTCGACGCCGACGGCGGCTACAGCAGGAAACAGGCCGTCATGATCGCGGAGCATTTCGCCGACTCCGGGGTGAGCTGGTTCGAGGAACCGGTCCCCTGCGACGATCTGACCGGGCTCCGGCAGATCCGTGAGAGCGTCCCGGTCGAGATCACCGCCGGGGAGTACGCCTACGACCTGCCCGGCTTCGCCCGCCTGATCGACGCCGGCGCGGTGGACTGCCTCCAGGCCGACGCCACCCGCTGCGGAGGTATCACCGCCTGGCTGGGCGCCGCTGCCGTAGCGCGGAGCCACAACCTGGAGATCTCGGGCCACCACGCGCCCCACGTACACGCGCATGTGGCGGCGGCCGTGCCCAACCTCCGGCATGTGGAGTGGTTCCACGACCACATCCGCATCGAGAACGCCTTCTTCGACGGCGCCCTCGACCCGGCCGGCGGAGTCGTCGCCCCCGGGACGTCCGGAGCCCCCGGGCTCGGACTGGAGATCAGGCGCGAGGCCATGGAGCGCTACCGGACCGCGTGAGCGGGACCGCGGGGCTCTCGCGGTGCTCCGGGGGACCGGCGGCTCCCGTCCCCGACAGCCGCCGGAACCTGCTCGTCGCGGCGGCCCCGCCGCGCGCGAGCCGTACCGCCCGGTGCCCGCACCCGGTCCTCACACCCGTGGCGTCGCGGGAGACCTCCGCACGGATCGCTCGCTCTCCGGCCGGCGGCTCCGGACGCTCTGACCGCACGCCGGTATGTCACCCTCCGTGGCGAAGTCACCCGTGCGGAGGCCGTCGACCCCGACTTCTCGCAGCCCACCCCGGACTACGCCCATACGCTCCGTAGCCACCCGCGCGGAGCCGTCCCCGGTCCTCCCCCGGTTGCGGGGTGGCGAACCACCCCGGAGTGTGGTCCGGAGTTGGGCCGCAGTTGAGTGGACAAACGAAGGAGAGCGCACCGTGGCGACCCTGTGCAAGCCCGCAGTCTCGGTCCCCGAGCATGTGATCACGATGGAGGACACGCTCGCCCTCGCGCGCTCGCTGCACGCGGATCACCCGCAACTGCCCCTGGCGCTGCGGCTGATCGAGAACACCGGGGTAACCAGGCGTCATATCGTCCAGCCGATCGAGGAGACCCTTCAGCACCCGGGCTTCGAGGACCGCAACCTGATGTACGAGGCCGAGGCGAAGGCCCGGGTGCCCGCCGTGATCCGCCAGGCGCTCGACCACGCGGAGCTGCGCCCGGCCGACATCGACATGATCGTCTACGTCTCGTGCACGGGCTTCATGATGCCCTCACTGACCGCTTGGCTGATCAACACCATGGGCTTCCCCGCCCACACCCGGCAGCTGCCGATCGCCCAGCTCGGCTGCGCCGCGGGCGGTGCGGCCATCAACAGGGCGCACGACTTCTGCTCGGCGTATCCGGGAGCGAACGTCCTCATCGTGGCCTGCGAGTTCTGCTCACTGTGCTACCAGCCGACCGACCTCGGTGTCGGCTCCCTGCTGTCCAACGGGCTGTTCGGGGACGCGGTCGCCTCGGCCGTCGTCCGCGGCAGGGGCGGCGCCGGCATCACCCTGGAGCGCAACGGCTCCCATCTCGTGCCCGACACCACCGACTGGATCGCCTACAGCGTCCGGGCCACCGGCTTCCACTTCCTGCTGGACAAGCGTGTCCCCGGCACCATGGAGCCGCTGGCCCCCGCCCTGCGCACGATGGCCGACCAGCACGGCTGGGACGCCTCCGGCCTCGACTTCTACATCATCCACGCGGGTGGCCCCCGCATCCTGGACGACCTCAGCCACTTCCTCGACGTACCCCCCGAGGCTTTCCGCTTCAGCCGGGGCACGCTCAGCCAGTACGGCAACATCGCCAGCGCCGTCGTTCTCGACGCCGTGCGCAGACTCTTCGACGAGGGCGGCGCGGGCGACGGGGCACGCGGCATCATCGCCGGCTTCGGACCGGGCATCACCGCCGAGATGGCGCTGGGCCGCTGGTCCAGCACCGGAGTGGACCAGGAGCGAGCGCTCTCGGAACGCCATGTCCTCGCGACGCCCGTACACGAGTCCGCGGCGGAATCGGTGAGCCGACGATGACGACGGACACGACGAGAGACGCGACGGCCGGCCCGGCGACCGGAGCGGGCGATCCGCACGTCTCCCCGCCGGCCGAAGCGGTGAATCCGGTCGCCCCGCCCGGTCATGCCGCGCCCATCTGCGGCCCCGAGCCCCGGCCCGTCACCCGGAGCGCCGCGTGACCGAGCTGACCGGACTGGATACCCGCCCGCGTACGGAGGGCCTGATCGTCCCGCCGGGCGGTGGCAAGGCCATCCACACCGCCGCCCAGCAGGTGACCTTCAAGGTCACGGGAGAGCACTCCAGGGTGTCCTCCAGCTTCGAGGTCGTCGTCCCCCCGGGCTTCGACGTCGGAGCCCACCGGCACACCCACAGCGAGGAGCTGTTCTACGTCCTCGACGGTGAACTGGACGTCGTCGCCTTCGAGCCCCGCGTCCTCAGTGACGACTGGCGCCACTGGGAGTCGGCTTCGGGCCTCAAGGCCGTACGGGCCACCCCGGGTACGGTCATGGTCGTACCGCCCGGCTGTCCGCACGCGTTCGCCAATCGGGGCGCCACCCCGGCCAGAATGTTCTTCCAGGCGTCCCCGCCCTCCGACCACGAGCGGTACTTCGAGGAACTGCTCGACATCCTCAAGGACGGCGATACGCCGGACCCGCTGGCGATCGCCGAGCTGCGTGTGCGCTACGACATCGAGCAGCTCACCCCGCTCCGGCACGACGCATAGCACCAGGCCCGCACCCGGCGTGCGAAAATGCCGGTCATGGACGTGCTGAGCAGGAACCACGTGAACGTGGCCGGACGCGTGGACGGGCCTGTGATGATGCTGTCGCACGGGTTCGGCTGCGACCAGAACATGTGGCGCCTGATAGTGCCCGAACTGTCCCGCCACTTCCGCGTGGTGCTCTTCGACCACGTGGGCGCCGGCAGGTCAGACCTCGCGGCCTGGGACAAGGAGCGCTACGCCACGCTCGACGGCTACGCCGAGGACGTGCGCGAGATCTGCCGTGAACTCGCCCTCGGCCCGGTGACCTTCGTCGGACACTCGGTCAGCTCCATGATCGGCGTCCTGGCCGCGGCACGGGAGCCGGACCTCTTCGACAAGCTCGTCCTGCTCGCACCCTCGCCCCGCTACCTCGACGACGGCGACTACCGGGGCGGCTTCAGCGCCGAGGACATCAAGGAACTGCTCGACTCCCTGGACAGCAACTATCTGGGCTGGTCGGCGGCGATGGGCCCGGTGATCATGGGCAATCCGGACCGCCCCGAGCTGGGGGAGGAGCTGACCAACAGTTTCTGCCGCACCGACCCGGACATCGCGCGGGCCTTCGCCCGTACGACCTTCCTCTCCGACAACCGCGCCGACCTCGCCCGCGTGGGCGTGCCCACCCTGGTGGCCGAGTGCGCGAACGACGCGATCGCTCCCGCGGGCGTCGGCGAGTTCGTCCGCTCCAAGATCGCCGGCAGCGAACTGGTCACCCTGGACGCCACCGGGCACTGCCCCCAGCTCAGCGCGCCGGAGGCCACGGCGGCCGCGATCGTCGCCTTCGCGGCCGCCACCGCATGATGAGCGCGACCGGGAACGCGCCGGAGAACCCCGGACCGGGCCCGGGTCCTGACGCCGGGGACGATGCGGCGAAGTCCGCCTTCTCGGCGCTGCTGGAGGACAGCGCCGAGGACCTGTACGAGAACGCGCCGTGCGGCTATCTCTCCACCCTGCTCGACGGGCAGATCGCCAAGGTCAACACCACCCTGCTGAGCTGGCTCGGCTTCGACCGCGACGACCTCGTGGGCCGCAGGCGTTTCTCCGACCTGCTCACCGTCGGCGGCAAGATCTACCACGAGACGCACTTCGCGCCGCTCCTGCGGATGCAGGGCGAGGTCAGCGGTATCGCGCTGGAGCTGAAAACGGCCGACGGCGGCCGGCTGCCGGTCCTGGCGACCTCGGTCGTCAAGACGGGCAGCGACGGGCAGCCGCTGCTGATCCGTACGACCCTCTTCGACGCCCGCGACCGCCGCGCGTACGAGACCGAGCTGCTGCGCGCCCGGCAGGAGGCCGAGCGTGAACGCGAACGGCTCCAGCGGCTGGCCACCACGCTCCAGCGCACCCTGCTGCCGCCCGCGCTGGCCCCCGTACCCGGCCTCGACGTCGCCGCGCACTACCACATCGCCTCCGCCGACGAGGTCGGCGGCGACTTCTACGACCTCTTCCCCCTGGCGGCCGGTGCCTGGGGACTGTTCCTGGGCGATGTGTGCGGCAAGGGCGCCGCCGCCGCTGCCGTGACGTCCCTGGCCCGCTACACGCTGCGCGCCGCGGCCGTCTACGACCCCGACCCGGCGTCGGCGCTCGGCAGCCTCAACACGGTGCTCCACCACGAGTACCAGGGGGACGACCCCCGCTTCTGCACCGCCATCGCCGGACTGCTCACCCCGGACGACGGCGGATTCACCGCCACCCTGGCCGGCGGAGGCCACCCGTCGGCCCTGCTGCTGCGCGCCGACGGCACCGCCGGCTACCTGCCCACGCCCGGCGGGCAGCTCATCGGCGTGCTGCCGGACGCCCACATGGTCTCCACCACCGTACGGCTGGACCCCGGCGACACACTGCTGCTGTACACCGACGGACTCACCGAGGCGCACACCGCCCTGGCCGGCGGGCGCTACGGCGACGAAGCACTCCTGGACTTCGCCCGCGACCTGGCCCCCACCACCGCACCGCACGCGGTCGCCGCACTGACCGACCTGCTCGAGGCCTTCGGTGAGGGCCTGGACGACGACGCCGCGGTCCTCGCCGTCAGCGTGCCCACCGCCCCTTCGGAAGAGCCGCAGTGACCGAACTGACTGTCAACACGCTTACCACCTCGGCCGGCCCGGTGCTGGAACTGTCGGGTGAACTCGACCACCACAGCGCCCCGCACGTCCGCGACGTCCTCCAGAGCCTGCCCGTCCGGTCCGGCGAACAGCTGATCATCGATCTCGGCGGGCTCACGTTCTGCGACTCCAGCGGCATCACCGTTCTGATCGCCGCGAGAAACCGTGCCCTGAAGGCCGAGGCGGGTATCGCTCTTGCCGCCGTCCCCGACCGGGTCGTCCGGGTGTTCCGCATCGTCGGCCTCGAACAGGTCTTCCCGGCCCATCCCACGGTCCAGGACGCGGCCGACGCATGGCGGGGCGCGGCAGGCTGAGCCGCGCACGCGCCCGGACGGAGCGGAGCCTCGCCGCCACCGCCGGGCCGGCCCGCCGGCGACCGCCCCGCGGTGGCGAACGTGGACGGCCGGACCATCCTCGGAGTATTCGACAACGGACCGGAAGCGGGCCGTCGACTCCTTCCGCCGGCTGGCCGAACCGGACGTCCGGACCGCTGTCTTCGGCCACGGCGACCCGCTCACCGGCGGTGCCGGGACCGTGCTGAGGGCACCCGTGGCAACGGCCGTCTGAGCCTGTCGGCGATGCCCGGCCGGGCGCCATCCGGGCCCGGCCTCTCGCCCCGCGCCCCGTACGGCAGCGGGCGAGATGCCCAACCGTGTGGCTCAGCAGTCGCGGAACTCCGGTGACTGGTTGAGGATCTGCGAGCGCAGCGAAGTGAAGCGGGTGTGCGTCTCGCCGCCTTCGTCGCGGGGCCGGAAGACGGCGACCCGGTGGCAGTTCATGAAGGCCAGAGCGACGCCGAAGTGCCGCTCCAGGCTGCCGCGGATGGCGTCACTGGCCAACGCGCGCAGGAGCTGGCCGCGCTCTGCTTCGGAGGGCGGCGGTGTCTGGTTGTCGGCGAAGTCGGCTTTGCTGTTGCGCAGTTCTTCCGCCAGAGAGGCGATGAGGGTGTACGCGTACGGCAGTGAGGTGCGGACGGTTGCCACGAAGTCCTCTTCGCGGACCTGGCCCCGCTCGGCGTCGGCGAGCAGCTTGGGGGAGACGTCGAGTGACATGAATCAGGCTTCCTTTTCTGTGAGTTGGAGGAGGGAATCGTTAAGCCGGAACGCGGGATCGACCTGCTGTGCGAGGTCGCTCCCGGTGGAACGGTCGCCCCGGGCGGCAGCGTTGCGGAGGTGGAACTCCACCGCGTGCCGCTGCGAGGCGTCCCAGTCCCTGGGGCGGGCGTCGACCGCGGCGCGAAGCTCGCTCAGGGTCCGGAGGTTGTGCGGTTCGAGGTCGCCGTCCGTACGGCGCCCCTGTTCCTGGGCCCGCACCCAGGGGGAGTGGACGCAGTACGCGAGGAGATCGTCTCCGACGTGCTCTTTGAGGAAGAGGAGATCGTCCTCGCCGGTGACCTTGTTTCCGACCACGGCGATCGTGATCCCGAACTCCCTTGCGTGGTCGCGGTACTGGCGGTAGACGGAGACGCCCTTACGCGTGGGTTCCGCCACCAGGACCGTCAGGTCGAAGCGGGTGAAGAGACCCGAGGCGAACGCGTCAGCCCCCGCCGTCATGTCGACGACGACGTACTCCCCGGGCCCGTCCACGAGGTGGTTGAGGTACAACTCGACCGCGCCGAGCTTGGAGTGGTAACACGACACCCCGAGATCGCTCTCCTCGAACACCCCGGTCACCATCAGCGGTACCCCGCCGATGTGCTGGACGTGGCGGGTGTGCACCGGGTCGTCGCCGAGCAGTCGGAGCAGCCGCGAACCCCGCCCCGGAGGAGTCGTCTTGATCATCGCCTCGCGTGAGGCGATGCGCGGATTCTGACCGCGCAGATAGTCCTTGATCTCGCCGACGCCCGCACTCAGCGGCAACGCCGTGAAGGCCGAACCGCCGCCGGGGGAGAGGGCTTCGGCGAGGTGCTGGTTGATGTCCCCGTCGATGGCGACGACTTGAGCACCGGAGATTGCCAGATGGCGGGCGAAGAGGGCGGACAGCGTGGTCTTGCCGCTGCCGCCCTTTCCGACGAACGCGACGCGCACAGCTAGCGACTCCTTTTGAAAATGAATGTCATGTCGCTAGGTTTTATGTGTTGGCTGACTCCATGTCAAATCACCACGCGCCGGGACACGCCGGGCGCCCCGCGAAAGGCCGCGCCCGGCCTCAGCCCTCCGCCTCGCCGTGGAACGGCCGTACCTCGATCGGCAGGGTGGTGGCCAGCGCCGCCTTGCGCCCCCAGTCGAGGGCCGCGTCGGGATCCGGCGCCCGGACGATGCACAGGCCGCCCAGGTACGAGGTGCCCTCGGCGTACGGCCCTCCCGTGTACGGGCCTTCGCTCACGAACGTCTCGCCTTCCACCGCGCGCACCACCGCGGCCGTGTCGGGGGAGCCGAGGCCGCCGGCGTAGACCCAGGCCCCGGCGGCCCGCAGCTCCGCGTGGAAGGCTTCGAGGTTCCGGCCGATCTCCGCGAGCACACCGGGTTCGGGCGGCTCTCCGACGGGCTGCATCACGCTGAGCAGATACTGATTCATGAAGGGGCTCTCCTCGCCGTCGCGCCGGACCGGGCCGGCCGCTCACTCGCTTGTCCCCACCCTCTATACGAAGGGACTCGCGCCGGACCGGCGCCGGACACGGGCAAGCGGCGGAACCGTGCGGGATTACCGCCCGTACGCCGACGGCCCCGGCCCCGCCCAGGAGGGCGGGACCGGGGCCGTCGGGTGTCGGCCGTACGGTGGGCGTCAGGCCACAGGAGTGGCGGGCGACGTCTCCGAGCCGTCGTCAGGGAGCCGGGTCTGCGCCGGCTCCGCGGTGAGTGCTTCACCGTTCAGCGCCTCTTCGGCGCGCGTTTCCTCGGCGAGGCGCTCCATGCCGCTCGTGGTCTTGAGCGGCTTCTCCTTGATGAAGATCACCGTGATCAGCGCGAGCAGCGCGAACGGGGCGGCGACGAGGAAGAGGTCCGCGGTGGCCACGCCGTACGCGTGCTCCACGATCTCCCGCATCGGCGCGGGCAGGTCGGCCAGGTTCGGCACGGCGCCCGAGCCCGAGGGGGCCTGGCCGGACTCGCCGAGGCTCTTGGACATCTCCGTCGCCACCCGGCTGGCCAGTACCGCGCCCAGCACGCTCGTACCGATCGTGCCGCCCATGCTGCGGAAGAACGACAGTACGGACGTCGCCGCGCCCAGCTGCGACGCCGGTACGTCGTTCTGCGCCGCGAGCACCAGGTTCTGCATCAGCATGCCGATGCCGATACCGAGGACCGCCATGTAGAGGCTGAGCAGACCGAATCCGGTGTCTGCGCCGATGGTGGACAGCAGGCCGAGACCGGCCGTCATGATCACAGCGCCGGCGACCAGGTAGATCTTCCACTTGCCCGTGGCGCTGATGATCTGCCCCGCGACGGTGGAGGAGACCAGCAGACCGAGGATCATCGGCAGGCTCATCAGACCGGCGGCCGTCGGGGACTTGCCCAGCGAGATCTGGAAGTACTGGGAGAGGAAGACCGTGCCGCCGAACATGGCCACGCCGACCAGCAGGCTCGCGGTGGTCGTCAGCGCGACCGTGCGGTTACGGAAGATCTTGAGCGGGATGATCGGTTCCGGGACCCGGGTCTCCACGAAGACGGCGGCCACCAGAAGGACGACACCCGCACCGGTCAGCGCGGCCGTCTGCCAGGACGCCCAGTCGAACTGGTTGCCCGCCAGGGAGGTCCAGATGAGCAGCGAGCAGACGCCCGCGACGATCAGGAACGCGCCCAGGAAGTCGATCTTGACTTCACGGCGGGTCGTGGGCAGTTGGAGCGTGCGCTGCAGCAGCAGGATCGCGGCCAGCGCGAAGGGAACGCCGATGAAGAAGCACCAGCGCCAGCCCAGCCACGAGGTGTCCACCAGCAGACCGCCGATGAGCGGTCCGGCCACGGTGCCGATGGCGAAGACGGCCCCGAAGATGCCGGAGTACTTGCCGAGCCGGCGCGGCGGGATGACGGCCGCCATGACGACCTGGGCCAGGGCGGTCAGACCACCGGCGCCCGTACCCTGGACGACCCGGCTGAAGATGAGCAGGCCGACGCCCTGCGAGAAGCCGGCGAGGAGCGACCCGACCACGAACATGGCGAGTGACAGCTGCAGGAGCAGCTTCTTGTTGTAGAGGTCGGACAGCTTGCCCCAGAGCGGCACGGTCGCCGTCATCGCCAGCAGTTCGGCGGTGACGACCCACGTGTAGGAGGACTGGCTGGCGCCGAGGTCGGCGATGATGCGGGGCAGCGCGTTGGCGACCACGGTACTGGCCAGGATGGCGACGAACATGCCGGCCATCAGCCCCGACATCGCCTGGAGTATCTGCCGGTTGGTCATGGAGGTCGGCGCCTGTTCAGGCGCCTCTGCAGCGGTCAAGGTGTCCTTCTTCGGTGTCCGCGGATGAGATGCACGGAAATGAAACGAAAGGGTGTCTGTCAGTGTCCGGCCGGAGCCGAGGGTGCGGGAAGGCCCGCGGCGAGATGGGAGAAGGCCTTCCGGAAGACATCGGTGAAGGCGACCGTCCCCGGCGGCTCCGAGCACCAGTGCTCGACGGCGACCCGTACTGCGGTCCCCGCGACGGCGGCCAGCAGTCGCGGGTAGAGGCCGGGGGAACCGGCTCCCTCCGGTGCCGCATGGCCGAGCCGGGCCGCGATGGCCTCGGCCAGTTCCAGCTCCTCGGCCATGTGCGCGCCGAGTCCCCGGACCAGCAGATGCGGCGATCGCTGGAGCACCTTGCCCCGCAGGAACCAGATCTCGTGGCGCTCCTCCACGTCGGCCAGTTCGGTCGCGAAGGCCTCGCGTACGACGTCGAGGGGCGGCAGCGCGGCCGGTGCCTCGCGCACCGCACTCCGTACCCGCTCGCCTATCTCCTGGTCGACCATGACGAACGCGTCGTCGTGGCTGTCGAAATAGTTGAAGAACGTACGGGGTGACACGCCGGCGGCCGCGCTGATCGCGTCGACGGTGACATTCTCCGCGCCGTGCTCTGCGGCAAGCCGAACCGCCGCCTCCGCCAAGGCGGTTCGAGTGGCCTGCTTCTTGCGCTCGCGGAGTCCGGGCACGGGTCCTTCGGTCCTCATATATTGCAGAGTATGCAAAGGTGCAGGCTCTGTAAAATGCATCCCGCGCCCCGGACGTAGCATGCTCCGTATGGAGCAGCGTGTACTGGGCAGGACGGATCGAGAAGTCTCCGTCATCGGACTGGGAACCTGGCAACTCGGCGCCGACTGGGGGGATGTGTCCGAGGCGGACGCCACCGCGGTCCTCGACGCCGCGGTCGAGTCGGGTGTGACTTTCTTCGACACCGCGGACGTCTACGGCGACGGGCGCAGCGAGCAGTTGATCGGCCGTTACCTGAAAGACCGGCCGGACGCCGGGGTGTTCGTCGCGACCAAGATGGGACGCCGCGCCGACCAGCTGCCGGAGAACTACGTACTGGACAACTTCCGCGCCTGGAACGACCGGTCACGGGCCAACCTCGGCGTGGACACCCTGGACCTGGTGCAACTGCACTGTCCGCCCACCGCCGTCTACTCCTCGGACGAGGTCTTCGACGCGCTCGACACCCTCGTCGCCGAGAAGCGGACCGCCGCCTACGCGGTCAGTGTGGAGACCTGCGAGGAGGCGCTCGCCGCCATCGCCAGGCCGGGAGTGGCCAGTGTGCAGATCATCCTCAACCCGTTCCGGCTGAAGCCGCTGGAAGAGGTGCTTCCCGCCGCCCGTGCGGCGGGTGTCGGCATCATCGCGCGCGTGCCGCTGGCCTCAGGGCTGCTGTCGGGGAAGTACACCAAGGACACGGTCTTCGCGGCTGACGACCACCGTTCCTTCAACCGGCACGGCGAAGCCTTCGACCAGGGTGAGACCTTCTCGGGGATCGACTACGAGACGGGCCTGAAGGCCGCGGCCGAGTTCGCCGGGCTGGCTCCCGAAGGCGCCACGTCCGCCCAGACCGCGCTGCGCTGGATCGTCCAGCAGCCCGGCGTCACCAGCGTCATCCCGGGCGCCCGTTCCGTCGCGCAGGCCCGCGCGAACGCGGCGGCCGCGGCTCTCGCACCGCTGCCGCAGGCAACGCTCGACGCCGTGACGGAGCTGTACGACCGCTCGCTGCGCGCGGAGATCCACCACCGCTGGTAGGACACGCGGGCGCCGCCGCGCGCGGCGCCCGTACCGCCGGCGCCCGTACCGCTCGGGTGACTTCGTGGGCGGCACGCATGCAAGAGTTGGTCGATTCTGTGGCTGTATCGCTTCGGGCCATGTAGCGTCTTGATCAGCTGTCGTGGTTCCGAAGTACCGCTCGCCCGTGACGCACCGTCACGGGCGTTTGTGCTGTTCAGCGTCTCTAAGGACCAGGGCGATCACCTCCCGGGTTCCCCGCACCGTGCGGGGAATCTTGCGTTCCAGATACGGAGACTCGGCATGGCCAGCGGAACAGTCAAGTGGTTCAACTCGGAAAAGGGCTTCGGCTTCATCGCGCAGGACGGCGGCGGCCCCGACGTCTTCGCGCACTACTCCAACATCGCGACGTCCGGCTTCCGTGAGCTGCAGGAGGGCCAGAAGGTCACCTTCGACGTCACGCAGGGCCAGAAGGGCCCGCAGGCGGAGAACATCCTCCCCTCCTGACCTTCTCTGAGCGGGACCGTCCGAGGGGCCCGTGAGGGCGCGGACATCAGGGCGCCGGCCCGGCGGGAGGAATCCCACCGGGCCGGCGCCTTTCGCGTGGCGCGCGCGAGCCGGCCCGCAGGCCCTCCCGCTTCCGGGGTCCTGCTGTCCCGGGGACCCTCCGATGCCGCTCCCGGATGGCGCAGTCCTCCGATACCGGGATTGGATGGGGCGAAGGGTGCGCTGCGACGGCGCACGGTGACCATCACGGGGTGAGCAGGCCCGTGGAGTTCGGTAAAGGGAGCCGCGCCATGTCTCTTGACCCCAACCCCTATGCGAAGGACTTCAAGGACTCTCTCAGTCCGCCCGGGACCGGTCTCCCCACCACCGGTCCGGCCGGAAGAGCCGGGCTTCCTGACGCGGCCGGGCTTCCGGAGACCGCCGTGCTCTACGGGCCCGCCTGGCTGACCGGTCCGACGGACCAGGCCGGTCCCCTCGATCCCCGGAGCACACGGATACCCGACACCTCTGAGAGCCCTGAGATCCCCGGCGTCCCGCCGGTGGAGCCGGGGGCGGAGCCGATCCGGACCCTCCTGTGGACGGCGGCGACCCACCGGCCGCTCGACGAGGTCGTCGCCCTGGTCGGCCTGCTGAAGCGGACCGGCGTTCTTCCCAACTCCGCGGACGAGGCGCTGCGCGCCGCGGCGGTGGCCCGTCCGCTCGACGAGGTCCGGCAACTGGTGACCATGCTGCACGACCGTCCGCACGACGCGGACGAGGCCGATACGACGCTGCGGGCGGCGGCCGTCGGGCGGTCGATCGAGGACGTGGCCCAGCTCGTGAGCATCCTCCTCGCCGATGAGAACGAGGGCCGCCCACCGAACGCGGCCTCATCGAACGCGGCCTCACCGAGCGGAGCTTCGGCCGGGGGGAAGGCGAAATCCTGGACGAAGCCCCAGGCTCCCGCCACGCCCCAGCCCAACTCCGAGCCCAACTCCGAGCCCAACTCCGATCCCGAGGCCCGGTCCGGGACCGAGCCCAGGGTCACCCCGGAGGCCCGGCATGAGGTCCGATCCGAGGCCGCCCCGAAGGCCGGGCCCGAAGCTCAGCCCAAGCCCCAGCCCAGGAATCCGCCCACGCTCCAGCCCGGATTCCCCCTCAAGTCCCCGGCCGTGCCGCAGATGCCGGCGGCCGACGAGGACCGGACGCGTGATTCGGGCAGCCGGCCCTACGCCTACGGCCAGGCCGCCGAACCCGCGCCGACGCCCGTTCTGCCGTACGTCCCGCTGATCGCCCCGCAGCGGCCCCTGGCCGACTCGCCGGGTCTCGTCGCGACGCTCGCAGGACCGGCCGACGCACGGCAGCGGGGCTTCGCCGCCTCCCCGGCTCTCGGCTCGGTTCTGCGCTGGCCCGCGACGGCGGCTCTGTTCGTCATCGGCGCGATCCACCTGCCGACGGACCTCGCAGGGCTGCGCTCCGGCGGGTACGGCCAGATGCTGCCCATGATCGTCACGGCCCTGTGCCTCATGCTCGGCCTGTGGCTGGTCCTTCAGGACACCGCGGGTGTCTGGGCAGCCGCCGCGGTGGTGGCCGCCGGGGTCTTCGCCCTCCACGCGCTGGCCGGTTTCGGCGCCACGGACCTGCTGGCGGGCAGTCTGGGTGACGCGTTCGGCGGAGCGAGCGCGGTGGCCGTGATGTGTGCCGTGATCGCCGCGGCACTCGCCGGATCCGCCCTGGTGCTCAGGCAGAAGACGGCGGACACCGCCCGCGACATCTGACCGCCGCGGGCCCGGACGCGAGGACGCCACCGACGTACATCGTCGGTGGCGTCCTCGCGCGGGTGTGTTCCGGCCGTGCGGTACGAGCCGTCAGACAGCCGGGGCCGTGGGTGTGCCGCCGGTCTTCTCCCCCGCGTTCTTCTGGATGGACAGGGGCGCGGCGATGTCCTCGAGGGACTTGCCCTCGGCCGCGACGGCGAAGAAGATCGCCACCAGCCCCGCGAGGACCATCAGCGCCGCGCCGATGCAGAACGCGATGACGGCGTCGCCGACGTTCCCGCTTCCCGTGAGGTCGGCGAAGAGCAGCGGCCCGGAGATACCGCCCGCCGCCGTGCCTATGGCGTAGAAGAACGCGATCGCCATGGCGCGGGTTTCCATGGGGAAGATCTCGCTGACGGTCAGGTACGCGGAGCTGGCACCGGCCGAGGCGAAGAAGAGCACGATGCCCCAGCAGAGCGTCATCGTCGTCGCGTTGAGCCAGCCGCTGTTGAAGAACCACGCTGTCACGAAGAGCAGCACCCCCGAGAGGATGTACGTGCCGGCGATCATCTTTTTGCGGCCCACGGTGTCGAAGAGCCGCCCGAGGGCCAGCGGTCCGAGGAAGTTGCCCAGGGCGATGGCGGCGAAGAAGTACCCCGTGGAACCGCTGGAGACGTCGAAGAACTTCACCAGGATCGAGCCGAAGCCGAAGGTGATGGCGTTGTAGAGGAAAGCCTGCCCGACGAAGAGGGAGAAACCGAGAATCGCCCGCTTGGGGTAGTCGCGGAAGAGCGTCTTGGCGATCTGTATGAAGCCGATGGACTTCCGCTGCTCAATGGTGATCGATTTCGCCGGCTCGGGCAGGGGCCGGCCCGTCTCCGCCTCGATCTCCCGTTCCACCCCGGAGACGAGTTCGTCCGCGCCCTCCGACTGACCGTGGATGAACATCCACCGCGGGCTCTCCGGCACATGACGCCGCACCAGCAGGATCACCAGCCCGAGGACGACGCCCAGCGCGAAGGTGAGCCGCCATCCGAGGTCCTTGGGGAAGATGTTGGTGTCGAGGGCCAGGACGGACAGCAGAGCGCCGCCCATCGCGCCCAGCCAGTAGCTCCCGTTGATGATGAGGTCTACGCGTCCCCGGTACTTGCTGGGAATCAGCTCGTCGATGGCCGAGTTGATGGCCGCGTACTCACCGCCGATGCCGAAGCCGGTGAGGAAGCGGAAGATGAAGAACCACCAGACGGAGAAGGACAGCGCGGTCGCGGCCGTCGCCGCCAGGTACACCGCGAGGGTGATGAGGAAGAGCTTCTTCCTGCCGAACCGGTCGGTGAGCCAGCCGAAGAACAGCGCGCCCGAGCAGGCGCCCGCCACGTACAGCGCGGCGGCGAGGCCCGTGACCTGCGCGTCCGAGATGGGCAGTCCGCTGCCGTCCTCGGAGAGCCGGCTCGCGATGTTGCCGACGACGGTCACTTCGAGCCCGTCGAGGATCCATACGGTCCCCAGGCCGATGACGATCATCCAGTGCCATCGGGACCAGGGAAGGCGGTCGAGTCTCGAGGGGACCTGGGTGGTGACGGTCCCGGACGACGAATCTCCGCGTTGGCTCATTGTCTCCTCCTGGCTGTCAGCGGCTCCGTCGCCGCCGCATGTGCGGGCTGCGCGTACCCCAAGATCAAACGGGATAAACGGCCGTTCTGCCTCCGGAGTCGGCCCGAGCAGGGCAGAGATCATGAGATGGCGGCCCGCTGTGTGCCGCCCGGCAGGGGCGCGGCCGCATCGTCATTCGTGAGCCGCGCGCCGGCCGACGACAGACACCCGGCGGATCCGCCCGGCTGCCGGGGGACCGGACGGGACATGACAGAGCGGCCGGGCCGCGGCTCGACCGGACGGGACGCGACGGAGGGGAGCAGGGGTCAGGCCACGTCCGGCCGCTCCTGGGCGGCGGCGCGCAGGACGCTGTCGGGCAGTTCGAGATTCCAGGCCGCGACGACGGGGCGGCCGTGCTCGGTGCCCAGACGCGAGACGGTCCCGGTTTCCAGCCGGAAGAGGGCGCCCGCCGCGGGCTCGAGGCCGAGGTAACGCGCGGTCAGCACGCGCAGGAAGTGGGCGTGCGAGACCAGGGCGACATCCTCGTCACCGGACGCGAGGGCGTTCAGGGCCCGGGCGAGCACCCGGTCGGCGCGCGCCCCGACCTCCGCCGGGCCCTCGCCGGGGTGCTCGGCCGGACCGGGGGCGACGCCGTCGGTCCACAGGTTCCAGTCGGGGCGGTCGCGGTGGATGTCGACGGTCGTGATGCCCTCGTAGCCGCCGTAGTCCCACTCCCGCAGGTCGGGGGTGAGGCGGCGGTGGCCGAGGCCCGCCAGTTCGGCGGTGCGCACCGCGCGGGCCAGGGGACTGACCAGCGTGAGTCCGACCGTCCGGTCGGCGAGCAGGGGCGCGATCGAGCGTGCCTGGCTCTCGCCGTGCTTGGTCAGCGCGAGGTCGGTGTGACTGGTGTGCCTGCCGGACAGGGACCAGGCGGTCTCTCCGTGCCGTACCAGGATCAACTCGCCCATGGATGGCCTCCTTCCCGCTCTCCGCGCCCCGCCGGCCGAACCGTCGGCAGCGGCGGGCTTCCACCGGCCGTCATCCTCATTGTCCCTTGTCACGGCGACGGGGACATGACGGGAATGGCGCGGAGGACCGTCGCGTTACAGCGACATACCGCTTGATGAAAACGACAACCACCCCGGGCCGGGCGATCCGGCTGCGGGGCGGGAGTCCGGCAGCAGCGTCTGGAGGAGCCCATGGCACGCAGTGAGACCCGCCCGGTGATCACGCTCCGGTCCACAGCGGGTACCGGTCACACGTACGTGACGCGCAAGAGCCGGAGGAACGACCCCGACCGTCTCTTCCTGCGTAAGTACGACCCCACGCTCGGTGAGCATGTCCTGTTCCGCGAGGAACGCTGACGCAGCCGGCCGGCGTGCACGACGACGGGTGAACCGTCGCTCAACCCCCCGTTCCGAGGAAGGATTCCCGCCATGAAGCCTCATATCCACCCTGTCTCCCGCCCGGTCGTCTACCGCGACAAGGCGGCGGGAGCGGCCTTCCTGACCCATTCCACGGCCGACTCGACGAAGACCGTGCAGTGGGAGGACGGCAACACGTATCCCGTCATCGACGTGGAGATCTCGTCCGCGAGCCATCCGTTCTACACGGGCAAGGGGCGCGTGGTGGACACCGCGGGCCGTGTGGAGCGCTTCGAGCGCCGTTACGGCTCTCGCGGCTGACCCGCACTCCGGCGCGGGTAACCAGCGAAAAGAGCCGGGCGGCTCCCTCATCAGGGAGCCGCCCGGCTCTTTTCGTGCGCCCGCGCCCGGCGCGCTGTCACACGACGGCGTCCAGTGACTCAAGGGTCCTGACCAGGGGCGCCAGCTGCGGGTTCTTGGCCGCCTTGTCCAGGGCCTCGCGCAGCGCCGCGTCATTGGTGGGCCTGGCCTCGGAGAGCAGCCGCAGGCCGGCCTCGCTCACGTTGGTGTAGATGCCGCGTCGGTCGGTCGGGCAGAGGTAGCGGGTGAGCAGCCCGCGGTCCTCCATGCGCGTGACCAGCCGGGTGGTGGCGCTCTGGCTGAGTACGACTGCGTCTGCCACCTGCTTCATCTGAAGGTGGCCGCCTTCTCCGTCGTGCTGCCGGCTGAGGCTGTCGAGCAGGTTGTACTCACGGACGCTCAGCGCGTGCCCGGCCTGGAGGGCGCGCTCGATATGCGTCTCGATCCGGCCGTGCAGCAGCGAGAGGGCGCACCAGCCCTGCGTGAGACCGGTGAGCGCGGTGTCCGTGGCGGTCATGGAGGCTCCTGCGGGAGAGGTGAAGTGCGTGAGTGCGGGTGTACCCAGGGTAGAGCACGGCTGCAATATAAGGCGCTTGCATTTAATCAGCGCGTGCAAGTATTGTCTGCGCTCGTAAACCGCACACGCAACCTCCCTCTGGAAGGCGAACCACCCATGCCTCTCGCGCTCCTCGCCCTGGCCATCGGGGCATTCGGGATCGGGACGACCGAGTTCGTGATCATGGGGCTGCTCCCCGAGGTCGCGGCCGATTTCGGCGTCGCGATCCCCACCGCCGGCCTGCTGGTGACCGGATACGCCCTCGGCGTCGTCCTGGGCGCGCCGGTGATGACGCTGCTCGGCACCCGGATCACCCGTAAGCGGATGCTGATGCTCCTGATGGGGCTGTTCGTCGCGGGCAACGCACTCTCCGCCCTCGCACCGGACTTCGGCCTGATGCTCACCGGACGCGTGATCGCCTCGCTCGCCCACGGCGCGTTCTTCGGTATCGGCTCCGTGGTCGCGGCCGGTCTGGTCGCCCCGCACAAGAAGGCGGGCGCCATCGCCATGATGTTCACGGGACTCACCGTCGCCAACGTCGTGGGCGTACCGCTCGGCACCTTCATCGGCCAGAACGCGGGCTGGCGCGCCACCTTCCTCGGCGTCGCGGGGCTGGGCGTCCTCGGCCTGCTCGGCATCGCCAAGCTCGTTCCCGAGCAGCCGAAGGCCCCGGGCGTACGGCTGCGCCACGAACTGGCCGCCTTCCGCAATGTCCAGGTGCTGCTCGCCATGGCGATGACGGTCCTCGGCTTCGGCGGTGTCTTCGCCGCCATCACCTACATCAGCCCGATGATGACCGGGACCGCCGGTTTCGCGGACTCCTCGGTGACCTGGCTGCTCGTGCTCTTCGGGATCGGCATGGTCGTGGGCAACCTCGTCGGAGGCAAGTTCGCCGACCGGCATCTGATGCCCATGCTCTACGTGTCCCTCGGTGCGCTCTCCCTGGTCCTGGCGCTGTTCACGCTCACCGCCCACCACAAGGTCGCGGCAGCCCTCACGATCCTGCTGATCGGAGCCCTAGGCTTCGCGACCGTACCGCCGCTGCAGAAGCGGGTGCTCGACCAGGCGTCCGCGGCCCCCACCCTGGCCTCCGCCGTGAACATCGGTGCGTTCAACCTCGGCAACGCCCTGGCCGCCTGGCTCGGCGGGCTCGTCATCGCCGCGGGACTCGGCTACACCGCACCCAACTGGGTGGGCGCCGTCCTCGCGGGATCGGCCCTGCTGCTCGCACTCCTCTCCGGCGCGCTGGAACGGCGTACCCCCGCCCCCGGGCGAGTGGTCGCCACCGGCGCACACGACCCGGCTGTTGCCGCCCCCGCCGTCCGCGGCTGACACACGCCTCCCCAGGCGCCGCAGCGCGTATCCGGGCCACCCTGGATACGGTGAAATCCCTCAAGGAAAAGGAAAACGATGGTTTCCGTACCCAATGTCGTACTCAACAACGGCATCGAGATCCCGCAGCTCGGCTTCGGTGTCTTCCAGGTCGATGACGAGCGGACCACCGGTGCGGTCCTGTCCGCCCTCGACGCGGGCTACCGCAGCATCGACACCGCCGCCGTCTACGGCAACGAGGCGGGCGTCGGCCGCGCCCTCGCCTCCTCGGGCCTGCCCCGCGAGGACCTGTTCATCACCACCAAGCTGTGGAACGCCCAGCAGGGGTACGACTCGACCCTCGCCGCGTTCGACGCCAGCCTCGACAAGCTGGGCCTCGACCACGTGGACCTCTACCTCATCCACTGGCCGGCCCCCGCCCGCGGCCTGTACACCGAGACCTGGCGTGCGATGGAGAAGCTGCTCGCCGAAGGCCGGGCCCGGTCCATCGGCGTCTCCAACTTCCAGCCGGCCCACCTCCGGCGGCTGGCGGAGGAGAGCGGAGTGGTGCCGGCCGTCAACCAGGTCGAGCTGCACCCCGGGCTCCAGCAGGCGGACCTGCGCGCCTTTCACGCCGGGCACTCCATCGCGACCGAGGCATGGAGCCCGCTCGCACAGGGCGCCCTGCTGGACGAGGAGGCGATCACCGAGATCGCCCGGCGGCACGAGAAGACGCCCGCCCAGGTCGTCCTGCGCTGGCATCTGCAGCTCGGGAACATCGTGATCCCCAAGTCCGTCACCCCGGCGCGGATCCGCGAGAACATCGATGTGTTCGACTTCGAACTCGCGGACACCGACATGGACGCGATGGCCACGCTCGACCGGGGCATGCGTATGGGACCCGACCCGGACGTACAGAACTGACATCCCGGGACACGGAGCGGCCGCCCGGCCCGCGCGGGTGGCGCGGCTCACAGGTGGCGGGGGCGCGGCGCGGAACAGTCCGCCGCGCCCGGCCGTTCACCTGACAGGAGCCCTGGCCGGCTCCCCCCGTGCCGGCCGGGGCTTCCTCATGCCGGCGCCGTCAGGACGAACGGCGCCGTGCCCCGGCTCACGCCGTTGACCTGAATCTCGATGGCGTGGTCGCCCGGGTAGAAGGTACGGGTGGTGATGGGCCTGAACGAGTGACGGCGGCTGAGGGCGGCCGACTGACCGGGCGCCAGCGTCCTGGTGGTGAGCTTGAAGACCTTCGGTGCCGTCGTGCCGTTGGCCCTGCGGAAGTGGATCGCGTAGTCGATCGCCAGCCGCGCCTCCTCGGTGGACTCGTTCAGCAGCGTGACCTCGAAGAGCAGTTCGCCGCCCACCCGCACCTCGGAGGCGCCCAGCACGGGGCCGGTCACCGTGAGCGCCGGGGGAGGTGTGAAACCCAGCAGGGCCAGCGCCTCGGGATGGCCCTGCTTGACCAGCGTCCGCATCGCGTGCCGGACCGTCTTGAGGGTGTGCTCGCCGGGCGCCGCGGCCCAGGCGGTCGCCGTGTGCACGGCGACATCCGGTGCGGTGTGGCTCAGGTCGTTGAGGTGGTTGGCCACCGAGCGTCTGACGTACTCGGACTCGTCCCGGTACAGGGCGTGAAGAATCGGAAGGGTCGCTTCCGGACGCTCCGCCAGCGGCCGGACCCGTACCGCCCAGGGCAGTCGCGGCCGCGTCCCCTCACTGGCCAGACGCCGTACGTGTGCGTCCGGGTGGGCCGTCCACTCGGTGATCACCGCCAGGGCGCGGTCGAGGTCCGCGTTCAGCAGTCGGCGCAGCGCGAACTCGGCCGTCAGACGCGGGGTGAGATCGGCGAGCAGGGACAGCACCCGCTCGAACGCGTCCGGGTCCTGCGAGGCCAGCGCCCGCGCCGCGGCCGCCTCCGTGACCGGCCAGATCATCCAGCCCGTGAACCCGGGGTCGCCGAGCACGGCGCGCACCACGTCCTCGAAGTCGCCGTAGGCGGGCGGCAGATCGGTGAGGAGCGCGTCCCGCAGCAGATCGTTGCGCGCCCGCAGCCCGGAACCCGCCAGCGAGCGCGCGGCGAGGTGCACGGCGGGCAGCCCGAGCTGCGGGGCCGCTCCGGAGAGGCAGTCGATCAGACCTGCGACCGCGGCGGGACCAATGAGTTCATCTGCTGTCGGCACGGCCACAAGATAGACGGTGACCGGGCCCCCGGTCATGTGCCGGCCGCGCGGTCGGTGGCCTGTCCCGCCAGTGACGGGGCACCCGCTGTGGCCATGATCGCGCGGGTGGTGCCAGGCTTCGGACCACCGGCTCGGTCCGGGCGCGGGTCCCGACGCCGTCGAACGGGGCCGGCGCCGGTCCTGTTCGACGGCAACTTCGACGGCAACTTCGACGACGCAAGGAGAACCACGCGTGTCCCTTCTCTTCCCGGCCCTCGCCACGGGCTCGGAGCTGCCCGCGCTCCGCTTCGGCGAGCGCACGCTCACCCATGCCCAACTGGCCGCCGCCGCCGGATCGCTGGCCGCCCGGATCGCGGACGAGCGGCGGATCGCCGTCTGGGCCACACCCACGCTGGGCACGGCGGTGGGCGTGGTGGCCGCACTGCTGGCGGGGGTGCCGGCCGTCCCCGTCAACCCGAAGAGCGGCGCGCGTGAACTCGCCCATATCGTCGCCGACAGCGCGCCCACGCTCGTCCTCGCGGAACCGGGCGCCGAACTGCCCGCCGCCCTGGCCGCACTGCGCCGGGTCGATGTCGACCCGGAGACGGACGGCGCCGCCCCGGCCGCGCTGCCCGCCGAACCGTCCCCCGAGTCGCCCGCACTGATCGTCTACACCTCGGGCACCACAGGTCCGCCCAAGGGCGCCGTCCTGCCGCGCCGCGCCATCGCCGCCACCCTGGACGCGCTGGAGGACGCCTGGCAGTGGACCGCTGCCGACGTACTCGTCCACGCGCTGCCGCTCTTCCACGTCCACGGGCTGATCCTCGGCATCCTCGGCCCGCTGCGCCGGGGCGGATCCGTACGCCACCTCGGCAGGTTCGACACCGCCGGGGTCACCCGCGAACTCTCCTCCGGCGCCACGATGTTCTTCGGCGTTCCGACCATGTACCACCGCATCGCCGAGGCGCTTTCCGACGATCCGGCGCTCGCCAGGGCGCTGGCCGGGGCCCGGCTGCTGGTGTCCGGCTCCGCGGCGCTGCCCGTGCACGACCACCGGCGGATCTCCGCCGCGACCGGCAGCCGTGTCATCGAGCGGTACGGCATGACGGAGACCCTGATGAACACCAGCGTCCGTGCGGACGGCGAACCCCGCGCGGGCGCGGTCGGCGTACCACTCCGGGGCGTCGAACTGCGCCTGGTGCACGACGAGTCGGGCGAGACGATCGAGGCGTACGACGGTGAGACGGTCGGCGAGATCCAGGTGCGGGGACCGAACCTCTTCAGCGAGTACCTGAACCGGCCCGACGCGACGGAGGCCGCCTTCACCGACGGCTGGTTCCGCACCGGGGACATGGCGATCCGCGACCCCGACGGCTACGTCCGTATCGTCGGCCGCAAGGCCACCGACCTGATCAAGAGCGGCGGCTACAAGATCGGCGCGGGCGAGATCGAGAACGTCCTGCTGGAGCATCCCGGGGTACGGGAAGCCGCCGTGACCGGCGAGCCCGACGACGACCTCGGCGAACGGATCGTCGCGTGGATCGTCCCGGAGCATGCCGGGAACCCGCCCGGCGCCGAGGAGTTGGCGGACCATGTGGCGGCACAGCTCGCCGCGCACAAGCGGCCGCGTGTGGTGCGCTGTCTTGAGGCGCTGCCCCGCAACGACATGGGCAAGATCATGAAGCGTTCGCTCCAGGGCTGACCGGCGCCGTCTCCCGGACCCGCCACCCGGATTCTCATGGGCCTCTCAGCAGCCGTTCAGACAAGATGCCTAGAGTGAGAGCCGTGACGTACTCGACTCCGCCCGGCTGGCACCCTGATCCGGGACACACAGGCGAAGGACCCCGCTCGGAACGATGGTGGGACGGATCCGCCTGGACCGACGAGGTCCGTTCCACCACTCCGCCGGCATGGGGACCACCGGCCCTCCCGCCCTACCCCGCGGGTCCGCCGCCGGGGCCGGGATCCGGGAACCGGGGCAAGCGGATCGTCCTCGGCGCCACCGTCCTGGTGGTGGTACTCGCCATCGCGGGCGGGTCCTACCTGCTCGGGCGGAACGGAAGCGGCAACAGCGCGTCGGGCAGCGGCGGTTCCACCTCCTCCGAAGCACCTTCGCGGCCCGGTCAGCGCGCCCCCGGGCCCGGTGGACCGCAGGGCCCCGACGGGTCCGACGGCGGCGGTTCCGGCCTCCCCGGCGGACCCGGCGGCGAGGGCGGCCTCCCCCAGCCGGAGACCGAGGACGGCTTCGCGACGGACGGCGCCAGCGGGATCAGCATCCCGGTGCCGGACGGCTGGACCGGCCAGTCGGGAAGCGTCGGCGCCGGAGTCTCCACCGGGGACTACCCCTGCCCCGGGGACACCTCGGAGACCTGCGCGCGCGGCGGAGTGAACTCCGCTCCCGCCGCGGCCCTCAAGATCGACGCCGACACGGCCAAGGCGGCGGCGGAGAAGGACATCCCGGCCAACGCCACCCAGTCCTACGGCGGCACGACGTACGGGAAGATCTCCTCGCACCAGGAACTGAAGTCCGAGGCGGTCACCGTCGCGGGCCAGAAGGGCTACCTGGTGCGGTGGAAGGTCGTGACGAGCAAGGGCGACGACGGCTACGTACAGTCCCTCGCCTTTCCGTCGCCGTCGCACCCGTCCCTGATGGTCATCGTGCGCTCCGGCTTCGACATCAACGACAGCGCGCCGAAACTGTCCGTCATGGACGACATCACCCACGGCATCAAGGCCGCGTCCGGCAGCGGCGGCGGCCAGGGCGTCTGACCGCAGGCGCGCCCGCGCCACCTGATGTCCCGCCGCGCCCGGCGGACCGCTCCGTGCGGCCCGCCGGGCGCGGCGCCGTAGCCGGGGGAGCGCCGGAAGCGTCGTCACCGTCGCCGGGAGAGCCGCGCCCGACGTACACTCGCCCCATGGTCTGTACACGCGCGGTGAGGGAGTGCCTACAGCACGCTCCCTGTGCGCTGTGTGCCGCCGCCGCGGTGGCAGCGAGCCCAGGCCCGGCGTACGTGCCGCGGGCCGGCTGCCGCGCCCTGCACGGCCACGGCTAGCGCGCCGCGCCCTCGCGGCCTCAGCCGGCCTGTTCTCACGTCCGGACGTTTCCGGCCCCCGGCCCCCGGATCACGCTGTGCGCCGGGCCGCTCTCGCGTACCTCACGTACCGCCCCACCCCCGCACCACTTCCGCGACGCGTTCGCCGTACCCACAGGTGCCCCTCGGGCGACCGGAGGGGCGGCCGCCGCGCCGCACCTTCGAGAGGACCCCTGTGAAGCTGAGCGATTTGCTCGCCGGCCACGACCACGAGATCCTGCGGGGCGATCCGGAGACGGCGATCACCGCGGGCACCTGCTTCGACGCCCACCGGGCCACGCCCGGCGCGCTGTTCATCGCGGTCCCCGGACACCGTGAGGGCGGCCCCGAGTCCATCGGCCCCGCCCTCGCGCGCGGCGCCGTCGCCGTACTGCTCGACTCCGAGATGCCCGCACCTCCCGCCTCGGTGTGGGCGGACACGGACGCATGCGTCGTACAGGTCCCCGACACGCGCGTCATGGCCGCGGTCGTCGCCTCCCGTTACCACGGCGAGCCCGGGCGCGCGATGGACATGATCGCCGTCACCGGCACCAACGGGAAGACGTCCGTCTCGTACATGGTCGAGTCCGTGCTGCGGCTCGCGGAAGGTGCCACGGTCGGGGTCATCGGCACCGCGGGCAGCCGGATCGGCGACGAACTGATCCCCATGCCCAGGTCGGTGCTGACCACCCCCGAATCGCCGGACTTCCAGTACCTGCTGGGCGTGATGCGCGACCGCGAGGTGGCGACCGTCGTGCTCGAAGCCACCTCGATGGGGCTGCTGAACCACCGCGTCGACCACTCCTTCATCGATGTCGGCATCTTCACCAACCTGACGCAGGACCACCTCGACGACCACGGCACCATGGAGAACTACCGGGACGCCAAACTCCGTCTGTTCCAGGGGCTCTGCCGGCGCGCCGTGGTCAACGCCGACGATGAGGTGGGCGCCGGCATCAGCGCGCTGATGCCCGGCGCCGTGACGACGTACGCCCTTGACGCGGAGGCCGACTACCGCGCCACGGACCTCACCATGGACGCGCTCGGCACCCGCTTCACCCTGCACCACGACGGACGCAAGTATCCCGCCGCGATCCCCGTCCCCGGACGCTTCTCCGTTGCCAACGCGCTGGCCACCGTTGCCGCGTGCCACCTGCTGGGACACGATCTGCGGAGCCTGGTCGGCGCTCTCGACCGGATGCCCCCGGTCCCCGGGCGGTTCGAGCGTTACGAGACGCCCGGCGGCACCTCGGTCATCGTGGATTACGCGCATTCGCCCGACTCGCTGGAGAAGGTGCTCACCACGATCCGCGATTTCGCGCGCGGCCGTGTCATCACCGTCTTCGGCTGCGGCGGCGACCGCGACATCACCAAGCGGGCCCGGATGGGCGAGATCGCCGGAACCCACTCCGACCTGTGCGTTCTCACCTCGGACAACCCGCGCGGCGAGGACCCCGAGACGATCCTCGACCAGATCACCCCGGGCCTGGCCGCGACCGGTGCCCGCTACGAACGGCTCGCCGACCGCCGGAAGGCGATCGCCTTCGCCCTGTCAGCCGCGGTACGCGACGACATCGTCCTGATCGCGGGCAAGGGCAGTGAGCCGTACCAGATCGTCGGTGAACAGCTCATCCCCTTCAGTGACATGGCGACGGTACGTGAGCTGGCCGGTAAGCCGTAGAACGGTCGGGGTCCTTCCGGGGGCGTTCGGTACGTCAGGCGCGGGACCCGCCCGTCCGGAGTCCGGGCGGACGGGCGGGTCCTCTGCCATGCTGGCCGGGTGCCGCACACCGCCCGTCTACCCGAACCGGTCACGCCCGATCCGCCGGGGCCGGAGCCGAAGCCGCTGCTCACCCAGTCCTGGCTGGATCTGACGTCTCTGCACTGGGCGGTGGATCCCGCGGACGTCGCGCCCCTGCTGCCGGCCGGCACGGTCCCCGACACCTTCGACGGCCTCACGTACGCGGGACTCATCGCCTTCCGCATGTACCGGATCGGCTTGCTGGGCCTGCCGGGGCTCCCGTATCTGGGTACCTTTCCGGAGACGAACGTACGGCTCTACTCGGTCGACGGGCACGGGCGGCGCGGTGTCACCTTCCGCTCCCTCGACGCGGCGCGGCTCATCCCCGTGGCCGTGGGCAGGTGGCCCTTCCGGCTGCCCTACGCCTGGTCCCGGATGACGGTCGACCGTGACGGCGACACACTCACGTACACCAGTTCCAGAAGGCTGCCCGGGCCACGGGGCGCGCACAGCCGGATCGCCGTACGGATCGGCGGACCCGTAGCGGAGCCGAGCGCCCTCGAACACTTCCTGACAGCCCGCTGGGGGCTGCACACCACCACAGCCCGGGGACGCCCCCGCTTCCTGCCGAACACACACCCGCGCTGGCCGCTGCACCGCGCCGAGCTGACCGAGTGCACCGGGAATCTGCTGACCGCGGCGGGTCTGCCCGAGCCGTCCGGGGATCCGGTGAGCGTGCTCTTCTCACCCGGAGTCCCGGTACGCTTCGGCCGCCCCGTCCGAGGGGCCTGACGCAGGTCGGCCGTCACGCCGGGCAGCCGGATGCGGTCGTGCCCGCACGGGCGGACTCTTCTGGTGTGCGGCCCTGCGACCAAGAGATCCGCTGAACAGCCGAGCGCGCCAAGGGCGTTACCTCGGGGCCACGGCCGTCCCGTACGTCTCGGGCTCGCTGCAGTACGCGAGCCCGTCCAGCGGGCGGTCCGTGCAGAACCTGGCGACGAGATCGGCGAAGTCCGCGATGCGCTCCACCGGGGCCAGGTGATCGGTCTCGGTGATGGTGAGGAAGCGTGCCTCGGGCAGCTCCGCGGCCACCTCGCGCCCCATGGCGGGTGTGCACAGTGTGTCGTGCTCACCGGTGACCACCAGACTCGGCACGGCCGGCACCGGCCCTGGGCGGTACCAGTCGTGCCGCATCAGCCGGGTGTTGTGCTCGGCCGACTTCCTCAGCTGCTCGGGATCCTGCCCGGCGATCTGCTGGTAGACGAGACGGGACACGGCCGCGTGTTTGCGTACGCGACCTGTGCCGGGCGGTGACATGAAATGGTCGGCCAGTTCGCGGGCGATGATCTCGGTCTCGCCGCGATCGATCATGACGGACCAGCGCTTCATCGCCGCCGCGTAGTCCGGCGGGATCCTGGTGGTCATACCGACCAGCATCAGCCGGGCGACCATCCCGGGACAGTTCTGGGCGAACCGCAGTGCCAGGGATCCGCCGTAGCAGGCGGCGACCAGGTTGACCCGCTCCACCCCCAGTTCGGTCAGCAGGTGCCGGAGGGCGGCGGCCAGGAAGTCGACACCGTACGTCGCGGGAAGGAAGTCCGCGGTGCCGTAGCCGGGCAGGTCCACGGTGATCACCTGGCCCAGCGGGCTCAGCCATTTCTCGTGCCGCACCCAGGAGTTGCGGTCCTGGGAGGAACCGCCCAGCACAAGCACCGGCTCGGTCAGCGGACTGTCCTGGTGGACGATGCGGCAGGTGTAGCGGAAGCCGTCGAACGTGAGGTCCCGCTCTTCCACCCGGCCCGCCTGGCCGCCTCCTCTTCCCTCGGTCGCCTGTCCCGGGATCAGCGGGCGAGCGCCGGGTGATTCCTGGCCCTGGGCGAGGACGGCTTCGATGGACAAGAGTGACTCCATGGCTCCTAGTCGGGCAACAACGTCCCTGCCTAGCAGTTGCCTTGCTCCAACCGGACATCACTGACCCGATCGTGGGCGGTTCGCGCCCCGGGACCCGCTGGTGAATTCGACACTCGCTCGTCCGGGCCCCTCCGGCGGCCCCTCCGGCGGCCTCCGCGACAACCCCTCGGCGGGGTGAAACCGGGCGGGAGCGGTGCGGTCGGATTGACTTCGAGCGCACTCCAATTCGTAGCCTCGGGAACATGACTACGCCCCAGCACAAGATCGGATCAGGGTTCGGCGCCGCAACCACCGCGGCGGAGGTCCTGCGCGGTACCGACCTCACCGGAAAGCTCGCGATCGTGACCGGCGGCTACTCGGGCCTCGGCCTCGAAACGACCAGGGCGCTCGCCGGCGCGGGCGCCCAGGTCGTCGTTCCCGCCCGCAGGCCCGGGGCGGCGCGGGAGGCCCTCGGGGCCCTGGACGGCGTCGAGGTCGACGAGCTGGACCTCGCCGACCTCGACAGCGTCCGCGCCTTCGCGGACCGCTTCCTCGCCTCCGGCCGGGACATCGGCATCATCATCAACAACGCCGCGATCATGGCCTGCCCCGAGACCCGGGTCGGCCCCGGATGGGAGGCGCAGTTCGCGACCAACCACCTCGGCCACTTCGCACTCGTGAACCGTCTCTGGCCGGCCGTCGCGAGCGGTGCCCGCGTCGTCGCGGTGTCCTCGGGCGGTCACCGCCGTTCGGCCGTCCGCTGGGACGACGTCCAGTTCGAACGGGGATACGACAAGTGGGAGGCCTACGGCCAGGCGAAGACGAGCAACGCCCTGTTCGCCGTACAGCTCGACGCGTTCGCCCGTGAGTCGGGAGTCCGCGCCTTCTCCGTCCACCCCGGCGGCATTCTCACACCGCTTCAGCGCCACCTCACCCAGGAGGAGATGAGGGCCGCCGGCTGGATCGACGAGGACGGCAAGCCGGTCAACCCCGCGTTCAAGAGCCCTGAGGCGGGCGCCGCCACGCAGGTGTGGGCGGCGACGTCCCCCCGGCTGACGGACATGGGCGGGGTCTACTGCGAGGACTGCGACATCGCCGAACCCGGCAGCGCCGACACGGCCGGTGGAGTACGGGCGTACGCGACCGACCCCGAGCAGGCCGCGCGGCTGTGGCGGCTGTCCGCCGAACTCACCGGAGTCGACGCCTTCGCGACGTCTGCCTGAGGCGTCAAGACAGCCCGAGGCGCGACGTCCGCCTGAGGCGCCAAGACCGCCCCGAACCACGCTTCACCCCGGCACACAGGCGCCTCCCCGCCGGGTCCGGTCAGCGGCCGGACCCGACGGAGAAGCGGGGCTGAACGGGCCGGGCCCGGGAAGGACGCGGCCCGCGAACTCAGCTGCTCTGGTCCTGCGACAGGGTGCCGCAGTTCGTGTTGTCCTTGCCGCCCCTCTCCGAACCGATGACGCCGTACCAGCTGACGCACTTGCCGGCTGCCTTCGCGGAGACCGGACCGGCGTACTTGGTGTAGTAGCCCGAGTCGCTCACACCCTGCCCGGACCCCGCGACACGGAGGGAGGCGACCATCCAGACCCTGGTGCCGGTCCTGGTGCGCAGCGTCACCACGCAGTTGTTGCCGGTGACGCGGTCGTACGTCAGGAAGACGGTGCCGAGCTTCCCGACCTCCGCCGAGTTGACCACCGTGTAGCCGGGGCCGCACTCGCCGCCGTACGTGGCCTGGGTCGCCACGGCCCGCGCCGGCGAGGCCCCGGCCGGCGCCGACGCGCCCGCCTGCGGTGCGACGAGAGCGGTCCCGCCCACGAGGCCGGCCGCGAGGATTCCCGACACCACGCCACGCTGAATGAGTTTCATGTCATTCCCCGATTTCTTCGTTGTTCTCTGTCACTTGGCTGACGCTGGTCAGGCGTCGCCTTATTCGACCCCGGGAACCCGGGCGGCGGGGGTGGAGACGCGTGGCGTGTTACGAACTTGTTGCAAATCGGGATCTAAGAGGCAAATAGTACGATCGCGACGGCGTGTCGCGCGATTCCGCATCCCGGCCGTGAGACCGATGACCCGGTCGGGATTTGCACGCGCCGGTGTCCGGCGCGGTCATCGTGAACCTCCGGCCTGCTGCGATCTGCGTACCCACTCCGATCCGATGGGTCATTGTCGTCTGCTGCCATGTGCGTAGATGATCTACGCATCCGGGCGCTCCCACACCCCTTCCCGGAGCGGTCGCACGCCTCTTCTCAGGTCGTCTGACGCTGCGTCAGAGTCGTCGGCAGTGTGAGGTGTCTGCGCGGTCCGGCGGGGTCCTCGATCTCTGCCAGCAGCAGGCGTGTGATGCTGCGTCCGATCTCTTCGATGGGCTGGCAGACGCTGGTCAGTGGCGGGACGGTGTGGCGCGCGATGGGCGAGTCGTCGAAGCCGACGACCGCCACGTCCTCCGGGACGCGCCGCCCGCGCTCCCGCAGCTCCGTCAGCGCGCCGGCGGCCATGACGTCGGACGCGGCGAACACAGCGTCGAGGCCCGGGCGCCTTCCGAGCAGCCCGGCCATCGCCGCGCGGCCGCCCTCCTCGGTGAAGTCGCCTGGTACGGCGAGCAGTTCGTCGGGCTCGGCCCCCCGCTCCGTATGGGCGTCGCGCCAGCCCTGGAGGCGACTGCGGCCGACGTCCATGTCCAGGGGGCCGGTGATCGTGGCTATCTCGGTACGCCCCTGGTCGAGCAGGTGGCGAACGGCCTGCGCGGCCCCGCCGAGGTTGTCGGAGTGCACGTGGCTGAGTGATTCGCCGGGTGTGCGCCGGCCCGCGAGAACGGTCGGGATCTGCAGTTCCTCCAGGAGCGCCGGCAGTGGGTCGTCCTGGTGGACCGAGACCAGCAGCACACCGTCCACACGGCGTGCCTCGACGAACCGCGTCAGGCGTTTCAGCTCGCGTTCGTCGCGTACGAGAATGAGCAGCAACTGAAGCTCGGTTTCCGCCAGTTCGGTGCACACACCGCGGATGACGGCGGAGAAGTACGGCTCGTCCGCCAGCCGCTGTTCCGACTCCGGGATCACCAGAGCGATGCTGTCGGTCCTGCTGGTGACCAGGGAGCGGGCGGCCGGATTCGGCACATAGTTCAGCTCGGCGATGGCGGCTTCCACAACGGCCCTGGCCCGTGCGCTCACGCCCGGGGCGCCGTTGACGACCCGGGAGACCGTTCCCCTTCCCACGCCCGCCAGTTGGGCGACCGCTTCAAGAGTTGGCCTCTGACTCTGCCGTCGACGGCTGCCCATCACGTCTCCTGACTCTCGCCCCGGTGCGGTGTGCGGCGTTCACCAGGGGATTGTGGCGTGTGATTTGTGTGCTGATGACGCGACTTCAGACCTTGGACACATTCCTGCAACGGAAACGTCTTCGACTCTTGACAGTGCTCGCGTCTCTGGAGAGTCTTCCACAACCCGTTGGGAGCGCTCCCAGTTTTCGGCGCAGACGGGTCGTCAGTTCTACTCACCGTGAGCGCAGCGACGCGCGTCAGGGCGCCGCTGCAAGGAGGAAGCCATGGGCACTGCCCGTAAGCGCTTCGGTTCCACCCTCGCATCCGTTACCGCGGCTGCCGTGTCCCTCGTCCTCGTCGCCGGCTGCGGAAGCAGCGACGACTCGGGCAAGGCACGAACCAAGGACGGCAAGACCGTCATCAGCATGGGACTTTTCGGGGTCATGGGGTTCAAGGAGACCGATCTCCTCGACCGCTACATGAAGGAAAATCCCGACATCACCATCGAGGCCGATGTGGCCGGTGACGAGCAGACGTACTACACCGCGCTGCAGACACACTTCGCCGCGGGCAGCGGCCTGAAGGACATCCAGGGCATAGAGATCGGCCGCGCCAAGGAACTCGTCGACACTCAGGCCGACAAGTTCGCGGACCTCTCCAAGACGTCGGGCATCGACAGCTTCCTGCCGTGGAAGGAGAACCAGGTCTCCACCAAGGACGGCAAGGTGCTCGGTCTCGGCACCGACATCGGCCCGATGGCGGTCTGCTACCGCAAGGACCTGTTCGAGCAGGCGGGCCTGCCCACCGACCGCACCGAGGTCGGGAAGCTGTGGGCCGGCGACTGGGCCAAGTACATCCAGGTCGGCCGCGACTTCAAGGCGAAGTCCAAGGCGGACAAGGTGTCCTACATGGACAGCAGCAGCGGCCTGTTCAACGCGATGATCTACGGCGATGAGAAGCAGTTCTACGACGAGGACGGCAAGCTCATCTACCAGGACAACCCGGTCGTCAAGCAGGCCTGGGACCTGTCCTCCGACGCCGCGAAGGAGGGACTGACCGCCAAGCTGCGTCAGTTCCAGCCGGGTTGGGACCCGGGCCTGGCCAATGGAACCTTCGCCACCACCGTCTGCCCCGCCTGGATGCTCGCACACATCTCCGAGAAGGCCGGTCCCGCGAACAAGGGCAAGTGGGATGTCGCCAAGGCCCCGCAGGGTGCCAACTGGGGCGGCTCGTTCCTCGGTGTGATGGAGAACAGCCCGGTCAAGGAAGAGGCCAAGAAGCTCATCACCTGGCTGACCGCGCCCGAACAGCAGGCGTACCTCTTCGAGAAGCTCGGAAACTTCCCGTCCTCGAAGACCGCGATCGACATGCCCGAGGTCGCCAACGGCACGTCCGCGTACTTCAGTGACGCGCCGATCGGCAAGATCTTCGGCGAGGCGGCGAAGCAGATCCCGTCCAAGCAGGTGCTGGGCCGCAAGGACGGCACGATCAAGGACACCTTCACTGCGGGCCTCCAGCTGATGGAGGAGGGCAAGAGCCCCGACGAGGCGTGGAAGACCACGGACGAGCGCATCCGGAAGCTGGCCGGCTGACTCGCGGGGCCGCCGGACCCGGCCGGACCTGATCCCGGCCGGTCCGGCCGCCCCGAGCCTCCGGCGGCCGGTGCCCCTCCCGGCCCGGCCGCCGCTCCACCACCTCACCCTCACCCGCTCCACCGAGCACTCCACGGAAGGAAGCCCGAGTGGCCACCTCCACCCCGGCAGCCCCCATGGGCGGGCAGCCGCACCCCGCCTCAGCCGGTCATCCCGGAAAGGGCGGCGCCGACGGCGGGGACTCCCGGCAGTCGCGGCGCAACATCCTTCACCGCCTGGACCTCGGGACGGTGCCGTACGCCTTCGTCGCACCGTTCTTCCTCATCTTCGGCGCCTTCGGCCTCTACCCGCTGCTGTACACCTTCTGGATCTCGCTGCACCGCGTCGAACTGTCCTCGATGGATCTGATGGAGTGGCGCGGGCTCGCCAACTTCACGGAACTCTTCGAGGACGACCGGTTCTGGAACGCGCTGAGCAACACCTTCACCATCGGTGTCATCTCCACCGTCCCCCAGCTGTTGATGGCCCTGGGCCTGGCACACCTGCTGAACTACACCCTGCGCGGCTCGGTGTTCTTCCGGGTGGCCGTCCTGACCCCGTACGCGACCTCCATCGGTGCCGCCGCACTGGTCTTCTCCATGCTCTTCGAGCGCGACTTCGGCATGGTCAACTGGGCACTCAACCTCGTCGGTTTCGACGGCATCGCCTGGGAGAGCGAGAAGTGGCCCGCCCAGTTCGCCATCTCCACCATCGTGATCTGGCGCTGGACCGGCTACAACGCCCTGCTCTACCTGGCCGCCATGCAGGCCATCCCCAAGGACCTGTACGAGGCCGCGGCCATCGACGGCGCCTCCCGCTGGCAGCAGTTCCGCAAGGTGACCGTGCCCGGCATCAGCGCGACGATCGTCTTCACCATCGTGCTGTCCACGATCGGCGCGACCCAGCTCTTCGGCGAACCGATGATCTTCGGTCAGGGCCCCAACGGCATCACCGGCGGCGCGGACAACCAGTACCAGACGCTGGGGCTGCTGCTCTACGAAGAGGGATGGAAGAACTACCAGATGGGCCGGGCGGCGACGATCGCCTGGGCCATGTTCCTCATCCTCATCGTCATCTTCGTCCTGCAGCGTGTCATCGCGCGCTTCACGTCCCGTACGTCCTGACCAGGGAGCCGCAGCCCCATGACCACCGACATCGCACAGGTCCGGCCGCAGGCGCGCGACCTGAACCCGCCCGCCGCGGCCCCCGCCCGCCGGTTCAGCCGCGCACTGCGGCCGGGCGCCGGACGCCAGCACCACGCGGGTCCCCTCGCCTACATCCTGCTCGGTATCGCCGCGCTGGCCTCCCTCTTCCCGCTGTACTGGACGATGGTGGCCGCCTCCACGGACAACACCCGGGTGTCGCAGACCCCGCCGCCCTTCGTGCCCGGTCCGAACCTGTTCGAAAACCTGGGCCGGGCGTGGCGGGAAGCCTCGATGGGGCAGGCGATGCTGAACAGCATGATCGTGGCGGGAACGATCGCGCTCGCCACGGTCTTCTTCGCCACGCTGGCCGGCTTCGCCTTCGCCAAGCTCAGGTTCAGAGGCCGCAACCTCCTGCTGATGCTGGTCATCGGCACGATGATGGTCCCGCCGCAGCTCGGTGTCGTACCGCTGTTCATGATGATGGCCGATCTCGGCTGGGGGCAGTCGCTGCCCTCCGTCATCTTCCCGACGCTGGTCAGCGCGGTCGGCGTGTTCTTCATGCGCCAGTACCTGAAGGAAGCCCTGCCCGACGAGCTGATCGAGGCCGGACGGCTGGACGGGGCCCACTCACTGCGCATCTTCTGGAGCATCGTCCTGCCCATCGCCCGCCCGCCGATGGCCGTGCTGTTCATGATCACTTTCGTGCACGCGTGGAACGACTTCTTCTGGCCCTTCATCGCGCTGGACATGACCAACCCGACGGTCCCTGTCGCTCTGACCCAGCTCAGTGCCGGGTACGTGAGGGACCAGTCGGTCATCATGGCGGGAGCGCTCCTCGGCACTCTGCCGCTGCTGGCGATGTTCATCGTCTTCGGCCGGCAGATCGTCGGCGGCATCATGCAGGGCGCCGTCAAGGGCTGATCCCGGGCCCGCCGCACGCATCGCTCCACACCACACCGTCACACCGCACAGCCGCACCACATCACACCACACCGCCGCACGCGCACCGCTCCGTGCGGCCGCCGCCTGCCCGACACCCCGTCGCACACGCACACTTCACCCGTGGAAGGACCCTTGTGGCCACCTCAGCACTCAGCTTCCCGCCCGGTTTCCTCTGGGGGACGGCGACCGCCGCGTACCAGATCGAAGGCGCGGCCCGGGAGGACGGCCGTACGCCGTCCATCTGGGACGTCTACTCCCACACTCCGGGCCGGGTACGCAACGGCGACACCGGTGACATCGCGACCGACCACTACCACCGCTGGCCGGAGGACATCGAGATCATGTCCGATCTCGGGGTCGGCGCCTACCGCCTGTCGGTGTCCTGGCCCCGGGTCCAGCCCACCGGCAGCGGTCCCGCGTCCGCGAAGGGCCTCGACTTCTACCAGCGGCTGACCGACGGCCTGCTGGAGAAGGGAATCCAGCCGGTCGTCACGCTCTACCACTGGGACCTGCCCCAGGAGCTGGAGGACGCGGGCGGCTGGCCCGAGCGCGCGACCGCCTACCGCTTCGCCGAGTACGCGGGCATCGTCGCCGACGCCCTGGGCGACCGGGTGAAGACCTGGACCACCCTCAACGAGCCCTGGTGCAGCGCGTTCCTGGGCTACGGATCCGGCGTGCACGCCCCCGGCCGCACCAACGCCGCGGACTCCCTGCGCGCGGCCCACCACCTCAACCTCGGCCACGGCCTCGCGGTCAGGGAACTGCGGGACCGGCTGCCGTCCGACGCCAAGGTGTCCGTCACCCTCAACCTGCACCACGTACGGCCGCTGACCGAGGGCCCGGCGGACGCCGACGCGGCCCGCCGTATCGACGGCACGGCCAACCGGGTCTTCACCGGACCGATGCTGGACGGCGCCTATCCGGCCGACGTCATGGAAGACACCGCACAGCACACCGACTGGTCGTTCGTGCAGGACGGCGATGTCGGACTCATCCACCAGCCGCTGGACTTCCTCGGCGTCAACTACTACTCGCCGACGCTGGTCTCCCACCATTCGGGCCCGGCCGTCCACGGATCCGACGGCCACGGCGCGAGCGAGCACAGCCCCTGGCCCGCGGCGGACAGCGTCGCCTTCCACCAGACCCCCGGTGACCGGACCGCCATGGGCTGGACGATCGACCCGAGCGGCCTGTACGAACTGCTGCTGCGCGTCAAGAAGGACCACCCGGACCTGCCGGTGATGATCACCGAGAACGGCGCGGCCTTCGACGACTACGCCGCACCCGACGGCGAGGTCAGGGACCCGGAGCGGATCGCGTACCTGCGCCGGCACCTGACCGCCGTCCACCGGGCCATCGAGGCGGGCGTCGACATCCGCGGCTATTTCCTCTGGTCGCTCCTGGACAACTTCGAGTGGTCGTACGGCTACGGCAAGCGCTTCGGTACGGTCTACGTCGACTACGCGTCGCAGCGCAGGACGCCGAAGTCCAGCGCCAAGTGGTACGCGAAGCTGACCCGCAGCAACGTTCTCCCGGCGGAGGAGTCCGTCACCGGGTAGCCGCACCACCCCGGAGAACCGGCCGGTGCGGTGGACCGCAGTGTCACACCGCCCCGGCCGGGCATCCGGTGCGTCCGGTGCCCGGGCGCCCTCCCGACGGCCCGGTCCCGGCATCGCGGATCCTCTCCCCAATCGATCACTTGGGAGGGACATGACACGTCATTGGTGTTCCTTTGGCCAACACATGTCCCCGTTATGAACGTTTGATCGACAGAGTGGCACATTGCGTGTGACTACCAACTTCCGCGCCTGTCACACGCGTTCACTCGCAACGCAGGGGGTTCTATGAGATCCAGCCGATCGCGCCTGCGCACCGGAATGACCATGGCGGCGGCACTGCCGCTGGTCGTCGGTGCCCTGGCACTCGGCACACCGTCCGCGGGGGCCGACACCGGTCCCGCCGGGCGCGACACACTCCACGGCGCCAAGCCGCTGTGGGCGACCGCGAAGGCGGACAAGGGCAGCACGCCCGACTCCGGCCAGGTCACGGCCCGCGTCTACCTGGCGGGACGCGACGCCGCCGGTCTGGCGCAGTACGCCAAGGAGGTGTCCGACCCGAACTCCGCCTCGTACGGCGCGTACTTGAGCGCCAAGCAGGCCGACGCGCGCTTCGGAGCGACGAAGCAGCAGATCGCCGAGGTCACCGCCTGGCTGACGTCGTCCGGGCTGAAGGTGACCGGCTCGACCCGGCACCACCTGACCGTGAGCGGGTCGACAGCGGCGGTGGAGAAGGCTTTCTCCACCCAGCTGCACAACTACACCAAGGGCAAGAGCACGTACCGCGCGCCCTCGACGACGCCCTCGGTACCCGGTTCGCTGCACGGAGCGGTGCTCACCGTCACGGGCCTCGACAACGCGCCGCACATGGTGAAGCACGACGAGACGCTGCCGCCGCCGGACGCGGTCTTCCGCAACGCCGGTCCCTTCTCGACGTACTTCGGCTCGAAGACCGACAAGTCCCTCCCGTCGGCCTACGGTTCGAAGGCGCCGTTCGCGATCAAGGGCTACACCGGCAAGGAACTGCGTTCCGCCTACGGAGCGAAGAACTTCACCGGCAAGGGCGTCACCGTCGCCATCACGGACGCGTACGCCTCGCCCACCATCGCGCAGGACGGCAAGAAGTACGCCAAGCGCAACGGTGACAAGAACTACCGCGCGGGCCAGCTCTCCCAGGTGCTGCCCGCCGACTACAACAGCACCGAGGACTGCGGCGCCTCCGGCTGGTACGGCGAGGAGACCCTCGACGTCGAGGCCGTGCACGCGGTGGCACCCGACGCCGACATCACCTACGTCGGCGCGGCCTCGTGCTACGACGACGATCTGCTGGACTCGCTCAGCGGCATCGTCGACGGACACCTCGCCGACATCGTCTCCAACTCGTGGGGCGACGTGGAGGCCAACCAGACACCGGCTCTGGCGGCCGCCTACGACCAGGTGTTCCAGCTGGGCGCCGTCGAGGGCATCGGCTTCTACTTCTCCTCCGGCGACTCCGGCGACAACGTCGCGGGCACCGGTACGAAGCAGGTCGACGTCCCGGCCAACTCCGCCTGGGTGACGGCGGTCGGCGGTACCTCGCTCAACGTCGGCAAACAGGGCACGTACCAGTGGGAGACCGGCTGGGGCACGCTCCAGGCGGGCCTGGGCGCCGACCACAACTGGACCGGCTTCCCCGGCGCCTACACCTCGGGCGCGGGCGGCGGCACCAGCGCGGCCGTGCCGCAGCCGTACTACCAGAAGGGCACCGTCCCGGACGCCCTCGCCACGGCGAACGGTGGGGCGCCGATGCGCGTCGTCCCGGACATCTCGGCCGTGGCCGACCCGAACACCGGCTTCCTCGTCGGCCAGACCCAGACGCTCCCCGACGGGACGCTGGGCTACGACGAGTACCGCATCGGGGGCACCTCGCTGGCCGCACCGGTCATCGCGGGCGTCCAGGCACTGGCGCAGGAGGCGCACCACGGTCTCCCGATCGGCTTCGCCAACCCGGGGATCTACCAGCGGTACGGCACGTCGGCCTACCACGACGTGACCGACCACCCGCTGGGCGCCGGCCGTGATGTCGCGGTCGTACGCAACGACTTCGTCAATGGTTTCGACAACACGGACGGAATCAAGACCTCGCTGCGCACCCTCGGCAAGGACAGCTCGCTGTCGTCGGTCGTCGGGTACGACAACGTGACCGGAGTCGGCAGTCCGGCGGCCGGATACGTCACGTCGTACCGCGACCGCTGACGGCTCCTCACCCGCAGAGCGGCACAGAGCACGACCAGCACAGAGTAAGACCAGCACAGAGTAAGACCGGCACAGAGCAGGACCGGCATGCGGCACGACGGCGCGGCCCCCGCACACCGCGGGGGCCGCGTCGTGCTGTCCCGGTTCCGCCCCCGGGAAGGACCGGCTCAGTGCCAGGGGTTCAGTGGAACTGCGGAACGATGAGATACAGCCCGTACAGCACGACGACCGCGCAGGCGAGGAAGCACAGCCCGGCCACGGCCACGGCCACGGACAGTGGCCCCGCCCTGCCGCCGTTCTCCGGCCCGGTTGTCTCCTCGCCCATGGCCAGCGCGCGGACGCCGAGCGCGAAGACGAAGACGATGCCCACGGTGGCGGCCACGCTCACCAGCGCCACCTCACCCAGCGCGCTCCAGTCCAGATGCATGGGATTCCCTTCCTCGCCCGCGTGGCGGGTCATACATGGGTCTTGGTGACGTCGCGGCGGACAGCCACTTTGTAGTCGTCGTTGACGTTGCCGGCCGTCACCGGATTACGGCGGGACGCGACCACGATGAAGGCGGCGACAGCCGCCGCGACCACGGCGATGACCACCACGCCGAGCGTCCCGCCGTGCACGACGACCGCCGCGGCGACCCCGCCGACGATCGCGGCGGCGGGAATCGTCACACACCAGGAGACGACCATCCGTCCCGCGATCCCCCACCTCACCTCGGCCAGCCGCCTGCCGAGCCCCGCGCCGAGAATGCTCCCGGAGCAGACCTGGGTGGTGGACAGGGCGAAGCCCAGATGGGCCGAGGTCAGGATGACCGTGGCGGCCCCCGACTCGGCGGCGAACCCCTGCGGAGCGCGGATGTCCGCGAGCCCGCGGCCCATGGTCCTGATGATCCGCCAGCCGCCCAGATACGTACCGAGACCGATGGACAGCCCCGCGGAGCCGATGACCCACAGCGGCGGTCCCGCGCCCGGACCGAGCACGCCGGCGGAGATCAGCGTCAGGGTGATGACGCCCATGGTCTTCTGCGCGTCGTTGGTGCCGTGCGCGAGGGAGACGAGAGAGGCGGAGGCGACCTGGCCGAGCCGGAAGCCCCGGTTCACCGAGGACTCGCGGCTGCGTGAGGTGATCCGGTAGGCGGTGTACGTGGCGATCAGCGCGGCTAGGCCGGCGATCAACGGCGAGGCGATCGCCGGGAGCAGGACCTTGTCGATCACCTCGTCGAAGTGCACGCCGTGGCGCCCGGCTCCCACCCACACGGCTCCGATCAGCCCGCCGAACAGGGCGTGCGAGGAACTGGAGGGCAGTCCGAGCAGCCAGGTCGCCAGATTCCACATGATGGCGCCCACCAGTCCCGCGAAAATCATCCCCGGCGTGACCAGGTTGTCCGCCACGATGCCGCCGGAAATCGTCCTCGCGACCTCCGTGGACAGGAAGGCGCCCACGATGTTGAGCACGCCGCTGATCAGGACCGCGACCTTGGGACGCAGCGCTCCTGTGGCGATGGACGTGGCCATCGCGTTCGCGGTGTCATGGAATCCGTTGGTGAAGTCGAACGCCAAGGCGGTGACGATCACCATTGCCACAAGAAAAGTGATCTGGTCCATTCGCCTCATGAAAGCGCAGGGACCCGCCCCCGGGGGAGTTCCGCCATGCGGACACCAGCGGGTTCCCCCCAATGATTCGTCAGCTCGGCGAACGGACGTTCCTCACAGCGGCGGCGCGCCCGCGAGCAACTGCGCGATCGCGGTGCCGAGAGCGATCTCCGGGGTCCGCACGCTGTCTCGGCGAGCATGACCACGACGGCGCCCCGCAACCCGGCCGGCAGGCCGCGGACGCCCTGTCGGCGTCGACGCCGGCCCCGCCCTCCCCGGGTCGCGCATGCATGCGGATGCATGTCAGTGAGCTTGTCCGGCCGGCGCGCGAGCGGGTTCAGGACGCTCTCGCGGGTTTCCTGCTCGCTGCGGCCCATCGGGGAAGGGAGCGTACTGCGTGGGCAGTTCTGCCCCTGCTCCCGGTAGCGCTGTACGACGGCGTCCAGCCAGGACATCGCACACGCGGCGGCGCGTCCTGCCAAGTGACCAGGCCCGGTTCGTGCACGGGACGGCGCTCGTCGTGGACGGCCGCGTACCGGCGACCCGTCCGGGCCCGTCCTCCGACTGATCGACCGGCGGGCCCCGCGCCCGGGCGTCCTCTGCCTCCGGTCGCGGACCCGAACGAGAGGCCTCAGGCGCGTGCCCGGTAGAGGCCGCGGCCCGCACGGTCGGCCCGGGACGTGGCGACGAGACGGTCGAGTGTGCTCCTTACGGCGTTGATGCTGCCGGGAGTGGCGTCGCGGCCCAGTGCCCGCGCCACATCGCGGGCCCGGACGGCGTCCTTGCCCGCGCCCGACAGCACGGCGAGCACTTGCTCCGTCAGACCGCCGGCCTGCTCGTCCTGGTCCCCCGCCGACGGTTTCGCCTTCTTCGGCGCCTCCGACTTCGCACGCTTCGGATTGGCGGTCTTCTTCGCCGGGATCCGCTTCTGCGCCGCCTTCTTGGTCGCCGCCTTCTTCGGAGTCCCCGCGACCGTCCCGGGCCCGGTCTCCACCGCGGCCGGCGGGCCTGCGGGGGCAGGGGCCCGGTCCGCCGCAAGGGGAGCGAGCGAGAGCGCCTGAAGGGCGTTCAGCGCGGTCCGCACGGATTCCAGCCGGTCGGTGACCACGGCCAGTTCCTTCTCCAGCGACTGCTGGTGCTCCTCGAGATGAGGAAGTTCCTCCCGCAGAAGCGCTGTTGTCGCCTCGACGCTGTGGGGCGTGCCGGATGCGGATGTCATGAGTGTGCCTCTCTGATTCTTGTGACTGCCAGTGGTCTGTACGGGTGACCGTTGTGCCACAGCGTAGGCGTTGGCCCGTACCAGTGGTTCTGCACCGGTGGGAAAAGCAGCGGCGCACGGGGCGTTCAGCAGCCGGCGGACCGGGCAAATGCACTGGTTCTGGAGCCAGTTGGCCGCCGGGGCTCACACTCCCCGAAAGAGGTGCGCAGTGTTGACCGCATCGCTCCCGCCCCCACCCCTCCCGTCCGGCGGCTGTCTCGCTGGTCCGGCAGGCGTCTCGTCGCGCGCACGTCCACACGCGTCGCCTCGGCCACACCGCCGACGGCGCCGCGGCCCGCCCGCTCCGGCCAGGGGCGTGCGGGGCGCGTGCCGGTGTGTGCGCAACCGCCGGAAGGACGGCCGCGCCGCCCAACGCCATGGAGCCCGGGCCGGGTTGGGGGACCGGGGTGTGGCGGACCGCTCGGTGAGAATCCGTACGCCCCGCGGTCCCCGCACCGGTGAGGTACCCGGCCGCATACGTCCTGACCTGTGGATATGCCGGGGCAGGTACCGGAGTGATAGCTTCAGCCCATGGCTGCTCTCAATGTGGACTTCCCCGACACGGAACTCCAGGAGATCCGTGAGATCGCCGCGGAGCGCGGAATGACGATGAAGGCGTTCGTACGCTCGTCGACGGCGGACGCGGTCGCCCAGCACCGGGCGCTCAAAGAAGGCGCCGGCGTCTTCCGCAGGGTCTTCGGTGACTCCGCGCTCGCCGACGCCATCGCGGACGCGGGCATCGACGACGGACCCGGCGCCGGCACCACGGGCCGGGCCGCCTGAGAGATGCCGACCGCACTGTACGTCGATGTGCGCTGGCTCCTGCGACAGCAGGAGGGCGTCCTGCCCGACCAGCCGGTGGTCTCCGACTTCTCGGCGCTGGTCGCCGCCGTCGCACGCCACCGCGTCGATCCGCCGCGGCTCGGTATCGACTCCGATCCGGCCTGGCGCGCGACAGCCCTGCTGCACACCCTCGTCGCACTCAGACCGCTGCCCGCCTACAACGTACGGTTCGCCTGCGCCGTCGCGATCGCCTACATGACCATGAGCGGCGAGGGCGTCGACGCCCCGTACGGCGAGCTGGTCGAGCTGACCAAGCAGCTGACCAGGGAGAAGACGGACGTCTTCGCCGCGGCCGACCGCATACGCTCCTGGCGGATCTGACCGCCTCCGCCGGACGAGCCCATGGAAACAACCGCCAGGTGATCGCGGCGCAAAGCTGGGCAGGACTACAGAGGGGCCGCAAGGCTCACCCCGCCCGACGGGGGCCGCCCACGAAGGAGTCCGAATGACCACCTACGTCATCACCATCCCCGGTACGTTCCTCCGGGACCTCACCGACGCCTCCCGCACAGCGGTGGTGGAGGGGCTGCGTCCCGCGGACCCGCAGCACACCACGCTGGGCGAGGCTCAGGACCTGGACATCCTCACCGTCAACGAGAACGGCACCTTCAGCATCAGGCTGGAGATCGAGGCGGACAACAACCGAGGCGCGGAGGCCGCCGCCAAGGAAACCGCCGCTGCCGCGCTGCGGGACGCCGGATTCTCGGAGAACGAGGCCCCGCTCGGTCCGCCGACCGTCACCGGCATCGACATCTGATCCCCGCACACGGACCGCCCCGCCGCGCACCGGGCCGCCTCCCGCGCGCACGGCTCACGCCCGTCGGGCCACGACCAGCGCACAGCGGGGAGTACCGTCGGGCAGCGTCCCCAGGCCGGGCAGCGTACGCAGCTCCGTGGTGAACCCCGCCAGAGTCAGTTCGGCCAGCACGTCCGGCAGCCGGAACGTGCGGTAGTACATGACGAACGGCGGGTGCCACACCAGATTGCGCAGCCGCATCACGCTGTCGAAACCCCACAGGGCCCAGTAGAGCCGCGAGCCGACCCGGGGCGGCGCGGGAAGCGGAAAGACGAAGCGGCCGCCCGGCCGCAGAGCCGCGTACGCCCGGTCGAACAGCGCGGGCCGCTCCCCGGGCAGGAAATGACCGAACGCGCCGAAGCTCACGGCCAGGTCGAAGGCACCGGTGAAGGGGAGAGCGCGCGCGTCGGCCCGTACCCACTCCACCGGAGGCGCGCCCGGTACCTCCGGCAGGGCGGCCGCCGCGGCGGCGAGCATCCCGGCGCTGAAATCCACACCGGTCACCCGTTCCTCGCACACCTCCCGCAGCACACCGACGCCCGCTCCCGTGCCGCAGCAGATGTCGAGCCCCGTGCGGAAGGGACCCAGCGGCCGTACGGCGCGCACCACGGCGTCGAGCAGATGGTCAGGTGTGCGGAACGGCGTCTGGTCGAACTTCGGCGCGAGCAGGTCGTAGCCGTGCTCGATGGACGAGAGCGCCTGCACGGCGAGTTCGCGGAGGGTCGGGCCCGTGGGGGAGAACATCACTGGCCAGCCTAACGGTTGGGACGCTCAGAGCGCGGTACGGGTCCGCGCGCGGTGACGGGCGGCGCCATAACCGAGGACCGCCAGGCACACCAGCCCCGTGTCCGTCCCGGCGACTCCCGCGAGACCGCTGTGCGTGAAGGCCGCGGTTCCGAGCTGAGCACCCAGGGACCCGCCGAGGAAAGCAGCCGACATGTAGACGGTGTTGACGCTGGAGCGGGCCTCGGGAACGGCGGCGAAGATCCGGGTCTGGTGGGCGACCTGCGCGCACTGCGTCCCGACCGTGAGGACGAACATGCCGAGCGCCAGAACGACGAGAGTGCCGCCGCCGAGGGCTATGAGGACGACGGAGACCGCGACCAGCGCCAGGCACACGCCCAGCACGGCGAGCGGACCGCGCCGGTCGACCTGCGCCCCGGCCGCCGGCGTCAGCAGGCCGCCGGCCAGCCCGACCAGGCCGAACAGCCCGGCCTGCCCCGTCGACCAGCCGAACTGGCCGGTCAGTTGAAGCGTCAGTACCGTCCAGGTGGCGTTGAACGCGCCGAAGACGAAGAACTGGATCCAGGCGGCCTGCCGCAGAGCCGGCTGCGCGCGGACCAGCCGGGGGAGTCCCGCCAGGAGCCTGCTGTACGAAGGAGCCGGCGGCGGGAATCCGTCCGGCAGCACGCGGAACAGGGCGACGGCCACGAGCAGGCTCAGCGCGGCGAAGACGAGGAGCACACTCCGCCAGCCGACGGCCTGTCCGACCAGTCCCGCGACGACCCGGCTGCCGAAGATGCCGCAGACCAGCCCGGTCATCAGCACACCGACGACGGCGCCCGACCGTTCCCGGGGCACCAGGCGTCCCGCGAGCGGGATCAGGACCTGCGGGACGACCGCGGTCACCCCCGCGACCACCAGCAGAGGAGCCAGGACGGCGGTGGACGTGGCCGTGGAGGCGAGCGCCAGCAGCAGCGCCGTACTCACCAGCAGGACGGTGACCAGCCTGCGCGGACGCATCCGGTCACCCAGCGGAACGAGCAGCAGGATGCCCAGGGCGTAGCCGAGTTGGACGGCGGTCGCCAGCGTCCCCGCGCTGCCGACACCGATCCGCAGGTCGTCGGAGACCAGACCCAGCAGCGGTTGCGGAAGATAGACGGTGCTGACGGCGACGCCGCAGGTGAGCGCGTAGAGAAAGGCGGTGGCGGCACGCATCCACGCATCCTGAACGCAGCCCGCGGCGAAGTCAACGGAGCGAAGCCCAGGCCGCCGCGATCCGGTCCACCGCGTCCCTCAGACGGTCGGGCCGCTGGGCGAACGGCAGCCGGAGCCAGCGCTCCAGCCGGTCCTGCGCGCCGAAGTGGGCGCCGGGTACCAGGAGTACGCCGTGCTGCTCGGCGGCGGCGACCAGCCGTGGACCGACCGGGGCGGGCAGCCGGCACCAGAGATTCAGACCGCCGTCCGGCAGGCGGAAGGACCAGTCGGGGAGCCCGCTGCGCAGTGCGGCCGCGAGAGCGTCGCGCTGCTCGCGCAGTTCCCGGCGCCGGGCCTGGAGGACCGGTTCCGGCTCAGCGAGCAGTTCACAGAGCCACAGTTGCTCGAACAGCGGCGAACCGAGGTCCAGCGAGTCCCGGGTGCCGGCGAGCCTTCCGATGAGTTCTTCCGGAGCCCTGAGCCAGCCGATGCGCAGCCCGCCCCAGTGGGACTTGGCGGGCGACCCGACCGTGATCGTCCACCGCGGCGCGTAGGCGGCCAGTGGTGGCGGCGCCGGGGTGCCCGCGGCGAGCCCGTAGTCGAGATCCACCGCCGATTCGTCCACCACCGTGTACGTACGCGTGGCAGCCAGGACGGCCCCCAGCCGCTCGCGGCCCGCCGCGTCCAGCTTCCGGCCCGTGGGGTTGTGGAAATCCACCATCAGGTAGGCGAGGCGCGGCGAGGTCTGGCGCAGCGTGGCCTCGATGCCGTCGATGTCCCAGGCCCGGTCGGCGAACGCGTCGACCGGCACAGGTACCGGCTGAGCCCGCGCCGCTGCCACCGCGCCCAGTGCGTGGGGATAGCCGGGCTGCTCGACCAGCACCCGGTCGCCCGGGCCCGCCAGCAGATGGAGCGCCAGCGCGAAGGCGTGGTGCGCGCCGTTGGTGATCATGATCTCGGACGGCTCTGTCGGCAGACCACGCGCCGTGTAGCGGGCGGCGACGCGCTCGCGCAGCGGCAGGATGCCCAGGTCGTCGTAGGTCTCGTCGTACAGTGCCTCCCGCATCGACCGCTGCGCGGCGTCAAACGCGGGTTCGAGCCCCTGGGCCGCGGGCGGCGACGCGCGCGCCAGATTGATCAGATCGAACGCGCCGGGCAGGACCGGGCCGCTTTGTCGCGCACCGGGAGGGGCGGCCGTCCAGGAACCGGCGCCCTGGCGGGACGCGATCAGCCCGGTGTCCCGGAGATGGTCGAGAGCCGCACCGATCATGGTCCGGCTCACACCGAGCGCGAGAGCCAGCTCGCGCTCCGACGGCAACCGGGTGTCCGGCGGCAGCCGGCCGTCCCGGACGCGTGTCTCGATGGCGTCGGCCAGATCCTTCCCGCCGGAACGCGGGCCGCCCGTGCGCCAGTCTCCGAGCGTATCGGCCAGCCTGGCGGCGGAGATACGTCCGCTGAAGGGCGGCGGTGAAGGGGTCATACGGCCACGGTAACGAAATTGGCTATGGAGCGGGCATGGATAGCAGACCACTCAGGTGATCATGGCTGAAATGGACCTTCATCCCGTTCCCAGTCCGGGCCACGCCTCCCCGCAGAGCCCCGCAACTGCCTGCCCGGCTGGTCCTTCACGGCCCCGGTACACCAGGTGCGTGAAAGGAAACCCCGGCCTCACAGTCCGGGACGAACTCCACCAGGCGCTCGCTTCGGTGACGCGGCCAAAGCGTCGGCCGCGTCACCGCGGCGGTGTCCCTCCTCGTGCTGCCGCTCGTCGTGCGGCGTCCCGCCGCGACGCCCGGTGCAGAGAACCGGCCTCAGCCCATCGCCCCCACCGACCCGGGCGTCCCCGCCAACGACCGTGCGTCCGAGACCAGTTCATCGATCCACCGTGCCGACTCCGGCACCACCCGGACCCCGTCCTCCACCACCCAGCGCAGCGCGAGCAGTGTCCAGCAGAGACCGCCGATCACCAACTGCTCCCGTACGGACGCGGGGTCCGCCCCCGCCTCCTCGGCGAACACCCCGGGCAGCGAGGCCACTTCCACCTGCTGCGCCCGACCATGATTCCGAGCCTCGCGCAACAGGCAGTACAGATCGCCCAGATGGGCGTGCACATACGCGAGCGGCCAGTCGACCGGCACGACACGGCCACCGGTCCCGAGGACCAGGTTCTTCGCATGGAAGTCACTGTGGACGAGCGTGGCCGGGTGCGCGCCGGGGTCCGCGGCGAGCAGTTCGAGCCGGCCGGCCAGCACCCGGGCAGGCCCGTCCAGCGCACCCGCGAGGTCCGGCCGCAGGCGCGCCAGCGCCGCCCCGGTGACGCGTGCGGTGTCCGCGAAGTCCGCTGTCGTACGGCGCGACCCCGCCCCGAGCGCCGGGAGCGAGGCCAGCTCACGCGCCGCGACGGCCCGCATCCGCGCGAGCGTGCGCACCGCCTCCCGGTAACCGCCGGCGGTGGGCCGCTGCTCCAGTGTGTGCTGCCCGGCATCCTCCAGGACGAGGACGACGGGCTCGGTTCCGCCGCCGCCCCGCGCGGCGATGAGCCGAGGCGCCGGTACCCGCAGCGGAGCAACCAAGTCCCGGTAGCGGGCTGCCTCTTCGGCCATCTCGCCGGTGCCGCGCTTGACCACCACGGAACGCGGCCCCATGCCCGCCAGTTCCAGCCGCCACACCTCCGACAGCCCCCACAGGCGCAGCCGTTCACCCCGTAAGGGCAGCACCCCGTGCCCCAGCAGTCCGGCCGCGTCCCGCAGCCACGCGGGAAAATCGGTTTCCGTCACGTACGTCACCGCGACATCATCCTTCGCGCCCGCGCATCCGCGCAGAACATCCAGCGGGAACGCTCAACAGGAGTCCACTGTGCGCCTGCTCGTCCTCGGCGGTACGAAGTTCCTCGGCCGCCACCTCGTCGCACACGCCCTGGCCGAGGGCCACCACCTCACCCTGTTCAACCGCGGCAGGACCGGCCCGGACCTCTTCCCCGGCGTCACCCGGCTCGTCGGCGACCGTACGGCCGACGGCGATCCCGCGGGACTGGCCGCGCTGGCGGGCGGAACGTGGGACGCCGCCTTCGACTTCAGCGGATTCCTGCCCCGGCAGGTCGCCGCCACCGCCCGCCTGCTGGCCCCCCGCGTCGGGCACTACACCTTCATGTCCTCGATCGCCGTCTACCCGAGGACCGCCGCGGCGGGCCGTACCGAGGAAGCCCCGATCCACGGTCCGGTCCTGCCGCAGGGCGGCGCCGAGCCGGCAGGTTTCACGGCCGAGACGTACGGCCCGCTGAAAGCCGCCTGTGAACGGGCCGCCGAGGAGGCGTTCCCCGGCCGGGCCACCTCCATCCGCTCCGGACTGGTCACCGGCCCGGGCGACCCGTTCGGCGCGCTTCCCGGCTGGGCCCTGGCGATGGCGGGAGAAGGACCCGTCCCCTGCGCGGCCCGCCCGGAGCAGCCCCTCCAAGTGACCGACGTCCGCGACCTCGTGGCCTTCATGATCCGTACGGGCACCACACCGCTGCCCGGAGTCTTCAACGTGATGGCGCCGCCGATGACGTTCGCCGCGATGCTGGAGACCTGTCGCCTCGCCGCCGGAGCCGGACCCGCGACAGTCCGCTGGACACCGGACGAGAACGTCGACGAACACGCCGCGGGAATCGTCCAGCCCCACGACGGAAACGACGACGGCGTGTTCCGGCTGTCCTGCGAACGCGCCCTGACCGCCGGCTACCGGCCGCGCCCCTTCGCGGACACCGCCAGGGACACCATCGCCTGGGCCCGCGAGACCCGCGCGGTCTTCACCAGCCCGCACTGAACCGCGGCCCGACCGAGACCCGGTCCGCACCGAGCCGCACACTCACTGGCGCGGCGGCCGCCACTCGATCAGCAGCAGTGTGGCGTCGTCCTGCAACCGCTTGTTCTGCCGGCCCAGGATCGAGTGGATGAGCCGCCGCAGCGCCTCGGGCGCGGGCTCACCCGCCGCCGTGGCCCGGATGATGGAGTCGGTGAAACGGTCGAGGCCGAACTCCGCGCCGCCCTCGATACGGGACTCCGTCACCCCGTCCGTGTACATCAGCACCCGGTCACCCGGCTCCAACGCGACCTCGTGGACCTCGCGCGGCCCCTCCGAGAACCGCGCGGGCATCCCCATCGGCGGCTGTGGGGCACGTTCCAACGCCCGGTCGAGCACTCGCTCGTTCCGGATGAGAAGAGGCGGCGGATGCCCGCAGTTGCACCAGCGGAAGATTCCGCCGGCCAGGTCCAACTGAGTGACGACACCCGTGCAGTACTGCTCGGGCAGCCACTCGGCGAGCGCCCGGTCGATGGCGGCGACGAGTTCCGGCAGCTCGGCGTCGGCCCGGCGGGCGTTGCGGCAGCCGGCCATCGCGACGGCCGTGGTCAGCCCGGACGCCAGGTCATGGCCCATGGAGTCGAGGATCGCCGCGTGCAGCGTCGTGTTCGTCAGCGAGTGGTCGAACGCGTCGCCACCGATCCGGTACGCGGGCTCCAGCACCGCTGTCGACAGCGCGCGGCCGTTGCCGATCGTCCGCGGCGGCAGCACGGCACGCAGCATCTCCGCCGGCAACTCCATCTGTTCCGTACGGGAGCGCCGTGCGAAGCTGTCGCTGTACGCCCGCTTCGAGGTGACGACCATGGCGAGCACGGACGCGAGCATCCGGCAGCGGCGCAGCCGCGTCGCGTCCAGCGTCTCCGTCCGGATGCCGAGAACACCCAGCCGCTCCTCGCCGTCGACCAGCGGCAGCCAGACGGCGAGCCCCGCCGCGGGGGAGTCGGTCACCTGCAAGGAGAGCGTGCGGTAGGCGTAGCCGGCCTTCGAGGAATCCACTCCCAGCTGCGGCAGCCCCTCGGTCAGGGGCACCAGGTGCCGCTGCTGGAGGTCGACGAGATACACGACGACCTCGTGGAGCCCGATCGCCGTGGCGCACCGGTTCACCACCTTGGGCAGGTCCATCGGCGCCGCCGCGTGTGCCTCGGAGAGCAGTTCCTCCAGCAGCCATTCGCCGGGCCCGTGCGCCGTGGGCTCACTCCCCATCGGCGATCACCTCCTCCACCGCAGTCTCACACCGGCGCCCCCGTTCTGCCCTTCCTGCCCACCTGGGCGGGCGGCGGCGTACCGCTACCGGCCCGCGGCGCGCGCCGCGGGCATCACCTACGCGGCCCGCCGAAGCCGGGGCAGATACGCGGTGACCCCTTCGGCGCGCCGGGAATGTCCCCGGCGGACAGGATGCCGAGATCGGCCACCGCAGCCAGGAACTCGGGTTCCCACGCGCGGTGCGCGTCCGGCGCGTCGGCGGCCAGGACGGTGTGACAGCGGGCGAAGGCCGCGACGATCCAGAACACCGCCTCGCGGTGCAGACCGCCGTCGATGAGTTCCCGGCTCCCGTCGATCGCGATCGGCCGCACCCCGCGCCCGCAGCTCTCCGGGACGTCCCGTCGGATCGTCGATCACCGTGTCCGTACGAAAACCGCCCGCCAGATGGCAGGAGGCCGGCACCGCGTCCGCCGAGGACAGCTCGCTCCAAGGCATGTGGCTCACCTCCAGCAAGGCGCCGTCATGACGGAATCTGCCGAGCCCGGCCTGCGGCCCGTCCGGCTCGGTGACCACGACGACATCGACGTCGGAGGACGGCGACAGCTCCGCGCCGTCCGGCAGCCCCACCGTGGAACCGCTGAAGTACGCCCCGCCGTAGCCGGCGGCGCCCCGCGCGTGTTCCGCCACCCACCGCGCCGCCACCCCCGTGCCTGACCGACCTTCACCGGACCATCCCCGTATCCCCGTCCCACACGTGCCCCGTGCCGGGCACAGCGGCCGCCGATCGTATCCGCGGGATGCGAGACCGGCGACCCCGCGCGGCACGGTGGTTGTGTGCCTGCCACCCGGTCGTGGCGGCGCCGTTGCCTGCTGGTCACCGTGGGCTGCGAGCATCCTCGGATGCTCGCTCTGAACGTGGACGTCGACCCGAACCGGTGCCGGATGCTGGGGCTTGTGGGGTCCGTCGCGCTCACCGCGGGCGGACTGACCGCGGGCGCGCTGCCGTTGGCCGAGGAACCGGCCGCCACATCCGGGCGAGCCGCACTGGGCCTGATGTGCGCGTACTTCGGGATCGTCCTGCTGATCGCCGCCTGGTGGTGGCTGGGCCGCGCGGTACGCGGCACCCGGCCGCTCGCCGTACGCGAACTGCTGATCACACTGGCCGTGTGGGCCACCCCGCTGGTGCTCGGACCGCCGCTGTTCAGCCGGGACGTCTACAGCTATCTGGCGCAGGGCGCCATGGTCGACGCGGGCCTCGACGTCTACACGAACGGTCCGCACGACCTCGGCGGGCCGCTCGCGGCGGAGGTCGCGCCGGTGTGGCAGCACACCCCGGCCCCGTACGGGCCGGTGTTCCTCACCGTCGCGTCGAAGGCCGCCGCGCTCGCCCGGATCGATCTGCCGGCCGGAGTCATCGGCATGCGGCTCGTGGCGCTGGCCGGCGTCGGGCTGATGATCGTCTTCCTGCCCCGGCTTGCCCGCCGCTGCGGCGTCGAACCGTCCGCCGCGCTGTGGCTCGGCGTGCTCAACCCTCTGGTACTGCTCCATCTCATCGCGGGGGCGCACAACGACGCCCTGATGCTGGGCCTGCTCTGCGCCGGGCTCGCGGCGGCCCTGCACGGATGGTCCGTGCGCGCGGCGGTCCTGATCGCGCTGGCCGCGCTGGTCAAGGCACCGGCCGCGATCGGTCTGCTGCTGGTGGCGGACGTGTGGTCCGCGCGGTTCGCGGGCCGGGCCCGCCTGTTCAGGGCTGCCGTGCTGACCGGCGCCGTCGCGGTGACCACCACCGTCGCGGTGACCGCGCTCAGCGGCACCGGATACGGCTGGCTCGGCGCGCTCGGCACGCCCGTCTCCTCGGACAACTGGTCGCTCACCAGCGGCCTCGGGCGGCTGACCGGCCTGCTCCTCGACCAACTCGGCGGCGGACACGGCGCACTGGCGCTGCCCGCGTGGCGCTGGTTCGGACTTGCCGCCACCGCCGTCCTCGTCCTGGCCCTCTGGCTGCGCCGTACGGCCCTCGGCCCCCTGTACGCCATGGCGCTGAGCCTGCTGGCCGTGTTCGTGCTCGGCCCCGCGGCGAGACCCTGGTACGCGCTGTGGGGACTCTGCCTCATCGCCGTGTCCGCGCCGGCGGGACGGGTACGGAACTGGGCCGCGGCCGGCAGCGGGATCCTCGCGCTGGCGCTGCTGCCGAGCGGATCGCCGCCGGACGGGCTCCAGTTGTCCCTGGCGGTGTGCGGCGGAGTCTTCGCACTGGTGGCCCTGTGGTGGATGTTCTTCCTGACACCGGAGCCCGGAATCGCCACCACCCGCCCCCGGACCGCCTCATGAAGCGCCAGGACCGCACCACGAGACGGCGGGACCGCGCCACGAGACCGCAGGACCGCACCACGAGACCGCCGCGCGCCGCTCTGACCGGACCGGTGGGCAGACCGGTCACCGCGGTGTTCCTCGTGGTCGCCACCGCCGTGTTCCTCGTGACCGTCCCGCTGTTCCGCGACTTCTTCGACGTCGGCGTCTACTACGGCACCATCGACCAGTGGGTCCACCACGGCGGCCGGATCTACGACTACCTCAGCCCGGGCACGCGATACGGCTTCACCTATCCGCCCTTCGCGGCCGTGACCATGCTGCCGATGGCACTCGTCGCCTGGCCCGTGGCCGTCGGCGTCAGCATCGCGCTGAGCGCCGCCTCGGCGGCACTGCTGCTGCACTGGCTGGCCGGCCCGGTGATCCGGCGCGAGCGCTGGTGCCGCTGGTTCGCCTTCGTAGTCGCCGGCTGCCTGTTCGCGCTGTTCGAACCGGTCCGCGACACCTTCAGCTTCGGCCAGGTGAACCTGCTCCTCGTCGCGCTGGTCTTCGCCGACGCGCGTCTGCTGGCCACCGGCCGCGGCCGGTACGCGGGCATCGGCATCGGCCTGGCGGCCGCCGTCAAACTCACCCCCGCGCTGTTCATCGGCTACCTGCTGATCACCGGGCGCCGCCGGCAGGCCGCCCTGGCCACCGGCACCGCCGCCGCGGCCACCCTGCTGGCCGCGCTCGTCGACCCCGGGGCATCCAGGACCTTCTGGACCGCGGCGCTGTGGGACACCGACCGTGTCGGCTCACTCGCTTATGTCTCCAACCAGTCCCTCCAGGGAGTCCTCGCACGCCTCCAGCCCGACGGCGGCGGCCACCTGCTCTGGCCGGCCTGCGTACTGCTCGTCCTCGCGGTGTGGGCGTACCGCGCCCGCACGGCCGCACGCGACGGCGACGACGCGGCCGGCTTCGCGCTCACCGCCCTGGCCGCCTGCCTCGTCAGCCCGGTGACCTGGGTCCACCATCTGGTCTGGGCGATTCCCGCACTCGTCCGGTTGACCGACACCGCCCTGCAGCGCGCGCGCCGCGGGCACCGCGATCTGCTCGTGGTGTGCGCCGTGCTCTACGTCATCCTGTGCAGCAGCATGGTCTGGCTGTGGCGGGAGGACTCGACGGGCGTGGGCGCGTTCCTCGGATCGAACGCGTACGTATGGATCACGCTCGGACTTCTGCTCGCCCTGCCGGTGAACAGGCGCCCGCCCGCCGCCACCGCACCCGCGGCGTCTGGGAAAGTGAGTTCATGGGATTCACACCGGACACCACTCTGATCCAGCACGTCGACGCACTCCTCGACGGGCAGCGCCCCCTGCCCATCGTCGCCGCGGGCGACCCGGTGCTGCGCCGCCCCACGGCCCCGTACGAGGGACAGCTCGGGGACGAGCGCCTGCACCGTCTCATCCTGGCGATGCGCGAGTCACTGCACGCCGCTCCGGGCGTGGGGCTCGCCGCGCCCCAGGTGGGAATCGCGCTGCGGCTCGCCGTCATCGAGGACCCCGCCCCGGTGACGGACGAGGTACGGGAGGCCCGCGGCCGTGTCCCGCTGCCCTTCCGCGTCCTGGTCAACCCGGTGTACGAGGGCGTGGGCGACACCCGCGCGGCCTTCTTCGAAGGCTGCCTCAGCGTCCCCGGCTGGCAGGCGGTCGTCGCCCGGCACGCACGCGTCCGGCTCCGCGGACAGGACGAGAGGGGCAAGGCGTTCGACGAGGAGTTCGCGGGCTGGCCGGCGCGCATCGTCCAGCACGAGACCGACCACCTCGACGGCACGCTCTACCTCGACATCGCCGAGACCCGGTCCCTTTCCAGCACCCAGGACGTGCTGGAACGCTGGTCACAGCCCACGCCCGAAGTGGCCGCCGGGGAACTCGGGTTCACACTGCCCGGCGCGCGGCGGGCGTGAACCGGCCCGCCGCCCGCCGGCCCGGCGTGGTGTGCGGTACGGGACAACGGGCACCCGGTGGGCATGACAGATCCTGCTGACACCACGACGTCACACTGCCCGGGCGAGGAGGAGGTGCCGGTCATCCGCGCCTTCGTCAACGCCCTCAACAGCGGCGACCTCGACGCGTTCACGGCGTGCTTCTCCGACAACGGCGTGGTCAACGACGCCGGACATGAAATACGCGGACGAGCGGCCGTCGCCGACTGGGCCGACAAGGAGTTCCTGGCCGCCGGAGGCCGGATCGAGCCGACTCACGTCCATCCCGTGAGCAGCCTCGGAGGCGACATCGTCCTCGAAGCACACGTCACCGGCGCGCACCGCGACGGCCCCGGCACACTCATCCTCACCCTGGACGGCACCACGATCGCCCTGCTGCTCCTGCGGAGTTGAGCGGTTCTCCCGCGTCAGCCCACGACTCTCCCGCGTCAGCCCGCGACCGCCCGCTCGACGCTGGGATACAGGCTCAGCACCTGATCGGCGCCCGTGACGGCGAACAGCCGCTGAAGCTGCTCCGAGGGTGCGGCGATCCGCAGGGACGTCGCTTCCCCCGTCCGCAGAAGGAGGTTGAGGAAGCTGGAGTCACCGAAGGTGACGTCCGTGATGTCGAGGACAAGCACGCGATGGGCAGCGGCGGCCGCCTCCAGCGTCTCCCGCAGCGGGGCGAGGCTGTCGATGTCGAGGTCGCCGCGGGCTGCGACGACGCAGACGCCCTCCCGCGGGTAAGAGGCGTCGGCCACGTCCTGGGGTGTACGACGGGCTGCATCGGAAAGGGCGTTGTCTTCTGGCACAGGTCTGGGCACGTGCAAAGTATGCCGGTTGCCGCCGCTCCCCGTGCCGGGTCGCCGGCAGCGGTCCTTACACCCCGCCCCACAGGCCCGCGTCGCGCCGTACCTCACGCGCGGCCCGCGCCCCGGAAGCCAGCGCGCCCTGCACGGAACCCGTCGCCCGGTGGTCCCCGCACACATAGCGGCCGGCGCCGGCACGAGACGGAGTGCTCAGCCGCAGCGGGGGCACCATCGCGGGCAGTGCCTGCTCGACGGTCCGCACAGCCACCAGGTCCCAGCCCGAGGTGTCCGCCTCGTACACCTCGGCCAGCGCGCGACGCACCGCGCTCTCCCGCCCGGGGGAGTCCGGGCCCAGCACCGAGGTGGAGATCAGTGACACGCCCCCGGGCGCGTAACCGGGCACCACCTCGCTCAGCACACAGGTGTTGAGGAAGCGGCGGCGCTGATCCGTCAGCAGCGTCGGTTCCGCCAGCGGCGGGACACCGGCCGCGTGGTAGTAGGTCGTTGTCAGCCGGTACGGCGGAATCTCCAGCCCGGGCAGCAGAGTCCGGGCGGACTCCGGACCGGTCGCCACCACCACCCGGTCGGCGGCCAGTTCATCCCCGTCGGCCAGCAGTACGCCGGAGTCGGTGAGTTGCGCGACCGGGCTGTCAAGGCTGACCGTGCCGGGCGGCAGCCCGTCCGCGAGTTGCTGGGGCACCGAGCCGATCCCGCGCGCGGGCAGGCACAGGGTGCCGCGCAGCATGCTGCGCCAGACGAGATGGAAGAAGCGGCTCGACGTCTCCAGCTCGTCCTCCAGGAAGACTCCGGACAGGAACGGCCGGAAGAACCGCTCGACGAACTCCTCGGACAGGCCGGCCGCCGCCAGCGCCGACCGCGTGGTGTGTTCAGGACCGCCCTTCACCACCCGTGCGGGCGCGAGCATGTCGCGCGCGGAGAGAACACCGAGCGCCAGCAGATCCCGCGTTCCGGCGAGCCTGCCGGGAAGCAGGCCGGCCGCCTCGCGCGGCCGCCGCGTCGGATCGGTGAAGCGGAGCCTGCCGTGCCCGGTGTGCACCAGCACACCGGGCGTGAACGGCCGCAGTGCGAGTTCCCGGAGCGCGAGACGCCCGCGTACCTGTGGATACGAGGTGTTGAACACCTGGAATCCGCGGTCGATGACGAATCCGTCGTGCCGGTCGGTACGCATCCGTCCGCCGACGCCGTCGGACGCCTCGATCACCCGGACCGCGAGACCCGCGGCCACCAGATCATGGGCGCACGCGAGCCCCGCCAGACCCGCGCCCACCACCAGCACATCGGGAGCCGCACGCTTCTCCGGCATCAGAACCGCCCCTTCCCGTGTCCGTGAGCGGCCTGCGCGCGCTTGCGCAGCCGGGCCACGGCCCGCCGCAGCCGGGGCAACTCGTCGTAGAGCGCGGATCCGGGACAGTCGGTCTCGTACGCGTCCCGGTGCCCCGAGATCACGTTCAGCGTCATCGACGCGCCTTTCCGTACCCGGCTCTCGTCGTTGCTGGACGTCAGCCGTACCCGCCCCAGCGGATTCGCGCGGGGAGGCAGCTTCCACGCCGCGACGGCGGCGATCGCCTCCAGCATGGGACGGGGCACCTTCTCACCGGGGCCGTAGTGCCCGAGCGCCGCGATTCCCACACTCCTCGCGTTGAACCCCTCCGTGTGCGCCCCCAGTACGGTGCGGTCCCGTCCGCCGGCGCGTCCCTCGTAGATGTTTCCGCAGCGGTCGACGACGTAGTTGTAGCCCAGGTCGCTCCACCCCAGATCGTGGATGTGATGCTCCTCCATCGACAGCAGCATGACGGGGACGTCCTTGCGGCAGTCATAGATGTTGTCGTGATTGGTGTGATGCACGAACACGGCCTGTACGGAGTCGACATACGCGGGCTTCTCCACCACCGACTTCTCGTCGGCGTGCCACACCGATCTCGGCACGATGACGGGCCGCGGCCCCGAGACGAGGCGCGGAGGCTCAGGGTGCCGAGGCTCCGGCGTCCTGTGTTCCGGAGCCGCACATGTCACGAGGAAGGCCAGCGGCAGAAGCGCCACCCCCTGCCTGAGCCTGCGGGGCCACATTCCCCCACTCTGGCCCCGGCCCGGCGCGCTGCCCACCCCGGCCACGCCAGTCGGGTGAAGAGCCCTGCCGCTCCGGCCGGGGCATGACGCGCGCGGAGTTCCCTCCATTCGTGTTTGGGCTCCGGCTTCGGGGCTACACGACGGGCTGTAAGAACGTCATAAAGCTTCAGGAAGGGTCTCGACCATGGGCATCATCGCCTGGATCATCATCGGACTTCTCGCCGGCGTCATCGCCAAGCTCCTCGTCCCGGGCAAGGACCCCGGCGGCATCATCGTCACCATCCTGATAGGAATCGTCGGCGGTCTCCTCGGCGGATTCCTCGGCAAGGTCATCTTCGGCGTCGACTCCATCGACGGCTTCTTCGACCTTTCGACGTGGATCGCCGCTGTGGCCGGATCCGTGATCGTGCTGCTGGTCTACCGCCTCGTCACCGGCCGGGGCCGCGCACGCGCCTGACCCGCCCGCAACTGGACTCAGTTCTGTTCAAGACACTTCCCGCCATGGCCGCCACCCGTAATCCGGGGGCGGCCATGGCGCGTTTTCCGCCCCCCGGGACGGCGGAAGCCCCGCCGGGCCGGACGTGCTCGCGCACGCCCGGCCCGGCGGGGCGGGAAACCTGTTCCGCCCCTCGGGGCCTATTTTCTCTTCAGGGTGAAGTCGCTCGTGACGGTGGCCTTCTTCTTGATCTTCACGGTCGCCACGGCCGGCTGATAGCCGTCCTTGGCGGCGATGACCGTCAGCGGGTTGTTACGGGCGTCGAGCCACAGCGTGTAACCGCCGTCCTTGCCCGTCGTCAGCGTGTAGCCCGCCGCCCAGCTGTCGAGCTGTACGGTCGCTCCGGCGACCGGCGCGGTGTCGCCGGACGCGGTGGTTCCCAGCACAGTGCCGGTGATCTTGCCCCAGGTCTTGGGCGGTGCCACATGCAGCACCACCGGGACCGCGGGCACCTGGTACGGCGTGTCACTGGTGAGGGTCAGGGCCGCGCTGTAGTCGCCCGGCTGTGTCACCTCCGCGACCGAAGCGTCCAGGGTGACGGTCACCTTGGCGCTCTTGCCCGGCTGGAGCGTGAGTTCCTGCGCGCTCTCGCTCAGCCAGCTGACGTCCGCCGTCGCCGACTGGTCGTAACCGGGCAGCGTCTCCACGGTGGCGACGGGTGAGGCCGTGCCGGTGGCGCCCCCCACCTTGTAGAGGCCGACGGCGCCACCGCCGCGGTAGACGGCGGCGTTGGCGTTGGGAAGCGCGGTCCAGGTGCCGTCCTCCGGGTCGAAGGCGTAGCCCTGGTTGGTGATGTTGTTCTGCGTGATGCCGCTGGAGGCCAGCAGCAGTCCGTTGGCCGAGGTGTACGCCGAACCCCACAGGCTGACGGGCATGTCGGCGACCGGGGACCAGCTGTCGCTGTCCGGGTCGTAGACGTTGGCGTGCTTCACCTCGCCGTCGTCCGTCACACCGCCGCCGCAGTAGAGGCGTCCGTCGATCCCGGCGCAGGAACTCCACGCGATCTGCTCGGGGTACGCGGCCAGTCGGGACCAGGTGTCGGTGGCCGGGTCGTACGCGCTGACGTCGCTGGTACCGCAGGTCTGCGCCGCGCAGCCGCCGACCGTGTAGAGCTTGTTGTCCAGTACGGCGGTGCCTGAGCCGGCGTAGGGCCGGGGCGCGTCGGCGCCGGTGGTCCAGGTGTCGGTCCCGGGGTCGTAGATCTCCAGCTTGGAGCTGGGATCACCGTTGGGCCCCCAGCCGCCGGCGGCGTAGAGCTTGCCGTTGATGAAGCCGTGGGCCGGATCCTCCCTGGTCACCGTGGCGCCGGCCAGTTTGGTCCACGCACCGGCGACCGGGTCGAGTACGTACAGATCCTTCGTGTCCGCCGAACCGTTGTACCCGAAGGCCGAGTAGACCTTGCCGTCGAAGGTGTCGACCGCGTTGTCCATCAGCGCCAGCGGCAGATCGGGAGCGGGCAGCCAGGCGTCACCCGCCGCCGGATCGGCCGCGAGGCCGCGGGCCGCCGGGTGGGCCTTGCTGGACAGCGGGGAGAAGTCGCCCTTGACCCGGTTCAGCGGCGCACCGGCCGCGGACTCGATGCTGAACCCGCCGGACCGCTCGCCCAGTTTCACGGTGGCGTCCGCCCCGCCGGTGTTCTTCACCGTGAGGTTCTTCGTGGTCTGCGAGCCCCAGGCGGCCGACACGTCGACCGACGCGGGAGCCACGGTCAACTGACCGGCCTTGAGGGAGTATTCCGCGTCGACGGCGCTGTCGGCACGCACCTTCACCGACTTGGTGACGCCGGTGTAGTGGGCCTTGGCCGCGGTGAAGCCGTGCGAGCCGAGGGCCGAGAACAGGGCGTAGAAGCCGTCGCCGAGACCGGGGTCGTCGGGTGTGGCAGCTGTCACCGTGCCGTGCTGGGGATCGTCCTCGCCGGTCACCGAGGCGCCGACCACTCCGGCCGAGGTGTTGGCGTCCGTCACGGTTCCGGTGACCAGGCCGCCGGGTGTCGGTGTGAAGTCGCGCTGGCCGACGAAAACGTTGTCAATGGACCACAGCCAGCCGTACGAACCGGTGAAGTGGAAGCGCAGCCGCACCGACTCCTTGCCTGCGTAGTCGCCGAGCGGGACCTCGACCTTGGAGGGGGAAATGGTGGCGGTGGAGGACCAGACCTGGGACCAGGTCGCGCCGCCGTCGGTGGACGCCTCGATCTGCGCCTTCTGCGCGTCGTAGCCCCTGTAGTCGGTGTCGAAGGACACCTCCGGTGAGCTCTTCCCCGTGAAGTCGTACACCGGGCTGACCAGTTGGGAGTCCTGGGTCGCCGTGGTCCCGTAGTGGTCGCTGTCGACGATGGCGAAGGCGCCGTCCCCGCCAGTGGTGTTGCCACGGCCTCCCGGGTCTCCGAACTCCCAACCGCCCTTGCTTCCGGCGGCATTGATGACGCTCCAGCCCTCCGGTGCCTTCTCGCTGGAGGCGAAGGGCTCGGTGGTGCCGGTCAGCTTCAGGTCGTAACCGGGCGCGGTGGCCGCCCAGGGATCGGCCGGTACCGGGAAGTTCGCGGTCTGTGCCGCGTCCTTCACCGTGATCTTCTTGGTCAGCGACTCGTAGCCGGGGTAGGAACTGTCGACGCGCAGTGTGTAGTCATGCCCCTGCGGCAGTGTCATGTCGTACGCGCCGGTGAGCGGATCCGTCCACACCGGACCGCCGGGCACCCCGTCGACGGTGATCCTGGCGTACAGCGGCCAGTCGTGTCCCGAGCCGTCGGTGACCTTTCCCGACACCGTACGGCTGGGCACCGCGGTCAGGCCGAAGTCCTTGGTGAGGGTGTCGCCCTCGGCGATGACGACGGTGGTGGTGTCGCTGGTGGCGTACCCGTAGGCATCGACACCGACGTCGTACGTGCCGACCGGCAGGGACAGTGTGTACGCGCCCCTGGCATCGGTGTGCGTGGTGCTGGTTCCCGCGGTGACGGTGGCACCGGAGAGCGGCTTCCCGGTACCGCTGTCGGTGACGGTGCCGCCGAGTTCGCCGTGCGGACCGGAGCGGAACGCCGACAGACCGTTGGGCGTGCCCAGACCCGTCGGGCCGTCATAGCCGGTCCCCGCCGTGCAGAGGTAGGCCGGCGTGCAGCTGCCGTTGTTGCCGGTGGTCACATCGTTGAGCCCGCCGCCGGACGTGGCGTACGGATACGCGTTGGGGTACGTTCCCGCGACCGGCGTGCCGGCGGAGGCGTACACACCGGCGATGATCGGTGAAGCGGCGCTCGTGCCGCCGTAGACCGACCAGCCGCCACCGCCGAAGGTCTGATAGACCGCCACGCCCGTGGCCGGGTCGGCGACCGCGGAGACGTCGGAGACGCTGCGCATGTCGCAGCCGGTGTCCTTCTGGAAGGCCGGCTTGGGCTCGTACAGCGAGCAACCGGAGCCCGGGCCGAAGCCGTTGCTGTTCCAGACCGACTCCGACCAGCCGCGGTCCGTGCCGTCGTCCTTGACCAGCGAGGTGCCGCCGACGGAGGTCACGTACTGCGAGGCCGCGGGGTAGGCCACCCCGTAGTCGTCGTCACCGGAAGAGGCGACGACGGCGACACCCGGGTGGTTGTAGTAGGCGTCGTACGTCGTGGTCTCGGCCGGGTCCTCACCGCTGCCGGGGCTGCTGTCGTACTGGGTGCCGTACGAGTTGGACACGTACTTGGCGCCGAGTGCCACGGCCGTCTCCACGGCGTTCCCGAGGTCTTCGAAGCCGGGTGAGTCGGCCTCGACCAGCAGGATGTGCGCGCTCGGGGCCGCGGCGGAGACCATGTCCAGGTCGAGCGAGATCTCGCCGGCCCAATCCGGGTCGGGGCTCGGGTAGTCGGTGCCGCCGCGCTGGTCCACCTTGGTGAGGCAGCCGTTCGCCGCGGTGCACGCCGGCAGGCCGTACTGCGCGCGGTAGACGGCGAGGTCGGCGTCGGCGGTGGGGTCGTCGTAGGCGTCGACGATGGCGACGGTCTCTCCCGCGCCCCCGTCGGCGGGCAGGCTGTAGGCGTCCTGCACGTCGCCCGCGCCGTAGCCGGACGGGTCGACGGAATGGGGCATCACACCCTTGACGGCCTTCACGTCCGTACGGCGCAGCGCGAAGCAGCTGGCCTCACCCTTTTCGGGCGCCGAGCACGCTCTCTCCAGAGGGACGTGGTCGCGTGCGGCCTTCGGGGACGTGTGCGACGCCGAGGGGGCGGCGGGCGCCGCGGCCTCGGCCGGGAGCTGGACACCGAGTGTCATGAGTGCGCAGGCGCTGAGCAGAGCGAGGCCGGCGGATATCCTCCGCCGTAAACGTGAACCGGATCTTTCCCGTGTGCGCAAGACAGGACTCCCTTGGAATTTTTCAGGGGCCGACGCGGACACTTCCCTGTCGGCGGTGAATATCTTCCTCAAATTCACTGGAATTCAATCTGCGTCCATCGGCCTGCGTTTGTCCACAAGGACCGTGTTACGAGTGTGTGTCGCCGTGACATTTCGACTGGAATGAGACATGGACGCAGGTGAGCGAGGTTTATCGCGAATCATCGAACTCATTCGAGCCATATGTGCGGGAAGTGATTGACGTCGCCGTGCCGACTGGAAAAAGGCAGGCCGAACGGGGCCCTGTCCATCGCGAGGAAAAGGCCCTGACGTGACGAAGAATTACCGCTGGCCCGGCATCAGGAAATGCGTGGGCCGGCGCGTTCCGGTGCGTGGGGCGGCGGAAGGGCGGCAATCGGCCGGTCGTGCGGGAAGCGTCTGGACATGGACAGCCCTTCGACGGTCTTCACGGTGATGCTGGGGGTAACTCTGACCGGCTCATGCCATGCGGGACAACATCCGCAGGGGTGCGCGTCCGCGCAGTTGCGCATGTGAGAGCAGCCGGAAAGCGGCCAGAACGCCGGCGGACCCCGGCCCCACCCGCCCGGCCGGTACATCCCGCGCTCACGGCGTAACGTGGAATGCCGTAGCCATGGCTCGCGGGTCTCGCCCTCCTCACCCGCCGGCCTCGACGCCACAAGACGACACCACAAGGCCGCGGTGAGCAGCACAGAGGTGGTGGCATGGTAAATCCGACGATCTTGACCGTCGACGACGATCCGACGGTCTCCAGGGCTGTGGCCAGGGACATCAGGCGCCGCTACGGAGACCGGTACCGAGTCGTACGCGCCGCCTCCGGAGCCGACGCGCTGGAGGCACTGCGCGAGATAAAGCTGCGCGGCGACTCACTCGCGGTCATCCTCGCCGACTACCGGATGCCGAACATGAACGGCATCGAATTCCTCGAAGAGGCGATGGACCTCTTCCCACTGGCCCGGCGCGTGCTGCTGACCGCGTACGCCGACACCGGCGCGGCCATCGAGGCGATCAACGTGGTCGACCTCGACCACTACCTCCTCAAACCGTGGAACCCGCCGGAGGAAAACCTCTACCCGGTGATCGACGAACTCCTGGACGTCTGGCTCACCACCCCCGACCCCGCGGCCGACGAGATCCGCGTCGTCGGACACCGCTGGTCCGCCCCCTCCTTCGCCGTACGCGACTTCCTCGCGCGCAACCTGGTCCCGTACCGCTGGTTCCAGTCCGACGAACCGGAAGGATCCCGGCTGCTCGCCGCCGCCGGAGCCGGCGAGAGCGACGTACCGGTGGTGATCACCGCCGACGGCGCCTCACTGATCGCCCCGACCGACGCGGAACTCGCCGCCCACGTCGGCCTCACCACGACCCCGACCTCGGACTTCTACGACCTCGTGGTCGTCGGCGCCGGCCCCGCCGGCCTCGGAGCCGCGGTGTACGGCGCCTCCGAGGGACTGCGGACCGTCCTGGTGGAACGGCAGGCGACCGGCGGACAGGCCGGCCAGAGCAGCCGGATCGAGAACTACCTGGGATTCCCCGACGGAGTGTCCGGAGCCCAGCTGACCGACCGGGCCCGCCGCCAGGCCCTGAAATTCGGCGCGGAAATCCTCAGCACCCGCGAAGTCGTCGCCCTCGACGTGGCGGGCTCCGGACGGATTCTGCGCTTCGGCGACGGCACCTCCATCACCGCCCACACGGTGGTCCTCTCCACGGGAGTCTCCTACCGCAGGCTGACAGTGCCAGGACTCGAGGAGTTCTCCGGGGCCGGGGTCTTCTACGGATCCAACGTCACCGAGGCGCACACCTGCGCGGGCGAGGAGGTGTACCTGGTGGGCGGCGCCAATTCCGCCGGACAGGCCGCCGTCTACCTCTCCCGCTACGCCCGGCGCGTGCACCTGCTCGTCCGCGGCGACGGTCTCGGCCGCTCCATGTCCAGCTATCTGATCGATCAGATCACGGGCATCGACAACATCGAGGTCCACCCGTGGTGCGAAGTCGCCGACGGCAAGGGCAACGGCCACCTCCAGCAGCTGACACTCCGCGACGTCCGCTCCGGCACCACCGACACCGTCGACACCTCGTGGCTGTTCGTGTTCATCGGCGCGGAACCCCGTACACAGTGGCTGGAAGGCGTCGTCGCCCGCGACCCGCGCGGCTTCCTGCTGACCGGCCCCGACCTGGTGGTCACGGGGGAGCGGCCGGCGGGCTGGCCACTGCCCCGCGACCCGTACCACCTGGAGTGCAGTGTGCCCGGTGTGTTCGCGGCCGGTGACGTACGCGCGGCGTCACTCAAGCGCGTGGCGTCCGCCGTGGGCGAGGGCGCGACCGCCATCTCGCTGGTCCATCGTTATCTGGAGGCACAGTGAATGCTTCGGCTCCCGAGGATCGCGCACACGCCCCGGACCGGCTGACCCCGGAGGAACTGCGCACACTCTTCCTGTTCGAGGCGCTCGACGACGACCAGCTGAACTGGCTGGTGGAGAGAGGGCGCGTCGAGGAACGGACGGGCGGCAGCCCCGTATTCCGCCAGGGCGAACCGGCCACCTGCTTCTTCGTGCTGCTCAGCGGCGCCGTCTCACTGAGCCGCACCCTGCACGGCGACGAGATCGAAGTCAGCAGGACCGACCAGCGGGGGGTGTACGGCGGCGCCATGCAGGCCTACCTCGGCGACCGCGTCGAGCAGGTGTACGCGAACACGCTGCGGGCCGTCAGCGACGCGGAGTTCTACGTGCTGCCGGCGGACGAGTTCGCCAACGCCGTGCGCACCTGGTTCCCCATGGCGCTGCACCTGCTGGAAGGGCTGTTCTTCGGCACCCGCCTGACCAACAAGATCGTCGGCGAGCGCGAACGGCTGGTCGCTCTCGGGTCACTCTCGGCCGGTCTCACCCACGAACTCAACAACCCCGCCGCGTCCGCAGTCCGTGCCACCGCGGCGCTGCGCGACCGGGTGACCGGCGTGCGCCACAAGCTCGCCGTGATCGCGGACGGCCGGATGGACACCTCACGGCTGCACGGACTGGTGGAACTCCAGGACGCCGCGGTCAAACAGGCCGGCGCCGCCCCCGCGATGTCCGCACTCGACGCCTCCGACGCCGAGGACGCGGTCGGCGACTGGCTCGAAGAACACGGCGTGGACGGAGCCTGGGACCTGGCACCGGCCATGGTGGCGGGCGGACTCGGCGTGCCCTGGCTGGAGACGGTCGTGGACACCGTCGGTGAGGACTATCTCGACTCGGCGGTGCGCTGGCTGGCATACGCCATCGACATGGAACTCCTGATGGGCGAGATCGACGACGCCGTCACCCGGATCTCCGGCCTGGTCGGAGCGGCGAAGCAGTACGCCCAACTCGACCGCGCCGCCCAAGTGCCGGTCGACGTACACGCGTTGCTCGACGCCACACTCACCATGCTGCAGGCGAAGATCCCCTCCGGCATCCGGGTCGTCAAGGAATACGACACCGGCCTGCCGCCGATCCCCGCGTTCGGCGCCGAACTCAACCAGGTGTGGACCAACCTCATCGACAACGCGGTCGACGCCATGGGAGAGACGGGCACCCTGACCCTGCGCACCGGCAGAGAAGGAGACCGGGTGCTGGTGGACGTGATCGACACCGGATCGGGAATCCCGGAAGACATCAGGGCGCGCATCTTCGAGCCCTTCTTCACCACCAAACCCGTCGGCGAGGGCACCGGTCTTGGACTCGACATCTCGTACCGGATCGTCGTCAACAAACACGGCGGTGACATCCGGGTCTACTCGAAGCCGGGTGAGACCCGGTTCCAGGTGTGCCTGCCGATCACCGAGGAGCCCGAGGCCGACGCGGACCCGTCAGCCTCGGACAAGCAGCCCGCCGAGTGACCGTATGAACGGGGACCCGGACACCGTCGCGTCCGGGCCCCGGCCGGTCACACGTTGATGTTCAGCCGGTCCAGCGGTTCGACCAGTTCCTCTTCCTCGTAGTCCAGGTGGGAGGTGAGGACACGGTCCAGAAGTTCCACACACCGGTTCACGGCGTCGATCCTGGTGTCGTCCTTGACGAGCGCGACCAGCGCCTCGTCCAGCGCCACGAGCACGTCGGCGATGACCTCGTGCTCCTCCTCCAGCTGCTCCAGCACGGGAGTCAGCGAATCCTGCTTCTCCTGGAGCTCGGGGAACATCATCTGATCCTCGATGGTGTGGTGCGTGGTGAGCGTGCGGCAGTACGCGGCGCAGAACGATCCCAGTGTCCAGTGGTTCTGCCGCATGGTGAGGTTGTTGATCAGCGACCTGGCCGCAGCGGCCTCGCTGTCACCGCTCGCCACCTGGGCGACGGCCTCCCGGATCTGCTGCATCTCCTGGCGCAGATTGTTGTGAATGAGGACCAGGCGCGTGCCCGTACCACCGGGGCGGGGAGTGTGCGCGGTGCCACCCGCGAGCTTGGGCGCGCGGGGGCGCTTGTGCTCCTTCAGCGGATCGGCCGCCCACAGATCGACCTGCTCGGGTTCCCCGGCGGCTTCCGGCTCGGTCGAGGTCGCGGTCGCACGGGTCCCCCGGGCTCGTTCCACCTCGGCGCGGACGAGCGGAGCGACCTCCTCGGTGAAGATCCGCAGCTCCCGTTCCGCGTCCTGCGGGGACGGAGCCAGCATGAATCCGCTGATGCCGTGCTCAAGGACGAGTTCGGTCAGCTGCGCGGCCCACACGCGCGGGGGGCCCGCGAGGAAGCCGCTGCCGCCGAGGCCCGCGAAGCTGCCGTTGACCGCGTAGATCCTGCGGATCTCTCCCGGATCACGTCCTGCGTCGGTGGCCCCCGCGTCGAGGATCGCGGTCATCTTCCCCAGCTCCGCCGGAGGCGCGTACATGGACGACGGCAGCCAGCCGTCTCCCAGCCGTCCGGTCAGCTCCAGCATGCGCCGCTTGTACGAACCGACCCACAGACCCAGGGGATGCGCGGGAAACGGGCCCGGCTGAACGCCCTGGAGCGAGTAGTAACGGCCCTCGCGGTGCAGCGGGGCGGTTCCGGGAGTCCACAGATCACGGATCACGTGGATCGCCTCTTCGAGCGCGTCCACCGCCTCACCGGGCGAACGGCGCTCCCCGCCCATCGCCACGATCGCGTCCCAGAACGCCCCGGCGCCGATTCCCAGCTCGGCCCTGCCGTCGCTGAGGATGTCCAGGCTGGCGATGCTGCGCGCCAGCACCGCGGGAGGCCGCAGGGGCAGGTTCGCGACATGCGGGAACAGCGTGATGTTCTCGGTGCGCGCCGCGAGGTTGGACAGCAGTGTCCAGGTGTCGAGGAACGACGCCTGGTAGGGGTGGTCCTGGATTCCGAGGAGATCCATGCCCCACTGATCGGCGAGTGTCGCGAGCCGGATCACTTCCGCCGGGTCCACCGCGCTCGGGGTGAGGAAGGCGCCGAAGCTGAGATCGTGCTGGAAGTCCGTCATGGTGAACGTGTTGTCCTTTCGCGGGGGCGCGCTCGCGAAGCCCTCGTCCGGCCTCCTCACCGGTGCGGTCACCCGTGCTCGGCGGAAGGGGCGTGACGGCCGGCCGCCGCGGCAGGCACGGCGGAGGCGGACGGGGAGCTGTGCCGTATGGAGAGAGAGGGGTGGCGGCGCCTGCCGCTCGTTCGTCAGGCGCCGTGATCAGGCTCGGTCTCAGGCGTCGGCGGACTCGGTCAGGCCGATGGTCCGCCAGATACCCGCAAGCTCGGTCAGCTGTTCTCTGCTCAGCCTGCCGAGGAAGTCCTGGCGAAGAGTGGTCAGGTGTACGACGCTGGCCTGCTCATAGGCACGGCGTCCGGCCTCGGTCAGTACCGCGTCCAGACCCCGGGCGTCACCCGTGCACGTCTGGCGTTCGACATAACCCTGGGTTTCGAGGTCGTCGACGATACGGGTCAGGCCACTGCGGCTTATCAGCAGTGACGCGGCGACATGTTTCATCCGCATCCGGCCCTCCGGGGCCTCGGCCAGGGTGAGCAGCACCTCGTAGGAGGAGGTCGCGAGTCCTTCACGGGCAAGGAGCTGTTTGTCGAGTTTCCGCAGCAGCCGCACGTGGGTGCAGAGGAACCCCAGCCACACCTCACGCTCCACATCATCGAGCGGAGCGGAGGACGTGCTCTGCGCCGGGATCAGCTCCTGCGCCGAAGGAGTTACCTGGGCTGCGGTGCTGCGGGGCACGAGATCCTCCATTGATTCGTCTCGCAACGAATAATATCAGTGGGATATCGGACATAGAGATAAGCGGATGGTGCGGCGCGGCGCCGACCGGGTGGGAGGGAGACGGGTCTCCCTCGCCCCTGTCCCACCCGGTCGGCCGCGCTTGCGACTACTGCGGAAGGATCCGCTTCTCGAACCGGCTCGTGAGGCCGTACTCCAGGCGCAGGGCCTCGAGGATCGTGTAGGCGTGGTACTTGGTCATGACGTCTGCCGCGGCGAGACGGTCGCCCCAGTTCTGACCGTTGTCGGTGACCTTCTCCAGCGTCTTCTTGGTGACGTAGTTCGTCATCTCGTTGAAGTAGTTCTCCCACAGGAGCCAGGCGTTGCTGAATCCGTGGCGCTGGATGAACTCCAGGTCCTCGGCCTCATCAAGGGCTTCCTTGGCGAAGTCGATGATGTCGTTGGTGTAGGCGCGGGAGGCCAGAGCGTCCTCGCGGGTACCCCAGCGGTTGACGTGACCGGAGACGACAGCCTTGAAGTCGTACTCCAGGATCCAGTCGTGCGCCTCGGCCCAGCCGCGGATGTTCTCGGAGGCGTCGCAGTTCTTGAACGCGCTCCATCCGGGGCTGATGATGTCGATGGCGGCGAGCACCTTCTGCTCGCGCGCGTAGACGAAGATGTTGCCCGGCGTGTGGTTGGTGCCCTTGTAGTCCAGGTCCACCTTGACGCCGTTGACGTCCAGCGTCTCGTGGGTGGAGAACGTCTCGGTGGGCACCGGCGCGCCACCGTTCAGGTCCGGCCAGCGCTGGAGCATCTCACGTGTGTAGTCGTGGGCTATGTACGTCACGTCCGGCCCGAACATGTGGGCCGCGCCGACGTGGTCCGAGTGGAAGTGGCTGTAGATGAAGTGGGTCACGGGCTCGTCGGTGACCTCACGGATCGCCTTGAGCAGGTTCGTGCCCAGCAGCGGCGGGGCGTCGACGACGATGACACCGTTGCCGGTGCGGATGAACATGTTGTCGTAGGCGCCGGACGTCACGTAGTGGACGCCGTCGTTGATCTCCTCGACGTGGTAGCCCTTGGCCAGCCGGTCGGGCAGGAACAGCGTGCCGTACGCGTCGGCCGGAATCGGGCGGTAGTCGGTGTGGTCGTTGAGCGGCATACCGGCCGCGCCAAGCCCGTACCGGTCGGTCGGGACACCGGGCTTCTCGAAGTTGCTCACGGGATGCTCCTTTGGGTTCTTGCGATGGTGTGTGGTGCGTGGGGGCGTACGGGCGTGATCAGTGGGACACGCGCAGTACGGGCTTGATGGCGGCCCCGGTCTTCGTGTCGGCCACGGCCTGGTTGATCTCGTCGAACTCGTAGAAGGTCACGAGCCGGTCGAACGGGAACTGCCCGGCCCTGTAGAGGTCGATGAGCTGCGGGACGAACAGCTGCGGGATGGAATCGCCCTGGGCGACACCGCGGACCGTGCGTCCGCCGAGGAGAGCGTTCATGTTCACCGGCGCCTCGGCTCCGGCGGGCGCGCCCCCGATCTGTGCGGCGGTACCCAGGGGAGCGAGCACGTCGACGGCGAGGGTGAGCATGTGGGGCAGCCCGGTGACCTCGAGGACGTAATCCGCGCCGGAACCGGTGATCTCCGCGATGCGTTGCGCGGTGTCCTCTTCCGTCCCGTTGATCGTGTGGGTGGCGCCCAGCTCCGCCGCCAGGGCAAGCCGCTCGGCGGAGATGTCCACGGCGATGATGGGGCTCGCTCCGACGACGCGGGCGGCCATCACAGCCGCCAGCCCGACGGTGCCGGTTCCGAAGACCACCACGGCGGCCCCGGCCGGAATCTGCAGCGAGTTGAGTACCGCGCCGGCCCCGGTCTGCAGACCACAGCCGAGGGGGCTCAGCAGGTCCAGCGGGACATCGTCGGGAACCCTGACCACATTGCGCTCGGTCGCCACGGCGTGCGTGGCGAAGGAGGACTGGCCGAAGAAGTGCCCGTGGATCTCCTCGCCCGCGTCCCCGGCACGGCGCCGGAGCGCGTTGGTCCCGTCGAGGCGGGACCCGCCGAAGTTCATGGGGAAGGACTGCGCGCAGTACGCGTAGTTTCCGCTCAGGCAGGGCTTGCAGTGCCCGCACGCCTGGTACGACATCACCACGTGGTCCCCGGGGGCCACCGAGGTGACCGCGCCGCCGACCGCCTCCACGATGCCGGACCCCTCGTGCCCCAGCACCGCGGGAAGCGGAGTGGGCAGGTGCTGGTCCCGGACGTGTACGTCCGTCTGGCAGACACCAGTGGCGACGACCTTGACGAGAACCTCGTCCGGCCTCAGACGGGTGTCGAGATCAAGTTCCTGGAAGTCGAAGGGCTCCCCCTTCGCACGGACAACCGCGGCCTTCACCGCGATGGTCCCCGAGTCGGTACTCGGGGGACCGGACGCGGGGACCGCGCCGTCTTCTGTCGTCATGATCGTTCTCCGAACCGGAATTTCAACGCCGTACGAGCCGGGGAGAGTGCCACCGGACCAGGGCGTTGGCTGTGGACGAACACCCAGTCGTGCAGGTAGTTCGTTCTGCAACGAACAGTATGCCAGCATCGTTGAATGGTCAACCATTGTGAATTCACCCCGCCCCGGGGCCCGTCGCGCGGTCGCGAGGTGGGGGCCGGGTGTTGCCCGTCGGGTGCGTGGAGTCGCGGGGTGCCGACTCGCCCGCATCGAAGATCCGTGGCAGGGGTCAAGCCCTCTCCATCGAAACACGAAATATCAAAAATCGGACATTTGGGTCGGATGGGGGTACGGGTGCGCGAACGCCTACCAGGCAAGACGCCTTCGCCGGTAAGGAAGCGCGTGGTGTCTTTCGGCTGTCGCGGGCAGTGCCGTGCGCGCAGAGTGGTGCCACGTCACGAGGCGTGGCGGACCGGGATCGGCGGTTTCGTGGGCGCGATGCGGGGAGGACACTCTCGCCGACGGTCCGGTCCGGCTCGCTTCGAACCGGCTTGACGATGCGCTGGAGGCGTCAGCTCGCCGCGTGCGTTTGTGCGGGGCCCCGGAGTCGAAGCTCCGCAGCAGAGCCGCGTCCGCGCGGCGGCGGCTCCGTACTCCACCGCGACCAGGCCGGCGAGCGGACAGCCGAAGCCACCACCGTCAGATCCGGTCGGCGGGCTGGGTCACGGTTCAGGGGTGATGCCGAGCAGGGCATCGGCGGCGCGGGATTCGCCGCGACCGCCACCGGCTTCTCGGCCACGCTGAAACCTCCGGAGCGGTTTCTGGTACCTCTCAACGATCTCGCGCCGCGCCGGCACTGTTCGTGTCTCGCGCAATTCCGTTTGCAGTGCTGAGGAATAGCACGGATAACCCGAGAATTCGGCGCGTACAGCAAGAAGCTGCTCCGATATGTCAACTCTGCGCTGCGCCAGGGAATCGAGAGCGCCATCCGTCCGTCGGCGAGTCGACCGGGTCAGCGTCCTGGGAAGCTGTGAGCCTTCGGGAGAAGACCGGCTGAGGCATACGGCTGATCACCCCGGACAGCGCTGCCGCCAAGAGGACCAGCGTGAACTCCGTCAGCAATCCCTCACGGGCGCCACAGCTGGAAGAGCCTTCAATCGGGAATCGCGTCCACCAATTTCATGCTCTTCACCTCGTGGGGAAGGGCGACCGCCTCGCACAGCCCGCACGGACCGAGGAAGCGCGACAGCGAGACGGGCCCGGCTGCGCCAGAGCAGCACAGGCGCGAGCAAGGAGACTGTGCGTCACCGGCCTGCGGCCTGCGGAAACCGGTGCGCCCACCTGGACATCTTCTTGCGCCTGGTGACGAAGCCGCAACGGAAGATGTCATGGGGTGATGAGTAGTGACTTCGCCATCAGACGTGGGAGTTGAAGCCCCCGGCGGGGCCTGTGCCACTTGTCGAGGTGACGGCGCGACAGGGGAGGAGCCACTCCGCCGCGTGCTTCGAGGAATTGGTGTCAGTCAGTGAACATGACTGACGCGGTCAACGGGCCCGTTGGCGAAGGGAGCGAGACGTGCTGGTCGTCATAGCCGTTGAGTTCGTCGCGGGGTGTACAAGCAAGCTGCACGGATGACATCAGCCCCAGCCCCCGGCCGGGCCGGGGGCTGGGGCTGTCAAAGATCAGGCCGGAGGAGCGAGGAAGTCCTTCGGCTTGAGAGGCCGGTTGACGATGCGGGTGTCGCCGATCCAGCCGTAGAAGCCCTGTCCGAACTTCTCGTTGGACTGGGTGCCACCGATGACGAAGGGCTTGCCGACGGTGGCGATACCGTTCGACCTGCGGGTGGGGTTACGGGCGATCTTCGAGCCGTCGACGTACATCACGGTGTGCTCACCGTCGTTGACCATCGCGATGTGCATCCAGCGGCCGACCGGAACGGCGTGGCTCCACGACGTGGGGTCGGTGTCGTCGATGTACGGGTACGCGATGAACTGCAGGAACCGCTCGGGGGAGAGGTTCAGGCTGCAACTAGGGTCGTCCTGCGACCAACCGGTGGTCTTGCCGGCGTCACCGTTGCGCCCGGCCCAGCTGAAGATGCCCATCCAGTCGTGCTTGCCCTCGAAGGGCGCGGGCAGCTTGATGAACGTCTCGAGGGTGTAGCCCGAGGTGAACTTCTCATTGTTCAGCGGGGCCTTGGGCCCGGTCATGAGAACCGCGCCGCGGTCGGGCGACTGCCCGCCGTCGAAGAGCAGGCTCGCGTGCGCCGGCTGGCCCGCGTGGTGGTCCTTCGACCAGGTGAGAACTTCGGCGGCGCTGGTGTGCAGACGGCTGACGGTCAGGTCGTTGCCGTTGCCGGTCAGGTCGCGGGCGACCTTTCCGTCCTTCACCGGCTTGCCCGCCTTGGGCGCGTCCGGCAGGCCGGCGGAGTCGAAGCGCCAGTACGCGAGGGTGCCGCGCGGCATGACGGCACCGGCGGGGCGCGCGTCCTGCTCCTTGACGGGAGCGAAACCGGCGAAGCGCGCGTCGAAGTCGATGTCGAGGCTGAACCGGTCGACATCACCGGTCAGTTCGATGGTCTCGGCCTCGAGCAGCGTCCGCTTCTTCGGGTCGCGGGCGAGGAACCACGGCGAGAACGTCTCGACGTCGATGACATCGCGGGCGAGGTCGAAGTTGTACAGGCGGATCATGCCGGCGCCGCCGTAGTAGCGGTCCTGGTAGTTGGTGATGTGGACGTGGACATCGTTGCCCGCGTCGTTCTTCAGGACCGTACGGCCGGGCGGCCAGTAGTGTCCGCCCATGGTGAGGAAGATCTGGTCATTCGAGCGGATGAGCTGGTCCCAGATCCGCTGACCGTTGTCCGACAACTGCGCGGTGCCGTCGTCCTCGGCCCAGGCGATGTCATGGGTGGTGAGGATGGCGGGCAGCTTCTTGTGCTTCTTGAGCACGGACTGCGCCCACTTCACGCCCTTGTCGGAGATCCGCCAGTCGAGGGCGAGGATCAGCCACTCGCGGCCGCCGGCGTACAGCACGTGGTAGCTGTTGTAGCCGTCCGGGGAGGAACCGCCGAAGGTCGGCATGGGCTGGTAGCGCTGCGGGCCGAACGCGTCGAGGTAGGCGGACTTGCCGCGCTGGTCGTCGCCGCCGTTGATGTCGTGATTGCCGGCCAGGACGCTGTAGGGCACCTTGCCGTCGAGGGTGGTGAAGGTCTCTGCGGCCAGCTTGATCTCGTCTTTGGTGCCGTGCTCGGTGACGTCACCGAGGTGCGTCATGAACGCGATGTTCGCGGACCCGCGCTCGGACACGAGGTAGTGGAACGTTTCGCGGAGCGGCTCCGGGTCGGAGCTGTCGGCGTCGAAGAGGTACTGCGTGTCCGGGAGGACAGCCACGGCGAACCGGGGGCTCTCCGTCTGAAACTTGCCCCCGCCCGCTGCCGCCACCGTCGCTGCCTGAGCGGGCGCGCCGCCCAGCATCGTCACCGCCGCGCCCGCGGCGGGCACAGCGATCGCCGCTGCGAGCAGCGCCCGTCTGTCGACCTTCTTCTGGTTCTCTGCCGTACTCATGGTGCACTCCGTTGCTGGACGCTCTGTCAGCGGCAGTGTGCTGACCTGCTGTGTCCGCCCGGTGGCGGGCATCTGAACGGCAATGGCCATGCTTCGTACAAATGGGCAGGTCGGGTGGTTTTGTGGGACGAGAACAAGCCAACCCCCATTCCCCGGCCGAACGCGGAGGCACCACCATCTACGCGCCGGGGACGAACAGTTCCGCCCGAAAGCCGAACACAGGTATTCCCCCGCCTGCCCCGTCAAAACGGGCAACCACCGATAATGCCTTTTGAACACCTCCGCAGCTTCGAGTGCTCCACTCCGTCCCTGTCGCGCGGGGACGGTTGCCCGCTGTCTGACCTCAACTGCCTTGCGAGCCGGGCGAAGAGACACTGCCGAGGGAGGACGAGGCCGGTGACCGGCTGTCGCTGCGGCCTGCCCATACGCGGACTCCGCCCGCGGCCACACCTTCTGCTACGCCCTCCGATCACCCCACTCGGCTGCCGGGCGGTTGGCCAGGAGCCGCAGTGCGGGCCACCGAAATCCCCGAGGTTTCACCACCGGTGCTGTCCTGGGTGGTCTGCTGACGGACAGGCGGTTGGTCCTGCCGGGTGCCGCCAGTGTCAGGCTCGGCCTGCCGCCGATCGCCTCCGACCTCGCGAAGACCGGTGAGTACGGCTGGTCCTCCCCGGCAGCACTGATGTCGCCGGCCGTGTCGATACCCGGCAGCTCCACCAAGAGGCGGCAGTCACTCGGCCACCACAACCGGCGGTCCTGGTCGGCGGCCTCACCCGGAAACGGACCTCGACTCACGAAAAATCCCGGGGATGGACACGCGGTGGGTTGTTTCCTCAGCTTTTCCGCTGATGGCCCGTACTCGGTCGGGTGAAGGAACCCACCAGGGTGCCCGGGCGTAATGCCGTACAGCGTGCACAGCCGGGTCACCGGTCTCTCCGCCCTTGACGCCCCCGGAGCCCGGCTCTATAGAGGCGCCCGATCCAACGACCCCGCGCCCGCGACGGCACGAGATCAGAGCAGGGTCAACACCACGGAGAATCTCCTGTAGATCTGGCGTCATGTAGCCCAGCGACCTCAGACCGCTCATGGCCCGCCGCCAGGCCGGCGGATCCCCCTACAACTACAGCCAGTTCCGTGACGAGCCGGCACTGACCGCTCTTCAATGGCCGGACGACGCGCTGGAGCAATTTCCCTTCGACCACGGCGACGACGGTGCCTTCGCCCACGACTACGGCGGCACCGACCTGCACAACGCCACATGGCGGCTGGAGACGATCCCGGCCGCGGACTTCCACAGCATGCCGACCGGAGCGTCGGACGCCGACTGCATCGAAGGCTACGCCGAGAACCCGGTGCACTGAGTCACGGTCCGACCCCCGCAGGCCGGGCGATGCTGGGAAGAGCGCGGGACGCGGCTACGCCCGCCACTCCTCATCGACCGGCGCCTCCTGACCCCGTCGGACAGCGGACTGCAGGTCCGGCAAGGCCGCACGCGCGTCGGCGTCCTGCGCGGCCGCCTACGCGAAGAACTGCGCGTCACTCCAGAGCACCAGGCCTGGGTCGACGCCCGTGAGAGCGCTGCACTGTGATGGGTACGCTGCGAACCCCCAGCCGTTTTCGAGGAAGAGCTACAGGTGACTGAGAACCCGTCTGCGCGCGGCCCGCGCCGGGACTTGGCGATGCACAACGACTGGTTCGTCTCAGGCTGGAACCACGTCCTGCCCCGCCAGGGCCTCTCCCTGACCCTGCTGATCGGGACCGCCTGCCAGCCCGGCTTCACCGGCTCCCTGGACGACCTGGTGCACGAGATCTTCAACGGCCACTGGGACATGATCGGCGGCGACCTCGACAGCGCGCTCACCTTCTCGTGGCCCGACGAGGAATGGGACCACGAGAAGGCGCCAGAGGGCCGCGAAGCGTGCGAAGCGAGCCGATGGGAACAATTCGGCGCCATGCTGACGACCGCCGGCTACCCCGTCCCCACAACCGTGCGGGACCTTTCCGAGCTCTACCTCACATGGGGCCTGGCACACCGCCAGGAGACACCGTCCGGCCCCCGGTGGTCGATGCCCGCGGCCCTCCCGCTCCCCGGCGACCTGCTGCCCCTGGACGCCGAACTCACCAAGCTCCTCGACAAGATCCGCTGGACGCTGCGCACCGGCCCACTCGTCAACACCCTCATCAACCACCTGGTCGACGATCTGGGTGAACCGCAGGAGACCCTCACCTCCCTGGACCGTCTCGCGGACGCCACCAGCCTGGACGCCGATGACGTCCGACTCGCCCTCGCGGAACTCGTGGAGGACGGCGACGCCCGCGTACAGCGCGGCCAGGAGCCGGCCGACGCGGAACGCCTGGACGCACACCAGCGCTTCCGCCTGGTCATGGACTGGGAACACCTCCACGAGCACCGGATGCAGCTAAGTCTCACGGGCGACGACACGTGACGCCCAGCGCACCCGGCACGGTGGGGACCAAGGACACGCGCCTGATCGTGGTCCGCGGCAACAGCGCCTCGGGCAAGTCCTCCATCGCGGCCGGCCTGCGCGAGAAGTTCGGCCGCAACCTCGCCATCGTCGGCCAGGACAACCTCCGCCGGATCGTGCTGCGCGAACGCGACCGGCCCGGCGGCGCCAACATCGGCCTGATCGACCTCACCACCCGCTACGCCCTGGACAACGGCTTCCACGTCGTCATCGAAGGCATCCTGTACGCAGACCGCTACGGCACGATGCTCCATGACCTGGTACGCGCCCACCGCGGCATCTCACGCTGCTACTACGTTGATGTGCCGTACGCGGAGACGGTCCGCCGGCACGCGACGAAAGCCGATGCCGAGTACCTCCAGCACGTCACGCCCGACCACCTCAGCGACTGGTTCCGGGAGAAGGACCTGCTGCCCGACGCGTTGGAGACCGTCATCGACGCGGCCAGCACCCTTGACGACACCGTCCAGCAGATCCTGCACGAGAGCGGACTGGACCAGGTGCTCCCGATCGACCGCTGATCGTCCGACCGACCACCACCGGCCACGGGAGCGGCCCCGGATCCCAGCACTTGCACGCACGCCAGTGCGATGCTGCGCGCTTTGTGCTGACTCTCGCCTTGCTCACCCTGGGAGACTGGAGGCCACCATTTCAGCGGCGAGAAGCGAGCACATGGCGGCGAAGACGGATCCGGCGAAGTTGGCGCGGCAGGCCCGAGACCTGATCGAGGAGTTCAACTGCGTAGTGCTGGACGACGCGGAGGAGCTGCCGGTGCCCGCTCTGTCGGAAGCAACCCAGGCGCTGAAGTCGTTGGTTGACCGGCTGCCGCAGGCGTTCGAGCAGACCGCCGACGTCCTGGAGCTGCTGGCCGCCAACGACAAGATCACGTTGGAACAGGGCCGCAACTCGAAGGCCGAGGCGGCCACGACTGCCGCAGAGCTCCGGAACGCCGCGGCGGACAGCGAGCAGCTGGCGAAAAGCCTGTCCCACCCCGCCTCGGCCCTGTTCCTCATGGGAGGCCGCTAGACATGCCCGACCGGCCCTCGCCCGAAGAGATCGAAGCCGCCCGCACGCCCGCCGGCGGTTGGAAGCGCGACCAACTCGCCGCCTGGGGTGTCTCGTGGCCTCCGCCCAAGGGGTGGAAGGACGAGCTGATTGGGCGCTGGGAGGCCGCACAGCCAGACGGCGCACCGCCGCCCCAGCACCGACCGGCCCCGGCCGACTTCGCGCAGGACATGCTCGACTTCGGCTGACCCGACGACGGCGGGGCCAGACAGGATCACCCTGCCCGACCCCGCCGGTCGTTCCCGGCTGTTCACCGGCTGAGGTGGATGCGCGGCCCCCACGCGAACTCGAGGTCGTCCAGCAGGACGTCCTCCAGTTCCTTCTCCCACTGTCCGTGCAGACCGAACGGGTTGGTCCCCATACGCTCCAGGATGACCAGGGTCTCGGGTTACCGATCAGCGCGTACCGGCCGCGCGAGGCGGGCCTACTGCCCGGCCCTACGCGCGCAGCATCTCCTCCAGACGCGCACGATGCTGCTCCACGAATGCTTCCAGGCGCTCGATGTACCCAACGCCCGCTGGGCCGTTGAAGCCCGCAGCCTGTCGGTGGTCGGCTGCGGGCCCCGACGGCTGCCGGGACCCGCATCGCGACCCCATGACTCAAGAATATGCCCAATCAGCATTCTCTATGCGTTATTCGCATTTTATTGGGGTAGGGTGTGTTTGTGTTGATGGGTACTGAGGAGACGTTGCGGGTGACGGTGGCTGCGATTGTGCATCGTACGGGTGAGCAGCAGTCCGTTCTGGCCGAGGTGTTGGGGCTGACGCAGAGTCAGGTCAGTCGCAGGCAGCGCGGGAGGGCGACGTGGACGCTGACGGATTGTGATCGTCTTGCCGCTCACTGGGGGATGCCGGTGCTGGATCTCCTCGCGGGCCCGACGCACGCGCTGGCGAAGCTGCCCGCGGACCGCGTCACGCCCGGCGGGCAGCAGACGCTCGTCCCTCTCGACATCCCCTCGCCGCCACCCGACCGGACCCCGGCCCAGGCCCCGGCCCCGGCCCCGGCCCAGGCTCCTGCTCCGGCTCCGGTCGTGTCCCCGCCCTCGGGCTCGGCCTCGGGTTCGGTTCCCGTTGCGGGCCCGGCCTCGGGTCTGGCTTCGGCTCCTGCCCCGGCTCCTGCCTCGGCTTCGGCTCCTGCCCCGGCTTCGGGCGTGTCCTCGGCTCCTGCTCCTGCTCCGGCTCCGGCTCCTGCTCCGGCTTCGGCTTCGGCTCCTGCCTCGGCTTCGGCCTCGACCCCGCCCCCTGCTCCGCCCTCGGGCCCGGCCGCGCCCTCGGGCTCGGCCTCGGGCTCGGGTCCGACTCCAGTTCCGGTCGTGTCCCCGCCCTCGTCCCTGGCTCCTGCTCCGGTCGCGTCCCCGGCCCTGGTTCCCTCGGAGCCAGCGTCGGCCGTGCTGCTGGTTCCGAAGAGGGTGGCGCCGCCCGCGGGTCCGCTCGCGGACCGCGTTAATGGACGTGTCGGGGAAGAGCTCGCCGCGCATGGCGGTGACCGGGCGGCCGCGCGTGCCGCGCTCATCAAGACAGCAGTCCCGGACGTGATGGCGTTGTTCGCAGCGTCCCGGGTCGGTGGCCGCTACGAACACAGTGAGTTCCCGCCCACCGTCGAGATCCTGAAGAAGGCGTCACAGAAGGGCGCGGACCAGGTCTGGGAGGCCCGCCCGAAATGGCGCCTGGAGGAGCTCCACCGCGCCGCACGCGGCGGCCACGTCACTCTCGATGTCACCGCCCTGGACATGAACGCCGCCTACCTCTCAGCACTGAAAACATGGTTGCCGATCGGGAAGCTGGTCCACTCCGAAGGAGAGCACCACGACCCGAAACGCTCCGGTATCCACCGCGTCACCCCCGCCGCCTGGAACCAGCCGGACCTCCCCTCACCACTCGGCGCACGGAAAGTACCGGGAGACCTGTGGATCACGGAAGCAACCCTCCGACTTCTTTTGCGTTGCGCGAAGCTCGGCTATTGCGAGGCACCGGTCATTCATGAGTCGTGGACATCCGGCGCATCCGAGGGGCTGTTGGAAAAGATGCGCCGTACTCTCGCTGACGTACGCAAAGAAGCCATTACGAAGAATGATGAAGTGGCCCTGGAATACGTGAAGTCCATGTATTCTAAGTTCGTGTCGACGATCGGGGAGAGCAGCGCGAACCGGGAAATCCGACGCCCTGACTGGATGCACATCATCCGCTCCCAGGCATTCGCGAACCTGTGGCTCAAAGCGCATAAAGCACACACAGCGGGCCTGACGGTCGTTCAAATGTCCGGCACCGACGAACTCCACGTCGCCGGAGACTGGCAACAGGTCTTCCCACAGGGCCGCGACCTGTCCCAGGTCAAGGCCAAGACCATCTACACACTGGGGGAGTAGCCCATGGCCGGCGGAGCGACCGACCTGTGGGGCGAATGGCAGAAACACGGCGCCCAGGGCCTCAGCGGCGCGCAAGCCCTCGCCGGCGAACTGGACCGGATCACGCGTGAAGGCGGCATCGCCTCGCCCGTCACAACCCACCGCGGACTCTCCGCCCGCCTCCGCTACCTCAACACCCGCCCCGGCCGCGAAATCCTGCGCGAACACGGCGTCTCCGCCCGCCTGCTGCGTTCCTGGGAACGCGGGACACGCCCCAGTGCTCCGAAGCTGGAAGCGGTCGAGCGGGCCTATCAGGAGCGCCGCAGGGACAACCTGGTGCGTTCCGGTGCTCTCAAGCGGCTCCTCGACAACGACGGGCGTGGCCGTCGGATCGAGATCTATCCTGTCGATCAGACGGGCGTGGACGAGAGGTATCGCCGGCCGAACGTCAGTGAGCGCTCTGTGCAGGCTCGTTATGTCTGGGACGACATGGTCGATGCCTGGGGGAGGGGTGACATGCGCACCCTGGATGAGATCTGGGACGACATCATCACCGACCTGGATTCCGACTATGCGGCATACGCATATGTCGGTTCCATCGGAATCGGGGCCTGAGACCAGGGACTCCTGACAGCGGCTGGAGCTGGCTCGTTGAACACGGGGCGGGTCCGCCGGCCGGCGGACCCGCCCATCTGCGTGAGATCACCCCGTGGCCTCGCCCAGTGGTCTCACGACGATTACATGACCGCCATGGTCGATGCGCTGGCCGCATACGAGACTTGATCCCTCGATCTGGTCGACCACCGAGGACGACTCCGGTGCTGCCTCCAGTGGCCCGTTGGAGGCGGTCTCGGACTACGGGCGGTGTCTGCCTGACGTGGGATCAGTACGACGGGTGCTGTCGTTGGAGGCCGTTGGTGGTCGGAACATCTACGAGCTGTCCGAGGAGGTGCTGCTGTACGTTGACCACCCGCCAGGTCGCGGCCGACACCCAAGCGTGGCCCACGCACGGAAGGGACGGCTGGATGCCCGGCCCGTCTGTATCAGCGGGGACCGTTGGGCGAGGCCGCCGTGGACACCTGGGCATAAGCCCGGCTCTCTTCCAGCTGAAAATTGACGGTCAATCAGGATCTTCACCGGAACGGCCCTCGCTCACAGTCAAGGGCCATTCCGGTTTCCCTGAAGACGGCCCCGGGCACGGCTCCTTGCCTTTCGACTACCAGTCGAATGCGGGGCCGTGTGAGCGCCCGGTGCGGGAACACGGCCCGTCGCTGCATTCGGGCGCCCGGCCATATCTGTAGTGGAAAATCAAGTTTATCGAAGGAACAGATTCCGTCTTCGTGGAGGGGCTTTTTCCGCATACAGCTTCGCGAAATTGACGTGCCCGGCATCAGAGTTACATGACCCCTTGACACCAAAATTGGTGTAGACCACTTGACGATGGTCGGAAGAAGCTACGGCGCCTCCGGAGGAGGGGCCAACCTCGAACCAGCTACCTTGACATATCATCAGAGACGAACACTTCCTGTAATGGAAACGGCCCGTGAATCGAAGCCGCGAAAACTGGCAACAAGAACCAAGACCACAACGAACAGGCCAATACACCACATCTGACCAGCACAAACAAACACACCGGCAACCATCCCCGTAGCCAGCCAAGGTCAGGCCGGAGGCCGGACCCACGGGCCGAAGGCCCGGCCTCGACACCGAAGGTGACGAGGCATCAAGCGCCGAAGGCGCAAAGG